>JBPCON010000043.1:0-22773 GCA_051000215.1 Acidimicrobiales bacterium
TCGCGCGCGGAAGCTCCACCGAGCTCTGGCCCGTCACGAGATGGTCGGCTCGATGGGCCAGGTCGGCTCAGCCGGCGACAACGCGGCGATGGAATCGTTCTTCGCGCTGCTCCAGAAGAACGTCCTCAACCGGCGACGCTGGGCCACCCGCGAGGAGCTGAGCATCGCAATCGTGACCTGGATCGAACGGACCTACCACCGCCGCCGCCGCCAGGTCGCCCTCGGCCGGTTGACCCCTGTCGAGTTCGAGATGATCATGACCCCACAGGCCACTCAGGCCGCCTAACCCCACCTGTCACCAGATGGCGCGGCAGTCCCTTCCTCGGGGTGAGCCAGGTGTGGTCTTGGCCTGGTGTGGCTCTCGGGCACGGGGACGCACCTCGTCTCGATCCGAAGGCTCAAGTTACAGCAGTGTGATCCTCGGCATCTAGGGGATCGAGCGGCTACAGCGATGCTCGGCCGGGGGGCGGGTTCACGGGGAGGGGCATCGGGGCGCGAGGGCTCTGGGTGAAATCGAAGTCGTTGGTGAGATCGCCGAGTTGGGGGGCGTTCTCCCGGACATTGGGGCGCGGATCGGGACGTCCGTCGGTAGCGGGGTCGAGCCGCTGGCCGCCGAGAAAGTCGTCTTCGATGAACTTCACGTACGCATCGAAGGAGAGCGTCTGGTGATCGACGACCCCTTGCTTCGCGTAGGGGCTGATGACGATGCCTGGCACGCGAAGCCCGTACCCGTTTGCGTCGACCGATGGGGGCTGGACGTGGTCGTAGAAGCCGCCCCAGTCGTCCCACGACAAGAAGACCGCGGTTGAGGCCCAATCCGGGCTCGCCATCACCGCGTTGACGAGGCTCGTGACGTAGGCCTGGCCAGCGCTGAGTGCCCCCGGCGGATGCTCGCTCACGGGACCAGACGGGACGACCCAGGACACAGCAGGGAGCGTGCCGGACTTCGCTTGGCCGTAGAAGTTGTCCACGGACTGGATGTTGGCGAGTTGCTTGTCCTCGCGCACCGTGTCGAAGTAAGGCAGCGGGTTCCAGATGCCCGGTGTCTGCGCCGTCTGTTTCACGGGCGCGCACGACACGCTCTCGGGGTTCTGGCAGTCCGGCTCGGTGCCGCCCACCACGTAGTAGCCCCAGGGAACCCCGGCCTTGTGCATGAGGTACGTGAGGTCGGTCCACGCGTAGTCCGGGCCGGTCGGCGCTGCGACCGGATCGCCTTCTGGGTCGGTTGCCGGCACCGCCGTGTAACTCTTGTCCTTCGGAGGGGAACCGGGAGACTGCAGCTCGTTCTTACACGAAGAGGGGTCGCCGGCCGTGGCGCATTTTGCGGACCATTCCGAGACCATGAAGAGGTGCTCGGGCAGGCTCCACGACGCGTTCGGCTCGAACATCCGGTCCTGGAGCACGTAGTTCTGCGCGTAGGCCCAGTAGTTGGGGATCTCGCGAGCGTCGTGCCAGCCCATGACATCAGCAGTCTTGGAATTGGCGCAGGCCGGGTTGTTCGGATCAGCGCAGCCCTTCTTCGCCTGTTCGCTTTGCGCGATGAAACCGTCCATCTTCCCGCCGTTGATGTCTGCGGTCGCCGAGGTCTGACCGTGGGGTCCGCCGCCGTTCACGTCGTTTGCGTCATGGAAGGGCTTCACGCATGCGTTCGTGGCCGGATCGGGGACGCACACGCTGGGCTGGCCATCCTGCATCGGGATGCCGTCGGCGCCCGGGAAGGTGCCGAAGTAGGAGTCGAACGACCGGTTCTCCTGCATGATCACGACGACGTGCTCGATCTTGTGGATCCCGTCGCCCGCGCCCGGCGAGGCGGACGAGCCAGACCCCGAGGCTGAGCTCGAGCTCGAACCGCCAGAGCTCGTGCTGCACGCAGCGAGGAGCACGACAGCGACGAGCACAGCACCACCAACACGCGTCCGCATCCGCGAATCGTGCTGGGCCCACATCAGGGGATCATGAAGCCGACGTGATGGCGCGGCAAGGCTGTTCGTCGCGGGCGCGAGTTCCCAGGTTCCTCCCAGTTGGCTTTGCACCGGCTTTCTGGCCGCCGTGATCCAGTGGCGAGATGAGGACCCTTGCGCGAGAGATCGCGACGCCCCCGGCCGCCAGGCCGACGCGTCACGATGAGCGCGCGAACCACGCTTGGGACGTCGGCGTCGTCGTGTTCGTCAACGTCGGGGTCATCGTCGCGATGTGGTTGCGTCATGGCCAGTTGGCCGCTGACACCGGGCCGGGCGGGCTGTTCACCGCACTCGGCCAGATCACCGCGCTTCTCGGCACGTACGCCGTGCTCGTCGAGCTCCTGCTCATCTCGCGCCTGCCATGGCTCGAGCGCTACGCGGGCTTCGACCGCCTGACCGTCTGGCATCGCTGGACCGGCTTCGCCACGGCGTGGTTGCTGCTCTGCCACGTCGCCTTCACGACCCTCGGTTACGCGGCAGGCTCGAGCGTGTCGGTCTGGGACCAGACCCTCGACTTCCTGCAGCACTACCCCGACGTGCTCATGGCCTTCGTTGCCCTCGCGTTGCTGGCTGGCGTCACGGTCACATCTGTTCGAGCCGCGCGTCGGCGCATCGACCGCGAGGCGTGGCACTTCATCCACCTCTACGCGTACCTCGCCATCGCACTCGCGTTCGCGCACCAGCTCGCGGTCGGCAGCGACTTCACCGACGACGCGGTCGCGCGTGCCTATTGGATCGCCTTGACCGTTGGGGCCATCGGCACCGTGATCATCTCCCGTGTGGGCGCGCCAATCGCGTTCAACGTCCGCCATCGACTGCGTGTCACGGCGGTCGTCCCGGAGGCGCCGGGCATCGTCTCCTTCACCATCGGCGGGCGGGACTTGAGCTCGCTCGCGGTGCGCCCAGGTCAATTCTTCATCTGGCGCTTCATGACCAAGGAGGGTTGGTGGCACGCCCACCCGTTCTCGCTCTCCTCGGGCAGCGCCAATGGGGACTTGCGGATCACCGTGAAGGCACTCGGCGAGGACACCTGTCGGCTGCAGAACCTCCGTCCAGGAACCCGCGTGTTCGCAGAGGGTCCCTACGGAGCGTTCACCGCCGACCGCGGCACCGGCCGAGGGTGCGTGCTCATCGCGGGCGGCATCGGCATCACGCCTCTGCGGGCGCTGCTCGACGAGTTCGCCAGCGGGCCACGCGACGTGATTCTGCTGTACAGGGTCGCCTCGCAGACCGAGGTCGTGTTCCGCGACGAGCTGGCACGGACCGCAACGCACCCCAACGTGACCGTTCATCTGATCGTCGACGCGACCATCGGCGACGACGAGACAGACAGCCTCGGCCTGCCCGCGCTCCGCGCCATGGTGCCCGACCTCGCCGAACGAGACGCCTTCGTGTGCGGCCCCGTCGCCATGATGGGCGCGGTGGCGAGGCGCCTCCGCGCGCTCGGCCTGCCCAAGCGGCGCATCCATTTCGAGCGCTTCGACTACTGAGGAGAGAGGAGATCCAATGCGCCGCGCAGCCCCTGCCATCGCCGCAACCGTCGCCGGTCTCGGACTGCTGAGCCAGTTCAACACCGCACCCGACTCGACCACGCCAGCAGCCGAGCCGGCACCGTCGTCGGGTACCGCAACGACCACAGCGGCACCGAAACGCGCCGCCACGACGACCACCGCGCCGACGGGGTCCGCGGCTCGCAAGACGGTCGATGGGCCCGTCGAGACGAACCGCTTCGGCGACGTGCAGGTCGAGGTCATCGTGCAAGGGGGCAAGTTGATCGACGTCAAGGCGCTCGCGCTGCCGAACGACCGCGAGCGTTCCGCAGCGATCAGCGACGAGGCTGGGCCCATCCTGCGATCGGAGGCTCTCAAAGCGCAGAACGCCAACATCGACACCGTTTCCGGGGCCACCTACACCAGCGAGTCGTACGCCAGGTCGCTCCAGGCGGCGCTCGACAAGGCCAAGTAGTGCGGCGGGTTGAAGAGGTGTGGGGAACAGCCGTCTCGTTCGACGTTCCTGACGCGGTCGGCTCGGACCCCGTCGACGAGGTCATGCGCTGGTTCCAGCGCGTCGACTCCCTCTTCAGCACGTGGCGCGTCGACAGCGAGATCTGCCGCATCGCGCGCGGCGAGCTCGCGCTCGACGACGCCAGCCCAGAGGTCCGCGAGGTCCTGACGACCTGCGCAGAGCTGTGTGAGGCGACGGGCGGGTGCTTCGACATCGCCGTCGGGGCCCGGCCTGAGGTCGTGCCGCGACCGGGGCTCGGGCCCCTTGACCCGTCAGGTTTCGTCAAAGGGTGGGCGCTCGAGCGCGCAGCGATCATGTTCGCGCTGCACGGGGTCCGATCGCTGATGGTCAACGCCGGCGGCGACGTGCTGGTGCGCGGCGAGCCAGAGCCGGGCCACGCTTGGCGGGTCGGTGTGCGGCACCCGACGCGGTCGGACTCGACGATGGCGGTCCTGGAGGTGACTGACGGTGGTGTCGCGACATCCGCTCCTTACGAGCGCGGCGATCACATCCTCGATCCCGCGACGGGTCAGCCCGCCGTCGGGGTCCTGTCAGCGACGGTGGTCGGCCCCGACCTCGGCATCGCAGACGCGTGGGCAACAACTCTCGTGGTCGCTGGGCCGGCGGGCCTGACGACGCTGCCGACCGAGGAGGGCTACGAGGGGCTCGTCGTGACCCTCGACGAAGAGGTCATCAGCACGGCGGGCTTCAACGAGCTCGTTGCGACGTGACGCAGGCTCGGTTTCACATCGAGCCGGACCCTGTTGTTTGGTAGCCGAGCAAGGCGGGCACCAGCCAGCCATGCCTACCAACAAGCGGACTTCGGCGCGCAAGCCGGCTGCCAAGCGTACGAAGCTCACGGCGCGGACGAGCTCGACCGAGCCTCAACCGACCCCGGGACGCGCGAGAGGCGCGCTTGCGACGGACCCGACAGCGCCGGCGACAGCCCCGGCTGGCCCCATGGCGCGTGTTGGCACCCCTCGCGACAAAGCGGTGGGGCTCGGTTGGGCGCAGGACGGCGACGCTCTGACGACCGCGCAGGGTCAGCGGGTGGAGGACACCGACAACTCCTTGCGAGCCGGTGCTCGCGGGCCCACCCTCCTCGAGGATCACCACCTGCGCGAGAAGATCATGCACTTCGACCACGAGCGCATCCCCGAGCGCGTCGTGCATGCACGCGGTGCCGGCGCACACGGCCGCTTCGAGCTCTTCGAGTCGCTCGAAGACATCACGAGCGCGGAGGTGCTCACCGACACGGCGGCGACGACCCGGGTCTTCGTGCGCTTCTCGACCGTCGCCGGCTCGCGTGGCTCGATGGACACAGCTCGCGACGTTCGGGGCTTCGCGGTGAAGCTGTACACGACCCAGGGCAATTGGGATCTCGTCGGAAACAACATCCCCGTCTTCTTCATCCAAGACGGCATCAAGTTCCCCGACTTCATCCACGCTGTGAAGCCCGAACCCGATCGCGAGATCCCCCAGGCGCAGTCGGCCCACGACACGTTCTGGGATTTCGTGTCGTTGCAGCCCGAGAGCACCCACATGCTCATGTGGGTGATGTCCGACCGGGCGATCCCGCGCTCGTATCGGACGATGGAGGGTTTCGGCGTTCACACGTTCCGGCTCGTCAACGCGGCCGGGCGATCGTCGTTGGTCAAGTTCCACTGGAAGCCGGTAGCGGGGATCCACAGCTTGGTGTGGGAGGAGTCCCAGAAGCTCGGAGGCATCGACCCTGACTTCCACCGGCGCGATCTGTGGAACGCCATCGAGTCGGGTGCCTTCCCGCAATGGGATTTCGGCGTGCAAGTGATGCCTGACTCGCAGGAGCAGACCTTCGAGGGCATCGACCTTCTCGATCCGACCAAGATCGTCCCCGAGGAGCTCTGCCCGGTTCGCCTCGTCGGACGCATGACGCTCGACTCCAACCCGTCCAACTTCTTCGCCGAGACGGAGCAGGTCGCCTTCCACCCCGGCCATGTGGTGCCGGGCATCGATCTCACCGACGACCCGCTGTTGCATGCCCGGCTGTTCTCCTACCTCGACACCCAGATCACCCGGCTCGGGGGGCCCAACTTCGCGCAGCTGCCGATCAACCGACCTGGCGCCGCAGTGAACGACAACTTGCGAGACGGCTTCGGCCAGCAGGCCGTGCACACCGGTCGGACCGCGTACTCGCCGAACAGCATCGGTGCAGGTTGCCCCTTCGCCACGGGCACAGAGGGCTACGTGCACTTCCCCGAAGCAGTCGAGGGGACCAAGGCGCGCCAGCGAGCCCAGTCGTTCGACGACCACTTCAGCCAAGCAACGCTCTTCTGGGAGAGCCTGAGCGGAACCGAGCGAGACCACGAGGTCGCGGCGTTCTCCTTCGAACTCTCGAAGGTGGCCGATCCTGAGGTGGTTGCGCGCATGGTGGCGAACCTTGCGAACGTCGCCGAGGATCTCGCCGGTCAGGTGGCAGCGAACCTCGGGCTGAAGGCGCCCGCGGGAAGCCCCGCAAGGGGAGTCGAGGCTTCACCTGCGCTCTCCCAGGTCGCACTCGCTTCCGGGCCGGTGCAGGGCCGGGTGATCGGCGTCCTGGTCGCCGATGGCGTCGATGCGGTTGGAGTGAGCGCGTTGCGCAAGGCGTTGGCACGCGTCGGCGCGGCCATGCACGTGATCGCGCCTCATGGCGGCGCCGTGAAGGGGCGGGGTCGTACGGTGATCGCGGCCGATGCCACTGTCTTCAACGCCGACTCCGTGGTCTACGACGCGCTGGTCGTCGCCGACGGCGTGGATGAGCTCGACCCGAAGTCGTCGATGATGCTGCAGGAAGCCTTCCGCCATCACAAGACGCTCGGCGCGTGGGGGTCAGGGGTCGCCGTCCTGCCCGTCGCCACCGGCGCGCAGGTGCAAGGCGTCGTCGTCGGCGACAAGGTGGCGAAGCCGTTCACCGACGAGTTGATCGAGGCCCTCGGCTGGCATCGACACTGGGACCGCGCCCAGGCCTGATGCTGCTCGCTCAGTCGAGCTCGGCCAGCACCTCGCCGATGATCTTCGTGGCTTCGTGCGCGGGGAGCGGATCGCCGCCCTCAGCTTCGGCAACCTCGGCAGCGAAGTCCTCGACGGCGTGGACGCCGCCGACGAGCACGTGTCGCAACGCTTCGCCGCTGGCTTCTGGATCGTCCAGTGCTTCGACAGCCGGGGCCACCGCGTGATCCGGTGAGGTCGCCACAGCGTGCACCAGGGTCATGGCTTCCTGGCGACCGCTCGGTGTCGACACGGCGGGTTCGCGATCAGGGTTCTGCTGCAGGTCCCACGCAGCGAGCGCCTCGTCGTAGCCCCCCTCACCCGGGTGCAGCAGCCGAGTCGTCGGCTCGGATTCGACCGACGGGTCCTCGTCGCTGCTCGCGTCGGGCAGACCGGCATCGCCGTCGTCGTGGTGCCGTTCTGGGGCGACGGGGACGACGAGGCTGCCATCAGCATTTCGGACGATGTCCATGAACTGTTTCTACCTGCTTCAACGAGTCGGCGCGGCTGCCTGCACGCTGAACGTGGCGGCGGCGTAGCTCGCGCATCGATGTCGCCGCTCGAGGCAGTCGCTCGCCGTCGTAGCGAACCCCGCCACGCAGCCACGAACCGAGCGCCATCCACGTGCACAGCGAGCGCCAGATGAGCCACATCGGCGCCAGCAGCGAGGCCGTCATGTCAAAGCGCTCGGCGCCGCCGCAGCGGCGGCGCCCGAGCTCGGCCAGCGCGACAGCACACGCGGCGACCGTGGCAACGGGGCGTGCGCCGCGGCGGGCCGCCAGCGCCACGCCGGGAAGGAGGGCAAGGGACGCGACGAGACGCACCGGTCGGGCGAACTCGTCGTAAGCCTCGCGCACCTGCTGGCTCAAGAAGTGCGCCGCCGTCGGAGGCAGTCGCCGGACGAGGAGGTCGAGGGCCAGCAGCTCGCGGCCGCCCGCGGCGCGCACGGTGCGGACGAGCTCGAGGTTCTCGAAGAGCGCGTCGCCGGCGTAGCCGCCGGCCGAGAGGATCACAGAGCGTCGCACGGCAAGGGTTCCGGGCCAATCGCCACCGGCGACGCGGTTGAGCACGATCCGTGCGCTCTCGAAGCGGCTGTGCCACGGCAAGGGTGAGAAGTAGTTCTGCGGCCGCACGACCTCAGCCTGCGCGAGCAGCGCGTCCAGGCACACGAGTTGGTCCGGCTCGTAGCGCACGTCGTCGTCGGCGATGACGACATGCTCGTGGCGCGCTGCCTCCAAGCCGGTGAGGACTCCGCCGACCTTGCCCATGCGCGTGATGTTCTGAGGGGCGCACACCTCTGCGATGCCGCGCAACGCAGCCTCGTGGGCGCGTCGCGGGCCCGGCCCTGATCCATCGACGACCACGATCTGCTCGACGACCCCGGAGATCAGCCCAAGGTACGCGGGCAGATCGTCGAGATCGTCGGATCCACTGCGAAGCGGGAGCACGTACGTCATCGCCAACGCCGCGGCGGAAGTCACTGGCTCCGCGCGGAGAGCAGCCCGCGTGTCGTCGGCCACGGGCGGCGTCTACCCGCGACCACGCTGCGCCAATCAGCCCGCCGCTGACCAGGCGCCCTCGGTCGGCCGAGGCGAAAGCTTGTGGCGCGTGGTGTACTCGCGTTGCCGGTGTGATCGCACGCCCTGATGTGACCGAGGAGGACGATGACCGACGACGACAGTGACCCGGTCGTTGCAGAGGCCCTCAGGCCCTCGACACCAACCCGCGTGTGTGGGAGGTGTCGAGGTGTCTTTCCCGCGGACCCCGACCAACACCCTGTCGCCATCCCCGACTGGTGGGCGTGTCCGGCCTGTCGGTCAGCGCTGTTCGGCGACGAGGCCGTCGCAGACGCCGGGGTCGTCCAAGATGGCGACCAGATCCGGAACTGAGTCATGGCGTTCGACTTGGACCGGTACAAGCAGGTGGTCGGCAGGCTGAAGGTCGACGACATCGACTTCGACGCGTTCCGAGACGAGCCCCTGCGTCCGAGCGAGCTGCGGTGCCTTCGCTACATGCACGACGTCGAGCAGCACACGGCGTGCTACCTGCGCAACCTGCTGAACACCAAGGCGCACAACGACCCCGAGATCACGGAGTTCCTCACGATGTGGAACTTCGAGGAGCACTGGCACGGTGAGGCCCTGGGTCGCGTGCTCGCGGCGCATGGCGAGCCCGGCAGCGTCAGCCGGGTGCAGCAGATGCGCGACAGGCTGGGCTGGAAGCTATCCAGCAGCCCGCTGCTGTGGATGGCGTTCTCGGCGGTTACGAAGCACTTCATCGCGGTGCACATGACCTTCGGCGTCATCAACGAGTGGACCACCCAGGGTGGCTACTCGCGGCTCGTCACGGTCGCCGAGAACCCAACGCTGACCGAGCTGCTCAAGCGCATCATGCGCCAGGAGGGCCGTCACATCGACTACTACCTCGATCAGGCGCGCAACCGCCTCGAGGCCAGCCGCGGCGCGCAGCGCACGACGAGAATGATGATAAAGGCGTTGTGGACACCCGTCGGCGCCAAGGTCATGCCAGAGGACGACACGAAGCACCTCGTGCGCACCCTGTTCGTCGAAGGCGATGGCGTCGATGTCGCCGAGCGCATCGACCGCAGGATCGACAGCCTCCCCGGGCTCTCCGGCCTCGGGCTCATGGCGGGAGCCATCGACCGATACGGGGTCGCAGCCTGATCTCGCTGTCGACTCGCTGCGCGCTGTAGATGCCTTCGTGGCCTGAGCACGCGTGCGCAACAACTCCGAGCTGAGACCCTCGGCCCTTGCTGCACGTACTGTGCAGCCATGTACGAATGGTCCGAAGAGCAGCTGATGATCCGCCAGGCCGTCCGCCAGTTCGTCGAAGCGGAGATCGCACCGAAGCGCGAAGAGCTCGAGCACGGCGAGCTCCCCCCGTACGACATCCTGCGCAAGCTCTTCGCGTCCTTCGGCATGGACGCGATGGCCCGCGAGCGCTTCAAGGGTCAGATGGAACGAGAGCGGCGCATCGAGGCGGGCGAGGAGCAGCCCACGCCCAAGGGCACCCGCGTCGGCGGCGACGCGAACACGATCGCAATGACGATGGTGCCGATCATCGAGATCTGCAGGTACAGCCCCGGCATGGTGACGGCCATGGGTGTTTCGATGGGGCTCACGTCGGCCGCGATCATGAGCCGGGGCACGATCGCCCAGAAGGAGCGGTGGGCGCTCGACCTGCTCACGCTCGACAAGGTCGGAGCCTGGGCCATCACCGAGCCCGGCGCGGGTTCCGACGCGTTCGGCTCGATGAAGGCAACGGCGCGGCGCGACGGTGAGGAGTACCTCCTCAACGGCTCGAAGACGTTCATCACCAACGGTCCCTACGCCGACACGATCGTCTTCATCTGCAAGCTCGACGAGGGCAACGCGCCCGAGGAGCGCAAGATCCTCAGCTTCGTGCTCGACAAGGGCATGGCAGGCCTCGAGCAATCCAAGCCGCTGCGCAAGATGGGCATGCACTCCTCGCCGACGGGCGAGCTCTTTCTCACCGACGTGCGCGTCGGCCGCGACAGGCTCATCGGCGAGACCGAGGACGTGCCGAGCGGCGGCCGGGAAGGCGCGAAGGACACCTTTTCGATCGAGCGCTCCGGTGTCGCCGCCATGGCGCTCGGCATCATCGACAAGTGCCTCGAGCTCTGTGTGCAGTACGCAAAGGACCGGGTGCAGTTCGGCAAGCCCATCGGCGAGTTCCAGCTCATCCAGGACAAGCTCGCCCGCATGGAGGTGGCACGACTCAACGTGCAGAACCTGGTCTTCCGCTACATCGAGATGTCGGCTGCCGGCGTCGGGCTGACGCTCGCCGAGGCCTCGGCGATGAAGCTGTACTCGGCCCGGGCGGCGTCGGAGGTGGCGATGGAGGCGGTGCAGCTCCACGGCGGGAACGGGTACATGGCGGAGTTCCACGTCGAGCAGCTCGCACGCGACGCCAAGGTGCTGCAGATCTACGCCGGCACCGACGAGATCCAGATCACCCACATCGCCAAGGATCTCCTCCGCCGCTGACCCAAAGCCGAGAATGCAAGATCAAAGCCCGAGCGAGCGGCCGATGATCTCCTTCATGATCTCGGTTGTGCCGCCATAGATGGTGGTGACGCGCGCGTCGGCGTAGGCGCGTGCGATCGGGTACTCCAGCATGTAGCCGTAGCCGCCGTGGAGCTGCAGGCAGCGGTCGACGACGCGTTTCTGCAACTCGGTGCACCACCACTTGGCCATGGCCGCCTCCTCCGCGCTGAGCTCCGCGGCGTTGAGCGCGAGCACGCACCTGTCGACGAAGGCCTGGGCGATCTCGACCTCGGTCGCGACCTCGGCCAGCACGAAGCGGCTGTTTTGGAACGAGCCGACAGGTTGGCCGAAGGCGGTGCGCTCCTTGACGTAGTCGAGCGTCCAACCCAGAGCGGCGCGGGCTGCGGCAACGCCGGCCGCTGCGATCGACAAACGCTCTTGCGGGAGGTTGTGCACGAGCTGGATGAACCCGTGACCCTCCTCGCCGAGCAGGTTCGCGACAGGCACGGCGACATCGGTGAAGAACAGCTCTGCCGTGTCCTGGGAGTGCAACCCAAGCTTCTCGAGGTTGCGGCCGCGCTCGAAACCGTCCATCCAGCGTTCGAGCACGAGCAGCGACATGCCGGTGTGCCGTTGCGACGGGTCGGTCTTCACCGCGGTGATGACGAGGTCGGCGTTGATGCCGTTCGTGATGAAGGTCTTCGACCCGTTGACGATGTAACGATCGCCGTCACGGATCGATGTCGTCGACATCGAAGCCAGGTCGGAGCCGATGCTGGGCTCGGTCATGGCGATCGCGGTGACGAGGTCGCCCGAAGCAATCCCGGGCAGCCAGCGTTCGCGCTGCTCGTCGGTGCAGTAGTGCAGGAAGTAGGGGAGGCAGATGTCGTTGTGCAGCGTGATGCCGAGCCCGGCCCCGCCGATGCCAGCGGCCTGGACCTCCTCGCCGATGACGAGGTTGTAGCGGAAGTCCTCGACCCCGCCGCCGCCGTGTTCCTCGGGGATGGCCATGCCGAGGAAGCCATGTCGCCCCGCGTCGGCGAAGAGCTCGTGCGGCACGATCCCGGCGGCCTCCCACTCGCGATGGTTGGGCACGACTTCACTGTCGAGCCACGCCCTGAAGCTCGCGCGCAGCGCATCGTGCTCGTCATCGAAGAGGTCTCGCCGCACGAGCCGGGACCGTACGGCAGTAGTGTGCGTGCAACAACCAACACCCCTGGGGAGCTCGGAGAGCCGGGCTGAGAGGGTGGCCGCACGCCACCGACCCACGAACCTGAACTGGGTAATGCCAGCGGAGGGAGCGAATGGGCGCCGATCACGCGATCGTCGTTGCCAGTGGAGCGGTCCTACCCGACGCTGCACGCGCCGGCTTGCGCGTCGACGCCTACGTCGTCGCTGCCGATGGGGGAGTCGATGCTGCTCTGGCCATGGGGCTCACCATCGACGTCGCCATAGGCGACCTCGACTCGGTTACCGACGCTGGGCTCGAGCGCGCCGTCGCGATGGGTGCACGCGTCGAGCGCCACCCCGAGGCGAAGGACGCGACAGATCTCGAGCTCGCGCTCGATGCCGCGGTGGCGCTCGGTGCGCGCGACATCGTGGTGCTCGCAGCAGACGGCGGTCGGTTCGACCACCTGCTCGCGACGGTCGACGTGCTCACGGCGCCGAACAGGAGCGGTGTGCGGCTAGAGGCCTGGTTCGGCGCGAACCACCTGTGGGTCGTGACTGCGCAGACTCCAGCACACATCGTTGCGTCCCCTGGCGCGCTCGTCACGCTCTTGCCAGTGCACGGCCCTGCGCTCGGGGTGCACGCCGAGGGCTTCCTCTACGCCCTGCGCGCCGAGACGTTGTCGAGCGGCACCAGCCGCGGTGTCAGCAACGTGCTCATCGACACGTCGGCGACGGTCGGCGTCGAGGAAGGCACCGTGCTCGTCGTCGTCCCACCCAGCCATCAAGGAGACCAACAATGAGGCCCACTCGAAATGTCATCCTGCTCGCGCTCTTCGGGGTCGTCGCGCTCAGCGCGTGTGGCAGCGACGCTCGTCCATCAGCAAGCTCGAGCGGGTCGGGCTCGAGTGGCCAGCGCGAGGCGGTGACGCTGCTCACCCACGGCGCGTTCGCCGTGAGCGCCGATGTCCTGCAGGCCTTCGAAGCGGCGACGGGCATCGACGTCGTTGTCCAGAAGGGCGACGACGCCGGCGCCTTGGTCAACCAGGCGATCCTCACGAAGGACAACCCCCAAGGCGATGTTCTCTACGGCGTCGACAACACCCTGATCGGCAAGGCGCTCGACGCCGGGCTGCTCGAGCCCTACGACTCGCGGGCCCTCGCCGAGATCGACACGGCCTACGAGCTCGATCCTGCACAGCATCGGGTCACTCCCGTCGACTACAGCGACGTATGCGTCAACACCGACAAGCGCGCCTTCGACGCGCCGGGCAAGCCCGCCGCTCCCACCTCGCTCGAGGATCTCGCCGCGCCGGAGCACAAGGGACAGCTCGTCGTCGAGAACCCTGCGACGTCGAGCACCGGGCTCGCGTTCCTCCTCGCGACGATCGCCCGCTATGGCGACGACGGCTACCTCGCCTACTGGGCCCGGCTCAAGGCGAACGGGGTCAAGGTCGTCGAAGGGTGGACGCAGGCGTACCAGGACGAGTTCAGCGCCGGCGGCGGAGGTGGCGACCGCCCCCTCGTCGTCTCCTATGCGACGAGCCCGCCAGCCGACGTCATCGGCGCGGCGAGCCCCAAGCCAACGACGGATGTCGGCGTCGTGAACGACGGCTGCTACCGCCAGATCGAGGGCGCAGGGATCCTCAGCGGCACGAAGCATCGTGGCGCCGCCGAGAAGCTCGTCGACTTCCTTGCCGGCCCGGAGGTGCAAGCCGACGTTGCGCTGCAGATGTTCGTCTTCCCGGTCCGCACGGGCACGGCGCTCCCCGATGTGTTCACCGAATTCGCGGTGAGGGTCGATCACCCGTTGGTGCTGCCGCCCGGCGTCGTGGCAGCCGAGCGCGACAGGTGGGTGACCGACTGGACGGACAGCGTCCTGCGGTGAGGGCACGCCTCGGCCGTTCGGTCGTCGTGATCGTGCCGGTCGTCTTCCTTGCGGCGCTCTTCGCCTGGCCGGTGCTGCGCACGTTGCTCGAGGGACTCCGGCCCGGGGGCCGGTGGCAGCTCGGACGCGCATGGGAGGTCGTCGCCGCGCCGAGCACGAGACGAGTGCTCTGGTTCACCGTCTGGCAGGCCGTGATCTCGACTCTCGCGACGCTGCTGATCGGGCTGCCAGGTGCCTACGCGCTGAGCCGCGTGCGCTTTCGTGGTCGCGCCGTGGCCGTCGCACTCGTCACGATCCCCTTCACGCTTCCGACCGTCGTGGTCGCCAGCGCGTTCAAGGCCCTGGGGGTCGAGGGCTCGGTCGCAGCGATCGTGGCGGCACACGTCTTCTTCAACACCGCGGTCGTGATTCGCACCGTAGGCGGGTTGTGGTCGCATCTCGACCCGGCCCTCGAGGACGCGGCGCGCTCGCTCGGCGCCAGCCGTCGCCGTGCGATGCAGGAGGTGACCTGGCCCTTGCTGCGACCGGCGGTGATCGCTGCCGCGTCGCTCACCTTCCTCTTCTGCTTCACCTCCTTCGGTGTGATCGTCATCCTCGGCGGGGTGCAGTACGCCACCATCGAGGTCGCCATCAAGGAGGCCGTTTTGGACCGGCTCGACCTGACGGCGGCCAGCGTGCTCGCGATGCTGCAGCTCGCAGTCGTCGCAACCTTGGTCGTGGCCGGCAGCCGTCTCGGCGACGCGCACGCCGGGCGCCACCGCCTGTTGGCTGCGGTCGATGCTCAGCGAAGCCCGCGCACCCCGGGGGAGCGCACGGCCCTCGTGGCCATCCTCGCCACGCTTGCTCTCGTTCTCGGAACGCCGCTCGCCATCCTGGTCGAGCGATCGTTTCGCACGGCATCGGGCTGGGGCTTCGACGCCTACCGCGCGCTCGGCACCGTGCCGCAGCGCTCGTCGCTCTACGTGGCACCGAGCGAGGCCATCGCCACCTCGCTGCGTTACGCGGCGGTCGCCACGATCGTCGCCGTCGTCGTGGGCGGCTGTGCTGCAGCTGCGATCGCCGGCCGCGCGGGGCGCCGGGCGCTCGACGTCCTCGTCATGCTCCCGCTCGGCACCTCAGCAGTCACGGTGGCCGTCGGGTTCCTGCTCGGCCTCGATCGGGCTCCGCTCGACTTGCGCTCGTCGTGGTGGCTCGTGCCATTGGCACAAGCGCTGTTGGCCGTCCCCTTCGTCGTGCGCATCGTGGTGCCGGTGCTCCGCGCGATCGACCCGGGGCTCCGTGAGGCCGCGGCGACGCTTGGAGCTGGGCCGCTCCGGGCACGGTGGGAGCTCGACGTTCCAATCGTGCGCCGGGCACTTCTCGTCGCGGCAGGTTTCGCGTTCGCCATCTCGCTCGGCGAGTTCGGCGCCACCTTGTTGCTCGCCCGCGCCGACTCGCCGACCATCCCCGTCGCCATCTTCCGGCTGCTGAGCCGGCCGGGCTCGGGCAGCTTCGCTGCAGCCATGGCGCTGTCGAGCATCCTCATGGTCATGACCGGCGTCGCGCTCTTCGCCATAGAACGGATCCGCCTGCCCGGCGAGCGCCGCTTCTAGTGTCTCGTTTCGAAAGTGCTGCGCACTTCCGAAGCCGAGCTTCTCGCTGCGGCCTGTGGCCTCCGCTCGCAAAGGAGCGGCTCCGCCGCGCGTCAACACGCTGGACGGACCGGCGAAGCCGGACCCGACCAGGGTCGAGGGGGGCCGGCGGAGCCGCTCCCCCTCAGGCTCCCCCCAACACGCGCAGAACCTCCGCACGGGAGCACTAGCGCGTGCCCGCGCACGAGCAACCGATGCTGCAGGCTTCGGGGCTTCGGGTCAGCTTCGACGGCTTCGCTGCGGTCGACGGAGTCGACCTCGAAGTCCAACGAGGCGCGACCATCGCGTTGCTCGGACCGAGCGGCTCTGGAAAGAGCACGATCCTGCGAGCCATCGCCGGGCTCGCGATCCTCGATGCTGGGCGCGTGACGATCGACGGACTCGATGTCACACGCTCGGCACCTGAGCGACGCGGGGTCGGGCTCATGTTCCAGGACTACGCCCTCTTCCCGCATAGAGACGTCGGAGGCAACGTGGGGTTCGGGGTCCGGATGGCCGGAGCGACGAGGGAGGTGATTGCCCGGCGGGTCTCGGAGGTGCTCGAGCTGGTGGGGCTGTCGGGCTACGAGCGTCGAGCGATCGCTTCGCTTTCCGGGGGCGAACAACAGCGAGTCGCACTCGCCCGCGCGCTCGCGCCCTCGCCTGCCGTGCTGTTGCTCGACGAGCCGCTGGGCTCGCTCGACCGTGCGCTTCGCGAGCGTCTCGCGATCGAGTTGCGCGACATCTTCGACGCAGTGGGAGCGACGGTGGTGACCGTCACCCACGACCAAGCTGAGGCCTTCACGATGGCCGGTCGCGTCGTGCTCCTGCGCGCCGGCACCGTTGTGCAGGCGGGCTCGCCGGTTGAGGTCTGGCGCGGGCCGATCGACGCCGAAGCGGCGCGATTCTTCGGCTTCGCCAACGTCGTCGCAGTCATGGTCGTCGCGGGTACCGCGACCACCCCGTGGGGCCCGTGGCCGACGCGGCGCGCCGATGGTCCGGCTGCGCTCGTCGTCCGACCAGACGGCTTGGTGTTCGGCCCAGAGGGCGACTCTGGTCTCGCGGGAACCGCGGGGGTCGCGACGTTCAGAGGCGACCACTTCCTCGTCCCGGTAGCGCTCGATGACGCAACGGTTGTGGAGGTCGCAGCTCGCACCGGCGAAGTGCCCGCTGCTGGAAGCCGCGTCGCTGTTGTGCTCGACCGCGCGCACGCCACGCTGGCCGACGCGTGAGACGCGCGCGCGTTCGCGGCGCCGTGTCAGGCTGAAGCTCGAGATGGACGTCACCGCCACCCTCACGACCGAGCGAGCACCCGAGGCGCTCTTCGCCGTGGTCGGAGACCTGGGCACCTACCCGCTGTGGCTCGACATCGTTCCGCACGCTCACGCGAGCGCCTTCGACGACTCGTGGAGCGTCCAGCTCAGGGGGCGTTTGGGTCCCTTCGCCCGCTCGAAGCGCCTGCGGATGGTGCGTACGACCTACGACGCGCCCCGACTCGTCGTGTTCGAGCGTCAGGAGCGCGACGGCCGCGATCACGCACCGTGGGTGCTCACCGCAGCGGTCGCGGCCTCGCCTCCTGGAAGCGCCTTGACCATGCGCCTGCACTACGGGGGCGGCCTGTTCGGCCCGGTCGTCGAACGTCTCCTTCGCGAGGAGATCGAACGAAGCAAGCCGAAGCTCCTTGCCCTCTTGGATCAGAGCTGAGGCGCACGGCGGGGGTCGCGGGTCGCCGCCCACCGGGGTCGACGCGCCAATCGATGTCGCCGAGGCGTGCATGCAAGCCCAATAGGGTGATGCCATCGGAACCGTCGTCGGACTGCTCGTCGTGGTCGCTCTGATCCTGGCAACGGCGTTCTTCGTCGCCGCGGAGTTCGCGTTCGTCGCTGTCGACCGCAACCGCACGGAAGCCAAAGCCGCTGGTGGTGACAAGCGCGCCATGCGCGCCGAGAAGGTGCTCCGGCGGTTGTCGTTTCACCTCTCGGGAGCGCAGCTGGGCATCACCGTTGCCTCGCTCGTGCTGGGCTTCGTTGCCGAGCCGACGGTTGCGACGCTCTTCGAGCCCGTGCTGGGCAAAGGGGCATCGGTCGCGGCCGCGCTCCTGCTCGTCACCCTCGCCTCGATGGTGGCGAGTGAGCTCGTCCCGAAGAACCTCGCGATCGCCCAGGCCGACAGGGCTGCCGCTGCTCTCGCGCGCCCGGTGCTCGCGTACGGCGTGGTGTTCGGCCCGCTCATCCGCCTGCTCAACGCAGCAGCCGACGTCACGGTGCGCCGGTTCGGAATCGAGCCGCTCGAGGAGCTGACCGCGGTCCGTTCGCTCCAAGAGCTCGAGCTGCTCATCCGCTCATCGGGTGAGGGCGGCACGCTCGACGCTGATGCCTTGACCTTGCTCACCCGCACGATCCGCTTCAACGACAAGACGGCCGCCGACGCGTTGGTACCCCGTACGTCGGTCACGGTTGTCGGCCCCGACGACTCGATCGCCGACCTCGTCACCGCTTCGGTGACGACCGGCTTCTCGCGCTTCCCGGTGTGCCGCGACGACCTCGATGACGTCGTCGGCACGGTGCACGTGAAGGACGTGTATCGCCTGCCGATCGAGCAGCGCGCCGATGCCAAGGTCTCGGCGGTCATGGCCGAGCCGTTCATCGTCCCCGAATCGCGTGATCTGGGATCGGTGTTGGTCGACCTGCGTACGGGCAACCACCTGGCAGTCGTGGTCGACGAGTACGGGGGCACAGCGGGGATCATCACGATGGAAGACGTGTTGGAGGAGATCGTCGGCGACATCGACGACGAGTACGACCGCCCCAAGCTCACGCGAGTCCTGCCCGACGGCACCTACGAGCTCCCAGGCTCGCTGCACCCCGACGAGGTGCTCGACTCCTGCGGCTACGAGGTGCCAGAGGGTGAGTACGAGACGCTCGCCGGGTTCATCCTTCAGCGCCTTGGGCGCATCCCCGATGTCGGAGACGGCTTCGGGCACGGTGGCTGGCTCATCGAAGTCGTCACGATGGATCGCCGCCGCGTCGCGCTCGTACGGCTGCGTGCTCCGAAGCGAACGACCGAGGTCGACGCGTGAGTCCCTGGTTCTTGCTCGTCGCCGTGCTGCTGCTCGCCGCGAATGGCTACTTCGTGGCCGTGGAGTTCGCGGTGATCGCCAGCCGTCGTACGAAGCTCGAGGGGATGGCAGCGGAGGGCGGCGGCGCGGCGCGCTTCGCCGTCGATGCCACCCAGCAGCTCTCGCTCCAGCTCGCCGGCGCGCAGCTGGGCATCACCATGGCGTCGCTCGGCCTCGGCGCGGTGGCCGAACCGACCATCGGAGCCCTCCTCGAGAACGTCTTCGGTGTTGGTGGCGTGGTACCCGAAGGAGCGCAGCACTTCCTCGGGCTCGTCGTCGGTCTCGGGTTCGTCGTCTTCGCGCACATGGTCTTCGGCGAGATGGTCCCCAAGAACGCGACGCTCGCCGACCCGGAGCGGATGCTCGTGCGACTCGCCATCCCGAACCGCATCTACCTGACCCTGTTCGGGCCGATCGTGCGCGTGCTCAACCGACTTGCCAACGTGTGCACCCGACTCCTCGGCGTCGACCCGCGTGACGAGGTCGCCACAGCGCACACCGCAGTCGAGATCGCATCGATGCTCGCGGCGTCGCGCCAAGAGGGGCTGATCGAGGCCACAGCCCACGACTTGCTTTCCGGCGCCCTGGACTTCGGCGAACGGACCGTTGCCGAGGTGATGGTGCCCCGCGACGAGGTCGTCGCCGTGGCGCAGCGCACCTCGGTCGAGGAGGCTGAGGCGCTTGTCGTGTCCAGCGGGCATTCGAGGCTCGTGGTGAGCGGCAACGACCTCGACGACATCGTCGGGTTCGTGCACGCCAAGGACCTGCTGACGGTTCCTTCTCCGGCGCGACACCGGCCCCTCCCGCTTGCCCGTATACGGCGGGTGCTCGTGCTCGCCCCCGACCGCCCACTCGATGATGTCCTGGTGGCGATGAAGCGCTCACGCACCCACGTGGGGGTCGTACGCGACAGCGGGCGCACCCTCGGTCTGTTGACGCTCGAAGACGTGCTGGAGGATCTCGTCGGCGACATCCGCGACGAGACCGATCCCGGCGCGCGGCCCCGCATCACACCCCGGCGCAGGGTCCGGCGATGAGCGAAGGAACTCGAGCGCAGCTCGACGAAGCGCTGCGCGAGGTGCTCGGAGCGCGGAGCATCGACGACCTCCAGCGGCTCTCGGGAGGAGCGTCGCGCGAGACGTGGTCGTTCCGGGCCGACAAACGACGACTCGTGCTGCAGCGGGAGCGACCTGGCGGTGTGCGCACCGGAGGCGGCATGGGAACGGAGGCAGCGCTGATCGCAGCAGCAGGTGCCGTGGGCGTGCCCGTCGCTGAGCTCGTCGCCACCGGTGACGAGTCGTCGCCCATCGGCGCACCGTTCCTCGTCGTCAGCCATGTCGACGGTGAGAGCATCCCTCGCAAGCTGCTACGCGACGACACGTTCGCCGACGTGCGCTCCCACCTCGCCGCCGATCTCGGCACCATCCTCGCCAGCGTGCACAGCATCCCCGTTGCGGTCGCAGCAGGGCTCGAGGCGCGCGACCAGCTCGAACAGTTCAGCGAGATCCTCGACCTCATGGGCGAGCCGCACCCCGCCCTCGAGCTGGGTCTGCGGTGGCTGACGCGAAACCGGCCTGACGCCGGCGATGTCGTCGTCGTGCACGGCGACTTCCGCAACGGCAACCTCATCGTCGGACCCGACGGTGTTCGTGCTGTCGTGGACTGGGAGCTCGCCCACCTCGGCGACGCCGTCGAAGATCTTGGCTGGCTGTGCGTGAAGGCCTGGCGGTTCGGCTCGCGACTTCCCGTCGGCGGCTTCGGCGACCGCACGGAGCTCTGCGCCGCGTATGAGGCTGCGGGAGGCCGACCGATCGCGCTCGAGGCGCTTCTGTGGTGGGAGGTGATGGGCACCGTCAAGTGGGGAGTCATGTGCATCATCCAGGCCCGAACGCACCTCGACGGTGCATCGCGCTCTGTCGAGCTTGCCGCGATAGGGCGACGGGTGTGTGAGAACGAACACGACGTGTTGTCCTTGCTCGCCGAGGTCGGCAGATGACCCCGCCTCACGACCGCCCGAGCGCTGCCGAGCTCGTCGAAGCAGTGCGCGAGTTCCTCGAGAGCGATGTCCTCGACGCGACAGAGGGCCGCGTGCGGTTCCACACTCGGGTCGCGGTGAACGCGCTCAAGGTGGTCGAGCGCGAGCTCGCGGTAGGAGACGCCCAGGCGCAAGCGCACGCGGCCCGCTTGGCTGCCCTCGGCTTCGAACACGACGCGGCGCTCTCCGCTGCGATACGCGCCGGTGAGCTCGACGATCGTTGGGCCGAGATCAGTGAAGCCATCGCGGCGGGGGTTCGCGACAAGCTCGCCGTAGCCAACCCGAACTACCCGGAAGCCTGAGGCCACAGGAGACAGGTTCGGATCAGGCCCCCACCGCGTGGAAGCCGCCATCGACATGAACGACCTCGCCAGTGGTCTTGGGGAACCAGTCGCTGAGCAGCGCGACGCACGCTCGGCCAACCGCGTCGTGATCAGCTCGGACGTCCCATCCGAGGGGGGCCCGGGCGCCCCACACCTCCTCGCAGAGCGCGAAGCCAGGGATCGATTTGGCCGCCAGAGTTCGGATGGGCCCGGCAGCCACCAGGTTCACGCGAATGGCGCGCTGGCCGAGGTCGCGGGCCAAGTAGCGCGCGGTGGATTGCAACGCGGCCTTCGCCACGCCCATCCAGTCGTAGCCCGGGTAGGCCATCGTCGAGTTGTCGAAGTCGAGCCCGACGATCGAGCCGCCATCGGTCATGAGCGGTGTCACGACATCAGCGAGCACCTTGAGGGAGTACGTCGAGATCTCGAATGCGATCTTGACGTCGTCCCATGGGGCTTCGCTGAAACCGCCACCGAGACAGGACGGTGGCGCGAACCCGATCGCGTGCAGCGCGCCGTCGACGCGGCCCCACTTCGCCGCAAGCCTGTCGCGGACCACGGCGACGTGTTCGGGTTGGGTCACGTCGAGCTCGAGGACCTCGGGCTCGGAGGGAAGGCGCCGCGCCATGCGCTGCGTGAGGCCCATGCCACGCCCGGCTCCGGTGAGCACGACCTCGGCACCCTGCTCGATGGCCAGCCGAGCGACGCCGAATGCGAGTGAGTCATCGGTGAGGACTCCGGTGACGAGGATGCGCTTGCCGTCGAGCAGGGCCATGGGCCTCCGACCCTACGGGCCTCCCGGGAGTTACGAGAGCGAGACTTGGGCCGATAGGGTGCGCGCTCGTGCAGATCGGCATCCTCGGGGGGACGGGCCCGGCAGGGAGCGCGCTCGCGGCGCGGCTTGCCGCTGTCGGCTTCGACACGATCATCGGGTCGCGGTCGAGGTCCAAGGCGAAGGAGACCGTCGACGAGATGCTCGCGCGCTGGTCGGCGCGCGAACTGGCGATCGAGGCCGGTGACAACGAGGCAGCGGCACTCGCCGACGTCGTCGTCATCGCCACGCCTTGGGACGCTGCGACGCAGACAGCGGTGTCGGTCGAGGAGCACCTCGCGGGGAAAGTTGTGATCTGCATGGCCAACGCGCTCACCCGCATCGGCAAGGAGTTTCAGCCCCTCGTGCCGCCGCGCGGATCGGTTGCTGCGAGCGTTCAGGCCGCGGTTCCGAGCTGCCACGTTGCCGCCGCGTTCCACCACGTGCCGGCCAAGGAGCTCGGCGACCTCGACCATCCCATCGAGACCGACGTGCTGATCTGCTCCGATCACCCGGGCGCCACTGAGTGCACGGCGGAGATCGTCGCCAAGGTGCCCAACATGCGTCCCCTCGATGCTGGTGGGCTCTCCCTCGCGACGCCGATCGAGTCGTTCACCGCCGTGTTGCTGCAGCTCAACATGCACTACAAGACCCGGGTCGCCATCAAGTTCACGGGCATCCCCGACCTCGACACGGACTAGTACCCCGTCAGGCAAGTTTCGTCCGGTTTGAGGCCGGCCAGCGACGCCGCGGGCTGCGTCCTCGTCGTTGCTGTAGGCCCACTAGAGCTGCCTCCTGGGTCCTTGCCAGCGACGTCGCTGA
>JBPCON010000049.1:0-17054 GCA_051000215.1 Acidimicrobiales bacterium
AAGCGATCGGAATGTTTGGTGGGCACCCGGCCGCGCCAAGTCGCGCAGGACGAACGGACGGGGGAGTGCACGCCGGGGGCCAAGTGGTGTCCTTCGACGTCGAGGCTGGAAGCCTCGACGTCGAACGGTTGCAGCGCTCGGTCACCAAGCTGCTCGCGCCGACCGTGGTGCTGCGCTCGGTCGGGGCGGCACCCGCGGGGTTCGACGCGCGGTTCTCCGCCCGAGCACGCCGCTATCGCTACACGATCGTGAACAGCGCGGTCCCGGATCCCTTCTTGGCTTCGACCTCCTGGTGGATCGAGCGACCGCTCGATCTCGAGCTCCTGCGCTTGGGCTGTGACCCCCTCATCGGCGAGCACGACTTCTCCGCGTTCTGCCGCCGCCCCAAGGTGCCGGCGGGTGAGGCGCAGCCCTCGCTGGTGCGCACGGTTCGCCGAGCGTGGTGGGACCACGAACCCAGCGGTGACGGAACGTTGTTGCACTTCTGGATCGAGGCCGACGCGTTCTGTCACCAGATGGTGCGCTCGTTGGTGGGCACGCTCGTCGAGATAGGGCTGGCGAAACGCCGCGCCGGGGAGCTGCTCGGTGTGCTTCGCGGCCGGTCGCGAGCTGCAGCCGGCATCGTCGCGCCGCCCCACGGGCTGTGCCTGTGGAGCGTCACCTACGATCAGTAACCTGGTGACCGACATGGAGCGCACCACTGACCGGACGGAGTTGGCGAGCCGGCTGCGGTTCGCCCTCGTTCCTCTCGTTCGGCGGCTGCGCCAGCAGAACGGGCCCGATCTCACCGCCAGCCAGGCCTCTGCGCTCGGCAGCATCGCCAAGAGCGGACCGCTCACGGTGGGCGAGCTGGCGGAGGTGGAGCGCGTCACCTCACCGATGATCACCAAGATCGCCAAGAATCTCGAGGAGGCAGGTCTCGTCACCCGCAGCCCCGACCCAACCGACAAGCGGATCACCCGGCTTGCGCTCACCGGTGCGGGCCGTAGGCGCCTCGAGCGCAACCGCACCCGCAAGGCTGCATGGCTCGCGACCCGGCTGCGCGAGCTCGACGCCAGCGATCTCGAGGCGATCGAGGCGATCATCCCGGTGCTGGAGCGCTTGGCCGACGACGCCTCGCCCGGACGTTTGCCTGGCAGCGCCACCGGCCCGTAGCATCGTCCGTCGCCCCTGGCGCGCACGACGCGCCGGCGATCAGCCCGCCAGTAGACCGAAGGAACCTGCGTGCCCACGTTCTCGCCCAAGCCAAGCGACATCCAGCGCTCCTGGCACGTCGTCGATGCCGAAGGCCTCGTACTGGGCCGGGTGTCGACCGAGGTTGCGCGCATCCTGCGCGGCAAGCACAAGCCGATCTTCGCCCCGCACATGGACACCGGTGACTTCGTGATCGTCGTCAACGCAGAGAAGATCGTGCTGACCTCGGGCAAGGCCGACTCGAAGCTCGTCTATCGTCACTCCGGCTATCCGGGAGGGCTGAGCTCGCAGACCTACCAGCAGCTCCTCACGGCGAAGCCCGCCGACGCCGTCCGGCGTTCGGTGCGTGGGATGTTGCCCAAGAACCGACTCGGGCGGGCCCAGATCAAGAAGCTCAAGGTCTACGCCGGGCCCAACCACCCTCACGCCGCCCAGCAACCCCAGGTGCTGGCGCTCGACCACGCTCGTCGCGCCTCCTAGAAGGATCTCTGTGCCCAAGCCCCCCGCCACCGTCAAGAACGCGCCGCTGACCCTCACGACGGGGCGACGCAAGGCTGCTGTCGCCCGCGTCTGGTTCCGCCCCGGCGACGGCAAGATCACGGTCAACGGTCGAGACGTCGAGGCCTTCTTCCCGAACCCATCGCATCGCCAGATCCTCACCGAGCCGCTGAAGGCGACCGAGACGGCCGAGGCCTATGACGTGTTCGCCACCATCGCCGGTGGCGGCGTCGCCGGTCAGGCCGGTGCGCTGCGCCTCGGCATCGCCCGGGCGCTCGTCGAGCTCGACCCTGAGCTGCGCGACTCGCTCAAGAAGGCTGGCTTCCTGACGCGCGACGCTCGCGAGAAGGAGTCGAAGAAGTACGGCCTCAAAAAGGCGCGCAAGGCCCCGCAGTACAGCAAGCGCTAGGCGCGCGGTGCCGAGCCTGCGATTCGGCACCGACGGTGTTCGGGGCGTGGCCAACCTCGAGCTCACCCCTGAGCTCGCGCTCGCGCTCGGTCGCGCCGCAGCACGGGTGCTCGGAGGCGATCGTCTCATCGTCGGGCGCGACACCCGTGCCTCGGGCACCCTGCTCGAAGCTGCGTTCTCGGCCGGGGTGGCATCGGAGGGCGCCGACGTGGCAGCACTCGGCGTCGTTCCCACGCCCGTCGTGGCCCACGCCTGTGCGGTCGAGGGTGTCGCAGGAGCGATGATCTCGGCCTCGCACAACGCGTTCGCGGACAACGGCATCAAGCTGTTCTCGAGCGGAGGGCGAAAGCTGTCCGACCAGCTCGAAGCGCGCCTCGAAGCTGCGCTCGAGCACCTCGTGCGCGGCGAGGCAGGCCCGGGCGAACAGGCCCGCACGGGGAGCGACGTCGGCACCGTCGTTGCAGCCCCCGAGCATCTGCTCACCTACGCCGACGCCATCGTCGCTTCGCTCGAAGGACGCGACCTCGCTGGGCTGCGCGTCGTTGCCGATTGCGCCAACGGCGCGGCCAGCACCATCGCCCCACACGTGCTGCGTCGCCTCGGTGCGGAGGTCGTCGTTCTCAACGCCGCACCGAACGGCACGAACATCAACGACGGGTGCGGCTCGACGCACCCCGATGCGCTCCGCGCTGCTGTCGTCGACTGTGGTGCCGATGTTGGTTTGGCCTTCGATGGCGATGCCGACCGCGTCCTCGCTGTCGACGCTGCAGGCGAGCTCGTCGACGGTGATCAGACCATCGCCATCTGTGCCGTCGACCGCCACGCGCGCCGCGTCTTGCGCGGCGACGCCGTCGTCGTGACGGTGATGACGAACCTCGGCTTTCGTGTGGCCATGCGCGACCGGGGCATTCGCGTCGTGGAGACACCGGTGGGCGATCGTCATGTGCTCGACGCGCTCGACGCCGAGGGTCTGAGCCTCGGTGGGGAGCAGTCGGGCCACGTCATATTCCGCGACATCGCGAGCACAGGCGACGGCCTGTTGACGGGCGTGCAGTTGCTCGACATCGTCCGCCGCGACCGTTCCCTCGCTGAGCTCGCGACGGTGATGACGCGGCTCCCCCAAGTGCTGCGCAACGTGCGCATCGCGACCAACGACCTCGACGTCCGCGCACTCATCGGTGACGCGCTGAGAGCGGCCGAGTCCGAGCTCGGCGCGACAGGCCGCGTGGTCGTGCGCGTCAGCGGGACCGAGCCTCTCGTGCGGGTGATGGTCGAGGCGCCGACCCACGACCAAGCGGAGGCCGTCGCAGCACGGCTCGCCTCAGCGGTCGAAGCTGTATCCGCCTGACCCTCAACGCCAGCAAGAGCCAGACCCGCCAGTGGGGCGACCGGGTGCGCTCCGTTAGGCTCGCTGCCTCATGTGCGGCATCATCGCGGTCGTACGTCGGCCGGCGCGCCGTTCGGCTCCTCGACCCGCCGATGTGCTCGGCCTCCTCGAGGCCCTGCCTGAGAAGCTCGCAGCTGATATCGACACGGCGGCCCTCGAAGCAGCCTTGTCGGCGCTCGCCGAGCCGCTCGAGAAGGTCGACCACCTCCTTCGAGGCGTCCCGGGCACAGCGTGCCTCCTCGGCGCACCCGAGCTCGTTATCGTGGCTGAGCGCACCCTCGCCGAGCTCGCCAACGCGCTCGAGCGGATCGAGGAGCGCCTCGACGGCGAAGACGGCACGACCCTCCCTCCTGACGTGCTCGAGCGCACCAACGCGGCGCTGATCCGCGCGAAGGACGCTTCGTGGGCGATCCAACGCGATCGGCTGCGCACGGCCCGCGCAGTCGGCGAGCTGGCGGGCGTCGTCGCGAGCTCGTCGGCGATCGAAGCCTTCTGGTCGGTGCAAGTCGCGCTCTCGGCCCTCGATCGCCTCGAGGTGAGGGGCCGCGACTCCGCTGGGCTGCATCTGCTCGTGCGGGGTCACGGGCTCGATCTCGCTGCGCAGGGACCCGAGGCGATGCTCGCTGCCCGAAGCGCCGACCCGCTCTTCCGTGACGGGGCCGTGCGAGCGAGCGGTGCGCTGCTGTCCTTCGTGTACAAGGCCGCGGCCGAGATCGGCGAGCTCGGCGACAACACGGCCGCGCTGCGTGCAGCCCTCGTGGCCGATGACCTGCTGCACCTCGCGGTGCAGGCCCCGGGCGCTGAGGTGACGGTGCTGGGTCACACCCGCTGGGCGAGCGTCGGCATCATCAGCGAGGCAAACGCTCATCCGCTCAACTCCGACGAGGACGGTCGCCTCGACGGGCCATATGTCGTTGGTGCGCTCAACGGTGACGTCGGGAACTTCGCCGATCTGAAGTCGGCCGCTGCGCTGCGGATCCCAGCCGAGATCACCACCGATGCCAAGGTCATCCCCACGCTGATCTCGCATCGCCTGTCTGAAGGGGCCGAGCCCACCGAGGCCGTTCGCGCCACCGTCGCCGCGTTCGAGGGTTCGGTCGCGATCGGCGCGACCGTCGCGACGCGTCCCGACGATCTCTACCTCGCGTTGCGCGGGAGCGGCCAAGCCCTCTACGTCGGTCTCGCGGAGGATGCCTACATCGTGGCGAGCGAGCCGTACGGCGTTGTCGAGGAGACCAGTGCCTACCTCCGCATGGACGGTGAGACTCCCGCCAACACCGACAACCCGAGCGCCAGCCGCGGCCAACTGGTGGTGCTCCACGGTGACCAGGCCGGCACGCTCGACGGCATCGAGCGCATCGCGTACGACGGCACCGTGCTGCCGGTCGAGGACACCGAGATCGCCACGGCACAGATCACGACGCGAGACATCGACAGGGGCAGCTTCCCGCACTTCTTGCTGAAGGAGATCAGCGAGGCGCCGAGCTCGTTCCGCAAGACGCTACGCGGCAAGCTCGTCGACCACGGCGCCACGATGGGGATCGCCCTCGGCGCCGAGGCCATGCCCGCCGATGTGCTTGCCGGGCTGCGCGACGGGCGCATCGAGCGCGTGGTCGCCATCGGCCAGGGGACGGCGCACGTGGCCGGACAGAGCTTCGAGGCGGCGCTCGAGGCGATGACAGCTTCGACACCGCTGCGCGTCGAAGCGGCCCTCGCCACCGAGCTCTCGGGCTTCGGTCTCCGACACGACATGAGCGACACGCTCATCGTCGCCATCAGCCAGTCGGGGACCACGACCGACACGAACCGGACGGTCGACCTGGCCCGCGCCCGGGGCGCGCGGGTCATCGCCATCGTGAACCGCCGCAACAGCGACCTCACCGACAAGGCCGACGGTGTGCTCTACACCTCCGATGGGCGCGACGTGGAGATGTCGGTTGCTTCGACGAAGGCGCTCTACGCCCAGATCGCAGCGGGTTTCCTCCTCGCCGCCGCGATCGCGGTCGAGGTCGGCGGCTCGCTCGACCAAGGGCTGCTCGAGGCGCTGCGCGATCTGCCCGAGGCGATGTCCGAGGTCGTCGCCCGGCGCGCCGAGATCGGCGCCATCGCACGTGAGCTCGCGCCACCGCTCCGCTACTGGGCGATGGTCGGCAACGGCACCAACCGCATCGCAGCGAACGAGCTTCGCATCAAGCTCTCCGAGCTCTGCTACAAGGCGATCGCCTGCGATTCGACCGAGGACAAGAAGCACATCGACTTGTCGTCGGAGCCGTTGATCCTCGTCTGTGCGGCAGGGCTCAGCGGCTCGACAGCCGACGATGTGGCCAAAGAGGTGGCCATCTTCCGCGCGCACAAGGCCACCCCGATCGTGATCTGCACGGAGGGAGAGGAGCGGTTCTCCGCCGCGGTCCAGGTCATCAAGGTGCCGGCCACGCACCCCGATCTCGCTTTCGTCCTCTCCGCAATGGCTGGGCACATCTTCGGGTACGAGGCTGCGCTCGCGATCGACGGCCAGGCCCTCTTGCTCCGCGAGGCTCGGGCTGCCATCGAGGTCGCGATCTCCACGCCCGGCTTGCGCGTCGACGGTGATCGCATGCTGCGCCACCTGCGTCCTGCGTTCGAACCGATCGCTGCGCGATTCTTCGACGGGCTGCGGGCTTCGGCGTACGACGGCCACCTCGAGGCCTCCACCGCGGTGCGCCTCGCCTCGCTCCTGCGCTACGCGGTAGGGGTCACGCCGCTCGAGGGCTACCAGGTCGAGCACGGAAAGATCGGTACACCTGCCGTCGTCGTCGATGATCTGACCGCATCGCTGACGCGGGCGATCGAGGAGCTGACGCGCCCGATCGACGCCATCAAGCATCAGGCGAAGACGGTGACCGTCGGCATCTCGCGGTCCGACGAGACGCTCCTGCAGGTGCCGCTCGCTGCAGCGGTGCTCGCTGCTGGCGCCCCGCGCGACTCCCTGACGTACCGCACGTTGCGCACGCTCGCCGACCTCGACCCAGCGATCAGCGAGGTCATCGGCTCGATCCGCTATCGCCTCGAAGGCGACCCGGCGATCGACGACGACGCAACGCTCACCGTCGTCGATCGCGTCGGCATCGCAGCCGAGATCCCATCGCGCGCCGATGCGTCGTCGCGGCTTCGCGGCACCAAGCACTCGGTCGCCGTCGACCGCGAGCTGCTCGTTGCGCGGGGTCGACGCGATGGGCGCACGATCGTCATCGTGCCCGAGGTCAAAGACGGCTCGTGCACCGGGATCACGCTCCTGCACGTGCGCTTCGAAGACGACCTCACGGCCTCGACAGCGCGCGGTGTCCTTCAGGGCTACCGAGGTCGGTTCGCTGCCCTGAAGGATGCCGTCACCGAAACCGAGCCGCTGTTTCGCGACGACCTCCTCGCGGAGATCCCCATCGTCGATCTCCTGACGGCGCCCGTCGCCGACCTCGCCGACCGCTGGAGAACATGAGGGGCCTCGGCACCGATCTCGTGGACCTGGCGCGGTTCGCGGCTGTGCTCGAGCGCACGCCGAGCATCGTCGGGAGGCTCTTCACCGAGGGGGAGCGGTTGTATTGCGAGGGTCCCAGACGGGTTGAGCGGTACGCAGCACGGTTCGCGGCCAAGGAGGCGGCGCTCAAGGCCATGGGTTGCGGTCTCGGCGCTTGCGCGTGGCACGAGATCGAGGTCACCAGGCACGACAGCGGGGCGCCGTCCTTGCGCGTGACGGGTCGAGCGGCCGACCTCGCTGCGCAGCGAGGCGTGGTCGCGTGGCACGTCACCCTCGCGCACGATGCTCGGGCGGCCATCGCCACTGTCGCGACAGTCTGAACCCAGCCACGAAGCGCAGGTGGCGTCGACGGCAGAAGTTCGGCGCGATCATCGAGGGGTGCTGCCGATCCTGACGCCCGAGGAGATGGGGGCTGTCGATCGAGCCGCGCCGGAGCCGTTCGACGTCCTCGTCGCGCGAGCGGGCGCCGCTGTGGCGCGAGCTGCGCTCGACCTGCTCGGCGGCGCGTACGGCAAGCGAGTGGTAGTGGTTGCAGGCAAGGGCAACAACGGGGCCGACGGCCGCGAAGCCGCCCGGCTCCTGGAGCGCCGGGGCGTGCGCTGCTCGGTGCTCGACCCAGCGCTCATCGGCCCGGGTGAGCGGTTGGCCGACGTCGACCTCGTCATCGACGCCGCGTTCGGTACAGGATTCCACGGCGAGTATCGCGCCCCTGATCCGGGCAACGCACCTGTCCTGGCAGTCGACATCCCCTCGGGTGTCTCGGGTCTGACCGGCGAGGCAAGCGACGACGCAGTCCTTGCGGATGCCACCGTCACGTTTGGCGCGTTGAAGCCAGGGCTGGTGCTGCAGCCGGGCCGGGCCCGAGCTGGCGCCTTCAGGCTCGCCGACATCGGGCTCGATTGCAGTCGAGCCACGGCCCACCTCGTCGGTCCTGGCGACGTGCGCGGCTGGCTGTCACCGCGGCCCGTCGAAGCCCACAAGTGGAAAGCGGCGGTGTGGATCGTCGGCGGGTCGCCGGGGATGACCGGCGCGCCCGCGCTCGCTTGCCGGGGGGCGCAACGCGCTGGTGCGGGCTACGTCCGCTTGTCGATCCCAGGCGAGCAGGGTGCGGCGCCGGGCGCGCCGATCGAGGCAGTGACACACGAGCTCAGCCGCGACGCGTGGGCTTCGGCGGTGCTCGGCGGTCTCGACCGGTTTCGTGCTGTGGTGCTGGGCCCCGGGCTCGGGACCGCTGCGGCCGCGCACGCAGCGGTCCGCGAAGTGGCGGAGGCTTCGACCGTCGCGCTCGTCATCGACGGCGACGGGCTCACCGCCCTCGGGCAGGGGTGGCGCGCATCGGGGAACGCACCGGTCGTGCTCACCCCCCACGATGGTGAGGCCGAGCGGCTGAGCGGAACCGCACCCGGGCCCGACCGCTTCGCCGCGGCCCGAACGCTCGCGGCCGGCACCGGATCGATCGTCTTGCTGAAGGGGCCGACCACCGTCGTCGCAGACCCGGACGGCACCGCGCTCGCTGTCACGACGGGCGACGCCCGCCTGGCCACAGCGGGCACGGGTGACGTGCTCGCGGGGGCTGTCGGCGCACTGCTCGCGCAGGGGGTCGAACCGCTGATGGCGGCGGCGGCAGCGGCGTGGCTCCATGGCCGAGCGGGTACCCTCGGGCCCGCCCGCGGCCTGGTCGCCGGCGACCTGCCCGACCTCCTCCCCGCCGCCTATCAGTCCCTGGAGCAGCCCGACGATGGACAGCAACTCGCCCGTCCGTGAGGTGATGACCTCTGAGGTCGTCACGTTCGGTCCCGACGACACCGTCGAACACGCACTGCGGACGCTGGTCGACAGCGGTGTCGACGCGGCACCGGTGCTCGACGGCGATCGCGTCGTCGTCGGCGTGCTGTCGAGCGCGGATCTCGTGGTGAAGGAGGCGCAGCTGCACCTCCCGCGGTTCATCTCCGTGCTCGGCGCCTCCTTCGAGCTGGGCAAGCGCAGCTTCGATGCGGAGCTCGAAAAGGCGCTCGGCTCAACGGTGGCGCAGCTCATGTCCGACGATCCCGTCACGTGCCGCCCCGACGACACGATCGAGGCAGCCGCGAGCCTCATCCACGATCGCCATGTCTCGCGCCTCCCGGTCACCGATGGTTCGGGCAAGCTCGTGGGCATCGTCTCGCGCCACGACATCCTCCGGGCCATCCTCGAGGGCGGATCGGCCGCGGGGTAGCCGCGCCCGTGCCGGAGGTCCACCCCGACGACCGGCCCTACGCCTGGGCTGAGGTCGACGCCGCCGCGATCGAAGCCAACGCCCGCACGCTCGCGCAGGTCGCGGCGCCGGCAGCGCTCTGCGCCGTGGTGAAGGCATGGGGTTACGGCCACGGCGCGGTGCCGGTCGCCCAGGCGGCGCTGCGCGGCGGCGCATCATGGCTCGGCGTCGCCCTAGTCAACGAGGCGGCCGAGTTGCGCCAGCACCTCGACGCCCCGATCCTGCTGCTCACCGAGCCGCCGCTACGCCAGATGGCGGCCGTCGTCGCGCTCGGCGGGGTCAGCGCGACCGTGTACTCGGCCGAGGCCGTCAAGGCGGCGATCGCGGCCGTGCGTGCGTCCGGGAGAGAAAAGCGCCTCGCGGTGCACCTCAAGGTCGACACCGGGATGCACCGAGTCGGCGCGGCCCCCGAGGCAGTGACGCACCTGGCCACGCTCATCGACGAGAGCGACGAGCTCGAGCTCGAAGGCTTCTGGACGCACTTGGCGGCTGCGGACGAGATCGATGACGGCGGGTACACCGCGCTGCAGCTCAGCTCCTTCGATGCCGCGCTCGTCGAGTTGCACGACCGCGGGATCTTCCCGAAGCTCGTGCACGCAGCGAACTCGGCCGCGGCGCTCCAGCACCCCGAAGCGCGTTACGACCTCGTGCGGTGCGGCATCGCGCTCTACGGGATCGCTCCAGCGCCTGGTCTGCCGGGCTGCGACGCGCTGGTGCCGGCGATGGCCCTGAAAGCGCGCGTGTCGTTCGTGAAGAAGGTGCACGCCGGCGAGCGCATCTCCTACGGGCTGCACCACCGCTTCGACGAGCCGACCGTCGTGGCCACCGTCCCGATCGGGTATCACGACGGTGTCCCTCGCAGGCTGGGGTTGACGGGCGGTGAGGTGCTCCTCGGAGGCAGGCGGCGCCGGATCGCCGGCGTGGTGACCATGGACCAGCTCATGATCGATTGCGGCGACGACGAGAGCGTGCGCCCCAGGGACGAGGTCGTGCTCATCGGCAGCCAGGGCAGCGAGACGATCTCCTCGTGGGAGTGGGCCGCCAGGACCGACACGATCGCCTACGAGATCGTCTGTGGCATCAGCGTCAATCGCATCCCGCGCCGGTACGTATGAGCGCACACCTCGACACCGAGGTCGCGCCAACATGAGGCTCCGATCGGCGGTCCTTGCCGCTGGCGCTGCTGCCGCTGCGGGCGCAGTGCTCGTCGGCCCCAGGCTGATCGTGCGCCGATTGCTCGCTGCTGAGGACCTGTTCGCTGATGACCCCGTCGCGATTCCGCCCGACGTGATCCACCACTCGCTCACGATGGCCGACGGCGGTGAGCTCCACGTGGTCGAGCGAGGGCCGCGCGACGCTCGGCCGCTCGTGTTGCTTCACGGCATCACGTTGGCCGCAGAGGTATGGGGCTACCAACTGCGCGATCTCGCCCCAGCGTTCCGAGTCGTCGCGCCCGACCTGCGCGGACATGGCGGCAGCACGGCTGGCTCGGCCGGCTACGGCATCGGTCCCATCGCGGGTGACATCGCTGCGTTGCTCGAGCAACTGGATCTGCGCGACGCGGTGATCGTCGGTCACTCGATGGGGGGCATGGTGCTGCAGCGAGCGCTGGCCGAGCACCTCGCTGTGCTCGAAGCGCGTGCCGCGGGACTCGTGTTCCTCTCGACGACGCCTGGTCCGCCGCTCGGCGACACGGGGCGCGCTGCGATCGAGCGCTTCGCTGGCCGCGCTGCCGGCTTCGGCTCTTCGCGGGGTTGGCGCGCCATCCGGGGGCTGCCGCCAGGAGCGGCCGGGACGATGGCTACCGCGCTCGGTTTCGGACGGGCGCCCTCGGCGAGCCACGTGCTCGCAACGGAGCGTTGGTTGCGAGCCATGCAGCCTGAGTCGTCGTGGCAGACCGGGCTCACGCTCGGCTCACACAGCGGACTCGCCGGGCTCCGTTCGTGGTCGGGCCCAGCGCTCGTCTTGGTCGGGACGCGCGACCTCCTCACGCCTGTGCGCTTCGCCAGGCGCATCGCGGGCGCGCTGCGCGATGTGCACCTCGAGGTCATCGAAGGCTGTGGGCACATGATGATGCTCGAGCGGCGCGACGAGCTCGACGCGCTGCTCCGCGACTTCGTCGCCCGCCTGCCGATGCGAGTCCCCGCGCCCTGACGCGCCGGCCGGGAGCCCCCTCCGCCGTTCCGTGAGCGGCCGGTAGCCTCGCGGCGTGTCGACCGCGCTTGAGCTGCTCGTCGAGGAGGCATCCGGTTGCACGCGGTGCAAGCTGGCCGGGCTCGGGCGCACGCAAGTCGTGATCTCCCGAGGTGACCCGGCGAGCGAGCTCATGTTCATCGGCGAAGCACCGGGAGCAGAGGAGGACAAGCGGGGCCAGCCCTTCGTAGGCCGGTCGGGCCGGCTGCTCGATCGTCTCGTGCTCGAGGAGATCGGGCTCGGGCGCGACGACTTCTTCGTGATAAACGTCGTGATGTGCCGGCCACCCGGCAACCGCGACCCCGAGGTCGACGAGATCGCAGCGTGCCGGCCGTGGTTCGACCGCAAGCTCGAGCTCGCCAGCCCGCGGGCGATCGTCACGCTCGGCAACTTCTCGACGAAGCTCCTCCTCGGGACGAAGGAGGGCATCACCAAGCTGCGGGGCCGCACCTACCCCTACCGCGGCGCGGTGCTCATCCCCACGTTCCACCCTGCCGCCGTGTTGCGGGGCGGTGCCGAGCAGATGGCCCAGATGCGCGCCGACCTCGTACGTGCCAAACAGCTTCTCGGTCTGGCTCACAGCGCGACGGGCTCGAGCTGATGGGCATCGTCGCGACCACGACGTCGGTCGAACAGACGCGTGATCTCGCCGCTGCGGTGGCCGCGCTGGCACGCCCCCGCGACCTCGTGCTCCTCGCGGGCGACCTCGGAGCTGGCAAGACCGCCTTCTCCCAAGGGTTCGGTCGTGGCCTGGGTGTGCCCGGGCAGATCACGAGCCCGACGTTCACGCTGGCCCGCGAATACGAAGGGGGCCGCATCCGGTTGCACCACCTCGACGTGTACCGCCTCGAGCAGCTCGATGAGGTCCTCGACATCGGCTTGCCCGAGCTCCTCGACGACGACGCCGTGACGCTCATCGAGTGGGGCGACGCCATCGTCCCCGCCCTGCCGAACGACTACCTCGAGATCCGGATGACGTTCATGGATGGAGACGACGAACGCGGGTTGGCCTTCTCCTGCGTCGGCCTGAGTTGGGCAGCCCGCACGTCTGCGCTCGCTCGGACCGTTTCGCGGTGGTCACCCGGCGCCAGCCCGTGCTGATCCTCGGGATCGAGACCGCGACCCCGCAGGTCGGGGTCGCCATCGGCGGGCACGAGGGGGTCCTGGCCCAGGCCCACAGCGCGCGGGGCCGGCGCCACGCCGAGAACTTGACGCCCGCCATCGACTTCGTGCGCCGCCAGGCTCGGATCGAGCTCGATGAGATCTCCTGCGTCGCAGTCGACCTCGGGCCGGGGCTCTTCACCGGCTTGCGCGTTGGTGTGGCCGCCGCCAAGGCGATGGCCAGCGCGCTGCGGGTTCCGATGATCGGAGTCAGCAGCCTAGACCTCGTCGCCTTCCCGGTGCGCTTCTCACCCCGGCTCATCGTGACCGCCATCGACGCGCGGCGAGGCGAGGTCTTCTTCGCCTTCTACCGCCAGGTCCCCGGTGGCGTGCAGCGGCTCGGCGACCCGCGTGTCGGCACGGCTGACGATCTCGCGTCGGAGCTGCACGCGGCCAAAGACGACATCCTGCTCGTCGGCGACGGTGCGCTGCGATACGTCGACGCGTTCGATGGGCTCTCGAAGATCGAGGTCGCCGACCAGGCCCTTGCCTACCCATCCGCCTCCTCACTCGTGCAGCTCGCGCACGCCCAGGCGCTTCGCGAGGAGTGGGTGAAGCCGTGGGAGCTCTCGCCTCTTTATCTGCGCAAGCCCGACGCGGAGATCAACTGGAAGATGCGCGATGGTGGTTGAACCGCGCGACCTCAGGCCCGAAGAGGAGCTCGACGACCTCGAGGTGCGGATCGCACCGATGCGACGTCGGCACCTGCGAGGGGTGTTGCGCATCGAGCACCAGGTGTACCCGAGGCCGTGGTCCGTCGGGCTGTTCATGAGCGAGCTCGCGCTGCGCACCTCCCGCGCCTACCTCGTCGCCCGAGTCGGGCCCGACGTCGTCGGCTACGCGGGGCTGCTGCTCGTCGGTGACGAAGCGCACGTGACCACCATCGCGGTCGAGCCGACATGGCACCGGCACAAGATCGGCACGCGCCTGCTCGTGCACCTCACGCGTGAGGCCGTGCAACGGGGGGCGACGGCGCTGACGCTCGAGGTGCGCGTCGGCAACGGTGCCGCCAAGGCGATGTATGCCCGTTTCGGTTATGCCCCGGCCGGCATTCGCAAGGGGTATTACGTCGAGACGGGGGAGGACGCGCTGATCATGTGGGCTCATGGCGTCGCCGAACCGGAGTACCGGGCGCGACTCGCTGCCATCGAGGCTTGCATCCCTGGGCTCACCACCGTCGAGGACGCTCCGTGACACGCCACGAGCACCGATGAGCGCATCCACCATCCTCGGCATCGAGACCTCGTGTGACGAGACAGCCGCGGCTGTGGTCGTCGAGGCACGCGACGTGCTGTCGTCGGTCGTGTCGAGCCAGGTCGATCTCCACGCCCGCTATGGGGGCGTCGTGCCGGAGATCGCGAGCCGTGCCCACGTCGAGCTGCTCACCCCCGTCATCGCGCAGGCGCTCGTCGAAGCCGGCGTCGACGACAGCGCCATCGAGGCGGTCGCCGCCACCGTCGGCCCCGGGCTCGTCGGCTCGCTTCTCGTCGGCGTGAGCGCGGCGAAGGCGCTGGCGTTGGTCTGGGACGTGCCTTTCGTCGGGGTCAACCACCTCGAAGCGCACCTGTACGCCTCGTTGCTCGAGGAGCCAGACCTCGAGATGCCCGTCGTGGTGCTGCTCGTCTCGGGCGGGCACACGATGCTCGTTGCGATGGAGGGCCACGGCCGCTACCGGCTGTTGGGCTCCACGGTCGACGATGCAGCCGGCGAGGCTTTCGACAAGGTGGCGCGCTACCTCGGGCTCGGCTACCCGGGCGGGCCGGCCATCGATCGCCTGGCGATGGACGGCAACCCCGAGGCGATCCGCTTCCCTCGAGCGATGCTGGACGCCGGCTACGACTTCTCCTTCAGCGGCTTGAAGACGGCCGTGGTGAACCACGTGCGCAAGCACCCGGAGGTCGTGACAGCCGACGTGTGCGCCAGCTTCCAGGAGGCGGTCGTCGACGTGCTGCTCGCGAAGGCACGCCGCGCGGCACGCGACATCGGCGCGAAGGGCATGTGCTTGGGTGGGGGCGTCGCGGCAAACTCGCAACTTCGTGAGCGCTTTCTCGGCGTGTGCGTCGAAGAGGGCTTCCACGGCTTTCTCCCGAGCCGGGCGATGTGCACCGACAACGCCGCGATGATCGCGGCAGCCGGGTGGTGGCGTCTTCGCTCTGACGGCCCGACACCGCTCGACGCCGGCGCCGACCCCAACCTCGGTCTGCCCGTCGCTCCCGGTTGACATCGCGCCAGCGCGGGTCTGGCACTCGCCGGTTGAAAGTGCCAGCGCGGCGCGCGTACCCTTAGCACTCGTCAGTTGCGAGTGCTAAGGACGCACGAGGCGTTCGAGCACCGAGCCACAGCCACGGAGGCACACCCATGAACCTGCAGCCCCTCGACGACCGAATCGTCGTCATGCCGGGCGAGTCCGAGGAGACGACGGCCAGCGGCCTCGTCATCCCCGATACCGCCAAGGAGAAGCCCCAGCAGGGCGAGGTCCTGGCCGTAGGCCCGGGCAAGCGCTCCGAGCAGACGGGCGAGATCATCCCTGTCGACGTCAAGGTCGGCGACACGGTCGTCTACTCGAAGTATGGCGGCACCGAGATCACAACTGATGGCGAGGACGTGTTGATCCTCAACGCGCGTGACGTCCTCGCGATCGTGAAGAAGTAGACGTGGCCAAGGTCATCAAGTTCGACGAGGAAGCGCGGCGTGCCCTCGAGGCCGGCGTGAACCGCCTCGCTGACGCCGTCAAGGTCACGCTCGGGCCGAAGGGTCGAAACGTGGTGCTCGACAAGAAGTTCGGCGCCCCGACGATCACCAACGACGGCGTGTCGATCGCTCGCGAGATCGAGCTCGACGACCCGTTCGAGAACATGGGCGCGCAGTTGGTGAAGGAGGTGGCCACCAAGACGAACGACATCGCCGGCGACGGCACCACCACCGCAACCGTGCTCGCACAAGCCCTTGTCAAGGAGGGTCTGCGCAACGTGGCCGCCGGCGCCAGCCCGATGGCCCTGAAGCGCGGCATCGACATCGCGGTCGCCGCGGCTGTCGAGGCCATCGCCAAGCAGGCGAAGGAGGTCGACGACAAGGCGGAGATCGCCCAGGTCGCGTCGATCTCGGCGGCCGATCCCGCCATCGGCGACGTCATCGCCGACGCCATCGACAAGGTCGGCAAGGACGGCGTCGTCACCGTCGAGGAGTCCAACACGTTCGGCATGGAGCTCGACTTCGTCGAGGGCATGCAGTTCGACAAGGGCTACCTCTCGCCGTACTTCGTCACCGACGCCGAGCGCCAAGAAGCCGTCCTCGAGGAGCCCTACATCCTGATCACGAGCGGCAAGATCGCCTCGGTGCAGGATCTGATCCCGGTGCTCGAGAAGGTCATGCAGTCGACCAAGCCGCTGTTGATCATCGCCGAGGACGTCGAGGGCGAGGCCTTGGCCACGCTCGTCGTGAACAAGATCCGCGGCACGTTCAACTCCGTCGCGGTCAAAGCCCCCGGGTTCGGCGACCGCCGCAAGGCGATGCTGCAGGACATGGCCGTGCTCACCGGCGGTCAGGTCATCAGCGAGGAGGTCGGGCTCAAGCTCGACGCCGCGACGCTCGACCTGATGGGCAAGGCCCGCAAGGTGATCATCACCAAGGACGACACCACCGTCATCGAGGGTGCAGGCGCTGACGACGACGTCAAGGGCCGGATCGCGCAGATCAAGCGTGAGATCGAGGACACCGACTCCGATTGGGATCGCGAGAAGCTCCAGGAGCGCCTTGCCAAGCTCTCGGGCGGCGTCGCGGTCGTCAAGGTCGGCGCCGCGACCGAGGTCGAGCTCAAGGAGAAGAAGCACCGCATCGAGGACGCGCTCTCTGCGACTCGAGCTGCTATCGAGGAGGGTGTGGTCGCCGGTGGCGGCACCGCTCTGCTCCGGTCGCGTGCTGCGATCGAGAAGGCGATCAAGAAGCTCGAGGGCGACGAGGCCACCGGCGCTCGCAGCGTCTGGCTCGCCGTCGAGGCCCCGGCTCGGCTCATCGCCGACAACGCCGGACACGAGGGTGCGGTCACGGTCGAGCAGGTGCTGCGCGAGACAGGCAACGTCGGGCTCAACGCGGCCACGGGCGACTTGGAGGATCTGGTGAAGGCCGGCGTAATCGACCCCGCCAAGGTGACGCGGGCTGCGCTGCAGAACGCGGCTTCGATCGCCAGCCTCCTTCTCACGACCGAGTGCGTCATCGCCGACAAGCCCGAGCCAGCCGGCGGCGCCATGCCCGCCATGCCCGGCGGCGGTGGCGGCATGGGCGGCATGGGCGGCATGGGCTTCTAGCCCTCGCTTCGACCCACGCCGCGACAGCGCTGAAGAGGGGAGACCCTTCGGGGCGGACCTCTTTGCGGAGAAAACCGGCCCGGTTGGTGGGTTGGTTCGCTCCCGGACACCCCCCCCCCCCAAACCGTCTCTCCTACACCCCT
>JBPCON010000011.1:0-3951 GCA_051000215.1 Acidimicrobiales bacterium
GAAAAAAAAAAAAAAGAAAGAACACAACCGGCGCGTGTCGCGTACGGTGTGCCCGTGGTTTCGACGGAGCAGGGCCCGGAGCTCGTGGCCGACCTCGTCGAGATCGAGGTGGGTTCGGGCTCGCGCGTCGTCGTCGCCTCGGACCTGCACCTCGGGTGGCGCCCGACCGAGACCTCCCAGCACGTGGCCACCGAGCTCGCAACGGTGCTCGAGGGATGGGTGGGTCCGGGCGCCCTCGTGCTGGCTGGCGATGCCTTCGAGCTGCTCACCGACGCGCAGCGCGACCCGGGTCGCATCATCGACGCCCACCCCCGTCTCGCGTCCGCGCTCGAACGCTTCAGCGCGGGCGCCGACCGCGAGGTCGTGGTGCTCGTCGGCACCCACGATGCCTGCCTTGCGTGGCAGGACAAAGCCATCGCAACGCTGCAGCGTCGCTACGGCGCGAAGGTCGGGCTCGCCGCTGAGCTAGGAGTTGTGACCGGCGTTGGGTTGCGCACCGTACGGATCGAGCACGGGCAACGCTTCGACCCTTCGAACGCGCCGGGCGATCCGAGGAACCCAGCAGAGACGCCGATCGGGCATCACGTCGTCGTCGAGCTGCTGCCCCTCGTGGCACCCGACAAGGTGCCGTGGCTCGAAGGACTCGCCGAGCTCGGGGACCCCGCCGACGCTCCCGGCTTCATCGCATCTCGCCTGGCATACCGACGCCTGGCCAAACAGCTGTGGTGGTTGATCGTGCCCCTGTTGATGGCTGGGCTTCTCGTGGGCGCCGGCTTCGTCATCGACCTCGTCCGCCCTCGGCCGGAACGGGCGTTGCTCGGGCTCTCCGGTCGCTTGGCGGTCGTCGGCTTCGTCGCTGTCGCCGATGTCGTGCTGGTCGCTCTCCTGCTCGCGGCCGTCATGCGGCGCTCGTTCCGCTCGCTTGCCGGGCTCGAGGTCGGGGCGCCGCATCGCGCCCAGAACGACGCGCCGCGCGCAGAGGCCGACCGGTTCGTGCGATCCGAGACGAGCGGCGCTGGGCTCATCACCGGCCACACCCACGAACCCGAGCTCACGACCCTCGGCGGCGGCTTCTATGCCAACTGCGGAAGCGGAGGAACCGTCGTGCGTCGCCGCGCGGCGCGCCTCGGGCTGCCGCCTGTGTTCGTCGCTGAGCGGCAGGTCGCCTGGATCGAGCTCGAGGCCGGCGCGGAGCTGCACGTGCGATTGTTGTGGTCCCGCGTGGAGGTGGAGAGGCTGCCCTTGCTCGAGCGGCTCGCCGCGCGCCCGGGTCCTGAGCCAGCGCCGCGCCCGAGCGTCGTCGCGACGTACCCCGGGGGGACCGACTGGCCGCCCGCTTCCTTCGCGGCCGAGTTGCGCAGGCGACGTGTGCGCCGCATCGCAGGCGGCGCGCTTGGTCTGACTGGGCTGTTCAACGTCGTGTCCGCCATCACCCCACCCTTGCGCGACCGCCTCGACCTGCTCGGCGATGTCGTGCCGGTCGTCGTCCCAGAGACGGCGTCAGCACTCGTCGCCGCCCTCGGCATGGCATTGCTCCTGCTGGGCCGTGGTGTGCGCCGCGGGCAACGCCACGCCTGGGCGCTCGCGGTCGCCGTCATCGGGCTGACGACCGTGCTGCACCTCGTCAAGGGCCTCGACCTCGAGGAGGCCGGGGTGTCGCTCCTCGTGCTCGGCTATCTGCTCGCGAACCGCTCGACGTTCACCGTCGGTGCCGACCGCCCCTCCATCGGGCGCGCTGCGGTCACGCTCGCGGGCGGCGCGCTCGCGGCCATCGTCGCCGGCACCGTCACGGCACTCTGGATCCCGACGCGCAGCCACATGTCCGTCGCGCGGGCGATCACCGCTGTCGTCGAGCGTCTCGCGGGCATCGACGCCATCGACATCCCGGTGCGGCGAGAGCGCTTCCTCACGCCGGCGCTCGGTGGGGTCGGGATCGCGCTCGCGGTGGCCGCCTGTTGGCTCGTCTTTCGACCGGTGGTGGCCCGTCGTCGCAGCGGAGCAGATCCCGAGCACGCCCGCGCTCGTGAGATCGTCGCCCGCTACGGCGGCGACACCCTCTCGTACTTCGCCCTACGCAACGACAAGGAGCACTGGGTGCAGGGTGAGACGCTCGTCGCCTACGCGGTGCACAACGGGGTCTGTCTCGTGTCGCCTGATCCGATCGGGCCGGGTTCGGAGCGCGCTTCGGCGTGGCGCGCCTTCCACGCGTTCGCCGACGAGCACGGCTGGTCGGTCGCCGTGATGGGCGCGGGGGAGGGGTGGCTGCCGACGTACCGCGCGACGGGGATGGGTGAGCTCTACATCGGCGACGAAGCGATCGCCGACTGTCGGCGCTTCAACCTCGACGGCGGCCGCAACAAGGGCCTGCGCCAAGCCGTCAACCGCATCGCGAAGTACGGCTACACGATCGAGTTCCACGATCCGGCGCGTCTCGCGCCAGCGCTCGAGGCTGGTCTGCGGGCGTTGATGGCCGGGAGCCGGCGCGGCGATGTCGAGCGCGGGTTCTCGATGACGCTCGGCCGCGTGTTCTGCCCCGACGATGCTGGGCTGTTGCTCGCTGTGTGCCGCGATCCGGAGGGCGAACCCGCAGCCTTCTGCCAGTACGTCCCCGCGGCCGACATCAGCGGCTATTCGCTCGACCTCATGCGCCGGTCGGAGGCGCAGGAGCACCCCAACGGCCTCACGGACTTCGTCGTCGTCCGCACCATCGAGCATCTGCGCGACGCTGGGCACCACGGGCTCGGCCTCAACTTCGCAGTGATGCGTTCGGTGCTCGCCGACGAAGCTGTCGGCGGCCTCGGCCAGCGGATCAACCGTCGCGTGCTCGGCTGGCTGAGCGAGTCGATGCAGATCGAGTCGCTGTGGAAGTACAACGCGAAGTTCGACCCCGATTGGCGCCCCCGCTACGCGGTCTACGACTCGCTCGAGAGCTTCCTGCCGGCAGCCTTCGCCGTGGCCAAGGCCGAGTCGTTCTGGGAGCTGCCGGTCATCGGTCGGTTCCTCCAGCCCGACCAGCCGACACCGGCCGAAGAGCCTGTGCTCTCCTAGGATCCGCCGGTGCAGGTGAGGCCAGCCACGATCGACGACGCCGAAGCGATCCGCTCCATCTACAACCCTGAGGTGCTCGAGGCCACGGTCACGTTCGACCTCGTGCCGCGAACGCTCGAAGAGCAGCGAGCGTGGTTGTCCGACCGTTCGGGCGTGCATGCCGCCGTCGTCGCGGTGGACGAGGGCGGTGCCGTCGTCGGCTTCGCATCGCTCTCGCCCTACAAGGAGCGCCCCGCCTACCGCACCACGGTCGAGGATTCCGTGTACGTGCACCGCGACAACCAGGGCGGGGGCATCGGGACCCTCCTGCTCGGTGAGCTGCTCGCGACGGCGAGGCTGCACGGCTTTCACGCCGTCGTGGCCCGCATCGTCGGCGGGCACGACGCATCGATCAGCCTCCACGCCCGCCATGGGTTCGCAACCGTCGGCACCGAGCGCGAGGTCGGGCGCAAGTTCGGTCGCTGGCTCGATGTCGTGGTGATGCAGCGACTGCTGTGACACCGGCTTCGGGCTTTGGGCTCCCGGCGGGGCCGGGCTATCCTCGCCCGCTCTAACGCCCTCTTAGCTCAGTCGGTAGAGCACAGCCATGGTAAGGCTGGTGTCGTGGGTTCGATTCCCACAGAGGGCTCGTCTCGCCGGGTCCGTCACGCGCCGCTCGGCGAGTCGCCCCACTCTCGGGGCTCACTGGCGGCGTAGCTCAGATGGTCAGAGCACTCGGCTCATAATCGAGGTGTCGCCGGTTCGATCCCGGCCGCCGCCACCACAACCCAACACCGAAGCGATCAAGGAAAGCAGCTATGGCCAAGGAGAAGTTTGATCGGAATAAGCCTCATTTGAATGTGGGGACGATGGGTCATATTGATCATGGGAAGACGACGTTGACGGCTGCTATTACGAGGGTGT
>JBPCON010000029.1:0-69110 GCA_051000215.1 Acidimicrobiales bacterium
CGCGGCGTTGCTGCGTCAGGCTTTCGCCCATTGCGCAAGATTCCCCACTGCTGCCTCCCGTAGGAGTCTGGGCCGTGTCTCAGTCCCAGTGTGGCTGATCGTCCTCTCAGACCAGCTACCCGTCGACGCCTTGGTGGGCCGTTACCCCGCCAACAAGCTGATAGGCCGCGAGGCCCTCCCGAAGCGGAATCCATTTCCTCACCAGACCATGCGATCCGGTGGGGACATCCGGTATTAGCACTCCTTTCGGAGAGTTATCCCGGTCTTCGGGGCAGGTTCCTCACGTGTTACTCACCCGTTCGCCACTAAGCCTTCCCCAATGTTGCCATTGGTTGGACTTCGTTCGACTTGCATGTGTTAAGCACGCCGCCAGCGTTCGTCCTGAGCCAGGATCAAACTCTCCATCGAGATCGTTGACCTTCCAGCAAGCTGGAGGATCGGTGATCAGTAGAGAGCCGGTGCTGTTCCCCCGGAATGTGGGGGCTCGGACACCGACCCGGCAAAGAACGGCCAACCATGATTCGGTTGTCCGTCAGTGCATTGACTTGGTGCGACTCACGGTTTCCCGTGGTCGCCCGCACTGGCTTTTGCGACACCGACCGAGGTCGATGTCGTTCGTCCGCTATTCCGTTGTCAAGGTGCGCTGCCCTCGCAGTGCAAGGGTTGCCGGCACACGCCCGAGGGGCGGTGGTGCCGAAATGCTTTGCCCGCGAAGCGCTCCGGCGATGCCGGGGGTCTTCTGGGGCGGGGGCTTAACCTACCGAGTCACCGTAGGAGCGTCAACTCCGGGGCGTGGCTTCGAAAACCAAGAGGTGCCGGTTGCGCTTTCCCGACCGCAGGAGCGCCCAGCGCCCCTCGACGAGCGCTGCGGCGTCAACCACCTCCTCGACGTCGCCGACCGCGACGTCGTTCAGGTAGGCGCCGCCGCCAGACACGAGGCGCGCCGCTGCGCTCTTCGATGCGGCAAGACCCGCCTCCGCGAAGAGCTCGGTGGCCAGCCGCGGCAAGGAGGCCAGCGCCAGGATCGTGGTGGGGACGTTGCCCTCGAGCGCGCGCAGCGCTGCGCCGTCGAGCGAGGACCGAAACGCGACCGATGATGCCTCGTCCGCTCGCAGCGCCTCGGCGTCGCCGTGCACGAGCGAGGTGACCTCCCGCGCGAGGGCCCGCTGTGCGAGCCGCCGGGTCGGCTCGCGCGTGTGCTCGGCGACGATCTCGTCGATGACCTCGAGCTCGAGGAGCGTGAACCAGCACAGCTGCTGGCGCACTCGGGAGTCGTCCACCTGCATGAAGTGTTGAAAGAGCTCGAACGGGCTCGTGCGCGCCGGGTCGAGCCAGACACGGGCACCGGCGCTCTTGCCGAGCTTCGTTCCATCTGGGGCGGTGAGCAACGGCCAGCACAGTGCGTGCACCGAGGCCTGCGAGCGGCGCCGCACGAGGTCGACGCCCCCGAGGATGTTGCCCCACTGGTCAGACCCGCCCACTTGCAGCTCGCATCCCTTGTTCTCGTGCAGCCACCAGTAGTCGTTGGCTTGCAGGAGCATGTATGAGAACTCCGTGAAGGAGATGCCGTGCTCGCCTTCCATGCGCACCTTGACCGACTCCTTCGCCACCATCTGGTTCACGGTCACGTGCTTGCCGACATCGCGCAGGAAAGCGAGGACGGAGACGTCCTTGGTCCAATCGTTGTTGTCGGCGAGCTCCCAGAGGCCTTCTGGGCCGAGCACACGCGCGAGCTGAGCCTTGATCGCTTCCACGTTGTGTCGTAGTGCGGCCTCGTCGAGCAGGTTGCGCTCCTCCGAGCGGCCCGAGGGGTCGCCGATCATGCCGGTCGCGCCGCCGGCGAGCGCGATCGGGCGGTGCCCGGCTTGCAAGAACCGCCGGAGCACCACCAACCCGACCAGGTTCCCGATGTGCAGGCTGTCGGCCGTCGGGTCGAAGCCGAGGTACAAGGTGACGGGGCTCCTCAACCTCGCCTCGAGCGCGGCGCGGTCGGTCGAGTCATGAAGCAGCCCGCGGGCTTCGAGGTCGCCGAGCAGATCCATGACAGCGACACGTTCACCCGCGGCGGTACCGGCACGCAACCCCGTTCAGCGATGATGGGCACGTGAGATCGCGCCAGCGCTCCCGGCTCGTGGTCGCGATATGCATCGCGCTGCTGACCGGGGCGTGTGCGTGGCAGCCCGAAGACATCACGCCGAAGATCCCCCAGAACGCGCAGTCGTCGAAGGTCTACGCGGCCGACGGCTCGCTGCTCTACACGGCCCACGGGGAGCAGAACCGCATCGAGGTCCCCCTCACGCGGATCCCGACGGTCATGCAGCGTGCCGTGATCGCCATCGAAGACGAGCGTTTCTACGACCACGCTGGCGTGGACATCCGCGCCGTGTTCCGTGCGTTGCAGAGCAATGCGGAGGAGGGCCAGGTCGTCCAAGGCGGATCGACCATCACCCAGCAGCTGGTCAAGATCACGCTGCTGAACACCGGTCGCGACGTGTCGCGCAAGTTGCAGGAGGCGTCGCTCGCGTACCAGCTCGAGCAGCGCTACTCGAAGGACCAGATCCTCGAGATCTACCTCAACACGATCTACTTCGGGAACGGCTCATACGGCGTCGAGGCTGCGAGCGAGACCTACTTCGGGCACCCGATCGACACCATCACGGCCAGCGAGGCCGCACTCCTCGCCGGGCTGGTGCATGCGCCGAACGACGACGACCCGATCGTGCACCCCGAGATCGCGCTCGCTCGCCGCAACGTCGTGCTCGCAAAGATGCTCGAGCTCGGCTACCTCGGTCGGCTCGACCACGACACAGCGGCCGTTGCAGCGCTAGGAGTGACGCCGACCCCACTCCAAGCGCGCTACCCGGCCGCGCACTTCGTGGAGGAGGTCAAGCGGTTCATCCTCACCGACACGCAGTTCGGCGCCACCCGCGAGGAGCGCGAGAACCTGCTCTTCAACGGCGGGCTGCGCATCGCCACGACGCTCGATCCCGCGTTGCAGGCCGCTGCCGAGCAGGCGGTTGCCGAGATCCTCCCCGATCCAGCTGGTGACCCCGAGGCCGCTGTCGTGTCGATCGAGCCTCGAACCGGCTACGTGAAGGCCATGGTCGGCGGTCGCGACTACTTCGGCGATCAACCGTCAGCAAAGTGCAACCTCGCGACGAACTGCAACGAAGCCCACCCTGGTCGTAGCACCGGATCCGCGTTCAAGCCCTTCACGCTCGCTGCCGCGCTCGCCGAGGGCATCCCGTTGTCGAAGGTGATCACCGCGCCCTCATGCATCGACCTCAGCCCATCGACCGGACCGTGGCACGTCTGCAACGCGGATCCCGGTGAGGGCGTGCCCGGCGGCACAAATCTCATCGAAGGGACGGTGCACTCCTACAACACCCTCTACGCGCAGCTCGTGCTTCAAGTCGGCCCGGACAAAGCCGTCGCGATGGCGAACAAGCTCGGCATCACCAGCCATCTCGACGCATACCCGTCAGCGACCCTCGGCTCGAACAACATCGAGCCCCTCGACATGGCAGATGCCTACGCGACCTTTGCGAATCGTGGCGTGCACGTGCCGCCGACGCTCGTGACCAAGGTGAGCAACGCCGAGGGTGACGTGCTCTACGAGGCGCCGCACACCCAGGAGGCCGCGCTCGACTCCGGCATCGCGGACGAGATCAACTCGGTGCTCCAGCAAGTGATCGAGCGAGGCACCGGAAGAGCAGCTGCGCTCGACCGCCCAGCTGCGGGCAAGACGGGTACCGGCCAGGACTACAAGAACGCCTGGTTCTGCGGCTACACGCCCGAGCTGTCGACCGCGGTGTGGGTCGGCTTCGCTTCATCGGAGATCGAGATGAGCCCGCCGACGACACGGATCACCGTCTACGGCGGCACGTGGCCAGCGCAGATCTGGCAGCGCGTGATGACGGCTGGGCTGGCGGGAACGCCGCCGCACCCGTTCACAGCGCCGACGACCACACCCGGCGCACCTGACCCCCAGTCGAATCCGAACACCACGGCCCCAGGCGAGCACGGCCAGACCGAGGTGCCTTCCGTCATCGGCCTCAGCGCGAGCGCTGCAGTCGACCAGCTCGCCCAGCGCGGGCTGCGCGCTGCGATCGTCGAGGTCGCCGATCCCAAGGCAGCGCCGGGGACGGTCACGAAGCAGATCCCGGCAGCCGGGAGCTCGCTCGCACAGGGTTCGACGGTCACCATCCAGCTCGCCCGTGGACCACAGCCTGCACCGACCGGCGGCAACGTGGTCGTGCCAGACGTCATCGGGCGTAGCGCCGCCGACGCCACCGCGGTACTCAACGACGCAGGGCTCAGCGTCGGCACGAAGGAGCAACCCGAGAGCGCCCACGTCCCCGCCAGCCGGCGCGGCGTGGTGTGGCACCAGAGCCCCGACGCCGGTACGACTGCGCCGCGGGGCTCGACGGTCAACCTCCTCGTGAACCCCTGACACCCTGCGCGCGCCGAGTGGCGCCTGGCGGTGAGCGCATCCGGCCGCGATGCTGACCACGTGCCCACCCCAGCAACGACGCGCCGACTCGGCTACCTCGGCATCGCGTTCGTCGTCGCCCTGAGCACCATCGTGTGGGTGTACGCGCTCGTGCTCAGCGACCCGAAGCCGACCGACTCTCTCAGCGACCCGGCGTTCGCCCGCGCCGCGCAGCCGATCTGCAAGGCGACGGTCGACGAGCTACGCGCCGCCGGCGTCGTGGACAAGGTTGCGGCATCGCCCCAAGAGCGCGCGTCGCTCGCCGCGAGCGCCGACGCCGTCGTCGCTGCGATGCTCGAGCGGCTCGGCTCCCATGTGCCCACCACGAACGATGACGGACGGATCGTCTCTGCTTGGCTCGGCGACTGGCGGGCATGGCTCGAAGATCGCGCGACGTGGGAGACGATGCTGCGCACCGGCCGGGACGGGCCCTTCGACGAGCGCCAACGTGAGACCGGCGAGCCCAACAGTCAGGCGCTCGACAAGCTCGCTTCGAACAACCACATGCCCGACTGCACCATCCCCCTCGGCATCTGAGCCTCGCAACAAGATGTGCGTGTCGCGGCGTCAGTCGAGGAGAGCGACACGGACCAGGCGCTTGGTGCTCACGTCGAGCTCGAGCACGGGATCCTCGAGCTGTTCCAACCCGACCCAGCGCAGCCCGCGCGACTCATGGTTTGCCACAGCCACGGCACCGGCGGCCACGCGAAGGCGAAAACGAACATCGAGGTGAACGTGAGCGGGCTCGCCCGGCCGGGCAGGGATGTCGTGCACGTCGAGATCGATCGCGGGGCGCTCGAGCACGCCAGCAAGACCTGTCTCCTCGAGCACCTCTCGCTCGGCCACCGCTGCGATGTCGCCGTCGCCATCGGCGTGGCCACCAGGTTGCAGCCATCGATCGAGCTTGCGATGGTGCAGGAGCAGAACGCGCGCTGCTCCCTCGGCGACGATGGCGGCTGAGCCGGTGAGGTGACCGGCCTGACAGCGCCGCTCGAGCGCGTCGTCGTGGGCGTCGATGAACTCGAGGATCCGCATTCGTTGCGCGTCCGAACCGCCCGCCGCCTCGACGGTGGCGCGCGCCTGACCGAGCGCGCTCACGAAGGCCGCGACGTGTTCACGTCGCCCGGCGCGAACCAGCGCCATGGGTGCTCGGCACCGACGGTGAGCCCGATTCGCAGGCTGTTCCCCGGCTCGTGCGGGGGCGGGGTGCCGTCGTCGACGATGGTGACCTCTCGGTCGCCTCGCACCAGGTCGCTGCCATCGTGCGTGCCGTTGATCCCGAGCGCCTGGCAAAGCTTCGCCGGGCCGCTGCACAGGTCGCGATCTCGTCTCGCCGTCGGTCCTCGAGACGCGCGCATGTCGTCGAGACCGGTGCGCGGAGCCGCAGCACGCAGCAGCACCGCGACACCGTCGTGATCACCGCACACCGCGTTCGCGCACCAGTGCATGCCGTAGGTGAAGTACACGTAGAGCCCACCGGGTGGACCGAACATCGTGGCGTTTCGCTTCGTCTGCCCGCGGTACGCGTGGCTGCCAGCGTCGAGCGCACCGAGGTACGCCTCGACCTCCACGATGCGAGCAGACCGGGTGCCGTGGACGAAGACCTTTCCGAGGAGATCGACGGCGACGGCTCTCGGATCGCGCTCGTAGAAGGATCGTGGCAGGGGCACGTCGGTCGTCATGGTGCTCAAAACGTCGCGCCGGGGGCTAGAGCGTCAGACGCTCGGCGAGCTCTTCGACGTGATCAGCGAAGCGTCGCAGCTGCTCCGCGACCGGGCCAGGCCCTGCCCCGCCGGGCGTGCTGCGCCTGGTGACGCTGACACCGGGTTCGAGGAGCTCGAGCGCGTCTTCGCCGAGAGCAGGGTGCGCCTCGACGAGCTCGGCAAACGGGACTCGGCGCTCGATCGAATCCCGGACCAGCCCCCCTACGATCGCGTGGGCGTCGCGAAAAGGCGTCCCGCGCTGGACCAGGAGCTCAGCCAAGTCGGTGGCGGCGACGTCAGGCGAGTCGGCCGCTTCGCGCATTCGCTCGAGCCGCAGCTCGGCCGTGGCCAGGAGGCCGGTGAGGGCGGGCAAGGCGAGGCACATCGTGTCGACGGCGTCGAAGATGGGCTCCTTGTCCTCCTGCAGGTCGCGGTTGTAGGCCAGTGGCAGCCCCTTGAGCATGCTGAGCACGCCGGTCAGGTTGCCGATGAGTCGACCAGCCTTTGCTCGGACGAGCTCGGCAATGTCGGGGTTCTTCTTCTGGGGCAGCATCGAGCTACCCGTCGACCACGCGTCGGCCAGCACGAGGAACCCGAACTCCTCCGTTGACCACAACACGACCTCCTCGCCGATGCGCGAGAGGTGCACGCCGAGCAGCGTCAGGTCGAACAGGGCCTCCGCGACGAAGTCGCGATCTGAGACAGCGTCCAGGCTGTTCTCGAAGCGCCGCGCGAAGCCGAGCTCGTGTGCGACGCCGTCCGGATCCAGGGGCAGTGATGAACCGGCCAGCGCACCGGCCCCCAGGGGGGACACATCCATGCGGTGCCGTGACGCGAGGAGCCGGTCCACGTCGCGCCCGAGTGCCCAGCCGTGGGCGAGCAGGTGGTGTGCCAGCAGCACAGGCTGCGCGCGTTGCATATGGGTGTACCCGGGCAGGTACGCCGGGCCGGCCTCCTCCGCCCGGTCGAGCAGCGTGCGCTGCAGCTCGACCACCAAGCCGGCGACATCGAGGAGCGCTCGCTTGACGTAGCAGCGAAACGCCGTCGCCACTTGATCGTTGCGGCTACGCCCGGTGTGGAGCTTCGCACCGGCGTCGCCTGCCAGCTCGGTGACGCGCCGCTCGATCGCGGTGTGGATGTCTTCATCGCCGCGTTCGAACACGAACGCACCATCGGCCAACTCGATCTCGACGCGGTCGAGTGCGTCGAGCACGATCGCTGCCTCCTCGCCAGGGAGGATGCCACCGCGTACAAGACCCCGGACGTGTGCCTTGGACCCGGCGATGTCGTCGGGCGCGAGACGCTGATCGAACTGCAGCGAGACGCTGAAGTCGAGCAGCTCCTGCGCTGGACCATCCTCGAAACGACCGTGCCAGAGGGTCCTCCCCATCGCGGGCGACCTACCCCTTCTGCTTCTGGGCCCACACCTGGAGGCCGAGGCCCCACAGGCGCACGAAGCCGGCCGAGTCCTGGTGCCGGAAGGCATCACCCGAGTCGTAGGTGGCAAGGCTGTAGTCGTAGAGCGAGTGAGGACTGCGGCGCCCGGTCACCTGGCAGTCGCGGGGCTCGAGGTGCAAGCGCACCTCGCCGGTCACGAACCGTTGTGTCTCTTCGAAGAAGGCGTCGAGCGCCTGCTTGAGCGGGCTGAACCACATGCCGTCGTAGACGAGCTCGGCGTAACGGATCTCGAGGCGCTGCTTCTCGCGTGCGAGGTCGCGCTCGTGGGTGATCGACTCGAGATCGCGGTGCGCGACGATCAGAGCGAGGCCCGAGGGGCACTCGTAGGTCTCGCGGCTCTTGATGCCGACCCGGCGGTTCTCGACCATGTCGAGACGCCCCCACCCATAGGAGCCGACGACAGCGCCCACCTGCTCGATGAGCGCAAGCACCTCCATCGGTTCGCCATCGAGCGCGATGGGAACTCCTCGCTCGAAACCGATCACGAGGTCGCGGCTCTCGGTTGCGGTCTGGCGGGTGAGCGACCACACCCCGTCGGGTGGAACGTTCCACGGGTCTTCCATCTCGCCGCACTCGATCGCGCGTCCCCAGAGGTTGTCGTCGATGGAGTACAGCTTCTCCTTCGTCGCGGAGATCGGGATGTCGTGGTCGTAGGCGTAGAGGATGCTCTCCTCCCGCGACATCCCCCACTCCCGCACCGGCGCCAGCACCTCGAGGTCGGGGTTCAGGGCGCGCGTCGACACTTCGAATCGGACCTGGTCGTTCCCCTTGCCAGTGCACCCATGGCCGACAGCATCGGCACCGTAGCGCTCGGCCGCAGCGACGAGGTGCTTCACGATCACCGGGCGAGACAGGGCGGAGACGAGGGGGTAGCGGCCCTCGTAAAGGGCGTTGGCCTTGAGCGCCGGCACCAGGTAGTCGTTCGCGAACTCGCCCCGGGCGTCGACGACCTCCGACTCGACGGCTCCGGCGGCCTTGGCGCGCTCGTGGATGACGCTCTCATCGATCCGACCGCCGTCCTGGCCGACATCGACCGCGAGCGCCACGACCTCGACGCCGTAGTTGTCGATCATCCACCGAACAGCGACGGAGGTGTCGAGGCCGCCCGAGTAGGCGAGGACGACGCGCTTGGCCATGCTTGACCGATCCTTCTGCTAGAGCCCGGCGAGGGCGGAGAGTTGTTTGGCGACCTTGGCCCCGCCGACGCGTTCAGACGCGACGACGAGCAACGTGTCGTCACCTGCAACGGTCCCGAGTATCTGCGGCAGTGCGGCGCGATCGAGGGCTGAGCCGACCACGTGCGCCGAACCGGGCGGTGTTCGCAGCACCACGAGGTTGGCGGAATGAGCGACCTCGACCACCCAGTCGCCGAAGACGCGTCGAAGGTGGTCTTCGGGTGTCCGCTGCTCCTTGGGGAGCTCGGGTATCGCGTAGACGGATTCGCCACCCACGGCGCGCACCTTGATCGCACCCATGTCCTCGAGGTCGCGCGACACCGTCGCCTGCGTCGCGACGACCCCGTCCGCACCGAGCAGCTCGACAAGCTGCGGCTGGCTGCTGACCGCATGCTCGGCGAGGAGCTTGGCGATGCGATGCTGGCGTTGGGTCTTCGCGACCCGCGGTGTCCCGTTGCTCCTCATCGTGGGTTCACCTCGACGAGCCAGTGCAGCAGCCCGCGGAAGGCATGCATTCGGTTGTGGGCCTGACGGAAGATGCGGCTGCGCTCGCCGTCGACAACCGAGGCCGAGGCCTCCTCGCCCCGATGCGCCGGCAGGCAGTGCATGAAGACAGCTTCCGGAAGCGCGCACTCCATGACGTGGTCGTCCACTTGGAAGCCCTCGAACGCCTTGCTGCGCTCGGTGGTCTCTGCCTCGTAGCCCATGGAGGTCCAGACGTCGGTGTGCACCGCGTCCGCGCCCTTGGCGGCTTCATCCGGTCGCGTCACCACGGTCGGCGTGCATCCGAGCCCAGCCAACCGATCGAGGTCGAGAGCGCTCGGCCCGTAACCGGGCGGGCAGCCGAGGCGCATGTCCATCCCCGTGAGCGCTGCGCCGAGCGCGAGCGACCGTGCGACGTTGTTGAAGTCGCCGATGTAGGCGACGGTGCGGCCAGCGAGGCTCCCCCACTCCTGGCGCATGGTGAGCAGGTCTGCAATGACCTGGCACGGGTGCGCTGCGTCGGAGAGGAGGTTGGCGACCGGGAGCGCGTCGGGCGCGGCAAACCCCTCAACGCTGGCATGGTCGAAGACCCGGGCGCCCAGCACTGCGTGGTAGCCGGCGAGCACGTGGGCTATGTCCGCGAGGGGCTCTCGAGAGCCCGGGCCGATCTCGTCGCGACGCATCGTCACGGGATGGCCACCGAGCTGCACGACAGCCATCTCGCAGGAATGGCGCGTCCGCAACGAGGGCTTCTCGAAGTACAGGGCGACGCCCTTGCCGGCGAGCGGTTGGCCCAGGTCTCCACGCTCGGCGCGGTCCAGGACGTCCAGGAGCTCATCGGTGCCGAGGTCGTCGACGTCGAGGAAGTGTCTCATCGCAAGGCTTCAGCCACGATGGCCAACGCGGTGTCGATTTCGTCATCGCTCACCGTCAACGGTGGAGCGAAGCGCACCGACGTCGGGCGCACCGCGTTGACGATGAGCCCAGCCTCGAGACAGGCCGCGGCAACGAGCTTGGCTTCGATGCCCTCCCTGAGTTCAGCCGCGAGGAGCAGGCCGCGACCGCGTACAGAGGTGATGGCTGGGATCGTCTGGAGCCCCGCCCGCAGCCGAGCCCCGGCCCGCTGGGCCAACGCCGGCGCATCGATGCGCTCGAGTTCCGCTACGACGGCCCTGGCCGTCGCCGCGGCGAGGGGCTGGCCGCCGAACGTGCTCCCGTGATCGCCGGGCCCGAACGTTGCGGCAACTTCGGCGCGGGCCCAACATGCACCGATCGGGAACCCGTTGCCGAGTGCCTTCGCAAGCGTTACGACGTCGGGCTCGATGTCCGCGTGCTGGAACCCGAACCACCGCCCGGTCCGCGCCAACCCCGTTTGGATCTCATCGACGATGAGCAGCGCGCCGCGCTCGTCACAGAGCTTGCGCACGGCCCTCAGGTAGTCGAGGCCCGCAGGATTCACGCCGCCTTCGCCCTGCACGGTTTCGATGAGCACAGCCGCGACGCTCGGATCCATCGCGGAGATGAGGGCGTCGATGTCGTCGAAGGCGACGTGACGGAAGCCTTCGGGCATCGGCGCGAAGGGCTCGTGCTTGTCGGGCTGTCCTGTTGCGGCGAGCGCGGCGAGCGTGCGCCCATGGAACGACCCGTACGCGCTGACCACGACGTGGCGGCCGCGCCCGCCGTGCTTGCGAGCCAGCTTCAGCGCGCACTCGACCGCCTCGGTGCCGGAGTTCGCGAAGAACACTTGGCCGCCGCCGCCGATGAGCCGGTCGATCGCTGCTGCCAACGGCTGGTTGTGCTCGTTGCCGAAGATGTTCGAGACGTGCACGAGCTTCGCTGCCTGCTTCGCTGTCGCCGCGGCGATGACCGGGTTGGCGTGACCGAGGCTCACCACCGCGAGCCCCGTGAGGAAGTCGAGATACTCCTTGCCTTGATCGTCCCAGAGCCTCGTACCCGAGCCGCGCACGAAGGTCACAGCCGGGGGCGCGTAGTTGGGCATCGTCATCGCGGCGCGTGTCACGGTTCGCCTTTCGTCACCATCGTCCCGATGCCGGAGTCGGTGAACACCTCGACGAGCACGACGTGAGCAACGCGGCCGTCGAGGATGTGCGCTGAGGTCACGCCCGAGTCGACAGCGTGGACGCACGCAGCGATCTTCGGGATCATGCCCCCGCTCAGGGTGCCATCCTCGATGAGACCCCGCAGCGCGCCCGACGTGGTCTGACTGATCAGGCTCGAAGGATCGTCGACGTCGCGCAGCAGTCCTTCGACATCGGTCAGGTACACCACCTTCTCGGCCCCGATTGCCTCGGCGATGGCGCCGGCAACCGTGTCCGCGTTGATGTTGTACGCCTGGCCTTCCTCGTCGGAGCCGATCGTCGAGATGACAGGGATGAGCTCCTCCGCGAGGAGCCGCTCGAGGATCGCCGGGTTCACGTTCGCCACGTTGCCGACGAACCCGAGCAAGGGGTTGCGGGCCTGCGCCTGGATGAGCCCAGCATCTTCCCCGCTGAGCCCCACCGCGAGCGGCCCATGGATGTTGATCGACGACACGATGTCGCGGCCGACCTTGCCGACGAGCACCATCCGGGCCACGTCCAGGCTCTCGGCGTCGGTGACGCGCAGCCCGTCGCGGAACTCGGGCACCATGCCGAGGCGCTTCATGAGCGCGGAGATCTGGGGCCCGCCGCCATGCACGACCACAGGCCGGATGCCAACGGCGTGGAGCAACACGATGTCCTCCGCGAACTGTCTGGCGAGCGTCGCGTCCTCCATCGCGTGACCGCCGTACTTCACCACGATGGTCGAGCCGCGAAAGCGCCGGATGTAAGGCAACGCCTCCACGAGCACGTCGGCGCGCGCTCCAGGATCGCCGCCGTACACGCTCACGACCTGCCCATGTTCTCGTCGACGTACGCGTGGCTGAGGTCGTTGGTGAACACCCACGCGAACCCGTCTCCGGCACCAAGGTCGCAAGCGAGAGTCAGTTCGGGGCGTCGCACGACATCCGCGGCGTCGGCGCCGGTAGGGGCGAGCCCCCGCGAGACGACGACGTCGCCGTAGGCAACGGTGACGGTGCCGATGTCGACAGCCACGCCGGCAGTTCCGAGGTCGGACAGCACGCGGCCCCAGTACGGATCGCTGCCGAAGAAGCTGCACTTGACCAGCAGGCTGGTGGCGAGCTTGCGGGCGGCGCGGTCGGCCTCCTCGTTCGTGGCAGCGCCGGTGATCTCCACGCGCACCACCTTGGTGTGGCCCTCGGCGTCGTGCACCATCTGGGTGGCGAGCGAGAGGCATACCTCGGCCAGCGCGGCGTCGAACATCGCCGGGTCGCTCGGCGGGCCAGCGGCGCCGTTCGCGAGGATGATGACCGTGTCGTTCGTCGACGTGCACCCATCGACGACGACCCGGTTGAAGCTGCCCTCGGCCGCGGTGCTCAGGCTCGCCTGCAGCGCGTCGGCTCCGATGTCGGCGTCGGTCGTGAGCACGGCGAGCATCGTGGCCATGTTTGGCGCCAGCATCGCTGCGCCCTTCGCCATGCCGCCGACGATCCACCCGTCGGCGCCCGCCTCGGCCTCCTTCGCGTTCGTATCGGTGGTCATGATCGCCCTTGCAGCGTCACCGCCGCCGTCGTGGCGACGGCGGGCCGCGACGCGCGGTATCCCCGCGCGCAGGGGCGCCGGATCGAGTGGTATGCCGATGAGCCCCGTCGAGCAAACCAGCACCTCGTCGGTGCGGCACGTGAGCTCGGCCGCAACCAGCGCGCACATCTCCTCGGCAACGGCGACGTCGGTGCCCGTCGCACAGTTGGCGTTGCCGCTGTTCAGGATGACCCCAGCTGCTCGACCGCCACTGGCCGCGAGGTGCGCCCTGCTGACACGGACCGGTCCGGCACACGCCAGGTTCTGGGTGAAGACTGCTGCGGCCGCTGCGGGCTGGCCGTCGGCTGTCGCCACCAACGCCAGATCCGCGTCGCCCGAAGCCTTGATCCCGCAATGCACCCCCGCCGCGACGAACCCGCTCGCTGCTGTCGCCGTCATGGGTTCAGTCCCACGATCGGCAGCCCCATGGTCTCGGGCAGGCCGAGGATGAGGTTCGTGCACTGGATCGCCTGACCCGATGTGCCCTTCACGAGGTTGTCGATCGCGCAAAGCGCGAGCACCCAGCCCGTGCGGGTGTCGTAGCGCACGGTGAGGTGGGCGGTGTTGGCGCCCATCGTCGCCTTCGTCGACGGCGACGCGGTCGATACCACGACGAACGGCTCGCTGTCGTACGCAGCGTGGAGGCAGGCGAGTAGCTCGTCGGTCGACGTGCTCGACGCGGGCCTCGCGTAGCAGGTGGCGAGAATGCCCCGATTCATCGGCGCCAGATGCGGCGTGAAGATGACCTGAGAAGGCTTCGCGCTCGCGCGGGTGAGGGCTTGCTCGATCTCGGGAGTATGGCGGTGGTGCAGCAGGCCGTACGCGCTGAAATCCTCATCCGTACCGCAGAACGGGAACTTGCCCCGGCCCCCGCCGGAGACGCCGCTCGCGGCGTCGACCACGATGCCTGTCGGCTCGATCAGTCCGGCAGCGGCGAGCGGCGCGAGCGGAAGGATCGCGGCGGTCGGGTAGCAACCCGGCGCTGCGACGTTGCGAGCGGCGACGATGTCGCTGCGCCACAGCTCGGGGATCCCGTACGCGAACTCGCTGAGGAGATCCGGCACAACGTGAGACTCGCCGTACCACTCGGGATACAGCGCGGGGTCGCTGAGACGGAAGTCGGCTGCGAGGTCAACGACGTGCTTCACACGTCCGAGCAGCTCGGGCACCACCGTCTGGGACACCCCGTGTGGCATCGCCAGATACGCGACGTCGAGCCCTTCGGCGAGCTCGGGCTGCGACGGCTGGTACACGAGCTCGCCATAGAAACCGGCGAGGTTGGGGTAGAGCTCGGCCACAGGCGTTCGCGCGTGCGTGTCTCCGGTGACGAGCGCGACTTCGAGCTCGGGGTGCCCGGCGAGCAAGCGCAGAAGCTCGGCGCCTGCGAACCCCGAAGCCCCGAACACGCCAACGGAAACCATCGCATGAAGATACAGAAGGATGCATGATCATGCAATCTCGATCCCTCACGGCTCGAGCGGTAGGTGCAGCGCCTCGATGACGTCGTCGGTGGCGAGCGAACCGCCCTCGCGAACTCGAGTCACCACACACGCCCCCATGGCAGCGAGCGCCGTGGCAGCGCCGGCGAACAGCGCCAACTCGATCCGGCTGTAGAGGCCGAGCCCGCTCAGCGCCACGAGGCCGACGATGAACGCGACGATCGACGCCAACCAGCTCAGCGCAACCTGCTTCTGGCCGTGGAGGGCGATCAGGGCTTGGGCCACGGCGAGTGCGAGCATGTAGGTGGCGCTCCCGGCAGCGAGCAGCACGAGGTCGGCCCGCCCGAGATCAACATCGAAGGCCCGGTCGACCACGAACGGCCCCGCCGCCAAGGACCCGACGACACCGAGAAGGCCCACGCCGGCCACCAGCGTCACCAGCTTCTTGAAGCCCTGCTTGAACTCACCGAGCTCACCGCTCGTCGCCAGCCGTGTCAACTTCGGAAGCAACGCGGCCTGGACTGCTTGGAACAGGAACAGCGGAAGCCGGGCGACGACGACGCCGACGAAGAAGATCGAGACGACCTTGTCCTCGTTGGGCCCCGTCGCGAGCAGCTTGACCGCGAGGACACCAGCGTTGAGGAGCGCCTGCGCGAGCACCGACGCCGCGAGGAGAGCGCCGAGTGACGATGACAGCTCGGAGTACGGCGCATCCGGGCCCGGTGTCGCCACGTCGCGCTGGCCGCGCATCGCGAAGACAGCGGCGAGGATGGGCGCGACCCCGAGCACGATCCCGTAGCTGCCCGCCGTCTTGACGCCGATCACTGCGAGTACGACGCAACCGACGAGGCGCACCACACCTTCGCCCCCGATGTACAGGGCGTAGGGCCGGAAGCGCCCGAGACCCGAAACGGTCCCACGCGCCAAGTGACCCAGGTAGTAGCCGACGAGGCCGAGCAGCAACCCGACGAGCAGCAGCCACTGCTCGCTGAAGAGATGCGCCACGAGCACGGGCCCGCTCAATGCGACGACCAGGACCAGGACGGCGAGGACGGCGCCGCCGAGCGTCGCCGCACGTCGGAGCAGCGGCCCGCTGCCCTCCCCGCGCGAGCGCCGACTGGCCAGCGCCCGGCTCACCTCCTGCTCGATCGGCAGGAAGAAGCCCGGCCCCGCGGTGAAGATGATCGCCCACAGCACCCCGAGCGGCCCGTACGCGTCCGTGCCGAGCGCCGCCTTCGCCACCGTCAGGTACGCGTAGGTGGTCACGCCGGAGATGATCAGCCCGGTGCCGACCTCGAGCGTGCCCTCCGGCAGGGCGCTTGCGACCTTGTTGCGGTCGATCATGGGTTCGGCTCGGCTCCGGTCATGCGGCGGGACAGATCGAGAGTAGGCGGCAGCGCGCGGCGCGCCTCAACGTAGGGAGGCGCCGACCGCGGCACCGGCCTCGATGCAACGCGCCCTGGCCTCTCCGACCTCGGAGTCGGTCAGGGTGTGATCGAGCGCCTGGAGCCGCAAGCGATAGGCGAGGCTCCGCGCGCCGGAGGCCATGCCAGCGCCTCGGTAGACATCGAAGAGCGCGAGGTCCACGAGGAGCTCGCCCGCCGCGCTGCGTATCGCTGACGCGACGACCTCAGCTGGGACGCCTTCATCGAGCTCGAATGCGAGGTCGACATCACTCGACGGGTACTTCGACACGATGCGGTATGGGCGCTCGCCGTGGGGCGACCGCAGCAGCGCGTCGAGGTCGACCTCGAACCAAGCGACGCGCTCGGTCACCCCGAAAGACTCGAGGACTGCGGGATCGAGCTCGCCAAGCTGGCCGACAGCTGCGCCGTTGACCACGAGCTCCGCGGCGCGCGTCGGATGCAGGCCGGGCAGCTCGGCCGCCCGCAGCGTGCGGTCGGGGATCGCGAGAGCATCGGCAAACGCCTCCCAGAGATGCACGGCTTCTGGTGCCTCGGCGCCGGCAACCGCAACCGCGAGGTGCTCGCGTTCGTCGGGAAGCGGCCTAGGCCGATCGGGGCGGCGAAACACGTGGCCCAGCTCGAAGAGCGCCGCCCCGGTGATGCGATGCGACTCGTTGGAAGCAATGGTCTTGATCAGCCCTGGCAGCAGACAGGTGCGCAACACGGACTCCTCAGCGATGAGCGGGTTCGCGATGCTGAGGCCATCATCGGGAAGAGCACTGCGGCGCAGATCGCCAGGCGCGAGGAACGGGTTCGGAAGCGCTTCGCTCAAGCCCAGGCCGACGAGGATCTCGCGAGCATGTCGACGATCGAGCTGACGCGGGCTGAGCGTGCCGAAGTGCACACCGGGCGGGACGACAGCGCCGATGCGGTCGTAGCCGTAGGTCCGAGCGACTTCCTCGACCACGTCTATCTCGACGGCGGAGTCGTAGCGCCAAGACGGGATGGTGACCTCGTTGTCGCCGCCGACAGGGGCCGACGCGAAACCGATGGGCGCAAGGAGAGCGCCGATCTCCTCACCGTTGAGCGATGTGCCGAGCAACGCGTTCACGCGACTCGTTCGCACCAACACGGGCGCACGATCGGGCAGCTCGCCTCGCGCGTCGAGCATGCCAGTCGCGACCGAGCCGACGGCGTCGCCCAAGATCTCGATGTAGCGGGCGTGCGCAAGCTCGGCCATGTCGGGATCGCACCCCTTCTCGAAGCGGGCCGATGCTTCGCTTCGCAGGCCGAGCCGACGCGCGGACTTCGCTATGGGCATCGGCTCGAACCAGGCGACCTCGACGAGCACGTCGGTCGTCGTCGCTGCGATCTCCGACGACGACCCTCCCATGATGCCGGCAATACCTTTCGGGTCGTCGTCGGCGTCACAGATGAGGAGATCGTCCTCGTCGAGGCTTCGCTCGATGCCGTCGAGCGTGACGATCCTCTCGCCGACGCGCGACCGACGCACACGCAGACCGCCGCCTCCGAGCGCGGCGAGGTCGTAGGGATGCGAGGGCTGGCCGAGCTCGAGCATGACGTAGTTCGACGCGTCGACCACATTGTTGATCGGACGCATCCCGAGTTGGCTGAGGCGCTCAGCCACCCACCGAGGGGAGGGGCGCACCTCGACGCCTTGCAGCACACGAGCGGTGAAGCGCCCGCATCGCACCCGGTCCTCGACCTCCACCGTCGCGATCGACTCGATCGCGGGGCCAGCGGCGGCAACGCCAGGCCGTGGAAGCGTGAAGGGAACCCCGAAATGCGCTGCGAGGTCGCGGGCGAGACCAGCAACCGACATGGCATCGGGTCGGTTCGGGTTGATCTCGAGGTCGTAGAGCACGTCGGCGGTGATGCCCATGGCCTCCTGAAGCGGAGTCCCGAGCGGCGCGACGTCGGGCTCGAGGATCAAGATCCCCGCAGCGTCACCGGGAAGACCGAGCTCGGCCGGCGAGCACAGCATGCCCTCGCTCTCCTCGCCGAGCATGCGACGCCGAGCGATCTCCATGCCGTCTGGCATGACGGTACCGATCGTCGCGAGCGGGACCAGGTCGCCGACGCTCAGGTTGCGAGCGCCACACCACACCTCGAGGGTCCCGTCGCCCGCGTCGAGCACGACTCGCTGGACCTTCTTGGCCCCAGGATGCTGGCGTAGCTCGAGGACGCGGGCCACAACGATCCCCTCGAGTGGCTCTCCGAGCGCACGCATCTCCTCGACTGGTGTGCCGAGCATGCCAAGCGCTTCCCCGATCGCTTCGGGGCTCGCGTCGAGGGGCGCGAACTCGCGCAACCAGGTCAACAGGACCTTCATGATGAGCCGGGCGAGTCGCGATGAGGCATCAGAACTGCTCCAGGAACCTGATGTCGTTCGAGAAGAGGTCGCGCATGTCGTCGATGCCGTGGCGCTGCATCGCGAATCGGTCGATGCCGAAACCGAACGCGAAGCCCTGCCACTCCTCAGCGTCGAGCCCGCAAGCGGCGAGCACGTTGGGGTGGACCATCCCGCAGCCACCGAGCTCCATGTACGAGCCGTCGGGCAGGATGATGTCGAACTCAGCGGATGGTTCCGTGAAGGGGAAGTACGCGGGACGAAGCCGCGACGCGAAGTCGCCCCCGAAGAAAGCCTTGCTGAACGCGTCGATCGTGCCGGCGAGGTGAGCGAACGTGATGCCCTTGTCGATCACCAGACCTTCGATCTGGTGAAACACAGGCATGTGCGTCGCGTCTGCTGTGTCCTGGCGGTACACCCGGCCCGGCATCACCATGTAGATCGGTGGTGGCTTCGATTGCATGACGCGGATCTGCACAGGCGACGTGTGTGTTCGCAGAAGCGTCGAGCCTGGCTCGCCGTACTCCACGTACAGCGTGTCGTACATGTCGCGCGCTGGGTGCCCAGGCGGAAAGTTGAGGGCGCTGAAGTTGTGGAAGTCGTCCTCCACCTCTGGACCCTCGGCGACCTGGAAGCCGAGCCCGACGAACACGTCCTCCAAGCGTTCCCACGCCTGGGTCACGACGTGCTTGTGGCCGTATCGACGACCACCATCGACGTGCTCGGTCAGATCGAGCCGTTCAGCATCGAGTCTCGTCGAGCGCTGTCTGGCCTGCAGCGCGGCCCGCCGGGTGTCGGCCGCGGCGCGCACGCTCGCTGTCGCCGCGTTGAGCGCTTGGCCGATCGTCCGCCGCTCCTCGGGCGACAGAGCGCCGAGACGACGCTTGTAGCCCGAAAGCGGCGAACGCTTCCCCAACACCTCGGCCTCGAGCGCTCTCAGCTCGTCGAGGCTCGCGCTCGCGCCAACTCGGGAGATCGCGTCGGTGGCGCTGGAGGTGATGTCTTCGATCATCGGTGAGGCCGAAGGTTGTCTTTGGTCGCGACCACGGACCAAATCAGCCGGCGAGCAAATCGTCGATGGTGACCAGAGGAAGCCAGAAATGAAACGTGCTCCCTTCGCCGACGCTCGAGCGCGCCAGGAGACGGCCCCCGTGGGCCTCGACGAGACCCCGGCTGATCCACAGACCGAGTCCGGTACCCGACGGCTTGCCGATGTCGCCGCGGAAGAACTTGCGAAAGACCTTCGGGAGGTCGCTGCTCGAGATGCCCCCGCCGGTGTCACTCACTGCTACCTCGACCGTGCCCTCGCCCATGGTGCCGACGACGTGCATGCCCTGCGTGCTCGCGTACTTGGCTGCGTTCTCGACCAGGTTCGTGAGCACTTGCTCGAGCTTGTCGGCATCGGCGAGCACGGGCGGGAAGCCCTTGGCGAAGCTGACCGTGCAGTCGAGGTCGGGGTAGGCGATCGTGAGCTTGGCCACGACCGCTTCGGCGAGCTCTCGCAGATCGACTCGCTGGTGACGCAATACCAGCCGACCTGTCTCGAGGCGGCTGATGTCGAGCAGCTCGGTGATGAGCCGAGTGACGCGGTCGGCGTCGTGGTGGATCTGCTCGAGCATCACCTTCTTCTGATCGTCCTTGAGACGATCCCACCGGCTCAGCAGCAGAGACGTATAGCCCTTCACCGATGTCAGTGGGCTGCGCAGCTCGTGACTCACAGTCGAGACGACCTCACTGCCCGTGGGCTCCTGGTCGCCGCGTCGTCGGGGCGCACGCATCGCGACGACGGCACCCACGATGGCGCCGGCACCGTCGCGTTGGTAGCGACCCGTGACGCGCACCCGCAGCTCGCCGTTCGTGCCGGTGATGTTGATCTCGTGCTCGGGGAGCCCGCTGGTGCCCCTCAGTGCGGTCGAGCGGTGCCAGCCGTCCTTCAACAACGGCACGCCGTCGAGCGAGCGAGGCGAGAGCAGGTCGGTGATCGGCAGCCCGATCAGCTCGTCAGTTGACCGTCCGGCCAATGCGGCGGCTGCAGCGTTGGCCTCGACGACTCGCCGCTCGCTGTCGAGGCAGAAGACGGGATCGGCGAGGACGTCGAGCGTGCTCATCGGTTGGCTCGTCGCTGGCGGGCCGCCTCGAACAAGACGATGGAACCGGCGATTCCGACGTTGAGCGACTCGAGCTCGCCGGCCATCGGTATGTGCACGATCCCGTCGAGCCGAGCGGTCAGCTCGTCGCGCAAACCGTGCGTCTCGCTTCCGAGGACCAGTGCGAAAGGGGATGCGAGATCGAGACCGTCGTAAGTGTCGCCGGCGTGAGCGCTCGTACCGAGGCGGCGCACACCTCTGTCGCCGAGTCGCTCGAGCACGTCAACCCCCTCACCCTCGCTCACCACAGGGACACGGAAGATCGAACCCGCCGATGCCCGCACGCATTTTGGCGCGAAGGGGTCGACCGAGCCGTCGCAGAAGCGTACTGCGCTGCACCCGGACGCCTCAGCGCTGCGCACCAACGCACCAGCGTTGCCGGGGTCGGCGACCCCCGCGAGCACGAGCTCCGGCCCGCTACCGGCCTCGAGTGGCTCAGCGTCGCATCGGGGCATCGTCACGATCCCGGCAATGCCTTGAGGGGTCGACGTGTCGAGCGCGCCGGCGAGGACGCCTTCGTCGAGGACGTGCACCCTCGTGAGGCCTGGGGGAAGTCGCGAGAGTCCCGCCTCCACGACGAAGAGCTCCTCGAACACCAAACCGCACGAGCGCGCCTCATCGACCAGCTTCCAGCCTTCGACGACGAAAGCCCCCTCGACCTCCCTCTCGGTGCGCTTCGCCGACAGCCGGCGCAGCCGTCGCACCATGGGGTTGCGGGCCGAGAGGGCCGGGGTCAACGTGCGGTACTCAGACGGAAGCGGCGTCGCCGGCCTTCTTGACGAGAGCGGAGAACGCCGCCGGATCGGTGACAGCGAGATCGGCGAGCACCTTGCGGTCGACCTCGATACCGGCAGCGTGGAGCCCAGCGATGAAGCGGCTGTAGCTCGTGTCGTTCAACCGGCAGGCCGCGTTGATGCGCTGGATCCACAGCTTGCGGAACTCACCCTTTCGGGCCCGCCGATCGCGGAACGCGTACTGCAACGAGTGCGCCACCTGCTCGTTCGCCGCCCGGTACGAGCGGCTCTTGTTGCCGTAGTACCCCTGGGCGCGCTCGAGGATGACCTTGCGCTTCTTCTTGGCGTGGACGGCGCGCTTGACCCGTGCCATCGGCTCTCTCCTTTTCGGTCGTGCGTGTCGTTGGGGTCAGCGCCCGAGCAGGCGCTCGGTGCGGTCACGGTCGCCGCCGACGAGCTGCGCTTCGCGGCCGAGGCGCCGCTTGCGAGCCGGAGACTTCTTTTCGAGGATGTGGTTCTTGAACGCCTTGCGTCGCATCAGCTTGCCGGTTCCAGTGACCTTGAAGCGCTTCGCAGCGCCCTTGTGCGTCTTCATCTTGGGCATCAGTTGCTCTCCCGGTTCAGACCATCGGTGCGCTCCGTCACATCGGCCAGCTCTCGGTCCTCGATCGGGATGAAGACCTCACCTGCCGCTTCTGCTTCCGCCTTCTTCTGCGCCTCCCAAGCTGCCTTCGCCTTCTTGTCCGGCGCGAGGACCATGACCATGTTTCGACCGTCGAGCTTGGGGATCACCTCGACCCGTGCGAGGTGCACCACACGGTCAGCGACCCGGTCGAGGATTCGGCGCCCCAATTCGGGGTGCTGCGTCTCTCGACCTCGGAACATGATGGTCACCTTGACCTTGTGCCCCTCTGCCAAGAACTTCTCGACCTTGCGAGTCTTCGTATCGAAGTCGCCCACGCCGATCTTGGGCCGGTACTTCATCTCCTTGATCGAGACGTTCGTCGCCTTCCGGCGTGACTCCTTGGCCTGCTGCGCTGCCTCGTACTTCCACTTGCCATAGTCCATGACCCGGCAGACAGGCGGGTTCGCCTGTGCTGCGACCTCGACGAGGTCGAGGTCGAGGTCACGTGCGATGGCGAGCGCTTCGGGCAACGGCTTGATGCCGATCTGATCGCCGTCTGGTCCCACGAGTCGCACTTCGCGAGCCCGGATCCGATCGTTGATCCGTGGTTCGCCGGTGGCGGGTGGCGCAGCTATCGCTGATCAGTCCTCATGTGCGGCCTTGGTCCTCCCAATGCATGGATGTCAGGTTGCGGCGTCTGCCGCGAAAACGAACAGAGCGGGTGCCGGGGAAGCCGACACCCGCCGACCGACCAGCTCGCCTCGACTGCAGGTGGCTGGCACGATGGTGGCGATCGACCCGACGCACCGCATGGCGGCCGGGTGGGGACCCCCCGAGGGGGAGCTCCGCTTCCGCGTATTTGTTGAACCGGCGTAGGGTACCAGCCGAGATGCGCACGACAACAGCCGAACACGCTCCGGGTGAGCTCCGATGAGCCTCTGGACCCCTGGAGGCGAGCACCCGGTCGTCGACGACGACAGCGAACCCGTCGGTGACGAAGCCCCCCAGGGCGTCGACGACCATCTCGACGACGATGTCGACGCTGACGGTGCGAGGTTCGCTGCGCTCAGCCCCGAGGAGCGTGCCGAGGCCGAGGCGATGGCCGCCGAGATGGAAGAGGTGCGACGCCAGCTCGCTTCGGTGCCGGCCAGCGTCGTCGTCGGCAACCACTTGATGGGGCTCTACGAGCTGGCAGCGATTCACCTCTCGAGCGCACCCCCGGCGTTGGCGGAGGCCCAGCTCGCCATCGACGCCATGGGCGCGGTCGTCGAGGCCCTCGAGGGACGCTTGGGCGAGCACGAGCCGACATTGCGCGACGCCCTCGGTCAGATGCGCCTCGCGTTCGTGCAGCTCCGCACGCAGGCAACCGCGCAGACGGAGGAGTGACGCGTGCCTGCGCCCGCGAACGGCGGCCCAGCCGAACGACCCGAGGACCGCTTCGAGTTGGCGGCGGCGCGCTTCCAGGCTGCGGCTGCGCGGGCGGGTGCCGCATGCCAAGCGCTCGCTTCCGTTGCAACGGCGCCGCAGCGCGCGCCTGCGTCATCCCCTGCTACCCGGCCGACGACTGCGCCGCCAGCGCCCGTGCGCCCGTCAACTGCGCCACCGATCAGCTCTCCCGCGACCGCCGCACCAAGGCCGACTCCCGCGCCCTCCAAGCCGCGAGCACAACCGGCAGGACCGAGCGGCGCCTCCGCCTCCGCCGCCCCCCAGCACACGCGCGCTGCTCCCGCGCTCGCGGCTCGCCTGGCTCGGGCTCCAAGGCTCGATCTGGCCCCCTACGAGGTCGAGCCGCGCGACGGTCGGCTGCGTTGGCGCGTGCCGCTCACTCGTGGCCGCATGCTGGAGGTCACCGCGGGATCCGAGGCACCTGACGCAGACGACGGACGCCACTGGAGCGAGGGTTTCGGCGACCTCTACGAGACGCTCGAAGGCATCGGGGAATCGGCGGTATGGGAGCCGCTGTCGCACACCTTGCACACCCAGCAAGGCGGCTGGGCTGTGACGGCCACCGTCGACGTCACCTTCGGCTCGGAGATCGGCGACGACGACATCGCACTGATCCACCACGTCGCGAGGGCTGCCCTCGCTGCGCGACCCTCCCCGACGGCTCCTGCGCCGTCGCAGCGGTCTTTCGGTCGCCTGCGGCGCGGACGCCGACCCTGAACTTGCTCAACTGGGTTCGAGCCCTACGGCCTCCCAGCGACCGAGGCGCGGCTCGAGCTCGAAGCTCACCGCGGTGCCGACAGCGATCGAGCGGGTGCCGTCCGCGATCTGCGTGCAGTGGAAGGGATAGTCGACCTCGTCCTCCGTCGTGACGACGCCGAGACCCGCGGCGTCGTCGAAGCCGGTTACCGACCCGGTCAGCTCGCCCATCACGACACGATCTTCGAGATCGGAAGCTCGATGATGTCGCTTGCTCCGGCGTCTTTCAGCGCTGGGATCAGCGTGTTGATGCCGTTCTTGGCGACGACCGTCTCCACAGCGAAGCCCCCGTCACCGAACAGCTTCGACACGGTCGGGCTCTTCATGGAAGGAAGAAGCTCGATGACCGCGTCGAGATCGTCGACACCCACGTTCAGCTTCACCAGCACGCGCCCTCGAGCTTCGAGCGTGCCCTGGAGCAACGTCAGGATCTGCTGCATCGCGTGCGACTTGTCGGGATCGGCGACGGCAGCCGGGTTGGCGATGAGCTCGGTGTACGACACGAGTATCTCGTCGATGATCTTGAGCCCCGCAGCGCGCAGCGCTCGCCCGGTCTCGGTGAGGTCGACGATGCAGTCGACGATGTCGGGGACCTTCGCCTCGGTGGCGCCGTAAGACAAGCGGATGTCGGCGTCGACGCCCGCTTTCTCGAAGAATCGCCGTGTGAGATCGGGGTACTCGCTCGAGACCCGCACGCCGTTCGCCAGCTCAGCGACGGAGGTGACCGACGAGGTGTGCGGCACGGCGACGACGATCCGGACGGGTCGTGCCGTCGCCTTCGAGTAGTGCAGCTCGCCGAGCTTGGTGACGTCGCTCGCCGTCTCCTCGATCCAGTCGCGACCGGTGATGCCCAGATCGAAGGTGCCCTCGGCGACGTAGCCGGGTATCTCCTGCGGGCGCAGGATGCGCACTTCGTCGATGCGTGGGTCGTCGATCGTCGCTCGGTAGTCAACGGTCGACGATCGGCTCACGGCGAGGTCGGCCGCCTCGAAGAGCTCGAGCGTCGCCTCCTCAAGCGAGCCCTTCGGCAGCACGAGCTTCAGCACCGGACAATCATCCCCCGTGCACCAAGCCGTTGCGAAACGCTAACTGCTACGCCGAGCCGCCTCGACGAGGCGAGCCATCTCGACGGCGGCGCGCGCGCTCTCCTCACCGACGTTGTGGCCGTCGGGGCCCTCGGATCGCACGAGCGCCTGTTCGACATCCTCGGTGGTGAGCACGCCGAAGACGCATGGCACACCCGTATCGAGCCCGGCCTGTTGGAGCCCGGCCGCGCACTGTCCTGCCACGTGCTCGAAGTGCGCCGTATCGCCGCGGATCACGCATCCCAGGCCGATGACGGCGTCGACGCCGACGCTGGCGAAGGTCTTGGCCGCGAGCGGTATCTCGAAGGCGCCCGGTACCCAGGCCTCTGTCACGTCCGAGTCGGCCACGCCCGCCGCTGCGAGCCCGCGGCGCGCCCCTTCGAGCAGCCGCACGGTGATGCGATCGTTGAAGCGACCGCACACGACGACGATCCGCAACCCGAGTCCTTCGAGCTCTGGCTCCTCGCGCCCGGCAGAGACGATGTCGGCTGCCATCACGCCCCCTTCGCGGCGCCGGGGTCAGCAAGCAGGTGACCCATGCGTTCGCGCTTCGTGCGCAGGTACGCCTCGTTGTGGGGATTGGGCTCGATCTCGAGCGGTACGCGGTCGACGATCTCGAGCCCGTAGCCCTCGAGCCCTCCGTACTTCGTCTGGTTGTTCGTCATGAGCCGCATCGTGGACAGCCCGAGGTCAGCGAGTATCTGGGCGCCGATCCCGTACTCGCGGCTGTCGACGGGCAGACCGAGCACCAAGTTCGCGTCGACCGTGTCATGGCCCTGCTCCTGCATGGAGTACGCGCGGATCTTGTGCCCGATGCCGATGCCACGACCCTCGTGGCCCCGCAAGTAGACGACGACACCTACCCCGGCTTCGGCGACCTTCTCCATCGCTGCGTCGAGTTGTGGGCCGCAGTCGCAGCGCAACGAGCCGAAGACGTCTCCGGTGAGGCATTCGCTGTGCACCCGCACAAGGACGTTCTCCGCGCCCTGCACGTCGCCGCGCACAAACGCAACGTGCTGCTCGCCGTCGAGGATGGACTCGAACGCGATGCACGCGAACTCGCCCCACTGCGTCGGGATCGTCGCCTCGGCGATTCGCTTGACGAGCTTCTCGTGCTTGCGCCGATAGCGGATCAGGTCGGCGATGGAGATGAGCAGCAGGTCGTGCGCTGCTGCGAATCCCTCGAGCTCGGGGAGCCTGGCCATGTCCATCTTCTTGTCGTCGACGATCTCGCACAGCACTCCGGCCGGGTACAGCCCAGCGAGACGGGCGAGGTCAACTGCAGCCTCGGTGTGGCCGGCTCGCTTGAGCACGCCACCCTCTCGGGCCTCGAGAGGGAGCACATGACCGGGACGCGCGAGCTCCTCCGGTCGGGTTCCCGCGTCGACGAGGGCCTTGATCGTCGCTGCACGATCGAAGGACGAGATGCCGGTGGTCGTGCCGTGCAGGTAGTCGACCGAGACGAGGAACGCGGTGCGCATGCTCTCGGTGTTGCGAGCGACCATCGCATCGAGGTCGAGCTCGCGGGCGCGCTCCGATGTGATCGGCGCGCAGATGAATCCCGAGGTGTGGTGCAAGAAGAACGCGATCTTCTCAGGGGTGGCGAACTCGGCCGCCATGATCAGGTCGCCCTCGTTCTCGCGGTCCTCGTCGTCGACGACGACCACGATCTCGCCACGCCCGATAGCAGCGACGGCGTCCTCGATCGGTGCGAGCGGCATCAGTTCGCTTCCTTCCAGCTGAGAAGGCGCTCGACATACTTGGCTGTGACGTCGACCTCCAGGTTGACCAGGTCGCCCGCTTGCTTCCAGCCGAGGGAGGTGACCGCGAGGGTATGGGGGATCACGGCAACCGTGAAGCCGTCAGCGAGTGCCGCGACCACCGTGAGGCTCACGCCGTCGACGGTGACGGAACCCTTCTCGACGATGTACCGCGTGAGCGCAGGATCCATGCGTACGCGCAGCTCGGGACTTGGCACGACGACGGTCCCCACCGTGTCCACGTGGCCTTGCACGAGGTGGCCTCCGAGCCTGTCGCTCAGGCGCATCGGACGCTCGAGGTTGACGACGTCGCCGACGTGGAGCGAGCCGAGCGCGGTCCGGCTGGACGTCTCCTCTGAGACGTCGGCCTCCCACCATGTCGGCTTGTCGCATGCGGTCTCACCGTCGCCTCCCCATGCCACCACCGTGAGGCAGCAACCGTTGACGGCGAGGGAAGCGCCCATGCTGACGTCGTCGAGAACGCTCACGCATCGGATGCGCAGCCTGGATCCGATGCGCGAGTCGACCTGCCCGAGCTCTTCGACGATGCCGGTGAACATCAGGCCACCGTCGCTTCCAGTTCGATGCGCACGTCGTCGCCGAGACGGTCGACAGCCGTGATGTGCCCTCGCCAGATGTCGTCGATGCTCGCTGCGCCAGGGCCTGTGAACAGTGCCCGGCCGTCGTCGCCGCCGAAGAGCGCGGGTGCGAGATAGATCACGTAGCGATCAACGAGCCCCTCGGCATGGAACGCATGCGCAACGCTCGGCCCCCCTTCGACCATCAGCTGCACGACGCCGCGTTGTCCCAGCTCGTCGAGCACGCCGTCGAGGGGGCCGTCCAGCTCGACGCAGGGCCGCACCTTTGCATCGGTCGGCGCTTCGCCCAGCACGACGCGCAAGGGCTGACGTTGTCGGGGCACACCCTCGCCGTCGCGCACGGTGAGCTCTGGGTCGTCGGCGCGCACGGTGCCGCTGCCCACGAGCACAGCGTCGCTCTCCGCACGCAGGCGATGCGCGTCCGCCCGAGCTTCGCGGCCCGTGATCCAGCGCGACGTCCCGTCGGGCGCAGCCGTACGACCGTCCAGCGACACGGCCAGCTTGAGCACGACCCACGGTCGACCCGTTTTTCGATGTTTCAGGTAGGGCGCGAGCTGCCTGCTCACGAGCTTGGCGCACACCCCAACCACAACCTCGATACCCGCAGCCTCGAGGCGCGCGATGCCATCACCCGCAACGAGAGGATCAGGATCCCCGATGGCAACGACGACGCGGGCGATGCCTGCCGCGATGAGTGCGTTGGTGCACGGCGCTGTGCGGCCCGTGTGGCTGCAGGGCTCGAGCGTGCTCCAGATCGTGGCTCCACGCACATCCGCCCCGGAAGCCTGCGCCGCATCGATGGCCACAACCTCGGCGTGGCGGCCACCGGGGCGTTCGGTGGCTCCGGCGAACGTGGCGCCTTCGCACGTCTCGATGACCGAGCCGACCCAAGGGTTGGGCGACGTCATGGCACGCACGGAGCCCGCGGCTCTGATGGCTTCGAGCATCCTGGCTTCGTCTCGCTCCACGCTCGCTCCTGTCGAACAGGGCGCGCGCCGAGATGGCTCGCGCCCTCGCTCTCATCCGGACTCACGACCGCTGGGCCTGGCTGGCGCAGTGATCGAACACCGTCGGCTCCGGGGTTCCACCGGATCGGCCCCGCCTCACCGTGAGGAGGGGTTCGCGGGCTCTCACCGCCGGTTTGGACTCACACCGATCCCCGCGAGGGGCTGGATGCAGAAGTGTAGGACCCGTCCCCGCAGACCCGACAACCCCTCGCAGCTCGGCCTCTAGTGCGGGCGGCCACCGGAGAGGAGATCGAGGGCGTGCGGCACCACCTCGATGACCGCTTCGAGCGTCTCGAGCGCCCCGGCGGTCGAGCCGGGCGTGTTCAGCACGAGCGCTTGACCCCGCGTTCCCGCCGTAGCGCGCGACAGCCGGCCCAGTGGGCTCGCCAAGCGCATCGCCTCAGCCAGGCCGGGCGCCTCCCGCTCCAGCACTCGCGTCGTGCCCTCCGGCGTCAGGTCGCGTGGCCCGAAGCCGGTGCCGCCTGTGGTCACGACGAGGCCAGCGAAGCCATAACACAGCTCGCCGAGCGCTGCTGCGACCGCATCGATCCCGTCGGCGCTGACGCGCCGTTCGACGACATCGAAGCCATGGCCGGCGAGCCGTTCGGCCAACGCTGCACCCGAGCGGTCTTCTCGCGTGCCAGCGACGACACCGTCGGACACGGTGAGGATCTTCGCCAACAGGGCCATCGCCTCGGTCTAGTGCCTCCTCGGTCGTCTGAGGCGCAGGATCGCCATGCCGTCGGTCCCGGCGAACTGCGGGAGGAGAAGCGCGCCTCTCCCCCACTCGCGCCAGAGATCGGGGGGAAGCGCCATCGTCTCCAGCTCTGGGTGCGCCCGGGCGAGGTGCTCGTCGATCCCCAGCGTCTCGCGAGCGGTGAGCGTGCAGACGCTGTAGATGAGGACGCCACCTGGCGCGAGCAGCGACACCGCTGCGTCGACGAGACGCATCTGCAAATCCGCGAGGCGGTTCACCGCCGCAGCTTGGATGCGCCAGCGGGCGTCGGCGCGACGACGCAGCGAGCCCAGCCCGGAGCATGGCGCGTCGAGCAGAACTCGATCGAACGACTCGGGCCGCAACGGCGGGGCCAAGCCGTCCGCTGTGAGCACCCCGACGCGCGAGTCGACACCGACGCGTCGGGCGTTGCCGAGCACGAGGCCGGCTCGCGCGGGGCGAACATCGATTGCCACGACATAGGCGCCCGACGCCGCGATGGCAGTTGCCTTTCCACCCGGCGCGGCGCAGAGATCGGCGACCGCCATGCCGGCCTCTGCCTCGACCAGTGCGGCGACCCACTGCGATGCCTCGTCCTGGGTGTAGCCGTCGTCGCGTTCGGTGCTCCCCGCCGATTCGTTCATCGCGGTGAGAGCTTCGAGCGCGTCAGCCTCCCCGATGTCAGCGATGAGCAGCTCGACGAGCCAGTCGGGGTACGAGAGCCGGGTGGCGTCGTCGGGCCAACGCACCTCGGCAGTGGCGACGCGCCTGAGGATCGCGTTCACGAAGCCGCGGGCGCGCTTGGGCGCCAGCTCGACGGTCTCGCCAACGGCGGCGTGAGCCGCGACGTCGGCAAATGCGAGCTGGTACGCGCCGAGGCGCAGTATCGAGCGGACTTCGTCGTCGACAGCGCGCGTCACGAAACGCTCGACGAGGAAGTCGCAGGCCCGACGCATGCGAGTCGTGCCGTACACGAGCTCGGTAGCGAAGGCGCGGTCGCGTGAGTCGAGGTTGCTGCGCTCCAGCTCGGGACCGAGCGCGAGGTTGGCGTAGGCACCCTCTCCTTCGATGCGTCGGATGACCCGCAGCGCCACCGAACGCGCCGAGGGTGTCATCGACCCAGCGCGCGGTCCGGCGCGACGTGCGCACCGTTGACCCACGCTGCCGCCGTCATGCGGCCCTTGCCTTCCGGTTGGACCTCCAGCAGCCCGATCCGACCGTCACCGCATGGCACCGCGACGGCACCCTCGGCTTCGGGGTCGAGCGTCGTGCGCCACAGCTTCAGGCGGCGCCCGGCAGAGGTCGTCCACGCGCCGCCAACGCGCACGAGGCGGTGCACCTGCTCCGGCTGCTGGCGCCAGTCGACCTCGAGCTCGCTCGGGTCGATCTTGTTGGCGTATGTGGCCTCGCCCGCCTGCGGCTGCGGCGCAGCCAGGTCCTTCGCCAGCGTCTCGAGCAGCAGCGCTGTGCCACGAGCGACGAGCTCGGCGCGCAGGTCGTCGGCTGTGGTGTCAACGCCGATAGCCACTTCAGCGCGGGCGTAGACGCCACCGGTGTCGAGCCCCTCCTCCACCGCCATCACGCAGACGCCGGTTCGCTCGTCGCCGGCCAGAATCGCTCGCTCGACCGGCGCCGCGCCGCGCCATCGAGGCAGAAGCGAGAAGTGGAGGTTGAGCATCGGCAGCGCTGCGAGCATGTGCGGACGGATGATCTGGCCGAAGGCAGCGACGATGCCAAGCTGTGCCGGGGGGTCGAGCGCCAGCGCGTCGTCGACGCTGGTGCTCACCCGAAGCCCGAGGTCGAGCGCCGCTGCCTTGACCGGCGTCGGCGACTCGGCATTCCCGCGGCCCCTGCGCTTGTCCGGAGCAGACACGACCAACGCGACGTCGTGCCCGCTGGCCACGAGGGCCTGCAGCGGAGGCACCGCCAGAGCCGGCGTGCCGAGGTACACCAGCCGCATCGTCGGTTGACTACAGGAGGTGTTCGCCGCGGTCGCTCCGCCGCAGGCCGCCGCCGTCGAGAGTGATCTCGCGGATGGTCTTCATCGCCTGTTTGCGGGTGGCCTTGTCGAGGCGCTCGAGGAGCAGGACACCGTCGAGGTGGTCGAGCTCGTGCTGGAAGAGGCGCGCCTCGAGCTCGTCCGCCTCGATCGACAACTCGTTGCCGTCGATGTCGAAACCAGTGAGATGGACCTCCTTCGGACGCACGATGTCCCAAGCCAGCCCGGGCACCGAGAGGCAGCCTTCCTCGTACTCCCACTCGCCGCGAGTCTCGGCGATCGTCGGGTTGATGAGCACCTTGGGGCCCTCATCGTCTTGGAGGTCGTAGACGAACATCCGCTTCTGCACGCCCACTTGTGGTGCCGCCAGACCGAGGCCGGGGGCGTCGTGCATCGTGACGATCATGTCGTCGGCCAGACGCGCCAACGACCCGTCGATCTCGGCAATCTCGGCAGCCTTCTCCGTGAGCACAGGGTCGCCGAGGATCCGAATGCTGTACGGCGGCATAGGAGCGCAACGCTACCGTCGCCGAACATGGGCGACGCAGGAGGTCACTACTTCAGCGCTGCGCCTACTGCGGCCTCAGCGCAACGATCTTTCAGCCTGCACCTACCGGACGTCTCACTCGAGCTCGCAGCCGATCGCGGCGTCTTCGCATCAGAGGGGGTCGATCCTGGCACCAAGATCCTCCTCCTCGACGCTCCCGCCGCACCGCCTCGGGGCGAGTTGCTCGACGTCGGCTGCGGCTACGGCCCGATCGCCCTCACCCTCGCAGCGCGGTCGCCAAACGCGCACGTGTGGGCGCTCGACGTCAACGAGCGCGCCAGAGCCCTGTGCACAGCGAACGCAGCGGCGAACGGTTTGACCAACGTGACGGTCGCCGCGCCTGACGACGTCCCCAGCGACGTGCGATTCAGCGCGATCTGGTCGAACCCTCCGATCCGCGTCGGCAAGGCTGCGTTGCATGAACTGCTCGAGCGCTGGCTCGAGCGCTTGAGCCCCGACGGCCGCGCCGCGCTCGTCGTGCACAAGCACCTCGGTGCGGACTCGTTGCTGCGCTGGCTCTGCGAAGCGGGCTGGCCCACGCAGCGGTTGACGTCGCGCCAGGGCTACCGGGTTCTCGAGGTCCGAACCTCATGAGCCGTCAGCTCGACGGAACCGGTATGAAGCGGTTGCACCGCGAGTGGCGACGGCGCTCGACGACGAGGGTCGCGCTGGTGCTCGACGGAATCCAGGGGCCGTACAACGTCGGGGCGATCGTGCGCACCGCCGCCGCGTACCGGGTTGAGCACCTATGGCTCGCTGGCGCGACGCCGACCCTCGACTCTGGTGGCGTGCAGAAAACGGCGCTCGGCACAGACCGCTACCTCACCACGACGCGGGTCGCCAAGGCGGTCGACACGTTCGACGCTGCTCGCGCTCAGGGATTTCGGATCGTGGCGGTCGAGCTGACCGACGACGCCATGCCGCTCCACGAGATGAGCCCGCACGGCGCGATCTGTCTCGTCCTCGGCCACGAGGACCACGGCGTGTCCCAAGCAGCTCTTGCTGCTGCCGATGCCGTTGCCTTCCTCCCCCAGCTCGGCCGGGTCGGCTCGCTCAACGTCGCCACCGCCGCTGCTCTCGCGGTCTATGAGATCCGAAGAAGGGAGTGGGATGACTGACGTCGAGGTCCGCCCGATCCGCGACGACGAGCTCGCCGACTACGTGCGCTGCGTCGCCACAGCGTTCTTCTTCGAGGCGAACCTCGACGACGATGCGATTGCCTTCTGGCGTGAGCGCATGGAGAACGACCTTTCTCGGCGCCATGGCGCGTTCGTCGACGGAGTGCTGGCCGGCACCATCGGCGCGTTCGCAACGGAGCTGACCGTGCCCGGTGGGGGCGCCGTCGATCTCGCAGCCGTGACAGCTGTGACGGTGCTGCCGACGCACCGGCGCCGCGGTCTCTTGCGGCGCATGATGGAGACGCAGCAGGCCGACGCCCTGGAGCGCGGCGAAGTGGCCGCCATGCTCATCGCGGCCGAGTGGCCGATCTACGAGCGTTACGGCTACGGGATGGCGGCCGAGGCGGCATCCACCGTGCTCGACGCCAGCGCAGCGCTGTTCCGCGACGGGATCGGTTCTCCATCAGGGGGGACGATCGCGCTCGTTGCGATCGACGAGCTGCGTGTGCTCGCGCCTCGGGTCTTCGACGCGCACCGCCTGAGCGTCGCCGGCGCAATCACTCGATCCGACTTCACGTGGGATCTCCTCCTCGGGTTGCGGAATCGCCCAGGCGACGATGCGCCGAAGGGCACTGTCGCGGTGGTTCACCGCGACGCTGAGGGGACGGTCGACGGCTACGCCGTCTACCGCGCCAGGGAGCAGTGGATCGAGAACCGACCCTCGGTGACCCTCGACGTCGACGAGCTGCTGAGCACCTCCGACGCCGCGTACCGCGATCTGTGGGCCTACCTCGCGAGCATCGACTGGGTACGAGAGGTGCGCGCCGGCGTTCGCCCCGTCGACGAGCAACTGCGCTTCCTGCTCCACGATGGGCGAGCTGCGGTGCAACGCGAGCGCAGCGACCACATGTGGGTGCGCATCTTCGACGTCGAGCGAGCGCTCGCAGCCCGGCGGTACGAGGCCCCGGTCGACATCGTGGTCGAGGTGCGTGACCCGCAGCTCGGGAGCAACCGGCGATGGCGACTGGAAGGCGGCCCCGACGGAGCATCGGCCACGAGGTCCACGCGCGACGTCGACATCGCACTCTCGGTCGATGCCCTCGGAGGCGCCTACCTCGGCGGGACTCCGCTGTGGTGGTTCGCTTCGGCGGGCAAGGTCGACGAGCGCACCCCCGGCGCCCTCGCTCGCCTCGGCACAGCGATGCGCACCGCGCACGCTCCGTGGGCGACGACCAACTTCTAAGAGGCCGAGCCGATAGGCGAGACCGTGGCCCGAGCGGCCCGCCGGCGAAGCCGGCAAGAGCGGAGTAACCGGCTTGACCTTGAACGGGCGACGCTTACCTATCCGCGCGAGTCCTGAGGCGCGCCGAGTTTCAGATCCGGAGGGGATCGACCTCGATGCGGATCCGACCCGGCGGACGCGGGACGGACGCGAGGGTGTCGGCAAGTGCTTCGCTGGTTGGGGCGCGCAACAACCATCGACCGTCGGCTGGCCCGTCGAGGGTGACGGGCCTCGCAAGCATCGAGTCCAGGGAGGCCACGAGCTCGGGAGCGGCTGGTCCGGAGATGGCAGCGATGGCACCGAACGGCGGGAACCCGAGCGCCTGGCGTTGTGCTCGCTCGTGCTCAGCGACGCGCGTCGGATCGGCGTGATGTGCTGCCACGACGACGACGTGGTCGGGTTGGCGCGTCTGCAGGAGCAGCCGCCCGCCGTGAGCTCGCGGCCCGAGCAAGGCCGCTCCACGCGCGATCAAGCCGAGGGTCTGCTCGGCCGCGCGGTAGCGCGGGGCGAGCAGTTCCTGGTCGATCTCGAGATAGGCAACCGTCGCGAGCGGACCCCCCCAATGGTGCAGCGCTGCCTCGGTGCCGATGACAACCCGGGCATCAGGCAGAACCGCTCCCGAAGCGGTGATCTCCCCGACCGGCTCACCGACGAGCGCCTCCAACTCCTCGCGCACCCGGCGTACCCCGGCGCGCACGTTGCGCAGCCCCGTTGAGCCGCACGTCTGACAGACGCGGGGCCGTTCGGTGTGGCAACGCCCGCACACCACAACGGCGTCGTCGCCGGGCTGGCGAACCGACGCGCCGCAGGTCTCGCAGCGCGTCACCTCACCGCACGTCGCGCACGCCAGCAGCGCTGATCGACCGGTGCGGTTCAAGACGCACACCGCTCGTCCGCGCCCGACCTCGCGCAGTCGCTCGACGAGTCGTGGCGAGTAGAGCCCACCTGTCGACGTGCTCTCGTCGCGACGGTCGATCACCTCGACGATGGGCCATCCGGCGCGCTCCTCGCTCGTCGAGGGAGCCAGCACGCGGTCGGCGCTCGCGAGGGCCTCGAGGGACGGGCACGGGGAGATCAGCAGGCAGGGCACGCCGGCGCGACGTGCCCGCTCGACGGCCACGTCGCGAGCGTGCCAGCTCGGCGTGCGTTCTTCCTGGTGCGACTCGTCGTGCTCGTCGAGGACCACGACACACGCCAACGACGGGATCGGCGCCCACGCTGCGGCCCTCGCTCCGAGAGCTGTACGTCCTCCGGCGGCCGAAGCAGCCCAGTCCCTTGGCGCGAGCAAGCAGTCGACTCCAGCCCTGCGCAGCCGAGCTCCGACGGCTTTCGCTCCGTCGATGCTCGGGTGCAGCACCAGGGCGTCGCCGAGGGTCAGGGCCGCCGCGATGGCCGGCAGTGCGTCGGCGCCGGGCGCCAGACGCAGGACGGTGACCCCACCTTCGCCGAGGGCAGCCGCGACTCGGGGATCGGTGTCGAGCACGGCATCGTCGCACGAGCGGCCCCGCTCGCCCAGGGAGCCGACGACGCCTGGCGGTGAGGCGGTGTCGAGCAGGTGCACGATTCGCCCCGCCCAACGCCATGCTGCCCACCGCGCGAGCTCGACGACGTCGGGGGGCGGGCCCCAGCCGGTGACCTTGGAGATCGCGGAAAGACGCACTCCCGGCGGGGGCGGGTCATCGACCGCGGTCACCCAGGCCCGCACCCTGCGCCCGGCCAAGCCGACGCGCACGATCGTCCCGACGCGAACGTTGTCGCGGAGGGACCCCGGGACCAGGTAGTCGAACTGCTTGCCGTCGAGCCCAGCGACGTCGGGGGTGACCTGAACGATCAGAGGCCGAGGGCCGACTTCAGATCGTCGACCTTCGTCGTCTGCTCCCAGGTGAACTCCTTCTCCGCTCGGCCGAAGTGGCCGTAGGCCGCTGTCTTCTTGTAGATCGGTCGGCGCAGGTCGAGGTCGCGCAGGATCGCGGCCGGGCGAAGGTCGAAGATGTCGAAGACGGCTTGTGACAGCTTCTCGATCTCGACCGCTTCGGTCCCGAACGTTTCGACCATGAGCGACACCGGACGGGCGACACCGATGGCGTACGCGACCTGCACCTCGCAGCGCGACGCCGCTCCGGCAGCAACGACGTTCTTCGCCACCCAGCGCGCCGCGTAGGCCGCGGATCGGTCGACCTTGGAGGGATCCTTGCCGGAGAACGCGCCGCCGCCGTGGCGGGCCATTCCGCCGTAGGTGTCAACGATGATCTTGCGCCCTGTCAGCCCGCAGTCGGCGTGGGGACCGCCGAGCTCGAACGTGCCGGTCGGGTTCACGAACACGCTGTAGGCATCATCAGCGAACTGCGCGGGGATCAGCGGGTGGATCACGTGCTCGATCAGATCCGGCTTGATGAGCGTCTCCGCATCGAGGCCCGGAGCATGCTGTGTCGAGATGAGCACGGTCCTGAGCCTGACGGGCCTGCCGTCCTCGTAGTCGAAGGTGACCTGGGTCTTTCCGTCGGGACGCAGGTACGGGAGGATCCCAGCCTTGCGGACCTCTGCCAACCGATGCGCGAGGCGATGCGCCAACCAGATCGGCAACGGCATGAGGTCGTCGGTCTCGTCGCACGCGTAACCGAACATCATCCCCTGGTCGCCGGCGCCCTGACTGTTGAGGATGTCCTCGCCCGATGTGCCCGAGCGCGTCTCGAACGCGGTGTCGACGCCCTGCGCGATGTCGGGCGACTGCGGATCGATCGACGTGACCACCCCGCAGGTGTTGCCGTCGAAGCCCATGTTGGCGTTGTCGAAGCCGATGCCATTGATCGTCTCGCGCACGATCTTGGGTATCTCCACGTACGCGGTCGTGGTGATCTCACCGGCCACGACAGCGAGGCCGGTCGTGACCATCGTCTCGCAGGCCACCCGAGCCATCGGATCCTCGCTGAGGATTGCGTCGAGCACTGCGTCGGAGATCTGATCGGCCATCTTGTCGGGATGGCCCTCCGTGACGGACTCGGAGGTGAACGTGAAGCGGGTGGTCAAGTGCTGCTCCTGTGCTGGACGACGGCGTCGAGGACGGCGCGGGCGATGGCCCGTTTGTCTCTCAGCGCCACCTGGTGAGTGGTACCTGCGGAGGTGACGATCGTGACGGCGTTCGTGTCGTGCCCGAAGCCGGTGGCCGGCGCGGCGACGTCGTTGGCCACGATCACGTCGATGTGCTTCGCGGCGAGCTTCGCCGTGGCGTTCGCGACGACGTCTTCCGTCTCGGCCGCGAAGCCGACAACGGTCTGATCGGGTCGCTTGCGCGCGCCGAGAGCCGCGAGGATGTCGGTGGTCGGCTCGAGCGTGAACTGTGGCTCTCCGGCGGCCTTTTTGAGCTTCTGCGCGGCCACGGCCACGGGCCGAAAATCGGCAACAGCTGCGGCCATCACGACGATGTCCGCTGCGCCGCTTCGTTCGAGCACCGCTCGCTCCATCTCGGCTGCGGTGTCGACGGGCACTCGTTCGACGCCCGTGACGATCGGCCGGTCGACGGTGGTGATCAGGATGACCTTCGCACCGCGGCGCAGGGCGTCCTCGGCGATGGCATGGCCCTGCTTGCCCGAGGAGCGGTTGGAGATGAAGCGCACCGGATCGATGGGCTCGCGCGTGCCGCCAGCGGTCACGATGACGGTGAGGTGCTCGAGGTCGGGTTCGCTCAGCAGACGCTCGGCGGCTGCAACGATGGCGCTCGGCTCCGCGAGGCGACCGGTGCCGACGTCGCCACCGGCCAGCCGTCCGCTCTCCGGCTCAACGACGTGCACGCCACGACCCGTGAGCGTGCGCAGGTTGGCCTGAACCGCGGCGTGCTCCCACATCTCCGTGTGCATGGCCGGGCACACGAGCACCGGCGCTCGGGTGGCGAGCAACACGTTGGTGAGCAGGTCGTCGCTGATCCCGCCCGCATACAGCCCCAGAACCCGCGCTGTGGCTGGCGCGACGACGACGAGCTCAGCGCTTTGCCCGAGATGGGTGTGCGGGATCGGGTGTTCGTCTGCGAACAAGCTCACGTGCGCCGGCTCCGAGGCGAGCGCGTCGAAGGTGGTCTTGCCGACGAAGCGAAGGGCGCCCTCTGTCAGCACCGGCGCGACATGGGCGCCAGCATCGACGAGGCGGCGGCACAGCTCGACCGCCTTGTAGGCGGCAATGCCGCCGGAGACCCCGAGGACGATCCGACGGCCGGCGAGTGCTGACATGGTGGTGGCTCTGGTCGCAGCGACCGAGGGACTACGCGCCCGGCTCGACCTCGGCGGCGGCATCGTCGTCGACCTCGGGAGGATCAACGGGCAGGATCTTGCCTGCCGCGACCTCCTCGAAGGCGATCGACAACGGCTTGCGTGCGACGGAGGTGACCTGCGGCGGCACGATGGCGCCGAGACCCTCACCGAGCTGGCCGAAGTAGGAGTTGATCTGACGGGCCCGCTTCGCGCCGAGCGTGACCAGCCTGAACTTGGATCCCGCTGCATCGAGGAGTCCCTCGATGGGCGGGTTCATCATCGTGTCGTGGCGTCCGGCCATGCGCGTCTGCACCTCTGGGTTCCGCTCGGGGGGCGACTGAGGAGGATAGCAGCCGCGACCGTCGACTCAGGTCGTGCCAGGCCCGGTGATGGCGGCGACGAGCTCGTCAGGGGTCGCCGAGGTGGAATCGAGGACGAGGTCGTAGATCGAGAGGTCGGCAAGGTCGATCGCGTAGTAGCCGAGGTAGCGCGCCCGCTCCGAAGCCTCGCGGGCCCGGTTCTGCGCAAGGGCCGTTCCGAGCTCGGTGCGCTCGCGGCTGGCGACGCGTTGCGCTCGCTCGCGCTCGTCACAGTCGACCCACACCCGCCACGCCCCGATGCCTTCATTCCGCGTGATCCAACCGGCGAGACGAGATTCGAGCAGGACGTTGCCGAGCCTCGCTCGAGCAGCGAGACGCGTATCGAGCTCGAGGTCGTGGGTCGCGTCGTGCTCGGCTTCTCGCGAGAACTCGGCGATGGAAACCCCGAGCTCGCTCGCCATGCTCCGGAACACGGTGCCACCGTCGAGGTGCTCGAGGCCGAGCGCTGCCGCCGCGCGAGCCGACAGGGTGCTGGTCCCCGAGCCCGGGAGACCAGACACGGTCACGACCGCCCGCTCGGAGATCACAGGAAGCGCTGCGCCGCTCGGGCGCGGCAGGGCTTCAGCCGGGGAAGGCGGCAAGGAGCGACTTGCGCTGCTGCTCGCCGAGGCCGCGCAGGCGCCGGGTCTCGCTGATGCCGATCTCCTCCATCGTGCGCCGCGCCTTGACCTTGCCCACACCGGGGAGGGACTCGAGCACGGCAAGCACCTTCGTCTTGCCGACGACTTCGTCCTTCGCGGCGATGCCGAAGAGCTCGGGAAGGTTGAGCGTGCCCATCTTGAGCTTCTCCTTCAGCTCGGCCCGCTCGCGTCGGGCGATGGCGGCCTTGTCGAGCGCGGCACTGCGCTGCTCGGGTGAAAGGGCGGGGGGGAGAGCCATGGTTCGTGACCCTAGTTCCGCCGGATGCTTCAGGCTGCTGGCGACGCGATCTCGGCCGCGATGGCTGCTGCCGCGGCAGCAGGATGCTCGGCCGCGGTCACGGCGCGTCCGATCACGAGGAGATCGGCGCCGGCGTCGATCGCGTCGCGCGGCGTCGCAGCTCGCGTCTGGTCGTTGACGGCGACGCCGGCTGGGCGGATGCCCGGTACGACGATGCGCAGCCGCGGCCCGTACTGGCGCGCTTCGCGCACGTCGATTGCTGCGCAGACGATCCCGCCGCAGCCGCCTTCGATCGCCTCACCGACGCGCGTTGGCAGGATGTGCGGCGGCGCGCTCCCGTCGCTCGTGAGCACCGTGACGCCGAGCGCGATGGGCGCGTCGAGCCCGGCCTCGGCAGCGCCGGCGGCGAGTCCGTCGACGCCAGCGCGCAGCATCGCCGCGCCCCCCGAAGCGTGCAGGGTCAGATAGCTCGCCCCGAGTGCGCCGAGCACGCGGGCAGCCTTGCTGACCGTGGTCGGTATGTCGTGGAGCTTCAGGTCGCAGAACACGTCGTAGTCGAGGTCGCGCAATGCAGCCACGGCGTCAGGCCCGACTGCGCTGTACAGCTCGAGACCGATCTTCGCGGTGGCGAACCACGGCCGCAGCTCGCGAGCGAGGCGGAGCGCGACGACGAGGTCGTCGACGTCGAGCGCCAAGGCGAGCTTCGTGCGCACCTCGTCCGGCGCCACCATCGCGACCTCGGTCATCGAAGCCTCACATCAGCCATGCACTGCTCCGATCAGCTCGTCGATGCTCCCCACGTCGTGGCGGATGCACCACCTTCGCACGTCGTGGAGCACCCGACGCGGTGCCCGCGGATCGCCGAACGTCGCAGTGCCGACCTGCACTGCGCTCGCTCCCGCAAGCAGCAGCTCGATGGCGTCATCGCCGGTCGCGACCCCACCAACACCCACGATGGGGAGCTCGGGCAGAGCGGCGTGCACGTCGTGCACCGCGCGCACCGCGATCGGGTGGATTGCCCGGCCCGAAAGTCCGCCCCCCGCTGCGCCTGAGCCCAGCCGATAGCGCCGTGCATCCACCTCGATGGCCATGCCCAACATCGTGTTCACGAGGGTGACCGCGTCGGCCCCACCCTCGACAGCGGCTGCCGCGATCTCAGCCAAGCTGGTCACCTGGGCGGTGAGCTTGGCCCAGACCGGCCTGTCGAGCTCGGCGACGACAGCTGCGATCGCGGCATGCGTGTCAGGGCCGGACTGCGCGAAGAGGTGCCGGCCCCCGTCGAGGTTCGGGCAGGACAGGTTCACCTCCACCGCCACAATGTCCTCGGCGCTCCCCCTCAAGGCGCGAGCTGCTTCGGCAAAGCCCTCGACGGTTCGCCCCCAGATCGAAGCGACGACACGGGCCCCTGCTCGCTGCAGCTCCGGTAGGTCGTCGCGCAGCCACGCCAAGACCCCGGCGCCTTGAAGCCCGACGCTGTTGAGCATCCCGTCGCGCGCGCTGTGCACGCGGGGAGCGGCGTTGCCGGGCCACGCGTCGGCCGAGAGCGACTTGACGGTCACCGCGCCGAGCTCGCGCAGCGGGAAGTAGGCATCGAGCTCGGCGCCGTGGCCCGACGTGCCCGATGCGGTGAGGATCGGGTTGGGCAGAACCACACGCCCGACCGACGTTGCCAGCTCAGGCGCGCTCAAGTCGTGCGGCTCGGCGACGTCGTGCCGTCTGCGTGGTACTCCTGGAGGCTGCGCACGCGCAGCTCGTGCTGCACCCAGTCCGCGATGCCCTCTGCCGCGGCGAGACCTGCTGCCGCAGTGGTCAGACACGGGATGTGGTTGACGCTCGCCGCGGCCCGGATGTGCTCGCCGTCTGCACGCGCCCCGCGCCCTCGCGGCGAGTTGATGACGAGATCGACCTTGCCTGAGTTGATGAGGTCGACGGCGTCGACGCCCGCCGGCTCACCGATCTTGGCGACGACCGTTGCGACGGGCACGCCGTTTGCCTCGAGATGCGAAGCCGTGCCGGACGTGGCGGCGATCGTGAAACCGTCGCCGACGAACGCCCGAGCCGCCTTGACGGCCACGGCCTTGTCGCGATCGGCCACGGAGAGGAACACCATGCCGTGGCTCGGCAGCGGGTCGCCTGCAGCGATCTGGCTCTTCGCGAACGCGAGACCGAAGGTGCGGTCGATCCCCATCACCTCACCCGTCGAGCGCATCTCCGGGCCGAGCACGGAGTCGGCGTCGGGGAAGCGGCTGAACGGGAGCACAGCTTCCTTCACCGCGTGGTGTCCTGCCTGGACCGGCGAGCGGAGGAGACCCTCGGCGCGCAGCTCAGCGAGGGTGGAGCCCAGCATCACCCGAGCTGCGACCTTGACCAGAGCCACTCCAGTGGCCTTGGCGACGAATGGGACGGTGCGCGACGCGCGCGGGTTGGCTTCGATGACGAACACGTGACCGGCTTGCACGGCGTACTGCACGTTCACCAGGCCCACGACATCGAGCGCGTCGGCGATCGCTCGGGTCTGCGCCTCGATGACACCGATGGTCTCAGAAGACAGCGAGTACGGCGGGATCGCGCAGGCCGAGTCGCCCGAGTGCACGCCAGCTTCCTCCACGTGCTCCATGACCGCGCCGAGCACGACCTCGCCTGTCGAGTCGCGGATGGCGTCGACGTCGACCTCTGTGGCGTCTTCGAGGAAGCGGTCGACGAGCACGGGGCGCTCGGCCGAGAGGCCGCCCTCACGCCCGAGCGACCCGAACCCTGCGAGCTCCGTCATCGCCCGGCACAGGTTCTCGTCGTCGTAGACGATCTCCATCGCCCGCCCGCCAAGGACGTAGCTGGGGCGCACCAGAGCGGGGTAGCCGATGCGCGCGGTGATGGCCAGAGCTGCGTCGCTCGACGTAGCAGTGCCGCCTGGCGGCTGGGGGATCGCCAACCGGGTGCACAGGTCGTTCCAGCGGTCACGGTCCTCCGCGAGGTCGATCGAAGCCGCCGAGGTGCCGAGCACGAGCTCAGGCGGCAGGAGCCCGGCCAGCTTGAGCGGCGTCTGCCCGCCGAGCGACACGATCACACCGCGGAGCTCGCCCGAACGCCGCTCGACCTCGATGACGTTGCGCACGTCTTCGTAGGTGATGGGTTCGAAGTAGAGGCGATCGCTCGTGTCGTAGTCGGTGGAGACGGTCTCAGGGTTGCAGTTGACCATCACCGTCTCGTAACCGGCATCGCGCAGCGCGAACGCCGCATGGACACAGCAGTAGTCGAACTCGATGCCCTGCCCGATGCGGTTCGGCCCCGATCCGAGGATGATCACCTTGCGTCGCTCGGACGGCACGACCTCGTCGCAGTCCTCGTACGTGGAGTAGTGGTACGGCGTCTCGGCCGCGAACTCCGAAGCGCACGTGTCGACCGTCTTGAAGGTGGCGTTGACCCCGCGAGCGAGGCGCTCGGCGAGCACCGAGGGCTCATCGACGCTCCACACGTAGGCCAGCTGCGCGTCGCTGAAGCCAAGGCGCTTGGCTCGCCGCCAGTCGGCGCGCGTAAGAGCCCCCGGCGTACCGAGGTCATCGAGGTGCGCTCGCTCATCGACGATCTGGGAGATCTGGTCGAGGAACCATGGGTCGACCCTCGTGGCTTCGTACAGCCGCTCGATCGAGATCCCCCTGCGCAGGGCCGCCTCGAGCTGGAACGGCCGGTCTGGCGTGGCCACCGCAGCGCGCGCGACGAGCTCGTCGAGCTCGATGCCGTCGAGCTCCACCTCACCCGGGTCGCAGTTGAGCCCCGAGCGGCCGTGCTCGAGCGAGCGAAGCGCCTTCTGCAACGACTCGGGGAATGTCCGCCCGATGGCCATGGCCTCGCCGACCGACTGCATCGAAGTGCCGAGGATCCCGGTTGTCCCCGGGAACTTCTCGAAGGCCCAGCGCGGCACCTTTGTGACGACGTAGTCGATGACCGGCTCGAACGATGCCGGTGTCTTCCTCGTGATGTCGTTCGGGATCTCGTCAAGCGTGTAGCCGACCGCGAGGCGCGCCGCGATCTTGGCGATCGGGAACCCCGTCGCCTTCGACGCCAGTGCCGACGAACGCGAGACCCGGGGGTTCATCTCGATGATGACCATGTCGCCGTTCTCTGGGTTGACGGCGAACTGCACGTTGCTGCCGCCGGTCTCGACACCCACCCGGCGGATGCATGCGAACGCGGCGTCGCGCATGCGCTGGTACTCAACATCGGAGAGGGTTTGTGCCGGTGCGACGGTGATGGAGTCGCCGGTGTGCACCCCCATCGGGTCGAGGTTCTCGATCGAGCAGATGATCACGCAGTTGTCGGCCCTGTCGCGCATGACCTCGAGCTCGTACTCCTTCCACCCAGCGATCGACTCCTCGATGAGGATCTCCGAGATGGGGCTCGCCTCGAGGCCGATGCGAGCGCCGCGCTCGAACTCCTCGGCTGTGGCCGCGATCCCTGTCCCTCTGCCACCCAGGATGTACGCGGGTCGGATCACGACCGGGAGCCCGATCCGGGCGACGACCTCGCGGGACTCTTGCATCGTGTGCGCAGTGCCCGAAGACGGCACTGACAGCCCGATACCCTGCATGGCGACCTTGAACTGCTCGCGATCCTCGGCCGTCGCGATGGCCTCGGCGTTGGCGCCGATCATCTCCGGTGTGCCTGCTGTTCCGATGACACCGCGTTCGAAGAGCGCCATCGCGAGGTTCAGCGCCGTCTGCCCGCCGAGGGTCGGTAGCACAGCATCCGGGCGCTCGCGCTCGATGATCTTCGTGAGGATCTCGACGTCGAGGGGCTCGACGTAGGTGGCGTCGGCGAAGTCGGGATCGGTCATGATCGTCGCCGGGTTGGAGTTGGCGAGGATGACTCGGAAGCCCTCATCGCGCAGCACGCGGCAGGCTTGCGTGCCGGAGTAGTCGAACTCGCAGGCTTGGCCGATCACGATCGGGCCGGAGCCGATCAGCAGGATCGACTCGATGTCGTCGCGCCTGGGCATCAGCGCGAGCCCGCGAGCCAGACAACGGTTCTCATCGCTGCTGGCCCATGAGGTCGTCGAAGAGCGCGAAGAGGTAGCCGGCGTCGTGGGGGCCGGGACCAGCCTCGGGATGATGCTGCACGCTGAAGGCCGGTGCGCCGAGCACGCGCATGCCTTCGCAGACACCGTCGTTCAGGTTCACATGCGTCATCGTGGCGATGCCGGCCAAGGAGTCGGCAGTCACCGCGAAGTTGTGGTTCTGGCTGGTGATCTCGACCGCACCGGTGTCGACGCGCCGTACGGGGTGGTTGCCACCGTGGTGGCCAAAGGAGAGCTTCTCGGTCTTGGCGCCGATAGCGAGCGAGAGCAGTTGGTGACCGAGGCAGATGCCGAAGATCGGCACCTCGCCGATGAGGGCCTTGATGGCCTCGACAGCGTAGGGCACCTCCTCGGGATCACCCGGCCCGTTCGAGAGGAACACGCCGTGCGGTTCGCGGGCGAGCACGTCGGCCGCGGTCGTCGAGGCCGGCACGACATCGACGGTCGCGCTCCTCCCGAGATGACGCAGGATCGTGCGCTTGATGCCGAAGTCGTAGGCCACGATGCGTCGCGGCCCCGCACCGACCGTGTAGGGGTCGGGCGTCGTGACCGTCGCCACGAGATCGAGCCCGGTGGTGCCCTGCTCGCTCGCTGCCGCTTCGCGCAGCGCGGCCTCCGCTGCTGTGCCGAACGCGCCGGGCATCGCGCCCGCATCACGGATGTGACGGGTGAGACGACGAGTATCGATCCCCGCGATCCCCGCGATCCGGTGGTGGCGAAGCCAGCCGTCGAGATCGCCCTCGCTGCGCCACGAGCTCCGGCGGCGCGCGAGATCGCGGATCACCACGCCGCGACACGACGGCTGGCGGGCCTCGTCATCGTCGGGCGTGACGCCGTAGTTGCCGATATGTGGGTAGGTGAAGGTGATGATCTGCCCTGCGTAGCTCGGGTCGGAGAGCACCTCCTGGTAGCCCGACAGCACGGTGTTGAAAACCACCTCGCCGGTCGCGACTCCCCCATCGGGCTCCGCCCCGATGGCCTCGCCTTCGAACGTCGTGCCGTCGGCGAGAACGAGCAGCGCCTCGACGATCGGCGCGCTCATCGCTGCGCCTCGCCGTCGATGACCGTCGCCCGACCCCACAGGAAGGTGTGGCGGACGCGCCCGGTGAGGGTCATCCCGTGGAACGGCGTGTTGCGGCTGCGGCTGGCCAGCGCGGCAGCGTCGACGGTCCACGTCGCCGTCGGGTCGAACACGCAGAGGTTGGCAGGGTTGCCTGCTGCCACCGGTGTGCCGTGAGCGCCAGCGAGTCCAGCGAGCGCTGCAGGGCGCCACGAGCACAAAGCGAGCACGTCGGCAATCGGGATGCCGAGGTTCGTGATGGCCAGCGCGAGCGCGGTCTCGAGCCCGAGCATGCCAGGGGGCGCCTCGTCGAACGCTGCCTCCTTCGCCTCCTGCGCATGCGGGGCGTGGTCGGTTGCGATGGCGTCGAGCGACCCGTCGCCCAAGCCGACCCTCACGGCCACGACGTCGTCATCGGTGCGCAGGGGCGGGTTGACCTTGAAGACCGGGTCGTAGGAGGCGCAGCACTTGTCGGTGAGCGTGAAATGGTGGGGCGTCGCTTCGCCCGACACGGCCAGTCCGCCGGCCTTGGCGGCGCGCACCATCGCGACCGAGCCCGCTGTCGACAGATGCTGGAAGTGCACCCGAGCACCTGTGAGCCGAGCAAGCGCGATGTCACGCATCACCATCAGTTCCTCCGCCTCGGCGGGGATGCCCGGCACGCCGAGCTTGCTCGACCACTCCCCTTCATGCATGTGCCCGCCAGCCGACAAGCCTTCGTCCTCGCAGTGCTGGCCCATGGTGACGCCCAGCCCAGACGCGTACTCGAGCGCCCGGCGCATCAGGCGCACGTCCTGCACGCCGTTGCCGTCGTCGGTGAAGATGCGCACGCCGAGCGCAGCCATCTCCGCGAGAGGTGCAAGCTGCTCGCCCTTGCGTCCGACGGTGATCGCACCTGCAGCGTGCACGTCGACGAGCGCGGCGCGACGCCCGAGGTCGTGCACCTCACGCACCACAGCGGCGCAGTCGATCGCGGGTTCGGTGTTGGGCATGGCCACGACTGCCGTGTAGCCGCCGAGGGCTGCGGCCCGGCTGCCCGTCTCGATCGTCTCGGCCTCTTCGCGACCCGGCTCGCGCAAGTGCACGTGCAGATCGACGAGGCCGGGTGCGATCACACATCCACCGGCGTCGACCACCACGTCGGCGCTGAGGTCGGAGCCGACTGCTGCGACGCGTCCGTCGTCGCCGACCACGACGTCGCCGGAGCGCTCTCCGGTGCTGTCGATGATCCGCCCGCCCCTCAACACGGTGCTCATGCGCCCTCGCTTCCTGACCTGATCTCGGCCCCGCTGCCGAGCAGGAGGTAGAGCACGGCCATGCGCACGGCCACGCCGTTGCGCACCTGGTCGACGATCACCGACCGAGGCAGGTCAGCGACCTCGGCGGCGATCTCGACGCCTCGGTTCATCGGGCCCGGGTGCATCACGATCGTGTGCTCGGCAAGCAGATCGACCCTGCGCTGGGTGAGCCCGAACAGCGCGGTGTACTCGCGCAGCGACGGGATCAACGCCTCCGTCATGCGCTCGCGTTGCATGCGCAGGAGCCCGACAACATCGACCTTCGCCAACACGGCGTCGAGATCGTGGCTGACGTGGACAGGCCAGCCTTCGAGGCTCGGGGGCAGCAACGTTGGCGGAGCCACGAGCGTGACCTCGGCACCGAGCGCGGCGAACGCGAGCACGTCGGAACGAGCCACCCGGCTGTGCTTGATGTCGCCCACCAGGGCGATCTGCTTCCCCTCGAGCGAGCCGAGGCGTTGACGGATCGTGTAGCAATCGAGCAATGCCTGCGTGGGGTGCTCGTGCCAGCCGTCGCCGGCGTTGATCACCGACGCGTCGACCCACTCCGCGATGCGCCAGGGAACGCCCGCCGAGGCGTGGCGCACGACGATCCCGTCGACCCCCATCGCCTCGATGGTCTGCACCGTGTCGCGCAACGACTCGCCCTTCTTCACCGACGAGGTGGAGACGCTGAAGTTCATCGTGTCGGCCGAGAGCCGCTTGGCGGCCTGCTCGAAGGACAGACGGGTGCGCGTCGATTCCTCGTAGAACAACCACACGACCGTCTTGCCCCGCAACGCCGGCACCCTCGGAATCTGCCTGCCCGACACCTCGACGAACGCATCGGTGAGATCGAGGATCTGCTCGATGCCGTCGCGGCCGAGGTCGTCGATGGACAGCAGGTGCTTGGCCGGCACGGCTAACCCCTGCCGCAGGGAAGGTCGAGTCGCGGTGTCGCCGTCACTTGACCATCTCGCCGAGCTCGACGCCGTCGTCGTTGACGTCCACGACCTCATCGCGCCGCGTCGGCAGGTTCTTGCCGACGAAGTCGGGGCGGATGGGCAGCTCGCGATGGCCCCTGTCGACCATCACCGCGAGCTGCACGGCACGCGGCCGGCCGAAGGAGGTGAGAGCGTCGAGTGCCGCCCGGATCGTGCGCCCGGTGAACAGCACGTCGTCGACGAGCACGACGATGGCTGCTGTCAGATCCGACGCGATGTCGGTGACCGCCTCGGGCAGGACGGGGCGCAGGCCGAAGTCGTCGCGGTGCAGGGCGACATCGAGCGTGCCGATCTCCGGCCGCTCTCCTTCGATCTGCTCCAGCGCGACCGCCAACTGCTGCGCCAAGCTGACGCCGCCCGTCTGCAACCCGATCAACACCACACCCTCGAGGCCGTGGTTGCGCTCGATGATCTCATGCGCCATGCGCCAGATCGCCCGCTGCACATCGGCTGCGTCCATCACCCGGCTACGAGCGACGAAGACGCCGCCGAAGGGGGGCGTCGAGCGTCGTTCTCGTTCGGCCACTTGGTGGTCCTCCTGTCCGTGCGGGCCTCGCGGGACCCGCTTCACGGTCAGGTATCGACCGTAGCAGCCCGACCGCAGCACCCGCGCTCTGTAGCGTCACGCGTCGTGGCCCGGTCGCGGATCCCCCTGTGGGCGGCCATCGTCGCGCTCGCCCTCGTCACGGGCACGGCCGGTCCGCGCTTCGAGCGCCGTGGTGACGGAGCTCGCGCGTCACGGCCCCTGCCGGGCTCGACGACAACCACGACGAGCTCGACGACATCCACCACGACGACAACTACGACGACCACCACGACCCTCCCCGTCGTGACCCTGCCGCCGCCCCCACCGCCGGGCGATGGCGAGGCCGTGTTGATGGTGGGCGACTCGGTGATGGAGGGGGCCGCGCCCAATCTCACCGCGCTCGCGGGTTGGGTCGTGACGATCGACGCTGTCGTAGCGCGCCAGTTCGGCCGGCCGTTCGAGAACACCGGTCTCCAGGCCATCGCGGCCCACGCCGCTGCCGGCACCTTGGGATCGCGCGTCGTCATCCATCTCGGCACCAACGGCCTCATCGGCCAAGGTGAGTTCGACGAGGCCATGGCGGCTCTCGCCGCGGTCCCGCGTGTCGTCTTTGTGACCGTGCGCATCCCGGGGCGCTACGAGGACATCCAGGACGCGAACAACCAACTGCTCCGCGACAACCTCCCCACCCACCCGAGCATGGTTGTCGCGGACTGGAAGGCCGTCGCCGACGAGCACCCCCAGTGGTTCGACGCTGACGAGCTACAGGTGCACCCCGACCAGGAGGGCAGGCAGGCCTACGCGGACCTCATCGGCGCCTCGTTGTCGGGCTCAACCGTCGCCAGCGCGCCGAATGCGCAGCCGCAAGCCGCTCGCCTCCGCGACCCACACTGACGCAGGGTTGCGAACATCGACCTCGGCGAAGAGGTCGCTGAACTCGAGCGTGACGCGCAGCCACGACGCGAACAGCCCGACAGCCCGAGTTGCGACGCTTCGGCGTCGGTGGCCAGGCGCGACCCACCAACCGAGCTCGGCTCGCGCCGGCCCCCCAGCCAGTGGCACCATGCCGACCTCACCGAGCACCCTGTCGTCGGTGAAGTCAGCTGGGGAGATGACCAGATCGAGCGCAAGCGAGCTCTCGCGACGCAGGGGCTCCGACTCGATCCAGCGGAGGGCATCGGAGGGCTCGTGGCGCGCCGGCACAGATGTCCAGCGCCATATCTCTTCATCTTCCCACGCGGCCGCGAGCGCGCCGGCGTCGCGCTCGTGCCACGGACGAAGGCGGACCATCTCGTCGGCGAGCTGCGGGTCAGGAAGCGCGAACACCGCTACGGACTAACGGGGGTCATCGGACCTCGGCGGCGATGGAAGCGAGCACGCCGTTGATGAACCGCCCGGCATCGTCGCTCGAGAACTGCTTGGCGAGCGAGACGGCCTCGTCGATGACGACTGCAAGCGGCACGTGGGGTTCGAACTCGAGCTCGTAGGCCGCGAGGCGCAGCAGCGTGAGGTCGATCACGGGCATCCGTGCCAACGACCAGCCCTCTTTGACGTTGCGCGCCAGGCGTTCGTCGAGCGCGGCGCGGTTGGCGTGCACCCCGCGCACGAGGTCTGTCGCGTACTGATCGGGGCGCACCGGCAGAGCAACGAGGATCTCGGTGACGGGTTGGTCCTTCGCGTAAGCCTCATACAGCAGCTCGAGGGCACGCTCGCGCGCCTCGCGCCGGCCCTCCATCAGCGCGACTTCGCATGCGAGGGCATCACGCCCGGGTGATGTACTCGCCTGAGCGGGTGTCGACCTTGAGCTTGTCGCCGATGTTGACGAACAAGGGCACCTGCAACACGAGTCCCGTTTCCAGCGTCGCCGGCTTGCGGGCGCCCGAGACGCGATCGCCCTGTATGCCCGGCTCCGTCTCGGCGACCTTGAGTTCGACCGACGCCGGGAGGTCGGAGCCCACGATCTCCGTTCCGTACATCATGAGCACGACGGTCGATCCGTCGACGATGTAGCTCGCAGATGACCCAAGCGCGGCCGGCGCGACGTTGAGCTGGTCGTAGGTCTCGTTGTCCATGAACACGAAGTCGGCACCATCGCGGTACAGGAAGTTCATCTCGCGCTTGTCGATGACGGCCTGCTCGAGCTTCTCGCCCGCCCGGTACGTGCGGTCGATTACGGCACCGCTGCGCACGTTTTTCAGCGTCGTCCGCACGAAGGCCCCACCTTTGCCGGGCTTCACGTGCTGGAACTCGACGACCTGGAAGAGCCCCTCGGACAGGTCGAGGGTCATCCCGTTCTTCAAGTCGTTGGTCGAGGTCGTGGCCATGCGCTCGGATCAGCTTCCTTCGGTGCGTGGGTGAGGGGCCGGCAGCCGTCGGACGTCACGAGGACGGTGTCTTCGACACGGACGCCACCATGCTCGGGGAGGTAGACACCCGGCTCGACGGTCACGACGTGGCCAGCGGCGAGCGTAGCAGCGACCGACCACGACACCCTTGGTTCCTCGTGGATCTCCAAGCCGACCCCGTGCCCCGTTCCGTGCGTGAAGGCGTCGGCCCAGCCTGCGTCGCGGATGACCGTTCGGCACGCCTCGTCGACCTCGCGGCCGGTGGCACCGGCGCGCACAGCGGACACACCGGCGGCTTGCGCTGCGGTGACGACGTCGAGCATCCGACGCTGCATCGCGGTCGGCTTACCGACGGCCACCGTGCGAGTCATGTCGGAGCAGTACCCGTCGACGAGCGCACCGAAGTCGAACACCACGAGGTCGCCTTCGACGATCCTGCGCGCCGAGCCCGTAGCGCGGTGGTGCGGCTTCGCGCCGTTCGGTCCGGAGCCGACGATCGTCTCGAAGCTTGTTCCTTCGGCACCGAGCCTGCGGATCTCCGTGTCGAGCGCGAGCCCGATCTCGCCCTCCGTCGGTCCTGCCGCGAGGGAGGGCAGGATCGACTCGAGCGCGGTAGTGGCGATGGTCGCTGCCGCCTCGATGCGCGACACCTCGCCCTCGTCCTTCACGGCGCGCAGGGCCTCGACGAGCCCCGTCGTCGGCACGACCTCGGCCTCGCTGAACCAGTTCGCGGCCATCTCCCTGTGCTGGGCCCAACTGATCGATTCGGCCTCGAGGCCGAGGTGAGCGACTCCCCTCGTCGCCGCGCCGAGCACCTCGGCTTGCGCTGCGACCGTCGGCGCGACGCGCAGGTCGGCCGCGACGCCGGCCGCCGCCAGTTGCTCGGCTGCTTGATCGCCGTAGCGCCCGTCCGTGACGAAGACAAGTTCGTCGCCTCGAAGCAGGACGAGCGCGGCAGAACCGGTGAAGCCCGTGAGATAGCGGATGTTGACGATCTTGCTGACGAGAAGCGCTTCGCATGGGCGCTCGCCTTCTCGGAGTGCAGCTCGTAGCCGAGGCAAGCGCGCGGCGACCGGCATCGGGGCCAGCTCCAGCAGCGCCGGATGGCTCACGGTCTTCACCCGCCGAGCAACTGGCGCACCGCGAGAGCCGCGAGCACGTAGCTGTGACCTCCGAAACCCGTGATCGTCCCGGTGGCTACGGGCGAGATCACCGAGGTGTGCCGCCATGGTTCGCGCGCGTTGGGGTTCGAGATGTGAACTTCGACGACAGGACCGTCGAAAGTCGCCAGGGCATCGTGGATGGCCCAGGAGTAGTGCGTGAAGGCGCCTCCGTTGATGACGATCGCAGCGCAGCGGCCACGCGCCGCTTGGATCGCGTCGACGAGCACCCCCTCATGGTTCGACTCCAGGTGCTCGACCTCGACGCCTGGACCGAGCGTGTCGGAGAACGCGGCGACATGGTCTTCGACGGTCGCCGTGCCGTAGATCTCGGGCTCTCGAACGCCCAACATGTTCAGGTTCGGTCCGTTCAAGAGGAGCACGATCGGCGAAGTGGTCATGCGACGAGCTCGATCGTGGCGCGCAACAGGTCCGGATCATCGATCAGCACCGGCTCGACGCCGTGGGGCCCGTCGAGCACGAAGGTCACCCCGTCGATGGCCTTCTTGTCGCGCGAGAAGAGCCCGACGAGCTCGTCGAGGTCGTAGCCGTCCGGGATCACGAGCGGGAGGTCGTAGGACGCCACCACGCTGCGGTGCTCCGCTACGCGCTGTGCGTCGATGCGCCCGAGCGCGGCAGCGAGCTCGGCCGCGAACACCAGACCGATCCCGACAGCCTCGCCGTGGCGCAACTCGTAGTGGCCTGCTGTCTCGAGCGCGTGCGCCAGCGTGTGCCCGTAGTTGAGGATGGCGCGTCGAGCGCCCTCGCGCTCGTCGGCCGCGACGACGCCCGCCTTTATCCGCACGCAGGCTGCGATGCGGGCGACCTCGTCGAGCGAGTCGAGGTCGTCGTGGGTCAAGAAGTGGTACTTGGCCACCTCACCCCAACCGCTGCGCAACTCCCGTTGTGGCAGCGTCGCCAGCGCGTCGGTGTCGCAGACCACGCCCGACGGCTGCCAGAAGGCGCCGACCAGGTTCTTGCCCTCTTGCAGGTTGACTCCCGTCTTCCCGCCGATGGCCGCGTCGACCATGCCGAGCAACGTCGTGGCGACGTTCACGACCGCGACGCCACGTTGGTACACAGCAGCCGCGAAGCCGGCGACGTCGGTCACGACGCCCCCACCGACAGCCACGACGACATCGCCGCGCGTCAGGCCCGAGCGAGCCCAAGCCCGGCACAGGTCCTCCACGGTGGCCATCGTCTTGCTCGCCTCGCCGGCAGGGATGCACGAAACGTGGTGTTCGATGCCGGGTTCGACCTCGAAGTCGATGCCGTCCTGGGTCACGACGGCCGCACGCCGGGCGTGCTCGGGCAGGAGCGCTCCGAGCTCGTTGCGCGCCCCGGGGCCGACGATGACGTCGTAGGCGCGCGCACCGAGGGCGACCGTCACGGTCTGCAACGCCGGTCTGGCGGATCCGGCCTCGCGTTCGTGCACGCGCGCCGCCACCTCATCCGCGATGCGTTCCTTGGCCTTGGGCTTGGTGTGGCCCTCGTACGCGTGCTGCACGTCGAGCACGACGTCAGCCACCTCCCGGTACCAAGCGTCGCGATCTCCTGCGATGCGCTCGAGAGCCCCGCACGGATCGTCGCCATCGAGCAGCGGTCGCGAGTCGCGTCGCGTCGCCCGCGACGCAAGGAAGCGCGGGTTGCCGCTGAGCCACACGACGCACACGTCGTCCGCGCAGAGGCGCGAGCGGTTCGCGGCCTCCGTCACCACACCGCCGCCCGCGGCGATCACGCGCGGCTCATGCGCTGCCAGCAGCTCACCGAGCATCTCGGTCTCGATGCTGCGAAAGCCTGCTTCGCCTTGGAGCTCGAACACTTCTCGCACGCTGCGCCCGGTGCGCTCCTCGAGCGCAGCGTCGGCGTCGACGAACGGGCGACCGAGCCGTTGGGCAACGCGCCGGCCGATGGTCGTCTTGCCCACGCCCATGAGCCCCACCAGAACGATGTGCTGTCGGGTCATGCCTTGACCCCCTCGAGATAGGAGCTGTGGTTGCGTCGCAGCTCCTGGAGCGAGTCGCCGCCGAACTTGCGCAAAGCTTCCGCCGCGAGCACCAGCGCCATCATGGTCTCGGCGACGACACCCATCGCCGGGACCGCCGTCACATCGGTGCGCTCCTTGAAGCTGACGGTCTCCTGCTTCGTGACGGTGTCGACCGTCTTCAGGGTGGGCTTGTTGAGCGTGGCCAGCGGCTTCATGGCAGTGTGCGCGACGAGGATCTCGCCCGTCGAGATGCCTCCCTCGACGCCGCCGGCGAGGGTGCCATCCCGGCGATACTCTCCCGCCGCGGCATCCCACCCGATCGCGTCGTGAGCCTCGGAACCGCGGCGGCCGGCGACCTCGAACCCGTCGCCGATCTCGACGCCCTTCACCGCTTGGATCGACATGAGCGCCTGCGCGAGCAGCGAATCGAGCTTGCGATCCCAGTGCACGTGGCTGCCGAGGCCGACCGGCACTCCATAGCCCAGGATCTCGACGACGCCGCCGAGGGAGTCACCCTCCTTCGCTGCGGCTTTGATCGCCTCCACCATCGAGGACTCGGCCACGGGGTCGAAGCACCGCACAGGTGAGTCGTCGACGAGCGCGAGGTCGCCGGGACCGGGACGCTTCCCTACCTGTGAGCGGGCCGAGCCCACCTGGATCACATGGGAGAGCACCTCGATGTCGAGGGTGCGCAACAACGCTTTCGCCACAGCTCCCGCCGCGACCCGCGCTGCCGTCTCGCGCGCTGATGCGCGCTCGAGCACGTCGCGCGCGTCCGTGAAGCCGTACTTCTGCATCCCAGCGAGGTCGGCGTGTCCGGGCCGCGGCTGGGTCAGCGGTGACGTCGTCGGGCCGTCCTCGCGCCGCGAGGACATCTCCTTTCCCCACTTCTCCGGATCTCTGACCCACTCGCTGTTGCCGATCTCGATGGCGACCGGTGAGCCGAGCGTGCGTCCGTGGCGCACACCGGCGACGAAGGTGAGATCGTCTTGCTCAAAGCGCATGCGAGGGCCGCGCCCGTAGCCGAGACGACGACGAGCGAGCTCGGCCTGCACCTCCTCCTCGCGCAATGAGAGCCCAGCTGGCAGCCCCTCGACGATCACGACCAGCGCGCGCCCGTGCGACTCGCCGGCGGTGAGGTAGCGGAGCATCCTGCGATCGTACCGGCGCCCATCGCGGCCAATGCCGTCTTACACGGTCGAGCCGGTTGCCTGCATGAGGACGAAGAAGCAGCCGGCGGCGAGCGACGGTCCGAACGGGAACGCTCCGTTGCGCTTGCGCACTGCGTTCACGAGCACGCCTGACACCACGCCCAGCAGACAACCGACGAAGAGCGCCGACGCGATGATCCCGAACGCGTCGAACGCGCCGCGGCCCCAGCCGAGGTACAGGCCCATCACGAGGGCGAGCTTGACGTCGCCCATGCCCAAGCCCTTGGGGTAGATGAGGTGCGGCACGAGGAGCAGGGCGAAGTACACCGCCGTGCCCACGAGCGCGCCTCTGAAGTACGCCCAACTGTCGGTTGGCTCGAGCCTCCAGGTGGCGACGATCACAAGCGCGAACGACAGTGCGAGCGACGGGAACACGACCCTGTTGGGGATGCGGTAGACCCGCAGATCGATGACCGACACGCACACGAGCGTCGAGCCCAGAAGGGCGTAGGGAACGACCTGCCACCACCGCTCCCACCGTATCGAGGTCATCGCCCACGCAGCGCTGTGCACGACGGCGATGGCGGCTCGCGTCGCGAGCCTGAGGGGGGCTGGGTCAGGAAGCCGATAGGCGATCTCGGCGACGAAGAGGCCGGCGCCCAGCCCGGCCACGGCGACGATCGCCACGATCGGGCCGCTCATGGCCCGGGGGTGGTGTCCTCGCCCGACGCGGCGCGCAGCATGGCCTCGATCGGCGCTTGGACCCCGGTCCACAGCTCGAAGGCGTGGGCGGCCTGATGCACCAACATGCCCAGCCCGTTCACCGGCGTGGCACCGCACTCGGCTGCGGCCGCGAGCAGCGGCGTCGTGGTGGGGTGGTAGACGACGTCGGCAACGACTTGTCCGGCGCGCAGCAAGCCCGCATCGAGTGGCAACGCGCCGTCCAGCATCCCGATGGGGGTGGCGTTGACGACGAGATCGGCCGACGAGATGTCGTCCGGCACCGCGATGCGCCCGGCACGACCGGCGAGGGCGGCGGCGGCCTGCGCGCGGCTCTGGGTGCGGTTGAGCACGGCGACATCGGCCGCGCCGGCGCGCCCGAGCGCAAGGGCGATGGCTCGGGCTGCACCGCCCGCGCCGACGAGCACGACGCGCCTGCCTTCGGCGAGGAACCCCGCGTCGGCCACAAGGGCATCGATAAACCCTGGACCGTCAGTGTTGTGCCCGACGAGCGCGGCGCCGTCGTTCACGACGCAGTTCACCGCGCCGAGCATCACCGCGTCGTCGCTCGCGCGGTCGACCAGCGTCGCGACGGCGTCCTTGTGGGGCATCGTGACCGAGAGGCCACGAACTCCGAGCGCACGCGCACCGTCGAGCGCTGCGCGCAGCCGTTGCGGTGCGACTTCGAAGGCGACATAGATCCAATCGAGGGCAGCGGACGCGAACGCCGCGTTGAGAATCGCCGGGGAACGTGAGTGGGCGACCGGTGAGCCGATGACCCCTGCGACTTGCGAGCGCCCCGAGAGCGTCACGTCAGTCGCAGCCCAGGCCCGCGGCCTTGCAGCGGTTCTTGGCCGCTTCGAACTGTGAGGAGCTGCTCGTGAAGAGGTGCTGGCCCGTTGGCAGTTGAGGGTCGAGGACGTAGTAGATCCAGTCACCCTCGGCCGGGTGCAGCGCTGCATCGAGCGATGCGCGGGTCACGTTCGAGATCGGGGTAGGTGGCAGCCCCACGTTCTTGCGCGTGTTGTACGGCGACGCGCCGTCGAGGTCGCTCTGGTGCAGCACGCAGGGCTTCTCGTCCTTCTCGTAGCAGAGGCTCGCGTCGACTCCGAGTGGCGTCCCAGAAGCGAGTCGGTTGTAGATGACTCGCGCGATCTTGGCTCTGTCCCCGTCGACCTTGGCCTCTCGCTCGACGAGCGAGGCCACGATCAGCGCTGCGTAGGGATCGACACCGACAGAGGCTTGAGCCTGGCCGAGCCCGACCTCACCGGCAACGTTGTCGAACTGGGCGAGCATGGTCCGCAGCACGGCCGCCTCATCCGCGCCCTCCCCGATTCGGTAGGTGTCGGGGAACAAGAAGCCTTCGAGCCCCTTGCCCGGCGGCTCGTACGCCGAGTGGTCCTGATCCGCTGCGATGAGCTCGGTGAGGCGCTGCGTCGAGAACGCAGGGATGGTCTTGACGATCTGCGCAGGCACCTCGCGCACTGTCGAGCCAGGCAACACGGTGAGCGCGACAGAAGGCTTCTGCAGCGGGCCGGTTCGAAGCGTGCGCAGCACGTCGTCGGCATCCTCGTTGCGCAGCATCTTGTACTGGCCGGCCTGGAACCCGTCAGCACCTTTGAACCTCAACCAGGTCTTGAAGACGAAGGCGCTGCTGATGACCCCCTTCGTCTGGAGCAGGTCGGAGATCGTGGAGTTCGATGAACCCGTCGGCACATCGACGATCACCTCAGCCATTGCCTTCCCGCCCGGGTGCAGTTGGCGGTATGCCCAGTAGGTCACCCCGCCGGCGAGCAGCGCCACAACCACAAGGGCGCTGGCCAAGGTGATCAGCACCTTGCGCTTCCTCGACGTCTCCGGACGAAGCTCTTCGTGGTCGTAGCGCTCGTCTTCGTACGCGTCGTCGTACTCGTCCGCCGGCCAGTCGTCGGGCCCATCGGTCACGTTGCGGTGCGCTCCTGGTCGTTGCGGGAGTCGAGCCATGCTTGGAGCAGCACAGCCGCTGCTGTCTGGTCGATGACCGCGGTGCGCCTTGGGCCGCGCAGACCCAGCTCGCGCAGGCGATCGGTGGCGGTGACCGTCGTCAGGCGCTCGTCGTGGGAGACCACGGGCACTCCGAGCGCCGCGCGGAGCTCGTCGGCCTCGTCCAGCGCGGCTCGGGCTGCCGGACCGAGCGAACCGTCGAGAGAGAGTGGAAGGCCGACGACCACGATCTCGGCCGACCACTCGGCCACGAGCTCGGCGATACGGAGGTGCGCTGCCTTCCGGTCGCGGCCACGGTGCACCGTGTCGACGGGGGTCGCGAGCGTGCCGGCTGAGTCGCTGATCGCGACGCCGATGCGCTTCGAGCCGAGATCGAGCGCGAGGGCCCTCATGCCGCTGGGATGCCCGCTGCCTTGCGGGCCAGCTCCAGCGCCTCTTCGATGCCAGCGGGCTCCTTGCCTCCTGCGACAGCGAGGTTGGCGTCGTTGCCTCCACCGCCCTTGATCACCTTCGAGCCGGCTGCGATGAGAGCGCCAGCGTGCAAGCCTGAGCCGGGAGCAACGGCTGCGACCAGCGCCGCGCCGCCCCCTTCGGGTGCTGCGCCGAGCACGACCGCGCGAACACCCGACTGCGCGCGGACCGCGGCAGCGAGGTCGCGCAAACCGTCGCGATCGAGCCCGTCGACGCGGGCGACGACCACACCATCGACGGCGGTCGAAGCCAGCTCACCGGCGCGTGCCCGAGCACCACGCGAGCGGAGCGACTTGAGCTCGTCGCGTAGCGCCCGCACCTCCTCGACCCGTTTGCGCGCGCCGTCCGCGACTTCGCCGATCGAGACGTTCAGCACTGCTGCAACCTCGGCGAGCACGGCCTCACCTTGGCGAAGCCGATCGATCGGGCCGAACCCGGTGATCGCCTCGATGCGGCGCAGGTTCGAGCCGATCGAGCCCTCGCTGACGATCTTCACCGGACCGATGTCGCCGGTGGCACGCACGTGGGTGCCGCCGCACAGCTCGACGGAGTGCCTGCCGGCTTCGAGGACGCGCACGACGTCGCCGTACTTGTCGCCGAAGAACGCGATTGCGCCGAGGTGCTCGGCCTCATCCTTCGTGGTCTCGAAGTGCCGGACCGGATCGTTGTTGAGGATCTCCGCGTTGGTGCGATCCTCGATCTCGCGGATCTGCTCTGCGGTCACAGCCTCGAAGTGGCTGAAGTCGAAGCGGAGCCGCTCAGGGGTGACCAGCGAGCCCTGTTGCTTGACGTGCTCCCCGAGGACCAGCCGCATCGCCCAGTGCAGCAGATGCGTGGCCGTGTGGTTGCGGCGGATGGCATCGCGTCGAGCGACGTCGATCGCGGCGCGGGCCTCCTGCCCAGGCTCGATCGCGCCGTCGATGCGGACGAGGTGGCGGGTGAGCCCGGGCAGGGCAACGGTCGTGTCGAGCACCTCACCCGTGCCGGTGTCGGTCGTGATCGTCCCCGTGTCGCCGACTTGTCCGCCGGACTCCGCGTAGAAGGGCGTGCGGTCGAGGAAGACCGATGCCGCACCACCGGCACCGGGCACGACGGAGAGGATGGTTGCCTTCACGTCGAGAAGCTCACGCCCGACGAAGTCGGTCGAGCCGAAGCGGTCGAGAACTGCCTGGAAGTCGTTGAGGTTCTCATAGAGCCCGGCGCTGCTGGTCTTGACGCTCGAGAGATCCTGCGCTTGGCGGAGCGCGACCTCATACCCAGCCAGATCCACAGCGATGCCGCGCTCGTCGGTGATCTCCTGGGTCACTTCGAGCGGAAAGCCGTAGGTCTCGTACAGGTCGAACGCGACCTCGCCGGGCAGCGCCGAGCCGGTCGCCAAGTCGGCGAGCTTGACGTCGAGAAGCGTCACGCCGCGCTCCAGGGTGCGGCGAAACTGGCCCTCCTCCCTCGTGGTGATGCCGAGCACGAGATCGGCGTTTGCCCGCAGGTCGGGGTACGCATCGCCCATCAACTCGATGAGCGTGCGAACCATGGGAGCCGTTATCTCGCCCGTGACGCCGAGGAGGTATGCGTAGCGCACGGCGCGGCGAATGACGCGGCGCAGCACGTAGCCCCGCTCGGTGTTGGAGGGGACCACACCGTCGTTCACGAGGAAGGCCATGGTTCTCGTGTGGTCGGCGAGCACCTTGAGCGCGACATCGGTGCGCTCGTCGTCGCCGATGCGCCTGCCGGTCACCGATTGGGCCTGCTCGACCAGCTGGGCCAGCACACCGGTCTCGAAGACCGAGGTCACGCCGTTGATGGCCGCGAGGTTGCGCTCGAGCCCTGCGCCGGTGTCGACGTTCTTTTTCGGCAGCGGCTCGAGCCCACCGTCGGGGCGCCGGAACAGCTCCATGAAGACGAGGTTCCAGATTTCGACGTAGCGACCCTCCGCGGCAGGGTTGCCCGGCCCGCCTCCGGGCCCGTGTTCGGGGCCGTAGTCCCAGAAGATCTCCGATGAGGTGCCGCACGGGCCGACATCGCCCATCTCCCAGAAGTTGTCGGCGTCGAGGCGCTGCACGCGCGCCGCTGGAAGGCCCACGCCTTCGACCCACAGGCCCTCTGCCTCGTCGTCGCTCACGTGCACGGTGGCCCACAAGCGCTCGCCATCGAGGCCATAGACCTCGGTGAGCAGCTCCCACGCCCACGCGATGGCATCGGCTTTGAAGTAGTCGCCGAAGCTCCAGTTGCCGAGCATCTCGAAGAAGCTGAGATGCCGGGGGGTGCGCCCGATGGCATCGAGATCGTTGTGCTTGCCGCCGGCCCGCACGCACTTCTGCACGTCGGCTGCGCGGGGTGGGTCGAAGGGGACGGCCTCCTCCCCGAGGAAGTACGGGACGAACTGCATCATCCCGGAGTTCGTGAACATCGGCGCTGTCGGGTGATGCGGGATCAATCCGGCAGAGGGCACAAGGGTGTGGCCGCGAGCGACGAAGAAGTCGAAAAACGCGCCGCGCAGCTCGTCGCTGTTCACGAGGCAAATCTACCGGGGAGGGCGCGCGAGCTCGGCTCGGATCGCGTCCTCGCGCTCCTGCATCGCCTCGCGACCCTCGGCCACGGCGAGCCGGAGATCACGACCGAGGCCGCGCAACGAACCCGCAAAGTTCGTCGAGACCTGCTCTGGCGTGTAGCGCTGCACGGTCTCGCGCACGAAGCGCATCACCCAGAAGGAGACGCCGAAACCGAAACCGGCACCGAGCAGCGCCCAGAAGAGCCTCTTGAACACGGTGCTGGCCTAACTCCGGTTCGCGATGCGGCCCTTGCGGAACCGGCGAGCTGCGCGTCCTGTGCCCGAAGCCAACGCAAGGCCCTTGATCACCGGGTTCGAAAAGGCCAGGTATGCGAGGCGCGATGCCGAGTCGACCGTCGCGGAGATCGACTCGGCTGTGCCGAGGAGGCTGTCGACCCGCTCGAGCTCGGCCCCTGCCTGCTGCACGGTGCCGCGCAGCTCGGTGACCGCCGGCAGCGCCTCGCGACGCAGCTCGTCGAGCGACTCCGCCAGGAGGTGCAACGTCTTGGTCAGCTGGACAACGGCGTAGAGCAGCACGACCACGGCCACGGCGCTCGTGACGGCGACGACGCCGGCAGCGAAGTCATTGGCGTCCACGGTGGGTGTCCTCTCGCGGGGCGACCATGGGCGGGCGAGGTTAGTCGCCGTCACGCGCTCGACCGGGCACAGAGCCGGGCCGCGCTTCCCACCGCTCGGCTTCGACGCCGTGACTCGATGGCTCGTAGTACCGGCGCCCGACCACGTCGTCGGGCGCGTACTGCTGCTCGACCCAGCCCGATCCCGCGGCGTGGGCGTAGTCGTACCCCTCCCCGTGGCCGAGCTGCGCGGCACCTCGGTAGTGGGCGTCGCGCAGGTGCGGCGGCACCTCACCGCCGACCCCTTCACGTACATCTGCTCTGGCCGTCCAGATCCCTGTCGCTGCGCGGTTCGACTTGGGCGCGGTTGCCAGGTGCACGACGGCCTGCGCGAGGTTGAGCTGCGCCTCGGGGAGCCCGACGTGCTCCACGGCCTGGGCCGCGGCAACCGCGATCATCAGCGCGGTCGGGTCGGCCATGCCGATGTCTTCTGATGCGAGGATGATGAGCCGCCTCGCGATGAAGCGCGCATCCTCACCTGCCTCGAGCATGCGCGCCAGGTAATGCAGAGCGGCGTCGACGTCGGAGCCGCGCAAGCTCTTGATGAACGCGCTGATGACGTCGTAGTGCTGGTCGCGTCCGTAGCGCAGCGCCTTGGTGCCGATGGCAGCCTCGGCGTCGGTGAGGCTCACGTGGGGCGGCCGATCGCGCACGTCGGCGAGGGCCACGGCCACCTCGACGGTCGTCAACGCGTGGCGGCCGTCTCCGAGCGTGGTACGCACGAGGTGCTCGATCGCGTCATCGTCGGCCGTCGCCCCTTCAGCCTCCAGGCCTCGAACGACGAGGTCGCGGGTCGATGTCTCATCGAGTGGCTCGAGGCGAAACAGGGTCGAACGGCTCAGCAGCGGCGGGTTGACCTCGAAGAACGGGTTCTCGGTCGTGGCGCCGACGAGCACGAGCAGGCCCGTCTCGACGCTGGGCAGCAGGGCGTCCTGCTGTGCTTTGTTGAAGCGGTGGACTTCGTCGAGGAACAGGATCGTCCCCTGCTCGCGCTCACCCAGGCGCTGCTCGGCGCGAACGATGACGTCGCGGACGTCCTTGACGCCTGCTGTCACGGCCGAGAGCTGCTCGAACGCCTTGCTCGTGGTACGGGCGATGAGCGTCGCGAGGGTGGTCTTCCCGGTGCCGGGTGGGCCCCAGAGGATCACCGAGGACAGGCGGTCGGTCTCGATGAGCGCTCGAAGCGGCCGCCCACTCCCGAGCAGGTGCGCTTGCCCGACGACTTCGTCGAGCGTGCGGGGCCGCAGCCTGTCGGCGAGCGGGGCTCGGGCCGCGAGGCGCTGGGCAGCGGCGGCTGCGAACAGGTCGTCGGCCATTCGGCTCAGGCCCGCGGCACGAGGGTGCGGATGCCGAGCTCGGCGAGCTGGTTGTCATCGACCCTCGTCGGTGAGCCCGTCATAGGGTCGGCACCCGACTGCGTCTTCGGGAACGCGATGACCTCGCGGATGTTGTCCTCACCGGCCAAGATCGCGGTGAGCCGATCGATGCCGAACGCGAAGCCGCCGTGGGGCGGCGCGCCGTAGCGGAAGGGGGTGAGGAAGAAGCCGAAGCGCCTGTTGGCTTCATCCTCGTCTATGCCGAGCAGATCGAAGATGCGCTGCTGGAGCGCGGGCTCGTGGATGCGGATCGAGCCCGAGCCGAGCTCCCATCCGTTGAGGACGAGGTCGTACGCGAGCGAGCGCACGCTCATCGGGTCGGACTCGAGCTTGTCGAGGTCGTCCGGGTGTGGGCGCGTGAAGGGGTGATGCCCGGGCTTCGGTGTGCCGTCGGCCGAGCGACCTACGAACATCGGGAAGTCGACGACCCAGACATAGCGGTAGGGGCCCTCGGCAACGGGTGGCCGGCCGAGCTCGTTGCGGATGACGCCGAGGACCTCGCAGGCTGTCACCCAGTCCGTGGCCTGGAGCAGGAGCACGTCGCCTGGAGCGGCCGAGAACCGCCCGATGAGCGCCGCCCGCTCGGCTTCGGAGAGGAATTTGTCGAGCGGGCTTTCGAGCGTGGCGCCATCGCGCACCTTGAACCAGGCCAGGCCCTTCGCGCCCATCTTCTTGGCGCGGTCTGTGAGCGCATCGAGCTTGTTACGCGTGAGCGAATCGGCCATGCCTACGGCCTTGATGCCCTTCACGCGCTCGGCCTGGAACACGCGAGCCTCGGTGCCGGCGAACACGTCGGTCAGCTCGACGAGCTCCATGCCGAAGCGCAGGTCGGGCTTGTCGATGCCGTAGCGATCGATCGACTCGTGCCAAGTGATGCGCTCGATGGCGGGCGGGCGCGTACCTGTCGCGCTCTCGGCGGCATCGAGCACAGCCTCGGAGATGAACGCGAGCACATCGTCGACATCGACGAAGCTCGCCTCGGCGTCGAGCTGCATGAACTCGTACTGGCGATCAGCGCGTAAGTCCTCGTCGCGCAGGCAGCGCGCGATCTGGTAGTAGCGCTCCATGCCAGCGACCATGAGCAGCTGCTTGAAAAGCTGCGGGCTCTGCGGCAGCGCGTAGAACGAGCCCGGCACCTGGCGTGCCGGCACCAGGAACTCGCGAGCACCCTCCGGGGTCGATGGCATCAGCATCGGCGTCTCGACCTCGGTGAAGCCCTGACGTTCCATCGCCCCGCGGATCGCTGCGTTGACCTTGGCGCGCACGACCAGGTTGCGCTGCATGCGCTCGCGACGCAGGTCGAGGTAGCGATGCTTCAACCGCACGCCCTCATCCACGTCGTCAGCTCGAGCGTCGATCGGGAAGGGCGGCGGAAGGGCTTCGCTCAGAATCTCCACCACGCAGTCGCCGACTTCGATCGCGCCGGTCGCCAGCTTGTCGTTGCCAAGCCCCTCGGGACGCTGCCGGACCGTTCCACAGACGCGTACGACGTACTCGCTGCGACAGTCGAGGGTGGCGTTGACGACGCATTGCACCACCCCTGTGCGATCGCGCAAGTCGAGGAACGCAAGGTGCTCGCCATGCTCCCGCCGCCCAGCGACCCAGCCGCAGAGCTGCACCTCGGCGCCGGCTTGCTCGGGGCGCAACTCGCCGCACCAGTGAGAGCGCATCGTCATCCGGTCAGCTTCCTCACTCGCTCGATCATCTCGTCGCGGGCCACGGACTCCTGCTCGCTCGTGCGAAGGTCGCGGACCACGACGGTGCCCTCGGCCACCTCTTGCTCGCCGATGATGACGGCCAGCGCCGCGCCCGAAGCATCGGCGCGCTTCATCTGGCTCTTCATGCTTCGTCTGTCGAAAGCCCGGTCCGCGCGCAGGCCTGCTCGGCGGAGCGCGTCGACGATGACCGTGGCGTTGGTGCCGTCGACCACGTCGACCACGAAGACATCGACCGCGCGTCGCGGCGGGGGGAACACGCCCTCCGCGTCGCAGGCCAAGAGCACGCGGTCGACCCCTAGAGCGAAGCCGATGCCCGGTGTCGGTGGGCCGCCGAGTGCCTCCGCGAGGCCGTCGTAGCGACCGCCGCCGCCAACGGCATCCTGCGATGTCTCGAGGGCGTCGGCTGCGTACTCGAAGGTGGTGCGCGTGTAGTAGTCGAGGCCGCGTACGAGGTGTGGCGCCAGGGTGTAGGCGATGCCGAGGCTGCTGAGCCCAGCCATCACCTTGTCGAAGTGCGCAGCAGCGGCAGCGCTCAGGTGCTCGGTGATGAGTGGCGAGGCGGCGATGACCTCAGCATCTTCGGGACGCTTCGAGTCGAGCACGCGCAACGGGTTGCGCTCGAGGGTCGCCCTTCCTTGCGCGCTGAGTGCACCGCTGTTCGCCGTCAGGTATGCGTGCAGTGCCGCGACGTAGCCGGCCAAGTCCTCGGGAGTGCCGAGGCTGTTGAGCTTCAGGGTGACTCGACGTAGCCCGACGGCCTCGTAGAAGCGCCACCCGAGGGCGATGACCTCGACGTCGGCCGCGGCGTCGTCGGTGCCGAGCACCTCGACCCCGACCTGGTCGAACTGGCGGTAGCGCCCGGCCTGCGGGCGCTCGTAGCGGAAGTTGGGCCCGGCGTACCACGCCTTCCACGGCGTATCGGGCCGATGCTCGACGAAAGCCCGCACGATCGAAGCGGTCTGCTCGGGGCGCAGCGCGAACCGGTCGCCGCCTTTGGTCTCGAAGGAGTACATCTCCTTCGTCACGACATCGGTGGCCTCTCCGATGCGCTGGAACACGCCGATGTCTTCGAACATCGGAGGCACGATCTCGCCGAAGCCGGCTCCGGCTGCGAGCTCGGCGAAGGTTGCAACGAGCGAGCGGAAGCGCGTCGAAGCCGGCGCGAGAAGGTCGCGCGTGCCCTTCGGGGCCCTGTAGGTCGGCTCGGCCATTGAGGGGCCGAGGTTACCGGTGCCCGCTCAGCTCGTAGAAAGGAGATCGACGACGAACACGAGCGTCTCGTCGGGCCCGATCACGCGACCCGCGCCGGCTTTGCCGTAGGCAAGTTGCGGTGGGATCACGATGCGACGACGGCCGCCGACCTTCATCCCGACGACGCCTTCGTCCCAGCCCTTGATGACCTGCCCACCACCGAGCCCGAAGGAGAACGTGTCGCCTCGATCCCACGACGCGTCGAACTGCTTGCGGGTACGCCACGACACACCGACGTAGTGCACCTCAACCTGCTGACCAGCCGCGGCCTCCGCGCCGTCGCCCACCTCGAGATCTTCGATGAGGAGCTCGGTCGGCGGTTGCTCGCCCGGCGGGACGTAGACGTGCGGCTTGTCGGCTGAGGGCATCCGCAGCACGGTAGTGGCTGACGTCCGACCGGCCGCCGCGGCGCCGAATGGCTAGCCGCCCTTCCCCGGCACGATGCGGTAGGCGTCGTAGACGCTCTCGATGCGCTTGATGGTGCTGACGACCGAGTCCAGGTGACCGGGATCGCCCAGCTCGAAGTCGAAGCGCATCTTCGAGATCCGATCGCCCCCGGTGTTGGTGGTGCAAGCGAGGATGTTGACGTGCTGGTCGGACAGCGCCTTGGCCACGTCGGAGAGCAACCGCGAGCGGTCGAGGGCCTTGACCTCGATCGAAGCGACGAACGACCCGGAGATGTCGGTGTCCCACTCGACCTCGATGAGCCGCTCACCCTTGCCCGTCGCGAGCGACACCGCGTTGGCGCAGTCGGCTCGGTGTACGGAGACGCCGCGGCCACGCGTGACGAAGCCGATGATCTCGTCGCCGGGGACCGGGGTGCAGCAACGCGACAGTCGCACCATGACGTCGTCGAGGCCTTCCACGTGCACGCCCGCCGAGGGCCGGGCGTTGCGCTTGCGGCGCGGCGAGCGCACCGTCGTCGGCAGCTGCACCTCACGCTCGGCATCGCCCTCGCGCAGGTGGCGCGCGACTCGCTGCGCAACCGATTTCGCCGACACGTGACCCTCGCCGATCGCGGCGTGCAGCGCGTCGAGATCCGCGTAGTTCATGTCGGCCGCGACTTCATGCAGGGTGTGCGCCGCGGCGAGCTTCTGGACAGGGAGACCTTCGCGGCGCATGGCCTTGGTGAGGTCGTCGCGGCCTGTGTCGATCGCGTCTTCGCGCCGTTCACGTGAGAACCACTGACGGATCTTGTTGGCCGCGCGGGGCGTCGAGACGATCTTGAGCCAGTCACGAGAGGGCCCTGCGCCTTCGACCTTCGAGGTGAAGATTTCCACCGCATCGCCGGAGACGAGGTGCGTGTCGAGGGGCACGAGGCGCTTGTTGACCCGAGCCCCGATGCAGGCGTGACCGACCTCGGTGTGGATCGAGTAGGCGAAGTCGATGGGTGTGGCGTCGACAGGGAGCGTCACGACCTGGCCCTTCGGCGTGAACACGTAGACCTCGCCCTGCTCGAGATCGACCTTCAAGGTCTCCATGAAGGCCGTCGGGTCGGATGTCTCCTGCTGCCAGTCGATGATGCGGTTCAGCCACGGCATGTCAGCCGAGCTGTCATCGCCCTTGTACGCGTAATGCGCGGCCACACCGAACTCGGCGCGCTGGTGCATCTAGCGCGTGCGGATCTGCACCTCGACCGTCTTGCCCTGCGGGCCCACAACGGTGGTGTGCAGCGACTGGTAGAGGTTGAACTTCGGCATGGCGATGTAGTCCTTGAACCGCCCCTGCACCGGCTTCCACGTCGCGTGGATCGATCCCAGCGCTGCGTAACAGTCCTTCACCGTGTCGACAGTGACCCGTATGCCAACCAGGTCGAAGATGTCGTCGAACTCTTTGCCTTTGACGACCATCTTCTCGTAGATGCTCCACAGGTGCTTCGGCCGGCCGGTGACCACCGCTGTGATACGCAGCTCGGCGAGCCGCTCGCGCACGGCCTCGAGCACCTGTGTCAGGTACAGCTCGCGCTCGGGCGTGCGGGTCGACACCATGTGGTCGATCTCGGCGAAACGCTTGGGGTGCATCGCTGCGAAGGCGAGATCCTCGAGCTGGGTCTTCATCTCCTGCATGCCCAGCCGGTGCGCAAGAGGGGCGTAGATGTCGATGGTCTCGTGAGCGATGCGGATCTGCTTCCACTCCGGCATGGCTGCCACCGTGGCCATGTTGTGCAGCCGGTCGGAGAGCTTGATGATCAGGACGCGCACGTCCTTGGCCATGGCCACCAGCATCTTGCGCATCGTTGCCGCCTGCTGCGCCTCTCTGGAGTCGAACTGGATGCGCTCGAGCTTGGTGACCCCATCGACGATGTTGGCCACATCGGAACCGAAGCGGGCTTCGACGTCGGCAAGGCTGACCTCGGTGTCCTCGACGGCGTCGTGCAGGAGAGCCGCGGCGATCGTGATGTCGTCGAGCCCCAGCTCGGCGACGATCTTGGCGACCGCGATCGGGTGGTGGATGTAGGCCTCACCCGACTTGCGGAACTGCGCTCGGTGAGCGAGCGCTGCGACCTCGTAGGCCTCGGTGATGCGCGCCGTCGGCGCTTTGGGGTGCAGCGACCTGTAGGTGGCGACGAGCGGCGCGACCTCTTCAGCCGGAGGCGCGGCGTTGCGGCGCCAGGGCAGTACCCGAGTCACCGTCGCCATCCCCGAAGGATACGGGACGGCGACACCAGCGCGGCCTACCCCAGAGCGCTCACCACGCGAGCAGGGAGGCCGCCGCGCGGTCTCCGATGCGCGCCCGCCCACCGAGGAAGGTCAGCTCGATGAGAAACGACAGCCCCACGACCTCAGCGCCGAGCCGTTCGAGCAGCGCAGCGGTCGACGCAGCGGTGCCGCCCGTCGCGAGCACGTCGTCGACGACCAGCACGCGCTGGCCGGGCTCGACCGCGTCGATGTGCACCTCGAGGGTGTCGGTGCCGTACTCCAGCTCGTAGGTGATGCGCTCCGTGCGCCAAGGCAGCTTCCCCGGCTTGCGCACCGGCACGAAACCTGCGCCCAGTCGCTCGGCGACAGGTGCCGCGAGGATGAAGCCTCGCGCCTCGATGCCCACGACCAGCTCGATGCCCTGGCCGAGAAACGGCTCGGCGACGCCGTCGACGGCGGCGCGCAGCGCGGCGGGCTCGGCGAGCATGGGGGTGATGTCCTTGAACACGACTCCGGCTCGTGGGAAGTCGGCGACGTCGCGCACGAGGCTGCGCAGGACCGAGGCCTCCACGCCCGCGGCTACCGGCGCTTCTTCTTGCGCGGTCTTGGCGGGATCGTCGTTGTCGGCGCGGGGGGGGGGGGGGAGGAGACCGAGGCCCCCCCCCCAACATCCCCACGCACCCACCCCCCCCCCCACAAA
>JBPCON010000004.1:0-2984 GCA_051000215.1 Acidimicrobiales bacterium
CACGACCAGCAGCGTCCCGCCATCCACGAGCACCGGGACCTTGCTCGGACCGACCCTTCGCCCGGCTCGCACTTTCGCGACTCGCGACTGTTTGATCGCCGTGGCGATCTCGCGCGGCCGCGCGAACCACGCCGATGCGCGCCACACGACGACCCGACGGCTCGTGACGCCGAGGATGAAGTAGCGACCTGGCAGCGCGATGTCGCGGGCGCGCGCCGCACGCACACCGGTTGTGGCGCGCCGACCGCCGACTCGCTTCACGCGCGCGCCGGCACCGGCGCGGAGATCGAGGAGCGAGACACCTGACAGCAACACCCGATCGGCGTCGATCAGCTGCTCGCCGTCGTCGAGGCCAGCCTCGAGCTGAGACCGGTGACGTTGGGCCCAGGGGTGCACATGATGACGCTACCGCCCCGGTTTCTGGGCGGTCACGACGTGGGCTACCGTCTCGGGCTGTGCTGAAGCTGCTGGTGGGCACCATCCATGTTGGCGACGGGCTGCTCTTGATCTTCCTCGTGCTGCTCCACAGCGGGAAGGGCGGCGGCCTCTCCGACATGTTCGGCGGCTCGATCGGCCAGACGGCAGCCGGTTCGACGGTGGTCGAGCGCAACCTCGACCGCATCACTGTCGTCGCAGCGCTCATCTTCGCGTTCACCACCATCGCGTTCGCCCTCATCCTCTCCTCCTGAGCAGGTGACCGTGCGTTGGCAGCGCGCCGCTGCGCTTGTCGCGCTCATGGTCGTGCTCGTCGCGTCAGCGTGCACCGGTGGCGGGTCTTCAGGGGCCTCGTCTGGATCGTCGTCGGGCCGCTCAGCTGCGTCACGCTCGGGAGGCACGCTGCGCCTCGGGCTGGAGCGATTGAAGAGCCTCGACCCCGCGGCGGCGTCACCCGGTTCGCAGCCCGAGTTGGTCGTGGCCGATCTCCTCTTCGACGGCCTCACCACCGAGCCCGCCGACGCCACAGCCGCAAAGCCCGCGCTCGCGTCGAGCTGGAACCCGTCGCCCGATCTGCGGTCATGGACCTTCACGCTCCGCTCTGGTTCGACCTTCAGCAACGGCCGCGTGATCACCGCCAGCGACGTGAAGTACTCCTTGGAGCGCGTGGCGAAGCAGGGCCAAGCTTCGCTCGGCGCGTTGCGACTCGACACCATCACCGGGTGGAGCGACCTCGTCGCCGGAGCGACGTCGGAGATCGTGGGCATCAAGGTGCCCACGGCCACGACCGTCGAGATCGACCTCGACGGGCCACTTGCAGCGCTTCCCGAGCTGCTCTCGTCGCCCATCTATGGCGTCGTGGCGAAGGAAGCCGTCGAAGCCCTCTCCCCGGTGTTCGCGATGGCGCCGGTGGGCAGCGGGCCGTTCTCTTACTCGGGCACGAGCGGCGACGTCGTCTCCTTCAAGCGAGCTGCGGGCTCGGAGGCCTACCTCGACGGCATCGAGGTGCACATGTTCGACGACGCGGCCAAGGCGTTCGAGGCGTTCGGAGCCGGGAAGCTCGACTGGAGCCCGGTGCCCCAAGCGAAGGTCGACGACGCCATCGGCCGCTACGGCGCAGGTGCCTTTCGCCCGTTCCAGGCCGAGGTCTTCTTCGCCTTCAACCTCCTGGATCCCGCCTTCGCGGATGTGCGGCTTCGTCAGGCGATCGTGAAGGCGATCGATCGCGCGGCGATCGTCAAGGCGGTCTACCCCGACATCGCCGAACCGCTCGAAGGTCTCATCCCCGACGGCGTGGCCGGCCACTCTGCCGACGCGTGCGGCGCGGTTTGTCACTACGACGTCGACGCAGCCAAGCAACTCGTCGCGCAAGCGTTCCCCGACGGCGTCGTACCAACCGTGCACCTCGACTACGCGACAGCTCCTGTCGCCGATGCAGTCGCTGGAGCGATCGAGACGGCACTTGTCGCAGCGGGCATCCCCGTCGACAAGCGCCCGAAGGTCGCTGCCGACTACGACCAGTTCGCGACGTCTGGTCAAGAGGGTCTCTTCCAGTTCGGCTGGGTTGGCCTCTACCCCGATGCCGACGCGTACCTGGTGTCGCTGTTCACCGGCGGCTCGCGTGACAACGCGATGGGCTTCACGCAACCCGAAGTCGACGCGCAGCTCGCGGCTGCCCGCTCGAGCGCCGACCCAGCTGCGCGGGTCGAAGCGTTCCAGAAGGCGGAGTCGATGATCCTGTCCGCTGCGCCCATCGTGCCCATCGCCCAGCTGCTCACCAGGGTCGTGCTGTCGCCCAAGGTGAACGATCTGAAGCTCTCGATCGGCGGTACCTTCGCCGCGAACGAGGTCTGGCTCGAGCCGTGATCGCGGGCGAGAGTCCGGTGCAAACCCCGCGCTAGAGTGTCGCCCCTACCGGCCCCGGCTGGTGGTCACGTCGGAGTGGCGGAATTGGCAGACGCGCTAGGTTGAGGGCCTAGTGTCCGCAAGGACGTGGGGGTTCAAGTCCCCCCTCCGACACGAACCTTACGCACACCAAGATCGGCGACAGCCTCTACCGATCTGGTGAGCGGATCAAGGGTTCCGGTGAGGCCGACCTCCTCGTAGAAGCGGCTGCGAAGGGCCGGCTCGCTCACCTGGAGCAGACCCACGAGCCCGCCGATGCCGTCGAGGATCTCGCGCACCTCCGATGCGGTCACGACCTCGGTTGTGGCCGAGTGCGTCAGTCCTCGCAGCTTGGCCTCGGCGTGCCGGCGCTCGGTCTGCACCTCCCTGATCCACTGAGCGACGAGCGCGGCGTCCGTGCCGGCCTCGAGTAGCTGGCGGTACTGGTCGAGCTTGCGGTCGCACTCACGCAGCGATGCCGTCGCAGCGGATCGGTCGGCGATTGACGCGGCCGTGTCAACGGCCCCGACGATCGCTTGGGACTGCCGCGTGATCCGGTGACATCTGATCTGTGGTGCCGTGAGGTGCCGCTGGAAGGATGTTCATCATGCCCAAGCCCTATCCGCGGGAGTTCCGCGAGGACGTGATCCGGGTGGCCCGCAACC
>JBPCON010000048.1:0-33833 GCA_051000215.1 Acidimicrobiales bacterium
CCCGAGCATCCAGCAGGTCGCACAGGGCAAGAACCTCGGTCAGCTCGTCGCTGTCAGGGGCGATAGTGGCGTTCTCGATGGCTTCACGAAGACCGGCGATCACTCCCCGCATCGTACACATGTTCGATCAAGAACGCAACTATTTGCGGGGCAGAAAGCTCGTGTTGATCAACGCAAATCATCGCGGCGAGGGTCTCCCGCGCCATCGTCTCTTTAGCCTTCTCCGAATTCTGCGATCGGCCCGATACCGCCTGTCGCATCGTTCACGGTCACAACGACCGTCGTCTTGACCACGGGGTCGTCACCGGGTCCGGCGCCCTTGCCATCGATGCCGTGGTACTCGAAGACCCAGTAGGTAGACGAGAACCCAACGAGCGACGCGGCGAACTCGTAGGATGCTCTGGCATCGGGTGGGCCCCATGTAGTCGCCACTGTCCGCGCTTGGTCGGCAGTCATGCGCAGCGCAGTGCCGGCAGTCAGCGGTGTGAAGGTCTGCGTATCGACGGTGTACGTAGCAGCGAGCCGATCGTCTGCGATCTGCGGTGCCGGTCGCGCCGATGCCGACGTCGGAGTCGGGGATGGTTGGCTTGTGGCTGGGCTCGTCGGTGCCGCGCCTTCGGTGCCGACCATGCCTGCACCCGATGAGGCACAGGCTGCCAATGCTCCAACTACAAGCGTGGCTGCGATTGCGTTGCGAAACCTCATGTCAGGTACCCCATGCGGTGAAGACGCCACCGGAGACTGCGGTGTGCGCGCTGCGTGGATGAGCTGGGAGGGTTCCGCCGCAGGGCGGCAACGAGGAGCGTCACTGGTCAGAGGCCATGCTGTCAACGCCCATCTCGAAGTCCCCGCTGGTGGCAATCGGACGTGACTATTTCAGCGACACACCGCTGCCCGGGCGTGGCTCGAGCGCATTTACGTGCGGTGCCGGTCGAATGAGCAGCCGATCGATAGACGTCTGAACGAAGCCGGCGTCGAGGTAGAGGTTGCGGGCGGCGTCGGTCTCGAAGCCGACTTTCAGGCGGCGTGCGCCTTTGCGTGCGAGCCGATCGAGGCCGTTCGTCAGCAACATGCGGGCGAGGCCGCGTCGCTGGTATTCGTCCTCGACGCGCATCGGTTCGACGAGCCCGACCAGCGTCGTGTGGTCGAACCAGAACAATGCGTAGCCGGCGACCCTGCCATCCGCGTTCTCAACTGCCAGATCGAGTGTCGGATCGTACAGCGAGCACTGTCGCAGCCGCTCCTCGACCAGTGCACCGTTGCGAGCGATCATCGGGTGCGGACGAGCCGCGCTTGCCACGCGATCGACGATCGCGAACCCGTCGACCTGAGCGACCGGCGGGCGATGGTCGGCGTCCATCCATGTGGTGCCCGACAACTCGTCGGTCATCGCGAACCCACTCTGGATGGCGAGGTCCGCCAGCAGCGCGTCATCGTCGCGCACGAGCACTCGGAGTGCCTCGCCACGATGTCCGGCGGTGGCTTCCAACGCCGCGGCCCAGACGTCTTGCTCCCTGACGATCGACGGCACGGCGACGACGTCAGCTTGCCAGGCGTCGTCCCAGGCCGTCAGCCCTGCAGCCGCCACGGGGCCGACCTCGTCGAACCAGACCGGCAGCGCCAGCTCGTCGGTCGCCCGAGGGCGGCGCCACCACCACTGCACGTCAGCTGCCTCCCACATGCCGCCGAGCGGATCAGCCAGCCGAGCGCGCTGAAGGACCGTGGTCGTCGCGTTCAGCCGCCCGAGACCCCCCAGCAGCTCGCGTCGCACGACCCGCGCTAGTCCGCGAACACGTCGCGGCTGTGCTGCACGAAGAAGGTGTGGTCGTGGCCCTTGTTCGGATCCTCGCCGTTGTACTTCGCCCCGTTCGGCGTGCCGTCGGGCAGGTGCTCCTCGGAGTAGATCGCGCCGACGGGGCAGACGTCGGGCTGGTAGCACGCGGTGCACGAGGTGCACTCGTCGAGGTTGACGTACAGGATGCTGTCGCCGAAGACACCGATCGTCTCGGGATCAGGCGCATGGGTCGTCTCGATCGTCCCGCTGCCAGCAACCTCCTCGGAGAACAGCACGTTCTTCTGAGGGTCGAACTCGTAGATGCATTGCACGGGGCAGACGTCAACGCACGCGCGGTCCTTCACGTCGATGCACGCTTCGGTGATGATCGCGAGTCCGGCCATGTCGGTCAGACGTCAGGCTTCTACGGTTGCTGGAGCCCGCGGCACGTCGCCGCGCCGGAACAGCGCGATCGCGACGGCGAGCACCCAGAACGGGAAGAGCAAGAACGAGATGAACCCGAGGGGCCCGGCGAACGCGAGGATGCCGAGGATCAGGGCCACCCAACCGAGCCAGATCGGCAGTGACCGCGCTGCGAGCACGTGCCAGGCACTCGCGAGCAGGACGACTGCCGCGCCGATCAGCGCCGGGGCGGAGTTGGAGTCGTCAATGACGTTCAACGTCTGGGCAACCGCAACTTGATTGTTGTCCGACGCCTGCACGAGCGCGAATTGGGTGAAGGCGAAGATGCCGAGGCCGCCGACGTAGATCACCGCTCCGCCGAACGCCACCGATGCCAGCCAATCCGGGCCGCTGAGGGTGAAGTGACGGCGCAGCGTGCCGGCGAAGAACATGAACAGCACGGCTGCGATAGTCAGGATTAGGAATGCGAAGAGGAACTTGCCGCCGTCTTTGTAGAACTTGACCACGTCCTCGCCCGACGCGTCGCTGTCCGGCGTGTCGGCGCTGGTGAGGAACCCCACCGCGAACAAGACCGTGAACACCACCCCGGCGAGCGGTGCAAGTCGTTCCATACGAGTCCTGGCCATTGCTGCCCCCTTGTCCGATTCGCGGACCCTACCCCGCAGCTCGGATGCAAGCTTGCGTGCTCGGTCTCAGGCGTGCAGGTACTGGAGGGCTTCGCCGTCGACGAGCTCGGCCGGCTCGCCGCAGAACTGCACGCGGCCTTTGCCGACGACGTAGCAGATGTCGGCGAGGCGCAGGGCGTAGGTCAGGAACTGTTCGACGATGAGCATGGCCACGCCCGATGCCTTGAGGCGCGCGACCGACTCGAACAGCTCGTCGACGATGATCGGCGCCAAGCCCATGGAGATCTCGTCCATGAGGAGCACGCGGGGCTCGGCCAGGAACGCCCGCGAGAGCGCGAGCATCTGCTGCTCGCCGCCCGAGAGGGTCCCGGCACGTTGCGCACGACGCTCTTTCAGCCGAGGGAAGACCTCGTGTGCACGCTCGAGGCGATCGTTGCGCTCGGCTTGGCTCGCGTTGCGCGCAGCGCGCGACGCAACCGCGAGGTTGTCGGCTACGGAGAGGCCCGGGAAGATGCCCCGCCCTTCTGGGATGAGCACGACACCGCGCCGCGCTATCGCGTGCGCTCCGAGACCGTCGACGCGAACCCCGTCGAGGCGCACGGCGCCTCGCCACAAGGGCAGCGTGCCCGAGACCGCTTTGAGCAACGTCGTCTTGCCGACGCCGTTGGGTCCGAGCACGGCAACGGCGGTCCCAGGGGGAACGGCCATCGACAGGCCGTGGAGCACCTCGACGCGCCCGTAGCCGGTGGTGATCGCGTCGACTTCGAGGAGCGGTGCCATCAGCCGTCGCCCGTTGACGGCTCGAGCGCAGTGCCGATGTAGGCGGCCTGCACCGCGGGGTTGCCCGCGACCTCGCTCGGTGAGCCCTGAGCAAGGAGCACCCCGAAGTCGAGGACGTAGATCGTCCGCGAGACCTTCATCACTAGCTCGATGTCGTGCTCTATGAGCAGCACCGCCAACCCTTGCGCCGCGAGGTCGACGAGCACCTCTTCGAGGCTCTCTGTCTCGCGTTCGTCGAGGCCGCTTGCAAGCTCGTCGAGCAAGAGGACGCGGGGGTCGGTGCACAGAGCCCGACCGAGCTCGACGAGGCGGAGCGCGCCGGTTGACAGGTCACCGGCCTGACGTAGCGCGACGGACGTCAGCCCGAGTCGCTCGAGCACCTCGTCGACCCGGGCGACCACATCGGGCTCGGAGCGGTGCCGCAGCCGCAGCACGCCCCGGAACGTGCCACGGGGGCGTGACGACTCCACCGCCACTTGCAGGTTCTCGGCAACGGTCATGCCCGCGAAGACCTCGAGGCGTTGGAACGTGCGCCCGATGCCACGCCGAGCCCGCTCATGGGTCGCCATGGCCGTGATGTCGGCTCCGTCGAGCATGACCATTCCGTTGGTCGGCTCGAGGACACCGGTAAGGCAGTTGAAGAGCGTGGTCTTGCCTGCTCCGTTCGGTCCGATGAGCGCCGTGATAGAGCCCGGCCCGACGTCGATCGACACGTCGTTCACCGCGCTCAGCCCACCAAAGCGCTTCGAGATCCCGACAGCCTGCAGGGTCGTCACCGCTGCGCCTCTCCCGCGGCGCGCAACATCTCTCGACGTCGCGGATGGCGACCATTGCCGTCGGAAGCCTCGGTCTCGGGCGGCGCGGCTGCCCCGGCTCGGAGCGCGGCGAGCGCGATCGGCGAGGGCTCGTAGGCCACCGGGTTCGCCGCGGCGAGCGACCGGCGCGCTGCAGCGTCGCGGTAGTGCAACCAGCTCGCTTCGAGCTGATCTGCGAGGTGGCGGAACAGCCCGAGCAAGCTGCGGCCGGGGAGGAGCCCGAGGGCGAGGGCAGCGAAGCCGATGAGCGCCTGCGACGCGCCGTCCTGGCCGACGACGATGTCGAGCCCGACGTAGAGGAAGCCGGCGAGCACGGCGCCGTACACGGAGCTCACGCCGGCGACGACCACCGCCGCGAACCAGAACAAGCTGTTGAGCGATTGGAACGACTGGAACGAGAACGAGCGTCCTTGTTGGGCGAGCATCGCTCCTCCGATGCCGGCCATGAAGGCGCTGACGCCGAAGATGAAGAGCTTGTAGGAGCGCAAGTTCAGCCCGATCGACTTGGCTCCGGCCTCCGAGTCGCGCATCGCGGCCAACGCGCGACCGAGCCGGCCGCTTCGGAGGTTTCGGGTGAGCAGCAGCATCGACCCGAGCACGACGAGCTCGAAGAAGTAGAAGGCCTTGTCGCTGTCGAGGTCGATGCCGAGGAAGGCCGGCCGTGTGACTTGGAGGCCGTTGGTCCCGGCGAACTGGTTGCTCTGGAACACGAAGCGGTCCAGGAGCAAGCCGACCGAGAGCGTGACCAGCCCGAGGAAGAGGCCGCGCCGGCGCAGCGCCGGGTAGCCGACGAGCACGCCGGCACCCATGGCGACGAACCCGCCGAGGACCATCGCGACGATGACGGGCACGTGGAGCTCGGCGCCGATGCGAGCCGAAGCGAATGCGCCGAGCCCGGCGAAGCCGGCCTGGCCCAACGTGATCTGCCCGGAGAAGCCGGTGACGGCGACGATCGAGGCGAAGATGACCATGAGGGCGAGCATCTGGTGGGCGTGCTGGAAGCCGCCGAGGTCGACCCGGAAGGGGATCACGATCAGCATCACGGCGGTGATCGCGACGAGGGGCACGAGGCGCTGGGGGTTCGGTGGCGACACGCCGTGGCTCCGCACGGTCGCCCCCTCCTCGGTGTCGTCGAGCCGGCGATAGAGCAGCAGCGCAGCGAAGAGGATGACGACCGAGAGGTTGGGCTTGAGGTTGTTGAACGTCTCACCGACGATGCCCCGACCGGAGAACAGTTGGATCGAGTTGTCCTTGAGCAGCGATTGGCCCACGCCGAGGAGCCCGACACCGGCAGCGACCGCGATGGGGAAGCTCTTGAGCCGGGCCACGACCGCGATCGAGAACGTCTCGATGACGAACAGCGCGAGGTCGTAGGGGTTCAGCGTGGAGTTCAACGACGCGAGCAGCACCCCGGTGAAGGCCGAGAGGATCGTGCCCATCATCCACGCCAGGGCCGAGACCCTGTCGGCGTCGACCGCGGCCAGCTCAGCGAGCTCGCGCCGGTCGACGACCGCGCGGATCTCGGTGCCGAGGTGCGTCCGCTGGAACAGGAGGTAGATCGCGGCGCAGATGAGCACCACGAGCACCACGGTCATCAACTGATCGAAACCGATGATCAGCTCGTCGCCGTGAAGGTGGATGGCGCGTTGGCTGAAGAGCGGCTTCACGTTGCGCAGCTTGAAGCTCCAGATCTGCACGACGACGCCGAGCAGCAACACGAACACCCCGACGGTCGCGACGAGCTTCTCGACGGTTGTCGCACCCGAGCGTTGCAGCGGGCGGAAGACGAATACTTCGAGTGCCAGCCCGAGCAGGGGGCCGACGACGAGAATCGCAACGGCTGCGCCGAGGATGACCGATCGATCCCACCCGCCGTCGAAGCGTGGTCCGGTGATCTGCCAGTAGACGTAGGCGGCGAGCACGGCGATGGTGCCGTGAGCGAAGTTGAAGATGCCCGTCGCTTTGTAGGTGAGCACGACGCCCATTCCCGCGAGCGAGTACACCGCGCCGTACGCGATGCCCGCGAGGACGAGCGAGAGGTAGAACAAGCGCTTAGCCGGCGACCAGCGCTGGGGCCGGATCGCACAGCGGGCAAGGCGAGAGCCCGCGTGTCGCGACTGTCTCGGGCTCGACAGGCTCGGGATGCTTGCCTGCCACCATCGTGCAGCTCGGGAGGTGGTAGCTCTTGCCCCGCGCGAGGGCGACGACGCTCGACGCCGAGCCCGTGACCTCGCGCGAAGCGCCGTTCGTCGCTTCGACGGCATCCATCGCCTCGAGCGGCGGGCCAGCTTCGCCCCGCAGGTGCAGGAGCGTGCGGTGGAGCTCGTTCACCATCGTCTCGAGGTGCTCGACGCGCTCGAGCTGGCGGCGGACGTCGTCGGTGCCCAGGAGGAAGGCTCCGACCGCGACGAGGACCATGCCTCCGATGCCGCCGGACACGAGATAGGGAATCTGCTTGGCGACGAGCGTCTCGTGAGCCACCCCCAGATAGCCGACGATGATGAAGATGGTGCCGAGCGCGGCGAGCGCGATGCCGACGATGGGGCGCGTCACCTTTGCTCGCCATCCGCGTCGCACGTCGCGACCGTCGAGCACGACGATCTGCACGTCTTCAGGGCTTGTCGACACGGATGGCTCCGTTCAGCCGGGCCGGGCGCAGCCGGCTGCCGAAGGCGAGGGCGATCATGCTGAGCGTCCACGCCAGGTAGAAGAGCTTGAGCCGGGCGGCCGCTGCGCCGGCGAGCAGCGACGACACGACCTCCTCGACGAGCGGGCCGGGGCCGTTCGAGGTAGCACCGCTGCTCCCGGGCACGTTGCGCGCTGGTGTCCCGGCGCGCCCTGGTGTCCCCGCGCCGCCCGCCGTCGACGCGCCGGTGCCCGTGCCGTTCGATGTGCCCGATCCGCTCGAGGTGAACGGAGGGGCGTCGAACGCGTACGCGTGGCTGCCAGCGAAGCCGAGCAGAACCGTGATCGTCGGGCTCACGCCCGCCGCCTGGTCGATGTTCGGGAAGAGCTCGATGGCGAGGCCTGTCGCGCTCCCCGAAGCCCCTGACGCGTCGCGCTGATCAGAGACACCCAACGTGCGGATCGTGCCGCGGAACCCGCCTAGGAGCGGGGTCAGCGCTTGGCCGAGCTGCGAGAGGATGTCGCCGCCTTGGGGATCGCTGCCGAGGGCTACCCCGTCTGCTCCGATGGTGATCGGGATGCCGGCGAGGGTCGCCCCGCTCACATCGAGGTGCACGTCGTTGTTCAGCGTGCCGTCAGCGTTCGCGCTCGAGATCGAGCGAGCCTCCACTGAGTCGATGTGGAGCAGGCCGAGCACGTTGACGTCGCCGACGGCGGCGATGGAGGTGGCGACGAGCGTGCCGGCGTCGTCGAACGCCAAGTCGTTCGTCGCCGTGGCGTTTCCGACGGTGACCAACGGGGCGAGGCCGGGGCCGAGCACCTCACCAGCTGCTGTTGCGTCGGCTGTGACCTTGTCGCGACCTGCGTGTGCCCGTGCGTCGCCGGCCCGTGCTGCGAGAGGGCCGAGTGACAGCGTCCCGCCCGTTATCGCTGCCGTGGCATCGGGGGCGAGCGGGAAGCTGGCATCGGCGAGGAGCGGGTACGGCGGGGGGAAGTTCGGGATCTGATCGCAGGGGATGCCGACCTGGCAGACCGTCGCGATGCCGGTCACCGCCAGACCGGGGTTGAGCATCGAAGCCTTCGCCGTCGACGTCGAGCCCGTCTCGAAGTGGCTGGTGGCGAACGGGGCCCGCGCGTTGAGCAGCTCGGAGAAGAACTGCGGAGGCACGGTGTTCACCAGCACCTGGCTGGCGAACGACTCGGCGTCGGCCACGAAGGCTGTGGGACGGCCGGCCTCCGGGTCGCCCTCCTGCGCACGCGCGGGGGCGAGGGAAGGAGCCACGAGGGCAAGGAGTGCGAGCGCGAACGCCGCGAGCATGCAGGCGCGTCGGGCCAGCCTCGCGACCACTGCCGAACCCCCGGCTCCTCCGGTCTGCACGCTCATCCCCCCTCACGTTCGACGCTCGACACCCGCCAACCTCTGCGCGTTGCATCGCCGGCGCAGCGCGCTCAGGGATTGTCCCTCAGGTAGTGGTACGCGCCGGCCATGTCGGTGTTGACCTTCTCTGGCAGCCCAACGAGCTTCGCCCCCAGTGCCCGGGCACCCCACACGATCATCGCCGTGCGCTCCGTGAGCTCGGCGTTGTGCAACGCCTGCTCGGGGTGCTTGCCGATCGTGACGATGCCGTGGTTGGCCAAGATGCATGCGCTGCGATCCTTGAGGTTGCGCGCTGCCTCCTCGCCGAGGTCGTCGGTGCCTGTCCCGCGGTAGTCGCAGATCGGCACGTCGCCGCCGAGGTAGACGACAACCTCCTCGATCACTGCGGGGATCGGCTCGTGCACGAGCGCGAACATCGTGGCGTGGGCGGCGTGGGAGTGGATGACGCCGCCGACCTCTGGATAGCTGCGATAGCACGCGAGGTGAAGCGCTTTCTCGGTCGTCGGGCTGCGCGCACCTTCGAGCACTGTCCCATCGAGATCGGTGACGACGAGATCGTCGACCGTCATGGTCTCGTACGACACCGACGAAGGGGTGAGACAGATCCTGCCCTCGTCGAGCCGTCCCGACACGTTGCCGGCCGTTCCGGCGACGAGCCCCATGCGCAGCATGCCCTTCGCCGCGTCGAGCACGTCTTGGGGGGTCACGACCGTGCTCACGCGAGCACCTCCGGGTTGGCGCAGTGTTGCGGGACATCGCCCCGGAGCAGCGCGGCGAGGTCGGCTGCGATCAGTGCGGTGTGGTTTGCCTCGGTGTCGTAGGTGGCCCCGCCGATGTGCGGGGTCAGCACGACATTGGTCAGCTCGAGCAACGGGTGACCGGCGGGGAGCGCTTCGCCCTCGAAGTGGTCGAGTCCGGCGCCCCCGAGCGAGCCCGAGCGCAGGGCGTCGACGAGCGCTTCGGTGTCATGGAGCGCAGCACGAGCCGAGTTGAGGAACACCGCGCCATCGGGCATGGCCGCGAACTGCTCGGCACCCATGAGCCCGAGCGTGTCGGGCGTGACGGCAGCGTGCATCGACACCACGTCGCTCTGCGCCAGCATCTCCTCGAGATCGCCGTGCGTCGCGTCGGCGGCGAAGGGGTCGTAGCTCAGCACCCGCATGCCGAGGCCTTCGAGCCGCCACATCGTGGCTCGCCCCACGGCCCCGAGCCCGACCAGTCCGGCGGTGCGCCCGGCGAGCTGCCATGCGCGGAACCGCTGGTACGGGATCGTGCCGTTCGTGAAGACCTCGCCGTTGCGCACATCGGCATCGGCGCGCAGCACGTGGCGGTTCACCGCGAACAGGAGCGCAACGGTCATCTCGGCCACCCCATCGGCGTTGCGCCCCGGCGCGTGCAACACAGGGATGCCCTTGGCGGTCGCCCCGGCGATGTCGACGTTGGTCGGGTCGCCGCGCGTCGAGCCGATGGCCAGGAGCGGCTCTTCGAGCACCGGGCCAGCGCAGCGGTCGGCTTCGCAGATCACGACCCTGGCACCGAGCTCAGCGATGCGCGCCGCGAGCTTCCCCTCATCGAGCAGGCGCATGGCCTCGGCATCGATCCACGGCTCCTCGACCACGTCAGCGAAGGAGCGCAGCTGGTCGAGCCCCGGGCCCCGCAACGGCGCCGTCGCGAGCACGGTTGGACGGGTGATCATCGCTGCGATCCTCCCACGTTCCTGACGCTCGTGTCAGGCTCCGTCGCTGCCGGATCCGTCACCCCCGACCCGACGGGTCTCCGCCACGACGAAGGCAAGGTCGCTCGCGTACGTACGCGCCGCGAGCAACATGATCAGCCCACCGACGGCATACACGGGCAGCACGAGCAGGAACGCCGTGCGCAGGTCGTATGCGCTCTTGAGCCCACCGATCGCGAGCGGCATCAGGCCCGTCAGGCTGCGCACGATCGAACGCAACGCAGCGGCCCGCCCGCGCAAGGGCGCGACCACGACATCGGTGAGCATGGCGTCGGCCGGCGCGAGCGGCAGGGTGAGAAAGACCCCGCCGACGAGGAAGAGCGGAACCGTGACGGGCAGGCTCGTGCTCGCGAAGGCTGGCTCGAACAGCGCTGTCGCTATGAGCGACGAGAAGACGACCACGTAGATGCGCGCGTTGACGATGCCGCGTCGCAGCAGCCGGTCAGCGACGAACCCGCCGCTCACCACGCCCACGCCCGCGCCGAGCCCGAACACGATCACGTAGCCACCGGCGGCCCCCGCGCTGAGCCCATAGACCTCCTTGAAATACGGCACCCCCCAGAAGCCGAGACCGACGAGGGGTGCCTGGGCGATCGTGATAGCGAGCACACCGAACCACATGCTGCGGATGCGAAGGATCTCCCGGTAGGCCGCCTTCCAGCCGCACGTCTCGTAGTCGATGTCGCTGGTGCGCGTCGGCGGCGGCAGCTGCAACATGCCCGCCAGCCGGGTCGCGTCGAGCGTCTCGCTCGCGAGCTCTCCGAGGCCGATGTCGTGCTCGAAGTCGGCGTCCTGGTCTCCGCGCTCCGGCTCGGGTGCGCGCACGAGCAGCGCGACGGTGAACACCCCGAGGGGGATCCACATCCAGAACGCGGCGCGCCAGCCGAAACGGTCGACGAGGACGCCGGCCAGACCAAGGCCGAGCGCGCTGCCGACCAGCGCGCCGGAGTTGTAGAGCCCGATGCGTCGCGCCCGTTCGCGCACGGGGTAGTAGTCGGAGAGCAAGGAGATCGAAGCTGGCCCGTTCGCCTCGACGATGCCGACTCCCAGCCTGGTGACGAAGAGGATCGCGAACGTCGGAGCCAGCGCGCTGACGCCCATGACCACTGTCCAAAAGGCCATCGCCACGGCCAGGAGGGTCGTGCGCTTGCGATGATCTGCCAGCTGGCCGAACGGCAGGGACCCGAGGACGCCGATGACGGTCATGGCGCTCGGCAGGGCGCCGATCCACAGGTCGGAGACGTTGAAATGCGCCTGGATGCCGTCGGCAGCCTGGGACAGTGAGCCGCGCTCGCCTTGCTCGAGCATGACGGTCGCTGCGAGCGCGACGACCGGGAACGCGCCGTACACCGCTGCCCGCCGCGCCACCCTCGCCCCAACGGCCACGGGCCGGCACCGTACAAGACCCTGCTACGTTGAACCTGACGCCCGTGTCAGGTCGAGCGACAGCCGAACGACCACGAAGGGGGAGCGCGTGCCCGCTGCTGGTGACGAGTCGACAGCCGACGAGCTCGACCCGTTCGAGGAGTTCAACAAGGCGATGGGTGCCGGAATCGTCACCAACCCCTACCCCGGGTTCGCTGCGATGCGCGCCGAAGGCGTCTCGCAGGCTGATGTGCGCCAGCTCCTCGGCCTCGCCCCCGACGCCGACCTCGGCTTCGACGAGGGCGACGCGCCGCCGCTCTACACCGTGTCGAGCTACGACGCCGTGCAGGAGGTGCTGCGCGACGGCGAGCGGTTCTCCTCGGCCGGCTACGCGGAGGTGATGGGCGGGGTGATGGGTCACACGATCCTCGAGATGGACGAGCCCGAGCACCACGGGTACCGGTCGCTGATCCAGCAGGCGTTCACCCGCAAGGCGATGGAGCGCTGGGAGGCCGAGCTCGTCGGCCCTGTCGTCGACGAGCTGATCGACGGGTTCGTCGACCGTGGCCGCGCCGAGCTCGTCTCGGAGCTCTTCTTCCCGTTTCCCGTGAACGTGATCGCCGGGCTGCTCGGCCTCCCACGCGCCGACCTGGCGTCATTCCACCGTTGGACGGTCGAGCTCATCAGCGTCTCGATCGACATGGACAAGGCGCTCGGTGCTTCGAAGAAGCTCGAGGACTACCTGATGCCCTTCGTGCAGGAGCGCCGCGTCGATCCCGGGCGCGACCTGATCTCAGTGTTGGCGCAGGCCGAGCACGACGGCCAGCGGCTCACCGACGCGGAGATCATCGCCTTCTGCCGCCTGCTGTTGCCCGCCGGCGCGGAGACGACCTATCGCTCCTCGTCGAACCTGTTCTGCGGCTTGCTCACCCATCCCGACCAGCTCGAGCGTGTGAAGGCCGACCGATCGCTGCTGACCAACGCGATCGAAGAGGGCCTGCGGTGGGAGCCGCCCCTGCTCACGATCATGCGAACCGTCGTTCGCGACACGACGGTCGCCGGCGTCGAGCTGCGCGCCGGCACCGTGCTGGTCATCAACATGGGCGCGGCCAACCACGACGAGCGCCGCTGGGTCGACGCAGACGAACTCGACATCAGCCGACCCCAGACCGGGCACACCGCGTTCGCGTCGGGACCGCACATGTGCCTCGGCATGCACCTGGCCCGCATGGAGACCAAGGTCGTGCTCGATCGCCTGCTCGAGCGACTCCCCGATGTGCGCCTCGACCCGGAGGCCGAAGCCCCCTACATCACCGGCATGACGTTCCGCGCGCCCCCCCGCCTCGACGTCGTCTTCTCCTGATCCCGCCGCCGCAGCGCAGCGGTCGGTGTCGTCGCAACCCGAGCCGCTCCTCGTGCTGATGCAAGGTCTGCGGCTACATCCCGAGCAGCTCCGCGATGTGCTCGCGGTGCGCCGCAGCTGTGCCATGGACGGCCTCGGCTGCCTTCGCCCGCTTCACGAAAAGCTGCTGGTCGTGCTCCCACGTGTAGCCGATGCCACCGAGGAGTTGGATCCCATCCTGCGCGACGAGCCGCGAGCACTCCCCGGCTGAAGCCTTCGCCATCGCAGCGGCTGAGGCTCGGCGAGGGTCGTTCTCCTCGATCGTCGCCGCGGCGAACAGGCCCACCGCACGCGCCCGCTCGATGGCGACGAACATGTTCACGAGCTTGTGCTTGACCGCCTGGAAGGACCCGATGGGCACACCGAACTGCACCCGCTCCTTGGCGTAGGCGACGTTGGTGTCGAAGATGGACTGGCACGTGCCGATCAGCTCGAGCGCATCGGCCACGGCGATCTCCTCAGCGGCGCGCACGACGGCGTCGGCACCACAACGATGCACCCGCTCCGCTCCGACGCGCACGCCATCGAGACAGACGTGCGCGACAGATCTTGTCGCGTCGAGCGCCCGCACCGTCGTTAGCTCGGCCGAAGCGGCGGAGACCACAACGAGTGCAGGCTCGTCATCGGCCATGACGGCGACCGCCAGCTCGGCGGCGTCGCCTGCACCGACCACGTTGCGCTTCGTGCCGCCGAGCACCCACCCGTCACCGTCGCGCGAAGCGGTCGTTCGGACCGCGCCGGGGGAGTACGCGCCGCCGTCGTCGGCGAGGCCGACAGCGCCGGGCACCGCGCCCGAGGCCACGGCGGCCAGCGCGTCGTGCGCGCCGGCGGCTCGAAGTGCAGGGACGAATCCGCAGATCGTCGGTGACAACGGCCCGGGTGCGATGACGCGACCCAGCTCCTCGGCGACGATGGCCAGCTCGATGACGCCGAGCCCGACACCGCCGTCGCTCTCCGCGACACACAGCGCGGGCCAGTCGAGGCCGACAGCGATGCGCCACAGCGAGGAGCCCGCATCCGACGGCTCACCTCGCGCGACGTGCTCGACGTGAGCGCGCACGAACGCCGCGGTGCACTCCTTCGCGAGCACGTCTCGCACAGCGCTGCGCAACGCCTCCTGGTCAGCTGTGAAGTCGAGCTGCACTCAGCCGCCTAACTCGAGCTGAGCGCGTAGAGCGGTGCGATCGAGCTTCTCCATCGCTGTCAGCGGGAGCGCAGCGACGATGCGGATGTCGCTCGGGAGCTTGTAGCCGGCGAGCCGGTCGTGCGCGAAGTCGCGCAGAGCGTCGAGCGTCACCGCGTCGGCCCCGGGGCGAAGGACCACGAAGGCGATCCCGACCTCGCCCATCACGTCGTCGGCCCTCGCCGCCACGGCGACCTCGGCGATGCCTGGGTGAGTTGCGAGCACGCCCTCGACCTCCATGGGGTACACGTTGTAGCCGCCGCGCACATACATCTCCTTGCTGCGCCCGACGAGACGCAGACGCCCGGCCTCGTCGAGCCAGCCCAGATCACCGGTGCGCACGAAGAGATCGGGCGTGAATGCTTCGACGGTCTGCTCCGGCGCACACCAGTAGCCGTTCATCACGGCGGGGGACCGCAAGCAGACCTCGCCAACGCCATCGCCGGCCATGGGCCGCTCGACGTCGTCGGGGTCGCGCAGCGACAGCTCCACCCCGGCGTGGGGACGCCCCACCGACACCTCGGCATCCTCCGCTGCGCCGTCTAGCGCGGTGCCGATGCCGATGCCGGCCTCGGTGCAGGAGTAGCGGATGGCCACGGCCGCGTGGAGCTCCGTGCGCGCTTCGCGCACCAGAGCGGGTGTCGCCGGGCCTCCTCCCATCACGATGGCCTGCACGCACGACAGGTCGTGCTCGCGTCGGCTCGGGTCGGCCAGGATCAGCGCCACCTGCGTCGGGATGCCCCCGATGCTGCCCATGCGGTTCTCGGCGATCAGCCGGATCGCGTCGCTCGCTCGCCAGCGTTCGAGCAGGTGCGTAACACCGCCGCGCATGAGCGAGCCCGCCAGCTTCGTGGTCGGCCCGAGGTGCGCGAACGACGTCGCGGCGAAGGTCGCACCGCCCCCGCCCCAGCGCCCACCCGTGTCGACCTCGGTGATGAACGCCAACTGCCTTCCACCGAACACGGCACCCTTGGGTGTGCCCGTCGTTCCCGATGTGAACACGATCGCCACGGGCCGCTCGGGATCGTCAGCCAGCGGTGGCGGTTGCGCTCCGCTCACCCGAAGGTCCCTGACATCGTCCAGCTCGCGCACCGTGACCGTGGGCTGAGCGAGCGCAAGGACGCGCGCTTGCTCGGCCGGGCCGAGCCTGGTGTTCACCCCGGCCGTGATGGCACCGACTCGTGCGGCAGCGACGTACGCGATGACGTGCTCGATCGATTGCGGGAGCACGAGCGCGACCACAGCACCTTCGCCGATGCCTCGCTCGAGGAGCCCGACGGCGGCTTCGTCGGCGGCGCTATCGAGTTGGCGATACGACACGGTCCTGCCGTCGCCCGCGACGTAAGCGGTATCGTCGCCGAACCGTCTCGCAGCCTCGTGGGCTACCGCCCCGAGCACGAAAGCACCTCCCGAGGATCCCCGTGGCTCCAGCCCCCAGTCGTGCGCCGGGCACCCCGGCCGCCGAGCGCGGGCTGCGGACGCAGGGGATGCGCACCATGGCGAAGCTCCTCGATGCCGGTATGCGCGTGCTGGCCGAGCGCGGCTACCAGGCGGCGCGCGTCGACGACGTCGTGCGCGTCGCGCGCCTCTCCCATGGCACCTTCTACCTGTACTTCGCGAACAAGGAAGACCTGTTCCGTGCCCTCGCCACCGAGTGCGCTGAGGAGATGAAGGCCTTGGCTGGCACGCTTGGCCCTGTCGATGCCGGACCAGCTGGAGCAGCCGAGCTGCGCCGTTGGTTGGGCGAGTTCCTCGGAACCTACCGGCGTTACGGGGCGGTGATCCGAGCGTGGATGGAGGACCAGGTCGTCGACCGTCGCCTCGTCGCGCTCGGTCTCGACGCGTTCGCGGCGCTGTCGGCAGCGTTGGAGGCTCGGGTGTCGGCAGCCGGCGCCGAGCATCTGGCGGCCCCGGGCCTCGCCACGCCGGCGATGCTGGCGATGATCGAGCGCTTCGCGTACTTCACCTCGTCGCGCGATCTCGGCGTCAGCGACGCCGTCGGGGCGGACACGTTGGCCACGATGATCCACCGTGGCTTCTTCGGCGCGCCGGCTCCGACGAAGCGTCAAGTCGCGCTGCGCGCTCGCTGAGCTCAAGCGAGGCCGAGAAGCATCGTCGCTGCCGATGAGAACCAACCGCCCGTCGCGCTCACGCACGCCACGCGCGGGTCGGGCACCTGACGCTCGCCGCATTCTCCCCGCAACTGCTTGACCGCCTCGACCATCAGGAACATGCCGCGCATGCCGGGGTGGCACGAGGAGAGTCCGCCACCGTCGGTGTTGGTCGGCAGCGCGCCGCCGAGGCGCAGCTTCCCGTCCGCGACGAACGGTCCGCCTTCGCCCTTCTTGCAGAACCCGAGGGCTTCGAGGGTGAGCAGGACCATGCCAGTGAACGCGTCGTAGAGCTCGCAGATGTCGACGTCGTCGGGGGTGAGCCCGGCGCGGGCGAACGCGTTGGCGCCCGAGCGGATCGCCGGCGACTCGGTGAAGTCGTCCCACTCGCTCATCGTCGTCGTGTTGAGCGCCTCACCCTGGCCCAGCACCCATACCGGAGCCTTCGCGAGGTCGTTCGCGCGCGCCTCGCTCGTGAGAACGACAGCACCGCCCCCGTCGGAACGGATGCAGCAGTGGAGGTTCGTGAACGGATCTGCGATCATCGGCGCTGCCTGCACGTCGGCGATCGTGATCGGATCCCGGTAGTAGGCGTCGGGGTTGAAGCCAGCGTTGTAACGAGCGGATACCGCGATCTCGGCCAGCTCCTCGATCGTCGTGGCGAACTCGTGCATGTGGCGCTGCGCGACCATCGCGTACTTCGAGATCAAGCTGTGCCCGTAGGGGGCGTCGAACTGCACCGGCCCGCGCGTGCCGAAGCTGAGGTTTGCTGTGCGCGTGCCACGCTTCAGGTCGGCGCGGGTGGTCGATCCGTACGACAACACGACGACGTCGGCCATGCTGGCCTCGATCGCAGCGACCGCGTGGCCCGCCATGAACTCCCAGGTCGCGCCGCCGACGCTCGTGCCGTCTGCCCACGTCGGGCGCAGGCCGAGGTACTCGGCGACCTCGATCGGCGGCAGCGAGCCCGTGCCGCAGGACGCGTAGCCATCGACGTCGTCCTTGCTCAGCCCACAGTCATCGAGCGCGCGCGACACGGCTTGGTGGTGCAGCTCGAACGCGCTCTTGGTGTCGACGCGTCCGCAGTCCGACAGAGCGGCTCCGACAATTGCAACCCTCAACGAAGCCTCCATTCGATGCGCCGACCCGATGCGAACGCCTCTTGACCTTGGCGCAGCGACTCCTGGTTGGTTCCCATGGCGATGTAGGCGTACCCGAGCTCGAGCGCCTGCTGACGGCTGTGCTCGAGACCGGCCCAGATCGCACGCACCGTGCCCTGCACCGCGAGGGGCGGAGCACTCGCGATGGCATCCGCTGCCCATTGGGTGGTGGCGTGCAGGTCGGCGGCGGGCACGACTTCGGACACGAGGCCGATCTCGTGCGCCCTCGAGGCGCTCATCCGTTCGTGGTTGCCGAGCAGCGAGAGGCGCATGATCTCGTGGAACGGCATCTTCTGCAGCATGTGGATGGGCTCGAACGCGGCGGCCATCCCATACGTGACATGGGGGTCGAAGAACGTGGCGTGGTCGGCGGCGATGATGAACTCCACCTCGCCCAACATGTAGAACGCGCCGCCGCACGCCATGCCGTTCACCGCGGCGATGACGGGCTTCCACAGGTCGTTCGACTTCGGGCCGATGTGCGCGCCTGGGTCGTCGAACATGAAGGGAGTCGAACCAGCACCGACCACCTTGTCCTCAGCGCGCAGCGTTGCCTGGCCCTCGCCCATGGTCTCGGTGCGGTCGATGCCCGTGCAGAACGCCTTTGCGCCCGCACCGGTGAGCACAGCGACGCGCACGTCGTCGTTGCGGCGCATGCCGGTCCACACGCTTTGCAGCTCGCGCTGCATCTGCACGTTGAACGCGTTGTGCACCTCGGGGCGGTTCAGCGTCACCCACGCGACGCCGTCAGCCTCGTCGTACCGCAGGGTCTCGTGCTCAGCCATGCGCGGGACGGTACGTCACGCTGGGGCGCTGGCCCGTCACCCGCCCATCTGCAGGCCGCTGGGGCGACAACGGAAGATCGCAGCGTCGACGATGTCGCCGATCTCGTTCGGGTCCCACTTGCGAGGGCCCTTCGGCGCTTTGACATCGACCCCGAGCGACCACGGCACGTAGTGGGTGATGGAGTCACCCACCGCTCGGAAGACCTGCCCGGTGATGTGCAGCGCACGGTCGGATGCCAGGAACGCGACCATCGGCGCCGAGTTGCCGGGGTTGAGCCGGTCGAACTCGCCGTCTTCGACCTGGTCTGCCTCGGTGACCTTGATCTGAGGCATGGCCGCTGCCACCATCCGCGTCGCGCCACCAGGTGCGACGGCGTTCGCCCGCACGCCGAAGCGCCCCATCTCGAGCGCAGTGATGGTCGTGAGGGCCGCGATGCCTGCCTTCGCGGCGCCGTAGTTGGCCTGGCCCTTGTTGCCCTGCAGACCGGCCGAGCTGACGGTGTTCACGAAGGCAGCACGCCGCGGGTTGCCGGCTTTCGACTCGTCTTGCCAGTACAGACCGGCGAAGTGCGTCGTGTTGAACGTGCCCTTGAGGTGCACGCGCAGCACCGAGTCGAATTCGTCCTCCGACATCTTCACGATCGACTTGTCGCGCAGGATGCCAGCGTTGTTGACGACGATGTCGAGAGCGCCGAAGGCGTCGACGGCGCTCCTGACGAGGTTCTCGGCGCCCCCCCAGTCGCCGACGTCGTCGTAGTTCGCGACGGCGTCACCGCCGCGTTGGGTGATGATCTCGACGACCTCTTCGGCCGGGCGTTTGTCGGCCCCTTCGCCAGTGTGTGACCCGCCGAGGTCGTTCACGACGACCTTGGCCCCCTGGGCTGCGAGCTCGAGCGCCTCGCCTCGCCCGATGCCCCTGCCCGCGCCGGTGACGATCGCGACCTTGCCGTCCAACAGCCCCATGTCATCCCCTCGAGAGCGAAACCTGACGTTCGTGTCATCGTAGCGACAGAGCGGCAGCGATGCCTGCAGCGCCGAAGCTCGCGCTCCGGGTCGTCGGCCCTCGACGCCCTCGAACCTGACACGAACGTCAGGTAGGGTCACGGCCATGGGAACGTTCCGTCTCGTGTCCGCCGACGCGCACATCCTCGAGCCTCCGCACATCTGGCAGCAGTGGCTCCCGAGCAAGTACCAGGACAAGGCGCCGAGGCTCGTCAAAGACATCGACGGCGGCGATGCGTGGCAGTTCGCGGCGTCGCCCGACCCCGATCCCATCGGGCTCACCGCCACGCCGGGCATGGCGTGGGACGAGTTCCGCTGGACCGGGGTCACCTATGAGCAGGCTCGTGCGGGTTGCTACAACGGCACGGCTCGACTCGCGGACATGAAGCTCGACGGCGTCGACGCCGAGGTGCTGTTCCCGCCCCAGCGCACGATCGGGCACTTCCTCGGCGATGACGACGACGACTTCGTGCGCGCCGGCATCGAGGCCTACAACCAATTCCTGTGGGAGGAGTTCTGCGCACCCGACCGCGACAGGCTCGTCGGCATGGCGCAGATCGGCTCGACCGGGATCGACGACGCCGTCGACACGCTGCGCAAGGCCAAGGCCACCGGCTTCCGCGGCGTGATCATCTCGTGTTGGCCCTCGGCCGGCGACGACATCTCCGACGAGGACGATGCGTTCTGGGCCGCGGCGCAGGACGAGGGGATGCCGGTGTGCATCCACATCAATCTCATCAGCCGCGCCGCCCGCGCCAAGGCCCGCGCTGCCGCGTCGAAGAACTTGGGATACGGCACGGGCGACAAGGCGCTGAACCAGCGCGCCAAGGTCAACGCCAAAGCTGTCGGTGGTCTCGCCGGGGTGTTCTCGGCCGTGCCGGCAACGATCGGCAAGCTGATCTTCACGGGCGTGTTCGAGCGCTTCGCGAACCTGCACATCTCGATGATCGAGACGGGCATCGGATGGATTCCCCACTTCCTCGAGCAGATGGACGACCGCTACTGGCGCAACCGGTCATGGGGCCAAGTGCCGATCAGCGAGCCGCCTTCGAGCTACTGGTACCGCAACATGTCGGCCACCTTCATCACCGACCGTTACGGGGTGCAGCTGCGCGACGCAGTCGGGGTCGACAACATCATGTGGTCGACCGACTACCCCCACCACGGCAACGACTGGCCCTACTCGCGCAAGACGATCGCCGACTACATGACCGACATACCCGCTGCGGACCGCCATCAGATCCTAGCTGGCAACGCCGTGCGCATCTTCGGGCTCTGATGGAGATCGACGAGCTGATCCTCGTCTCGGTCGACGACCACGTCGTCGAGCCGCCCGACATGTGGGAAGGCCGGTTGCCCTCGAGGTACGCCGACGAGGCGCCGAAGCAGGTGACGAAGCCGGACGGCACCGACGTGTGGTCGTTCCGTGGCCAGGAGCTTCCCAACATCGGGCTCAACGCGGTCGCGGGCCGCCCTCCTGCCGAGTACGGCATCGACCCGACGTCGTTCGCCGACATGCGCCACGGATGCTGGGACATCGACGATCGCATCCGCGACATGGACGCGAACGGTCTGCTCGGCTCGCTGTGCTTCCCCTCGATGCCCGGGTTCTGCGGGCAGCTGTGGTCGAAGGTCGACGACAAGGATCTCGCCCGCGCTCTGCTGCAGGGCTACAACGATTGGCACATCGACGGGTGGTGCGGTGCGTACCCGGGGCGCTTCATCCCCCTCGCCCTCCCGGCATTGTGGGATCCGAAGGAGATGTCGGCCGAGGTGCGGCGCACCGCCGCGAAGGGTTGCCACGCCGTGACCTTCTCGGAGAACCCGGAGAAGCTCGGCTACCCGAGCTTCCACTCCGAGCACTGGGACCCGTTCTGGGCCGCCTGCGAAGACGAGGGCACCGTCGTGTGCCTGCACATCGGCTCGTCGTCGCAGCTCGTCATCACCTCGGTCGAAGCACCGATCAACGTGATGATCACCCTGCAACCGATGAACATCGTGCAGGCCGCAGCCGACCTGCTCTGGTCGCGGGTCCTGCAGCGGTTCCCGGCGTTGCGCGTCGCCATGAGCGAGGGCGGCATCGGCTGGATCCCCTACTTCCTCGAGCGTTGCGACTACGTCTACAAGCACCACAAGGAGTGGACGGGCACCGATCTCGGGATGCTGCCGAGCGAGCTGTTCCACGAGCGCATCATCACGTGCTTCATCGATGATGCTGCCGGCCTCGAGCTGCGACATCACCTCAACATCGACCACATCACGTGGGAGTGCGACTACCCGCACTCGGACTCGACGTGGCCCCGATCGCCTGAGCTCCTGCACCGAACCTTGGGCGCCGTCCCAGACGACGAGGTGCGCAAGATCACCCACGAGAACGCGATGCGCCTGTTCTCCTACGACCCCTTCGCCCACGTGTCGAAGCGTGAGGCCACGGTCGGCGCCCTCCGAGCCCGGGCCAGCGACGTCGACGTCAGCGAACGGGCGGTCACCGGGGCCGCGCCGCGCGACCCCAGCGAGCCGCCCATCACCGTGATGACGCTGGCATCCGCGACGTCGAAATAGGCCAGAGGCTGCTGCACCCGGTACAGTGATCGGGTCATCGCCGGCCTCCTGCCGGCGTCGCGCCGGCCTCGCGACCGGCGGGGCCTCGCCGAGAACCACTCGAGCAGCGCCCACCTGTAGCGCTTCTCAACTGGAGTTCCCGCGTGTCCACGACCTTCGCCGAGGCCGGCGTCCCCGCCGACCTCGTCTCGCTGCTCGCCCAGAGCGGCATCACCGCGCCCTTTGCCATTCAGGCCGCGACCATCCCCGACGCGCTCGCCGGCCGCGACGTGTGCGGCAAGGCGCCGACGGGCTCGGGCAAGACCCTCGCCTTTGGCATCCCGCTCGTCGCTCGCGTCGCCAAGGCCAGGGCGCGCAAGCCGCGTGCCCTCATCCTCGTGCCCACCCGTGAGCTCGCGGCCCAGGTGGCGAAGGAGCTCAAGCCCCTCGCCGGGCTGCGCGGCCGCACTGTCGCAGCGTTCTACGGCGGCACGGGCTACGGCCCGCAACGCAGCGCGCTGAACAGCGGTTGCGAGATCGTTGTCGCGTGTCCTGGTCGCCTCGAGGATCTGCTGCAGAACGGCGATCTGTCTCTCGCAGAGGTCGACATCGTCGTGGTCGACGAAGCCGATCGCATGGCGGACATGGGGTTCCTGCCGGCCGTGCGCCGCTTGCTGGATCAGGTCAGCCCCAAGCGCCAGACCCTGCTCTTCTCTGCCACCCTCGATGGCGACATCGACGACCTCGTGCGTTGCTATCAGCGCAATCCGGTGCGCCACGCGGCCGAGCTCCCCGAGGGCGCCAGCGGCGATGTCGACCATCTGTTCTGGAAGCTCGACCGCGCTGAGCGCGTCGCGGTGACGGCGCAGCTGGTGCAGCGAGAGTGGCCTGCCATCGTGTTCTGTCGCACCCGTCACGGCGCCGACCGCGTTGCCAGGCAACTCGGCGCAGCAGGCGTTGCTGCCGTCGCCATCCACGGCGATCGCTCGCAGGGCCAGCGCGAGCGAGCTCTCGCCTCGTTCCGCTCGGGTGCTGCGCAAGCTCTTGTCGCCACCGATGTCGCGGCTCGCGGCATCCACGTCGACGATGTCGCCTGCGTCGTGCACTTCGACCCGCCGGGCGACGAGAAGGACTACGTGCACCGTTCCGGTCGCACCGGACGCGCTGGTGCCGACGGCCTCGTCGTCTCGTTCGTGCATCACGAGGTGAGCGGCGCGGTGCGCGCCTTGCAGCGCGCCCTCGGCTACCCCCAGGGCCTGACCGATCCCGACCTGGCGCGGCGCCCGCTCATCGCGCCACCGCTTCGCACGGCGTCGCCCGAGCGTGCCTCAGCCCCCGATCGTCGCTTCGAGAAGGGCCGCGACGGGGGGTCGCGTGCGGCCGGGCCGAAGCACCGCGGCCGCCAGCAGGCACGGCAAGGCCGACCGGCGCAAGGCGACCAGCGTCAAGGTCAGGGCCGCCCGAGCCAGGGCCGCCCGAGCCAGGGCCGCCCCTCAGCTCCGCCGAAGCCCGGCGCCCGCCGCACATCCCGCCCCCGCTAGGCGCCCCCGCTAGGCGCCTTTGCGCGGCCTCAGCGTCCACTGCGGAATGACGACGTCGTCGGCTGCCTGGCTGAAGACGACCTGAACGGCTGCGCCGATTTTGAGCTCCGACGGGTCGACCGAATCGAGCCGCGCCCCAGCTCCGCTGACGACGTTGCCGACCAATCGGATCGCGGGATCGTCGTCGAGACTGACGACGACGACGTTGTAGGGAGCTTGCGCGGCATACGCCGGGAGCAGCGGCGGGTGGGCGACGATGAACGACCAGATGGTGGCCGTGCCAGCCGTCGCGTCCCAGGCCTGCTCGAAGGAGCGACACGCAGGGCACATCGGTCGCGGCGGCATGCGGCGCAGCCCGCACGACGAGCAGGACTGGACGCGCAGCTCGCCCGCAGCGCAACCGGCCCAGAACGGCGCGGCGTCGCCATGCTCGACGTCGGGCAGCACCAGGCCCTCGATCATCTCCGTCATGCCGCGCGCCGCAGGAGGAGCGCGGAGGTCGGGACACCCTCACCGCTCGTGACGAGGCACACCCGCGCGTCGGGCACCTGGGAGTGCGATCCGCCGCGCATCTGGCGCGCCCCTTCGACGATGAGATTGAAGCCGTGCACATATGCCTCCGACATCCCGCCGCCGCTCGTGTTGGTGGGCAGGCGCCCACCGAGGCGCAGGTTGCCCTCGGCGCAGAACGCGAGACCCTCGCCGCGGCCGACGAACCCGTAGCCTTCGAGCGAAAGCGGGACCAGCGGGCTGAACGCGTCGTAGAGCTGCGCCACATCGACGTCCGCCGCGGTGATCTCGCTGTTGGCCCACAGCCGCTCGGCGCACGCGTACGAAGGACCCACGAGCGGGTCGGGGCCGAAGTAGTTCGTCATCACCTGGTGCTGTCGGGGGATCGACTGCGCGAAGGCGTGGATGAGCACGGGTGGCTGTCGCAAGTCGCGCGCCCGCTCGGCAGAGGTGATCACCACGGCGCCGGCGCCGTCGGACTCGAGGCAGTTGTCGAAGAGGCAGAGCGGCTCGGAGATCCAGCGGGCATCGAGGTACTGCTCGGTCGTGAGGGTCTTGGCGTGCATCATCGCCCCCGGGTTGCGGTTCGCGTGCTCGCGCACGGACACCGCAATCGAGGCGAGGTCGGCCCTCGTACCGCCGAACTCGTGGAGGTAGCGACGGGTGAGCATGGCGATCTCGTCGACGGGACGCAACAGACCGAAAGGGCGCGTCCACTGGTGCTGGCCGGAGAGTCGCGTCGACACTTGCGACCAGGGTCGGCTGGTCGCTGCGCCCCGCTTGCGCGAGCGCCAGGCGACCGCGACGGAGCACTGCGCTGTCGCGACAGCGAGGGCCGCGTGACCGACGACGCCGCACCCCGCGCCGCCGCCGTAGCCGACCTGGGAGAAGAACGTGATGTCGCCCAGACCGAGGTTGCGGGCGATGTCGACCTCCTCGGTGTTCTCGAGCGTGTAGGACGACAAGCCGTCGACCTCGCCCGGCGCGATGCCGGCATCGTCGAGCGCAGCGGAGATCGCTTCGAGCGCGAGCCGCGCCTCCGAGCGCTCGATCGACTTGGCGAACTCGGTCTGCCCGACCCCGACGATCGCGGTCCGGTCCTGGATCGTCATCCGAGCGACCGTCACGTCACCAGGTGACGGCAAGCGCGTCAAGCGCGACGACGCCCTTTGACAACACCACGAGCGGGTTGATGTCCAGCTCCGCGAGCCGGTCGGCGTTGTCGACCGCGAGGCGTTGCACCTTCATGAGAACGCCGACGAGCGCACCGATGTCGCCCTTGGCGCGCCCGCGCACGCCCTTGAGCATCACGCTCCCCACGACCTCGTCGACCATCCGCCTGGCCTCGGCCTTGGTGAAGGGCGGCACGCGGAACGTGACGTCGCCGTACACCTCGACGAACACGCCGCCCATCCCGAACAACACGACCGGCCCGAAGAGGTCGTCGTGGCTGACGCCGACCACGCACTCCGTGCCACCAGACACGAGCTCGGAGACGAGAACGTCGCCGTCGCTCCTCGGCGCGATGTCGTCGTACGCGGCGCGCACCGATTTGGCATCGACGAGCCCGACCCGCACGAGCCCGAGGTCGCTCTTGTGGGCGATCGCTGCCGACGAGGCCTTGACCACGACCGGGTAGCCGATGCCTTTGGCTGCTTTCACTGCGGCGGCGGCCGACGAGCAGACCTGCTCGCGCGTGACGGGGATGCCGTACGCCGCGAGGAGCTGCTTCGAGTCGTGCTCGCTCAACGACGCGCCTCGCGGCACGAGCAACGGCGCGGCAACTGCCTTGGCCGGCAGCGCCTTGAGCACAGGCCTGGTGAACGCGCTCTCGTAGCGGTCTGAGAACGCATGATGATCGAAGTAGGCCTTCACCGCGCCCACGCAATTGCCGAACGTGCGGAAGGTGGTGACCCTGGCCGAGGCGATGAGGTTCTTGTAGCCCTCCTCGTTGTCGGCGGTCGGCGAGCCCCAGATGACGCAGATGGGCTTGTCGGTCGTCTCTGCAACGTCGACGAGGTCGCGTGTGAGGGGGACGGACATCGATGCGAGAGCGCCGGTGATGGGGCAGATCACGAGGTCGACGTTGGGGTCAGCGACGATGGCATCGAGGATCTTGCGGCCGCGCCAATCCGACGATGGTGCGCCGCCGTTGTCGACGGGGTTGGAGACCCGTAGATAGGTGGGGATCCATTCGTGCAGCGCCTCTTGGGTCTCCGCGGTGAGCTCGGGGAGTCGCAGCCCGACCTCGGCTGCCATGTCGGCCATGTGCGCGCCGGTGCCGCCGCTGATCGCATAGACGCACACGCCGTCGCCGTTCGGCTTCGCAGCGCGCCCGAGCAGCGCAGCGGTGTCAACGAGCTCGTCGAGCCCGCGCACCCGGGTCACGCCCATCTGGCGGAACACCGCAGACGTGACGGCATCGGACCCCGTGAGGTGGCCCGTGTGGCTCTTGGCCATCGACTGGCCCTCTTCGGTGCGCCCCACCTTGACCACCACCATCGGCACGCCGTTGCTCGCCGCGCGGTCGGCTGCGAGCATGAGGGTGCGACCGTCCTTGAACCCCTCGATGTAGGCCGTGACGACGCCGACATCATCTTGGTCGGCGAAGTACGCGGTGAAGTCGGCGAACTCGAGGTCGACCTCGTTGCCCACGGGTGCCCATGCGCTCATGGCGATGCCGAGCTCCTGGGCCTGGAAGACAGGGCGTCCCTGATGACCCGACTGGGTGATCAGGGCGAGATGCTTGCCTGGCAGGTCGGTGCGGAATGCCTCGAACGCGTTGAGGTTCGTATTCGGCCCGAGCAGCCGCGTGTCGCTCGCGTGGACGATCTCGGCCAGCTCGTCCTGACGGAGCTCGCCCTCGGCTCCGACCTCGGCGAACCCGGCGGCGAAGATCACCGCAAACCGAGGCTTCTTCTCGAGCACGGTCTCGAAGCCGGCGACGGCGTCGCCGGTGAGGATCACGGCCAGGTCGACGTCGCCATCGATGTCACCGACGCGGCGCGCGCACGCCAGCCCATCGACCGTGTCGCGGTTCGGGTTCACGGGATGGAACGTCGCCCCGTGCTCCTCAGCCCAAGCGCGCAGCTTGCGTGTCATCGCAGCGGTCGGCTTGCCGGCGGTGTCCGAGGCACCGAGCACCATCACCGATCGGGGATGGAAGAACCCGTCGAGGTCGAGGTCGCGCAGAGCGACGGGCCGACCTGTCACGTCGAGGCGAGGCGTCACGGCGCGACGTTACCTGACACGCACGTCATGTCTTCGGCCGGTTCGGCCTCGCCGATCGCCGCCCCAGCGGCGGCGGCTCGTTCATGTCTTCCTCGCGGTCTCGGCCGATTTCGGCCTCGCCGATCGCCGCCCCAGCGGCGGCGGCTCGTTCAGGTTCGTTGTCGCAACCAGTCGGCTTCCGCCTCACCCATGGGCGTCGAAGGTGGGCCGTTGACGAAGGGCCACAACTCGTTCGCGATGCGCCTCCAGTTCCGCGTCGCGTGCAGGTCGCCGAGGATGGCGCCGAGACCGAGGTTGATGCGCTGGATGATGACGAACGAGCGCGTCAAGGTGGCGGCCTTGGCCACCTCGCCGTAGGGGCCGCCAGGATCGAAGAAGCGCCGCACGCTCTCCGATGACCACTCCGGAGTCAACGTCACGGGCTCGTCGGTCATGACGAATTCGTAGAAATGGCGGAAGTACGCGCGGAGCTGGACGTCACCGAAGCGGGCGTTGTCGGGCAGCAGGCCTTCCTCGGCGAGCAGTTGTCGGTACGCGCTGATGTCGTCGTGCAGCACCATCGCGCTGATCATCCGCTCGAACATCGTGACCTCACCGGGAACGAAGCGCTTCACCAGGCCGTAGTCGAGGAAGGTGACCTGGCCACCCGGACGGAACAGGTAGTTGCCCGGGTGCGGATCGCCGTTGAACGCGTGCAGCCGGTAGAGGCTGCGGAACACGTAGCGGTAGATGGCCTCTGCCGCGAGATCGCGCTCGTCCTGCGACCACGTCAGCACGGTCTCGAGTCGCTCGCCGCCGGCGAGGTCCGACGTCAGGACCCGGCCCGTCGACAGTTCGTGCACCACGTCGGGAACATGGATGAACGGGTGGTCGCGGTAGTAGCTCGCGAACAGCTGCTGGTTGTCCGCCTCGATCTCGTAGTCGAGCTCCTCGACGACGCGCTCCTTGATCTCCTCGACGATGGGCTCCGAGTCCATGCCAGGGAAGATGAGCTCGAGGCCGCTGAAGATCAGATCTGCGTTGGCGAGGTCGGACCTGATGGCGTCCGCGATGCCCGGGTACTGCACCTTGACCGCGACGGCGCGGTCGTCTCGGGTGACGGCGCGGTGCACCTGGCCGATCGACGCGGCAGCGATCGGGGTGGGATCCCACGCCTTGAAGACGTCCTCGGGTGGGGCGCCGAGCTCGTCGCGCACGACCTTCGCTGCCAGCTCGGGCGCCATCGGCGGCGCGTCGCTCTGCAACTGCGCCAGGGCCTGGCGCACCGGCTCGGGCAGGCCCTGGTCGAGGTAGCTCGCCATCTGCCCGATCTTCATCAGGGCACCCTTCATGTTGCCGAGGGCGGCAGCGACCTGCTCGGCCGTCTTCAGCTCGAAGGCTGCGTCGAGCTCGGGCCGGCGTTCGGCCGACGCGAAGACCCGCTTTGCCCGGTGGACGGCGAACGATGCCCCGGCCTGGGACCCCATGCGGGCGATCTCGAGGTTGCGCGCGCCGCGCGACGTCGGCGTGCCACGGGGCTCGGCCTGCTTCGCCTCTCCCGCCCGCTTCACCGCGACGTACCCCGCGCCTGCGGTCCCTATCGCTGCGAGCAGAGCGGTGAGGATCGTGCGCTTCGTGGCCATCGCCGTGATCCTTGCAGGGTGGACCGTCGCGCCGGGCCGCTCTAGTTTGCGCCCGTGCCTTCGCTCGTGCTTCCCACGATCGACAGCGCAGCCGAGGACATCGATCTCGCGGACGACGGGCTGTGGTCAGCGTCGGACGAGTACCGAGAAGCGGTCTTCAAGAAGCTGCGCGACGATCTGCCGGTCTCGTTCCAGAAGGAGCCCGACTACCTGGGTGTGTTCCCGCAGGGGCCGGGCTATTGGGCGCTCACGCGTTACGACGATGTCGCGTTCGCCAGCCGGAACCCCGACCTCTTCGCGTCGGGCCGCGGCGGCTCGAACATCCCCGACCTGCCCCCCGGGCTCGAGGAGTGGCTCGGCTCGATCATCAACATGGACTCCCCGAAGCACACGAAGCTGCGGCTGCTCGTGAACCGCGGCTTCACACCTCGCATGGTGGCCAAGGTCGAGGAGCAGGTGCGCGTCACGGCGAGGGAGATCGTGGCCGATGTCGCGGCGAGAGGCGAGGTCGATTTCGTGGTCGACGTCGCAGCGCCCATGCCTTTGCGGATCATCTGCGACATGATCGGCATCCCTCGCAGCGATGAGGGCTTCGTCTTTCGCCACACCAACGCGATCCTCGCCGGCGGGGATGAGGAGTATGCGTCGAGTCCCGACGACGTTCTGCGCGCAGGACAGGAGCTGTGGCAGTACGCCAACGCCCTCGGGCAAGAGCGCGCAGCGGACCCGACGGATGACATCACATCAGCGTTGATGCGCGCGGAGGTCGATGGTCAGCGGCTCACCGCCGACGAGTTCGGGTCCTTCTTCGTCCTCCTCGTCGTCGCCGGCAACGAGACGACGCGCAACGCGATGAGCCACGGCCTCCTGCAGCTGACCCGACACCCGGACCAGCGCCGCGCGTGGCAAGCCGACTTCGAACGCTTCGCGGGGAGCGCGATCGAGGAGATCGTGCGCTGGGCCACGCCCGTCATCCACTTCCGGCGCACAGCGACGGCCGACGTGACCCTGCCGAGCGGCCGCGAGGTGAAGGAAGGCGAGAAGGTGGTGCTCTGGTACTCATCGGCGAACCGCGACGAACGGTTCTGGGAGCGCCCGTTCGACTTCGACATCGCCCGTGCCCCCAACGAGCACGTCGGATTCGGTGCAGGCGGGCCGCACTTCTGCCTCGGCGCCAACCTCGCCAGGCGCGAGATCAAGGTGCTCTTCGACGAGCTGTGGTCCGTGCTCCCCGACATCGAGGCAACCGGTGAGCCCGCCATGCTGCGCTCGGCCTTCATCCACGGCATCAAGCACCTCGAAGCATCGTTCACCCCTCGCTGATCCGCCCGACCTGACACGCGTGTCAGGGTTGTAGTGTCGGGTCGTGCGCCTGCGCTATCGCGACGAGGACGAGGCGTTTCGCGCTGAGCTGCTCGCGTGGCTCGAGGCCAACCCCCCGCCCCTCGCCGCGGAGGCTCGCGACCCGACGCGCTCGTCGGCCGACAAGCGACCGTGGGCCCAGGCCTGGCAGCGCACCCTCTTCGAATCCGGCTGGCTCGTGCCCGGCTGGCCCCCCGAGCACGGCGGCCGCAACGCCACACCTGTGCAGCAGATGATCTACTTCGAAGAGCTGACGAAGCGGAAGATCCGGCGCACCACCAACCCGCAGGGGCTCTCGATCATCACGCCGACGCTCCTCGATCACGGCACACCGGAACAGGTCGAGCGCTTCGCGCTTCCCACGTTGCGCGCCGAGATCTCCTGGTGTCTCGGGATGAGCGAGCCCAATGCGGGAAGCGACCTGGCTTCGTTGAGCACACGCGCGGTGCGCGACGGCGACGCCTTCGTCGTCAACGGGCAGAAGGTCTGGACATCCGGCGCCCAACACGCCGACTGGTGCTTCTGCTTCGTGCGCACCGACACGTCGGCGCCGAAGCACAAGGGGATCAGCGTGCTCGTCATCGACATGACGTCGCCGGGCATCGAGCACCGTCCCATAGCCGAGCTCACCGATCACGACTACGCCGACTTCAACGAGGTGTTCCTCACCGACGTCACGGTGCCGGCCGAGAACCTGGTAGGCGTCGAGAACGACGGCTGGCGTCTCTCGATGGGCTCGCTCGCGCATGAGCGCGCCATGTTGTGGATCGACTACGCGTACGACCTGCAAGACGTGCTCGACGCGCTCGTGGCGCTAGGTCGCGCGCGCGGTTCGGGCGCTCGCTATCGAGATGCCGTCGCCACAGCTGCCATCGATGCCGTCGCGCTCCAAGCGCTCGGCTACCGCGGCTTCGCCAAGTTCGTGCGCGGCCAAGCAGCACCCGAGCACTCGATCCTCAAGCTGTTCGGGAGCGAGTCGCTGCAGCGAGCGTTGCTCCTCGGGGTCGACGAGCTCGGACCGGACGTCGTCGACAACGACGGCGACGCGCCTGAGGTCTGGCGCCCCGGGAGCTTCGCCACGCAGTACCTGCGCTCGTTTGCAGCAACGATCCCGGGGGGAACGAGCGAGATCCAGCGCAACATCATCGCGGAGCGGGTGCTCGGGCTGCCCCGATGAGCGAGCGCCGATGAGGATCGCTGCGCTCGTCAAGCAAGTCCCGGCATTCGATGCGATGGAGCTCGGTGCAGACGGGCGCCTCGTGCGCGATGGCCTGACCCTGGAGATGAACCCGTACTGCCGCAGGGCCGTGGCAAAGGGCGTCGAGCTGGCGCGCTCGAGCGGGGGCAGCTGCACCGTGATCACGCTCGGTCCGCCGTCGGCCGAGGACTGCCTGCGCGAGGCCATCGCTTGGGGATGCGACGACGGGGTCCTGGTGAGCGACCCTGTGTTCGCAGGTTCCGACACCATCGCAACGGCTCAGGCGCTTGCAGCAGCGCTCGAGCGCGTCGGGCCCTTCGACCTGGTGCTCGTTGGCCGCAACTCGGTCGACGCCGACACTGGGCAGGTCGGCCCGCAGCTCGCCGAGCTGTGCGACGTCGCCTTCGCCACCGGTGTGAAGGAGCTCGCGGTCGATGGAGGGTCGGCGCGCGTGCGCTGCGAGGAGGACGACGGCTACAGCGACCGGGTGGTGGCGCTCCCCGCCATCCTCTCCTGCGCCGAGCGCTTGTGCGATCCCGCGAAGGTCGACCCCGAGGGGCGCGCTGCGGTATCCGCGTCGCGCATCGCCACGTTGCATGCAGGAGACCTGGGACCAGGGCCGTGGGGACAGGAGGCCAGCGGCACCTACGTCGGCGAGGTCAGGGTCCTCGAGGTGAGCCGTGAGCGGCGCATGCTCGACGGGTCGCTCTCCCAGCAGGTCGCCGACGCCGTCAAGCTCCTCGCCGAGCGGGGCGCGCTCGATGACAACGACGACAGCGACGCCACTGGCCAGCGCATTGGCGCGGCGCTCGCGATCACCGGGCCTGCTGTTGTTGTCGCTGTCGAGCCCGGGCGCGGCAACGTCACGCGCGAGTTGCTCGGGGCCGCTAATCGAATCGCTGCCGAGATGGGTGGCCACGTCGTCGCCGTCGCTGGCTTCGCTTTTCCCAACGGTGTTGGCGAACGCGACTCGCTCGATGACACGGAGCTCGAGCAGCTCGCGTCGTGGGGAGCCGACACCGTCGTTGCCGTCGCTCGCACGGGCGCCCCGCGGTCGCTGGCCGGCTCGGTCATCACGGAAGAGGACAGCGCGGCAGCGCTCGCGCAGTGGGCTCTGCGAGCGCAACCATGGGCAGTGTTGCTGCCCAGCACGACGTGGGGCCGCGAGGTGGGCGGTCGAACCGCGGCCGCCCTCGGCGCCGGGCTCACCGGCGATGCTGTCGAGCTCGAGGTGACGACGGTGAGGTCGACGGGTGAGCGCCAGCTGCTCGCGTGGAAGCCCGCGTTCGGGGGTCAGCTCGTGGCCGCCATCTACTGCTCGACGCCGATCCAGATGGCGACGGTGCGCGCCGGCGTTTTGAGCGCTCCTGTCGAGCGGGCCGGCTTTGATCTGGCAGTCGAGCGCGTCGCAGTCGAATCGAGGGGCAGGGTCGTCATCACCTCGTCCGTGCGTGACGACGACCTCGATGCATTGGCCACGGCGCACGTCGTCGTGGGGGTCGGCGCCGGCGTGGATCCGGGCGACTACGGACGCATCGACGCGCTCGCTGCCCTGCTGGGCGCGGAGGTCGCAGCGACGCGCAAGGTGACCGACAGGGCCTGGCTGCCTCGTGCCCGACAGATCGGCATCACCGGTCGTTCCGTCGCACCGCGGCTCTACATCGGCATCGGCCTCTCAGGGAAGTTCAACCACGCAGTCGGCGTACGCGCCGCCGGCACGGTGCTCGGCATCAACAACGATCCCGCGGCACTGCTCTGGGACCACGCGGACATCGGGATCATCGGTGATTGGAGAGAGGTCGTGCCCCTCCTCACCGCTGCACTAGAACGACGGGCATGAGCGAGCTCGACGCGTACAACCTCGGATTGTTGATCCTGCGGGTGGGCGTCGGGCTGACCTTGGCATCGCATGGCTACAACAAGTTCTTCGGCGGCGGCCGCATCCCCGGCACGGCGAGGTGGTTCGACTCGATGGGCATGCGACCGGGGAAGCTGCACGCCACGCTCGCAGCTTCAACAGAGTGTGCGGCAGGTGTCGGGCTCGCGCTCGGTCTGCTCACGCCGCTTTGCGGCGCCGCCTTCGTCGGGCTGATGTTCGTCGCGTTCTGGACCGTGCATCGGCCCAACGGCTTCTTCATCGTGAAGAGCGGCTGGGAGTACAACTTCATCCTCGCCCTTGTGGGCGTCGCTGTCGCCACGGTCGGACCCGGGGAATGGTCGCTCGACGACAAGCTCGGCATCGGAGGCAACGGGCTCGTCGGGCTGGTCCTTTCGGTCGGTGGTGGGCTCGCAGCCGGCGCAGCGCAACTCGCCGCGTTCTATCGCCCGCCCGCGACGACGGAGAGCTGACGGCGATCGAGCTTGTCCATCGAGGTGACTGGTAGAGCGTCGACGCGCACGACTGCCTCCGGGAGCTTGTAGGTGGCCAGCCTGCCGGCGGCGTAGGCCCTCAGGTCTTCGACGCTCGGAGCGGTGTGGCCGCGTCGAGTCACGACCACGGCGACGCCGATCTCGCCCATGACCTCATCGGGCCGGGCGGTGATCGCCACCTCGGCCACAGCGCGATCCGCGCTGCCCTTGCGTTCTCAAGGCGACAGGTGGGGGCTGGGGCCCCCTATTGCCTTCGAAACGACGTCGGGGGCGAGGGGCTCGAACGCGTTGGCC
>JBPCON010000051.1:0-87421 GCA_051000215.1 Acidimicrobiales bacterium
CCCGAGCATCCAGCAGGTCGCACAGGGCAAGAACCTCGGTCAGCTCGTCGCTGTCAGGGGCGATAGTGGCGTTCTCGATGGCTTCACGAAGACCGGCGATCACTCCCCGCATCGTACACATGTTCGACCCACCACACAACGATTTGGCGGCAGAAAATCGACGAAGATCCGGGGAGAGAACCGACGGGCAGTACGGGCGCGCGACGAGCGAACGGTCGAGCCCGCCTACTTGGCTGGGGCCTGCTCGACCGGCTCGGGGTAGAGGTGCTCGAGCGTGCCCGGCTCGATGCGACAAGCCTCGATGAAGCCGTCGACCTCGGTGTCCTTGAGCCGGATGACCCGACCGAAGCGGTATGCAGGGATGTCGCCCTGGTCGATAAAGCGGTACAACGTCCTCGGCGTGATGCCGAGGCGTTTGGCGGCATCAGCCGTCGAGAGCCAGTTGTTCTCACTCATCGGCACACACTTTAGGCGACCTCTTCGCATCTTTCGATCCCTCACGTGAAATCCTCTCGACAAGCGCAGGTGCGACAGACCCGATCGGCGAAGGAGGAGGGCGGTGGTCTCGACCCAACGAGAGACAGCTCCTGACGCTTCGCCTTCCCGCGTGGTGATGCCGCGGCGCAGCCTCCCGTCGGGTCGTGCAGTGGCCGGCGGATTCCTCGTTGCCGTCGCCGCCATCGGAACCTTCGCGGCGTACCGAGGTGCTTCGGGCGGCGCGACACACCGCTATGTCGTCGCCGCCCGCTCCATCGCTGCGGGAACGAAGCTGACGGCTGCCGATGTGTCGATGACCACCGTCGACCTCCCCGACGGGGTCGCCGAGCACGCGTTCGTCCAAACCTCAGCGGTGCTCGGCCGAGTGGCGTTGGCTGCGGTGTCGGAGGGTGAGCTCGTCCAGTCGAGCGCGGTGGCGGATGCGGAGAAGGCGGACGCGCGTTATGAGCTGAGCCTGCCTCTCGATCGCGCGCGCGCTCTGGGTGGGAGCCTCGTCGCTGGTGAGCTCGTCGACGTGCTCGTCACGTACGGAACGGGGAACGGCGCAACCACGCTGGTAGTCGCCCGCCGCGCCGAGGTCGTGGCCATCGACGCTGGCAAGCGCGGAACTGTCGGCGGGAGCGGCGACCTCGTGCTCGAGCTCGCGCTTCGCTCAGCCGAGGAGGTGCTCGCGGTCACCCATGCCTCCCAAGCCGGAGCCGTGACCATCGTGCGAGCCACCGGGGCGGCCGCCGCAGGCACCGCACAGGGGCCCGACGAGTACCGCCCGCCTCCCGACAGCGCGTCGAACGGCGGATGAACGTGCGGGGCGAGCGGTACGTGGTCCTCGGCTTGGCGCATGTTCGCTCCGAGTGGTTTCGCGCTGTTGCCCACTGGAGCACGAGCGCCAGCTTGCCCGTCGAGTTCGTGAAGTGTGTGTCGGTCGAGGAGCTGCGGGCCCGTCTGACGTCGGGACGAGCGTTCTCAGCCGTTCTCGTCGACGCCGGCCTGCCGGGCGTCGACCGAGATCTTCTCGACGAGGCGCGCGCTGGCGGCTGTGCCGCGCTCGTGGTCGACAACGGCCGCGCGCCGCGCGACTGGGTGGCGCTCGGCGCGGGCGCTGTGCTCCCCGCGTTCTTCGAGCGCGGGGAGCTCCTCCAGGCCCTCGCCGAGACCGCAACGCCGATCGGTCGCGGTGATTCGGTCCTGCTTACCGAGGGCCCGGTGCCCAACGCAGGATGGCGTGGTCGCCTCGTGGCGATCGCCGGCGTCGGCGGGGCAGGCACATCGACGGTCGCGATGGCGCTCGCGCAGGGGCTGGGGAGCGATCCTCGCTATCAAGGGCTCGTGCTGCTCGCTGACCTTGCGCTGCACGCCGACCAAGCGATGCTTCACGATGTCGGCGACATCGTGCCCGGCGTGCAAGAGCTCGTTGAAGCCCATCGGGGCGGTCAGCCGTCGATGCAGGACACCCGAGCGCTGACCTTTTCGCTCCCTGAGAGGCAGTACAACCTGCTGCTCGGCCTGCGCCGCCACCGCGATTGGGCCACCATCCGTCCGAGAGCCTTTGAGGCGGCACTCGACGGCCTGCGACGTTGCTACAAGGTCACTGTTGCCGACATCACCGGTGATCTCGAGGGCGAGGACCAGTGCGGCTCGATCGACGTGGAGGAGCGCAACCTGATGGCACGCACGGCTGTTGGCTTTGCGGACGCAGTGCTGCTCGTGGGCGGGCCCGGTCCGCGCGGGCTGCATCGGTTAGTCCGTCTGATCGCGAGCGCGATCGACCACGGTGTGCCGGTGCCTCGACTCGTGCCTATCGTCAACCACGCACCACGCAACCCACACGCCCGAGCCGAAGTGACAGCTGCGCTGGCGGACCTCGCCCGGTCGCTCACGCAGACCGGCTTGCCTCTCGCCCCTCCGCTCCAGCTCCCGGAACGTCGGCGGCTCGACGAGGTCGTTCGCGACGTATCCCGACTGCCCTCGGCGCTCGTCACACCGGTCACCGCTGCGGTGCTCGCCTTGTTCGATCGCGTCGACTCGATCGATCCCCCGGCGATGATGATCGATCCCCAAGCGATTGCGATCGCGCCAGGCTCGATCGGCTCCTACCACGAAGCAGGTTCCTGACCCTCGACTCACCCGCCAAGTCGCGGTTCAAAGAGCGTTGATGTGTCGATTGGCTGCCGACCCTTGGCCAGCCGGGCTCGAATCTCTGCCAGAGGGCCGTCGGCTACGTAGAACGTCCCTCGCTTCTTGCCACGTTGTGCGAGGAACCCCGCTCGCACCATTGCCGCGAGATCGGAAGTGGCGACTTGGTTGGAGATTCCCTCGTCCCAACCTCGCAGGACGCTTCGATATCCAGAGTTGCGGACGCGGAGTCCAATCGCAGCGTCGAACAGCGCAGCGATGCAGCGTGTACGCACATGGTTCATCTCGACGAGCTTCTGGATCTCGTTCCACATCTGTTCGGATTCCCGCACGCGTCGAAGCACGCTCGTTGCTTGGACGTAGTGGGCCTGAAGGCAGAACCGCACCCAAGGCCGGGCATCGCGGCCAGGGTTCCATTTGCCCTCCCCGACTTCGGCCAGCACTCGGTAGTAATCCCGTGTGTTCGCGCCGAGATATTCCTCGATGCTGCAAAACTCCGGCACGAGGATGCCCTCGCGGGCAAGGACGAGGGTCTGCAAGCAGCGGGCCATTCTTCCATTTCCGTCGCGAAACGGGTGGATCATTGTCAGGTTGAGATGCGCGATAGCAGCCCTGATGAGTGCGGGCGCGTCCTGCTCTGATGCGAGCTGTTCGGTTAGTTCTCTAGCGAAACCCGCCACGAGTTCAGCATCGGGCCCCTCGTAGACGATCTCCCCCGTCGCGTCGTTCCTAATCCAGATCGCTCCGGGCCTCCAGAGTCCCGGCCCGGCGTCGAGCGAGTACTCCGTCATCATGAAGTGCAGGCTGCGGAGTAGAGCCGGCGCGTACTCGAAATGAGCATCTTGGGCGAGTTGGAGGACGTACGTCATGGCTCGTCGGTATCCCATGACGGCGTGCCAGTCCTCGGTTTTGGCCTCGGCCGGATCGTCACCCTCAATGGCAGCGACAGCGTCCTCAACCGAGACGTTGTAGCCCTCGATGCTGTTGGACCCCTGGATCGCGCGGGCGGACAACACGCGCCGCACCGAGCCCACCCACCGACGGGGTTCCCCGACGAAGTATCGGAGCTCGCTCCGAATCTCATCAATACGGGCTAACGCTGCTCGTTCGCCGGTCTCGACCGATGGAACCTCGTAGATCACTCCACACCTCCGAACCCGTGGAAGGGATACATCGTTGGGTACGCTTCCGAACAATGATACTATCAGTCTCTCGAATGGACGCAATCATTGACTATCGTGTCACGGCTACTACCTCTGCGGATCGTGTGCGTCCGGGGCGCCAGCCTCACCCTTGCCAAGGGTGCTCCTGCTCTCTATCGTGCCGACTCGTAGGGACCATCGTGCCCTTCGCGGCGACCTGCAGCGACGAGCTCGGGGACGGAGCAAGCCGTGACGGACACGGGACGCAGGGTGCCGGCTGACGCCGTCCACCCACTCTCGGAGATCGAGCGAGCCGTGCAGGCTCGCGCGAAAGAGATCTCCCTCGACATGGCCAGCTCCGATGGCGCCACCAAGCTTCGAGGCCTCATCGACGACGAGGTCGCGCGCTGGGCTGACGACTTCCGTCGGGGGCGCCGCGACTTCGACCTCGCGGACTCCGAGATCGTCGCAGAGCGGGCTCATCGCAACCTGGTCGGCTACGGCCCACTCCAGCCGCTGCTCGTTGATGACGACGTGTGGGAGATCATGATCAACGCGCCAGACCTGGTGTTCGTGAAGCGACATCGGGGACAGAGCGGCTATCACGACGAGGTCTTCCACGACGACGAGCACGTCGTGCGAACCTTGACGAAGATACTCGACGACGCGTCGACCGCTCACCGCAAGCTCGACTCGACCGAGGGCCTGCAGGACGCGCAGCTCGACGACGGCGCTCGGCTCCACATCGTGCACAGCGACGTAAGCCGCGGTGGTCACGTCATGGTGAACATCCGCAAGTTCACCGGCGTCGCGTTCCGCAGCCTCGAGCAGCTCGTCGAGACCGGCATGTTGTCCTCGGCCGCAGCGGCGTTCCTGCGCGCGTGTGTGCGGGCCCGTCTGACCATCGTTTTCGCCGGGGCGCCCGGCTCAGGGAAGACCACCATGTTGTCGTGTTGCGCTGCCGAGCTCGATCCCTCGCTGCGGGTCGTGATCGCCGAGGAAGTGTTCGAGGCCGACGTTGCGCTCCCGAACGTCGCGTCGATGCAAACCCGACCGGCGCGGCTCGACCGGCCCGCCGTCGATCTACGGCGCCTCGTCGCCGGGTTCCTCCGCATGGCTCCAGACGTCGCGATCGTGGGTGAGGTCCGCGATCGTGAGGCCCTCCCGCTGCTGCTGACCCTGTCGTCGGGGGTGAAGGGGTTCACGACGATCCACGCTGGCTCAGCCCGGCAGGCCCTCACCCGTCTCCGGTTCATCTGCCAATTGGCGGACACGGCGAACGAACTGCCGATGTCGGCGCTCAACAGCCTTGTCGCCGAGTCGATCGACCTCGTCGTGCATTGCGTGCGCACGCGCACCGGCGTCCAGGTATCGGAGATCGTCGCGGTCGAGGATCTCGCGGTCGGCCCCGACTCGACTCAGTTCACGGTGACCGATCTGTTCGGCCGGTCCAGTCACGACCAGCCGCTGCAATGGGTCGGCAACCTTCCAGTTCGAGCGACGAGAGCGCTGCGAAACGCAGGTTACGAGGCGCGCGATTTGCTCGATCCCCTCAGAAGCGCGACTGGAGGCGCCGTCGCGACATGATGCCGATCCTCTTGTCTGTCCTCGCCGGGGCGGGTGTACACCTCCTCTACACGGCTCTTGCCTTCGGTTGGACGGGTCTCGGGGCACCTCGCATCAGCCGCAAGCCACGGCGAAAGCTCCACGAGGAGTGGCTGGTTCAGGCCGGCCTCGGGGAGGTTCGCCTCACCGAGTTCGCAGGGGTGATGGCAGCGATGTTCGTGATCGTCGCAGTGCTCGCCTTTGCCGTGTTCGGTGCAATCCCGCCCGCGGCGATCCTTGGCGCGTTCGCGGCGAGCGCGCCGCTCGTCTCCTACCGCGCGCGCCGCGATGCCCGCATCGCGCGCGCTCAGGAGGCATGGCCTCGCATGATCGAGGAGATTCGCATCCTGACGTCCTCGCTCGGACGTTCGATCCCCCAAGCGCTGCTCGAGGTCGGTCGGCGCGGCCCGACTGAGCTGCGGCCGGCCTTCGATGCGACGCGCCGCGAATGGCTCCTGTCGACCGACTTCGATCGCACGATCGCGGTTTTGAAGGGTCGGCTCGCTGACCCCACAGCCGACGCCGCGTGCGAGACACTTCTCATCGCGCACGAGCTCGGCGGCAGCGACCTGGACAAGCGGCTCGAGGCGCTGATCGAGGACCGCATCCTTGACACCCAAGGCCGAAAGGACGCGCTCGCAAAGCAGGCTGGGGTTCGGTTCGCCCGACGCTTCGTGCTCATCGTCCCGCTCGGCATGGCCTTCGCGGGCATGTCGGTGGGCGACGGTCGCGCTGCGTACCAGACAACATCGGGTCAACTCTTGGTTCTCGCCGCGATCGCGATGGTAGTGGGATGCTGGGTCTGGGCAGGGCAGCTCATGAAGCTCCCCGTCGAGCAACGAGTGTTCTACGAGTGAGGCTCGCCATCGCATCGTCGGTGTGCCTCGGCGTTGGTGCGGCCCTCCTTCTCTCCCAACTGCGCTGGTTTCGCCGCGCCTCGCTTGCCGATCGCCTCCGGCCCTACGCGCCGTCCATCAGTCCCATCGGCGCGCGCGTCGGGCTTTTCTCGGTCGAATCGTTTCGCGAGGTCGTCGGGCCCATCGCTCGCGAGCTGGGAGGGCGCCTCGCTAGGACGTTCGGGATCGATGAGGACCTGTCCTCGCGTCTCACGCGCGTTCACTCGGAGCTCGGTGTCACCGCGTTCCGGGTTCGGCAGCTGGCTTGGGCAGGAGTGGCTTTCGCGATCGGAGCGCTCATCGTGCTCGCCACGGACGTGCCCCCGGTCTTGGGGTTGCTCGTGGTCGTCGGGCTGCCGCTGCTGGCCTTCCTGATGCTCGAGCAGCAGCTCGCGGCCGAGTCTCAGAGATGGCAGCAGACCGTGTTCCTCGAGCTGCCTGTTCTCGCCGAACAGCTGGGGATGCTCCTGTCGGCGGGTTACTCCCTCGGAGCTGCGCTGAGCCGGCTCGGGATCCGGGGCAAGGGCCGATGCGGACGCGACCTCCGCATCGTCACGGGACGGATCCGTCAGGGTCTGAGCGAAGTCGACGCGCTGCGCGAGTGGTCGGCCCGAGCTGGCGTCGAGGCGCTGGATCGACTCACGTCGGTGCTGGCCCTCAACCGCGAGGCCGGCGACCTCGGGCGTCTGATCAGCGAGGAGGCCCGCAGCATCCGCCGCGACGTGCATCGTCAGCTCATCGAGACCGTCGAGCGCCGCAGCCAGACCGTGTGGATACCCGTCACGGTCGCCACGCTCGTCCCCGGCGTGCTCTTCCTGGCCGTGCCCTTCATCGAGGCCCTTCGCCTCTTCACACAGCAGTAAGGAGCCTCAGATGCCCAACGACCTGATCGTGATCCTCTTCCTCCTGGCACGATCGGCAGCCGTGCGCGCCGCCGATCACGTTCGTCGAGACGAGCGAGGCGAGGGGGTCATCAGCGCGGCGATCGCTGTGTTGATCATGGCGTTCCTCGGCGCCGCCATGTGGATCATCTTCCGCCAGATCCTCGACGACTCCGGCAGTAGGACGGACAGCACCATCAACAAGATCGGAGGCGATTGACTCGTCTCCGCGCCGACGATCGCGGCACGGGCGTCATCTCGACGCTGGCGGGGGTGACCGTCTTCCTCCTCCTGCTGTTCTTCGCGGTACAGCTCTTGACGAACCTCTACGCGACCTCGGTTGTGACGTCGGCGACCTACGACGCAGCTCGCCGCGCCGCCACCCACGGCCATCCGCCATCGCCGACTGAGCTCGCGGACGCGGAGGAAGCGGCCCGAGCGTTGCTCGGCCGCTACGGCGAAGGCGCAACGTTCGACTGGGGCGTGAGCGACGCCGACGTCATCCGGTTGCGGGTTGAGATACGCAACCCGCGGTTTGTCCCACTCATCCCCCTTGTAGGTCTCGACGAGATCGATCGAACCGTCACTGTCCGCATCGAGGAACCCAGGTGATCGCCCGCTTGCGAGAGGTCGACTGGGCTGACGATCGCGGGCAGGTGGGCGGGTTCGAAGCGATCCCGTTCGGGGTCCTTCTGTTCGTTGTCGGTGGGCTCCTGATCGCGAACGCCTGGGCGGTCATCGATGCCAAGATGGCTGCACAGTCTGCGGCGCGCGAGGCGACGCGCACCTACGTCGAATCGATCCAGCCCGCCTTCGCTCGCGACGAGGCGTCGGCGGCCGCCGCGGCCGTGATCGAGGCCTACGGTCGCGATCCGGGCAAGCTCACCCTCGACGGGCCCACCGACGACTCGGAGTTGCGGCGCTGCAACCGTGTCACCTTTACGGCCTCGTATCCTGTGCCGTCGATCTCGCTTCCTTGGATCGGTGGTTTCGGCAACGGCTTCACGGTCCACGCTTCCGCGACGCAGATCGTCGACCCGTACCGCGAGGGCTTGCCAGGAGAAGCGACCTGTGCGTGATCCTCGAGCGCGTCGCGAGGATCACGGCTCCGTGCTCATGCTCGTTCCCGCGGGCATGCTCGTCCTCATCGTGCTCGCCGGCATCACATTCGACTTCGCCCACCTGTATCTCGCCCAGCGAGAACTTGCCTCGGTCGCCGAGTCCGTTGCGAACGACGCCGCCACGTATGCGGTCGACCAGGGCATGCTGCGCTCACAGGGGCGCATCGTCTTCGACCAGGGTCGCGCCGAGGCGATCCGTGATCTCGCTGTCGCCAACCCACCGTCGGACCTGCGGATCACCTCCTTCGACGTCATCGTGGACGCCGCCACCGGCACCGTGCTCGTATCCGCGACCGCCGAGGTCGATCCCGTGTTCCTTCGCGCGGTGCCAGGCGAGGCCGTGCCGCGCACGGTCCGTGCAACTGCCCGTGCCGTCATCGCGGCATAGCACAAGTCTCTCGACAACTCTCATGTCTTTTCCTATGCTGTGAGCCATGACCGAACTGACCGTGCTCGACGATCCCGCAGCCGGTCCACTGGTGCGCAAAACATCACGGAGCGCGCCTGATCGGCATCGGCTGGAACACGAAGGCGAGCTGCTCCGAGCGGCTCAGCACCCGGGAGTCGTCGAACTGGTGAGCGACGACGGTGAGCTCACCACGCGTTACGTGGGATCACACACGATCGAGACAGCGCAAAGCATGGGCGTCACTCGTGCTGCCGCACTCGTCGCCTCGATCGCCGACACGCTCGCCGACCTGCACGCGCTCGGACTGGTCCACGGCAGGGTCGAGCCCTCGCACATCATCCTCGGCGAGGCGGGCCGGCCTGTCCTGTGTGGATTCGGCGGCGCCGCTTACGTCGGCACCGTCGCACCGCCGAGCGCACCCCTACCGCCTGAGCTGACCGATCCAGCTCACCCGGAAGGCGCACCCGCCGAGCCCTCGACAGATGTCTTTGGTCTCGGGGCAGTCCTTCGGGTCTTGGTGAGCGACGGGGCCTCAGAGCCCGAACCCATCCCTGAGCGCCGACTGTCCTTGGCTCGGATCCTCCATCCGTGGTCTGGCTACCACCAGCGAGCACTGCTCAACGTGGCCGACCAAGCGACCGCTGACGATCCGGCACAGCGGCCCTCGGCGCGAGAGTTGGCCGCTGCCGTGCGAGCGATCGTCCCCGAGGCCACTTCGACGGGACGCTCCCATCACGCTCACGACACGAGCGATCGCGAGTTGCCAATCGAGCCTCGCGACCTACTTCGGGAACGAGGGGGGCCGATCGCAGCAGCGATCATCGGTTTGGCGCTTCTGTTCTTCGGTGTGTCAAGCCTTCTCGGCCAATCGCCGGGATCGAGCGCGCGAGCTCCTGGCGACCCGGGCGCAGCAACTGCACCCGATGTGCAACCCACCCCGACATCCGCGTCGATGATCTGTTCGCCGATCGGCGGGCTTCCCGCGGCCGACCTCGACGGTGATGGATGCCCGGACGACGCCGCTGTGATCGGCTGGGGCGTCGTCTCCGTCGGCTCGGTGCGGTTCGCAGTCGGCGAACATGACGACGCCGTGGCGCTCGGCGACTGGGACTGCGACGGGCTCGCCACGCCGGCCGTTCTCCAAGCAAGCTCCAAGGCGATCTATGAGTTCGCGAGTTGGGCGACGCCCGGTCAGGACTCGAGCGGAACGCTCGTCGGGATTGCGCCCGACGCCGTCGAGCTTCGCGCTTCGCCCGACCTGTGCCCAACGCTTCAGGCGATAGGCGCCGACGGCTTGGTCGTACCACGCACATGAGACCCCGAGGCGCCCTCGTTCTCACCTCGGCGGCCGGCCTGGTTTCGCTGCAGGTCACTGGTCGCGGCGAGCTTGCTCCACCCTCGGATCACTCGTTGGACGGTCTGCGACGCTGGGTCGAGACGAAGGGCGCGATCGTCGCGGCCTTCGGAATGCTGCGCGTCGTCGCCATGGCGGCGGGCTGTTACCTCATCCTGATAGCGACGCTCGGCGCGGTTGCGCGTCGGGGCAACTTCCGGCGCCTCGCGTTGCTTGTCGACGCATGCACCGTCCCGTCGTTGCGATCAGCGATCGGCGGCGCCGGGTTCACCACCCTCGTCGTGCTCGCCGGGGTCGGCGCTCCTCCCGCCGGCGCCGACCCCGGCGCCTCGCAACCCGACCGCGTGGTCGAGCTCGCGCCGCAGACTGCGCCGACGGCCGCGCCGCCCACGATGCGCGCCATCGGGGCGAACGCTGACCTGACGTCGACAACGACACCGACCGAAGCAGCGACAGCGATTGAGGGGGAGCCGACGCCAACCTCCGTAGCGGTCGCGGCTCCGCCAGCAACCATGCGACGACTCGAAGTGGCTGCTTCCTCTCCCGTTCCAGAACCAGCGAAGGCCGATGAAACCTGGACGATCGAGCCGGGCGAGAGCTTCTGGTCGGTGGCGCAGTCCCACCTCGACGAGACCCTCGGGCGCGCCGCTGACGATTCTGAAGTCGAGCGCTATTGGCTCACCCTCATGTCGAGCAACGCCGACGCCTCGCCGACAGGCGACCCGAACCTGCTCTACAGCGGGACGGTGTTGGTGCTGCCACCGGTCTGATCTGGTGCACTGCGCAGGCGGAGCGCGACCTCGCTGGCGAGGAGCCGACCGCGCAGCGTGAGCACAGCTCGGCCGCCGTCGACCACGACGAGGTCGCCGAGCTCCTTGGTGGGCAGCGCCTCGGTGGGCACACCCTGCGTCGTGCGCAACGCGAGCTCGAGGCGTTCGAAGTCACGCGTTGGCTTGTCGAGCTCCTCGGCACCGCCTTCGGCCGCGGTTCCGGACTCGATGGCGTCGAGGTAGCGCTCGGGCGTGCGCAGGTTCCACCAGCGGCGCCCGGCGCGATGCGAGTGCGCGGCGCAACCGAAGCCGAGATAGTCGCCCTGCTCCCAGTAGAGGAGGTTGTGGCGACACTCGTGGCCCGGCTTGGCCCAGTTGGAGATCTCGTACCAGTCGTAGCCGGCAGCGCCGAGCGCCTCAGTGGCCAGGATGTACTTGTCGGCCTGCTCGTCATCGTCGGGATGGCGAGCCTCGTCGGCGGCAAGGGGAGTGCCGGGCTCGACGGTGAGCGCGTACGCGGAGACGTGCGGCGGGTCGAGGGCGACGACCTCATCGAGGGTGCGGCGCCAGTCGTCGAGCGATTCGCCGACGGCGCCGTAGATCACGTCGAGGTTGAAGGAGGCGAACCCTGAGTCGCGCGCGCCAACGACCGCCGCGCGCACGTTGGCCGGGTCGTGGGTGCGACCGAGGGCCGCGAGCACATGCGGGACCATCGACTGCACCCCGAACGACAAGCGGTTGACCCCACCGGCGCGATAGGCAGCGAGCAGCGCGGGGGTCACGGTGTCGGGGTTGCACTCGATCGTCACCTCGGCGTCGGGCCTGCGCGGGACGCGATCGAGCACGGCAAGCAGTTGCTCGGCCGGCACCAGCGACGGCGTGCCGCCGCCGACGAACAGCGATGTGGGCTCGGGCATGCCCGCCACGACAGCGCGCTCGACCTCGGCTCGACACGCGCGCAGGTAGCGCTCGACGAGCTCTCCCCTGTCGGTCCAAGTGGCAAACGCGCAGTAGTCGCAGCGCTTCGCGCAGAACGGCACGTGAAGGTATACGCCGAAAGCGGATTCGACATCGGCTGCGGTCATGCTTCGGCCGGCCCGCTCACGCCAGCAACGATCCCGGCCCGGAGCGCGCCAAGGATGGAAGCTGCAGCGAGCGTCGCTGTCTCCGCCCGCAGGACAGTCGGGCCGAGCGCGACTGTTGGCAGGCCGACCGCGAGCTCCTCGTGTGCCCACCCGCCTTCCGGGCCGACGAGCACGGACGGCAACGCGAGGGTGGGAGTCGCGCCGCCGCGCTCGCACAGCGCGGTGCCGCCGACAGCGACCGCCGCGAACGTCAAAACTTGCTCGATTGTCGGAAGCCTCGTGGCGCGGCTCTGCATCGCGGCCTCGCGCGAGACAACCGTCAGCCGCTCGTGCGCGCGCTCTGCCTTCGCGCCTTCCCAGCGCACGACGGATCGTGCTGCCGTGAAGGGGATGATCCGGTCGATGCCCAGCTCCGTCAGCTTCTGCACGACGAGCTCGGGCCGTTCGCCCTTCACGAGCGCGAAGCCGACGGTGAGGCGCGGAGATGGCTCCGGATCAGCCAACGCTTCGGCGACGGGCTCGAGCTCGGGCCCGAAGCGACACAGCCGCCAGCTCCCGATGCCGTCGCTCACCGTCATCTCGTCACCGGCGCGCAGGCGCAGCACCCGCTCGATGTGATGGCGGTCGCGCTGGCTCAGCTCCGGCGCGGCCAGGTCGGTGACGAAGGCGTGCGCCCGACGCGTCATGTCCACGACGCGTCAGCGGAACGCTGAGCGGATCTTCGAGAGGAAGCCCGTGTCGGCCGGGGCGACCTCTTCTCCTCTTGCGACTGCGATCTGGCGCAGGAGATCCTCTTCGTCGCGGCCGAGCTCGTCGGGTGTGTCGACGACCACCTGCACGAGCAGGTCGCCGCGGCCGCGGCCCTCGAGGTGGGGCACGCCGCGGCCGCGGAGACGAAAGACGCGACCCGTCTGGGTGCCGCGCGGGACGACAAGGTCCTCGGTGCCGTCGAGGGTCTCGAAGCGCAGGTGGGCTCCGAGCGCAGCTTGGGTGAAGGGCACGTGCAGCTCGTGAACGATGTCGTATCCCTGGCGCGCGAAGCGCTGGTGGCTCCGCACCTTGACGTGCACGTAGAGATCGCCGAATCCGCCGCCGCGGATGCCTGCTGCGCCGCGCCCGCCGAGGCGCAGCGTCGAGCCGGTGTCGACACCAGCCGGGATGTCGACGGTGTAGGTCTTGTCGGTGATCTGACGACCCTCGCCGCGGCACGTGGGGCACGGTTTGGGGATGATCTGGCCCATGCCGTTGCAGCGCTGGCATGGGCCGGCTGTCACCATCTGACCGAGGATCGACTGGCGCACGCGCCGCACTTGCCCGGCGCCGCCACAGTCACCACAGGTCGTTGGGTGTGAGCCGGGTTCGGCCCCGCTCGCCTGGCACACCTCACACGCGACGGCCGTACGCACGGCGATCGGCTCCTGACCGCCGAACACCGCCACCTCGAAGTCGATCTCGGCGACGACCTCGAGGTCGGTCCCGCGTGGGGGTCCGCCCTGGCGCCCTCCCCCACCCTGCCCGCCGAAGAACGCGTCGAAGAGATCGCCGAGGCCACCACCCCCGCCAAATCCGAACGGGTCGGCCGCGCCCGCTGCGCCCTCGGGCCCGTAGCGGTCATAACGTGCCCGACGCTCAGGATCCGACAGCGTCTCGTACGCGACAGCGATCTCCTTGAACTGCGCCGAGGCGCTCGGGTCGGGGTTCGTGTCGGGGTGCAGCTTCAACGCAAGCGCGCGGTAGGAGCGCTTGATCTCATCGGGCGTCGCGCCCCGATCGACGCCGAGCAGCGCGTAGTAGTCGGCCATCAGTCGGTGAGGTGGTCGCTCAGCCGCTTCGATACGACAGCGACCGCGGCCAGCGCTTGCGGGTAGTCCATGCGGGTCGGGCCGAGCACACCGATGGATCCGACCTCGTGCCCTTCGACCTCGTAGGGAGCGACGACGAGTGAGCACTCGGCCAGCGGCTCGAAGCCGGTCTCCGCGCCGATCGCCACGTGCAGGCCGCGGTCGAGCACGTCGCGCAAGACGGTGACGACCACGTATTGCTGCTCAAGGATGCCGAGCACCTCGCGGACCGTCTCGACAGCATCGAAGGCTGAGGCCATGCGCGAGGCGCCGCCGACGAAGACATGCTCGGGTTCGCCGGCCGGCGTCGTACGCAGCGCATCGAGGGCGGCGTCGACGATCGAGTCGGTGGCCGCGTCGCCGGTTGGTCGCGCGCCACTCGTCACGCCATCGCTCAACGCCCGACCGATCAGCTGCGCCGACAGGTGTGCCGTGGCCGCGCCGACGCGCTCGTCGCCCGACCCATCGCCGACGGTGATGCTGCGCTTCTCGACCGACCCGTTCGAGAGGACAGCGACCACGAGCGCGACACCGGCAGACAGACCGACGAGCTGAACCGAGCGCACCTGCGCTGCCTCGTGCTGCGGGCCGATGACGACGGCCGTGTGCGCAGTGAGGTCGGAGAGCAGGCGGCTCGTGTCATGGAGCATCTGCTCGAGCTCACCGTGCGCCTTGGCGAAGAACGAACGGACCTGTTGCACCTGGCCGCTACCGAGCGGTGTCGGACCAGCCAGGGTGTCGACGAACCACCGGTAGCCCTTGTCTGTCGGCACCCGACCGGCCGACGTGTGCGGCTGGAGCAGGTAGCCGTCGCTCTCGAGCGCCGCCATCTCGTTGCGCACCGTTGCCGAAGACACGTTGAGCGGGGGCGCGATGTGACTCGAGCCCACGGGTTGGGCGGTGTCGATGTACTCCTCCACCACAGCTCGGAGGATGGCGGCCTTGCGTTCGTCGAGCATCTCGGTGTTGGCGGGCGAAAGAGCTCCGCCGGCGCCGCCATCGTACCGCCGACAAGCGGCTGTGCCCGCGACGCCGGGCTCAGTCCTCCAGGCGCAGCGCGGAGATGAACGCCTCTTGTGGCACCTCGACACGCCCGATGTTCTTCATCTTCTTCTTGCCCTCCTTCTGCTTCTCGAGCAGCTTGCGCTTGCGGGAGATGTCGCCGCCGTAGCACTTCGCGATCACGTCCTTGCGCTTCGCCTTGACCGTCTCGCGAGCGATGATGCGCCCGCCGATCGCCGCTTGGATCGGCACGTCGAACATCTGCCTCGGGATCAGCTCCTTGAGCTTCTCGGCCATGCGCCGCCCATAGTCGTACGCCTTGTCCCGGTGCACGATCGAGCTGAACGCGTCGGCGATGACGCTGTTGAGCAGGATGTCGACGCGCACGAGCGCGGCCCGCTCGTGCCCGGCCGGCTCGTAGTCGAGGCTGGCGTAACCCTGGGTGCGCGACTTCAGCTGATCGAAGAAGTCGATGACGACCTCCGCGAGGGGGACGCGGTAGTGCAGCTCGACACGTTCGGGCGACAGGTACTCGAGCTTGCCCATCTCGCCACGTCGTTGTTGGCACAGCTCCATAAGCGTGCCCGTGTAGTCGGTGGGCGTGAGGATGCTTATGCCGAGTATCGGCTCTTCGATGTGGTCGATCTCCTGGGCGCTCGGCATCTCGGCCGGGCTGTGGGCCTCGAAGACGCTGCCGTCGGTCTTGTGCACCAGGTAGGCGACGCTCGGTGCTGTCGCGATGAGGCTCAGGTTGAACTCCCGCTCGAGGCGCTCGCGCACGATCTCCATGTGCAACAGGCCGAGGAACCCGCAGCGAAAGCCGAAGCCCAACGCCTGACTCGACTCGGGCGCATAGGTGAACGAGGAGTCGTTGAGGCGCAGCCGCTCGAGCGACTCACGCAGCGTCGAGAACTCGTCGCCGTCGATCGGGTAGAGCCCACAGAACACCATCGGCTTGGGCTCGCGGTACCCAGACAACGGCTCGGGCGCGCCGCGCAGCGCTGTCGTGACCGTCTCACCGGAGCGCGCCTCGCCTACGTCTTTGATGCTGGCGATGAGATAACCGACCTCGCCGGGCCCGAGGCTCGCGACGGGAGTGCTGTCGGGATCGCGCACGCCGATCTCCTCGGCGTCGTGCACAGCCCCGGCCTGCATGAAGCGCAGCCGCGCTCCGGTCACGAGCCGACCGTTCACGACACGCACGGAGGAGACGACGCCGCGGTACTGGTCGTAGTGCGAGTCGAATATCAGGCCTTGCAAGGGCGCATCCTCATCGCCTTCGGGTGGGGGTATCCGCTCGACGATGGCATCGAGCAGCTCGGGCACCCCTTCGCCGGTCTTGGCGCTGAGACGGAGGATCTGCTCGGCGGGTATGCCGAGCACCTTCTCGATCTCGGCTGCGTACTTGTCCGGCTCGGCGGCGGGGAGGTCGATCTTGTTGAGCGCGGCGACGATCTCGAGGTCATTCTCGAGAGCCAGGTAGCAGTTGGCCAGCGTCTGCGCCTCGATCCCCTGCGCGGCGTCAACGAGCAGGATCACCCCCTCGCACGCGGCGAGCGACCGCGACACCTCGTAGCCGAAGTCGACGTGGCCTGGTGTATCGATGAGGTTGAGCACGTGGCCCTTCCAGTCGAGCCGCACCGACTGGAGCTTGATGGTGATGCCACGCTCTCGTTCGATGTCCATCGAGTCGAGGTACTGCGCTCGCATGTCGCGCAGGTCGACCGCCCCGCAGATCTCGAGGAAGCGGTCGGCGAGGGTGCTCTTGCCGTGGTCGACGTGCGCCACGATGGCCAGGTCGCGGTAGCGGTCGAGGGTGCTCACGGCCCTGCGACGGTACCAATACGCACGCGCGGCCCCGACCGCGTGTGACATCGAGGGGCGGGCGCCAGTACCATCTCCCGGCTCCCCGAGAACGCAGGTGAGGAACCCGTCGTGGCCAACATCAAGAGCCAGATCAAGCGCAACCGCCAGACCGAGAAGCGCAACGCCCGCAACAAGGCCGTGCGCTCCGAGCTGAAGACGCGTGTCAAGGTGGCGCTCGCCAAGGGTGAAGCCGGAGCAGAAGACGCCACCGCCGCGGCTCGCCTCGCCACCAAGCGCATCGACAAAGCAGCGGCCAAGGGTGTCATCCACAAGAACGGTGCAGCACGCCGCAAGTCACGCCTCGCCAAGCGCCTGAACAAGGCTGCAGCGGCGACCGGCGAGACCTGACCCGTCGCACCTCGTTCAGCTCAGCGCGCCGCCGCGCTGAGGTTGGCCAGGCGAGCGACGAGCACCTCCATCACGAGCTCGTCGGGCCAGGCGCGTTCGCCACGCAGATCTCGGTCGGCCCGAGCGAGCAACCCGACTGCAGCGCCCACCCGTCCCGAGCCGAGCCGGCGAGCCTGCTCCAGCGCCTTCTTGGCCGGGAACGTCGAACCCTTGAGCCCGAGCAGCGAGGCCGCGTCCTTCTCCCCGCGCACCTCGGCGCCGTCGAGTGCAAGCATGCGGGTGTAGTGCGCCGTGAGGGTGGCCATGAGCTGGAGTGCATGGCGCTCGCCGCCGCCGAGCATGCGGTGCAGGCGCTCGATCGCGAGCGCGATGTCGCCCCGGTCCAGAGCGTCGGTCAGCTCCCACGGGGCGATGCCTCCGGCCTCGCCCAAGTACGGGGTGATGTCGTCGATGTCGAGCTTCGCGCCCGGGCCGAATGTGCTCTCGAGCGTGGCGAGGACGCCCGCGACGCGAGCACGGTCCTCGCCCACCGTGTCAGCGAAGGCCGTCGCCGCGGGCGCGTCGAGCCGCACCGAGGCCGCAGCGAGCTGGTCGTGGAACCATGCTTGCTGGGCCTTGGCGTTGTAGCCGGGCGAGGCGTCGAGCAGCACGCCGCCGCTCGCCTTGATGACATCCAGCAGCGTCTTGGGCACCCGGCCGCTGGTCCACACCAACACCAACGAGGTCGTCGGCAACGGATCATCGAGGTAGCCGACGAGCGGTGCGATGGCCTCGACGGTGGCGAATCGATGCACGTCGCGTCCGACCACCACCCGTTTGGCGGTGAGGAAGGGTGGGGTCTGCGCTGCGTCGACGAGCGCTGCGAGTGGGTAGTCATCGCCCTCGAGCTCTTCGACGGCCAAGCTGCGATCTTCGTCACCGATGAGCTCGTCGACAAGGCTCACAACGGCGTCGCGCACCAGCGACTCCTCGTCACCGCGCACGAGGTGGACCGCGACGTGCGCGCTCATGCCGCGGCCAGGATGCGCGCCATCGTGTCGGCGATGCGGCGAGCGGCGCGCACGTCGTGGGCGCGCACGACTCGGCATCCGAGCGCGATGCCCATCGCGTGTGCCGCGTTGGTCGCATCGCGACGGTCGTCGATGTCGGTGGCGAGCAATGCACCGAGGAAGCGCTTGTTCGACGCCGAGAGGAGCACGGGGTAGCCAAGCTCCACGAGGTCGTCCGATGCGCGCAGCAACCTGAGCGACTGCGCCTCTGTCTTGCCGAGGTCGAGGCCGGCATCCACCATGATCCGCGAGCGGGCGATGCCAGCAGCCTCAGCGCGCGCTGCACGCTCGCCGAGGAACTGGCGCACGGTGGCGACGACATCGCCGTACGCCGGGCTCGGGTCGGCGATCCTTGGGCGCAGCCGGATGTGTGTGGCCACCACGGACGCTTCGGCCGCGGCACACACCGCGAGATAGTCGGGGTCGACGAAACCGCTGATGTCGTTGCCGACGCACGCGCCAGCCTCGAACGATGCTGCGGCGACCGATGCCCGCCACGTGTCGACCGACAGCGCCACGTCGAAGCGGCTGTGCAACGCCTCGATGGCCGGGACGACGCGATCGAGCTCTTCACGTTCATCGACCTCGGGGCCCGGGCCTGCCTTCACGCCGCCGACGTCGAGCACATCGGCACCTTCAGCCACGAGCGCTTCGGCCTTGCGCAAGAAGCCGTCGAAGTCGTAGTAGCTGCCCCGGTCGTAGAAGGAGTCGGGCGTCCGGTTCAGTATCCCCATCACGATCGCCCGGTTCGCGACGTCAAAGGTGGTTGCGCCCAGCTCCAACTCCGTCGCCACCCCCGAAACCTACTGGCCGACGCGAACCTCCACTGCGAGCCCGGAGCCGGACGGTTCGACAGCGACAACGAGTTGCCCGACGCGCCGTTCGACCGCGGCGGCGACGTGCCGCGGCTCGAACACCTCCCCGATCTCCTCTCGGCCCTCGACGGCCTCGGCCACCCCTACCGCAGTCGGCGAGGTGCTGCGCACGACGAGCACGTCGAGCCGATCGACACCAGCCTCGCGGAGCCCGGCGAGGACGTCATCGGCTCGAGCTCGCCCGTCGATGACGAGGACGGAGGCACCATCGCGCCACAGCACCGCCCCCCGACTCAGCGAGGCCTCAGCTGGCCCCGGCGCCGACAACGCGATCGCGGGGGCGACGAGAGCGGCGAGCGCGAGAGCCACTCCGACGATCACGATGAAGTGTGCGTGGGCACGTCGCCCCACGGCGATGGTGCCAACGGCCAAGGCCAGCACTGCCAGCTCGCGGAGGCCGAGCGCGCCGAAGGGCAACCGCGCTGACCAGCGCGCGACGAGCGCGAGCCACCCGACGAGCAAGCGCGTCGGCAGGTGGACGACGGCGGCAGCGGTGGGCCCGAGCCATCCGCCGACGAGCCCCGCGATCACACCCCACGCCATCACCGGCCCCGCCGCTGGTGCCGCGAGGACGTTGGCGAGCAGCCCGGCGAGCGGGACGCCGCCAAAGGCGACGGCGAGGATGGGTGCCACGCCGACTTGGGCAGCGACGCTGACGCTCACTGCCTCAGCGAGGGGCCGGGGGCCGGGCAGGTGGTGGGCGAGCGGTCGCGCGAGCACGAGGATGGCAGCCGATGCTGCGACCGAGAGCTGGAAGCCGATCGACTCGATCAGGAACGGATCGGCGACGAGCAGGCCGGTGACGGCGAGCGAAAGCACCCGGATGCCCGAAGCCTCGCGTCCGAGTGTCGCAGCGACAGCGGCGATCCCGGCCATGACCGCGGCCCGCAGCACCGATGGCTCAGCCCTCGTTGCGAGCACGAACAGGCCGAGCACAGCGATGGTCGTCACCAAGCGAGTCCGAAGGCTCGAACGGCGGAACAAGGGCGTGGCCAAGGCCAGCACGAACGCCACGTTCTGCCCGGATACCGCGAGCAAGTGTGACAAACCGGCGCCGCGGAAGTCGTCCGCGATGTCGGGGGCCTCGTCGCGGTCGTCGCCGAGGACGAGCCCGAGGTAGAGGCCGCGCTGACGCTCCGGGAGTGCGGCGGCGCTGCGTTCGAGCGCGTCGCGCGCCACGTTCGCGAGCCGCGCTGGCCAGATCCCCTCCTTCCAACCGCCGACCTCGGCGACAACGAGCTGCGCTGCGATGTGTCGCCTGGTGAGCCAACTCGAACCTGGGGCCACCGCGCCGAGCGTGCCGTGCAGCTCGAGGCGGTCACCGGCCTCACGGTCGAGCACGACGCGCGCCGGCGCCCCGCGTGCCGTCGCCTCGACGTGGCGCGCACCGATGCGCAGCTCCACCGTCACGGCGCCGCTCGGGCCCGCGACGGGGTCGTTCACGAGGGTCACCCACCCGGCAAAGGGCTCTCTCGGCCTGGCAACAAGCCCGAGCCTGTCGGACTCGCTGCGGGCACCGACGAGGAGCACGATCGTGACGCACAGGATCCACGGCCGGTGCAGCAGCAGCGCAACGGCCAGCGCTGCAACAGCGACGAGGAGAGGAGGCCCGATGCCGACCCATGCGCCGAATGCTGCGCAGACGGCGAGCGCGACAGCCGACCGGTCGCTCATGCGGTCGCCGTTCGGTGCGCGCTTCGGCGCGTCACGCCATGCCAGGACATCAGACGCTGACGAGGGCGCGGATCTGTTCGAGCTTGGCCGGCCCGATGCCGCGCACCCGCAGCAACTCGTCGACCGATCTGTAGCTGCCATTTCGCTCGCGGTCGTCGACGATCGCCTTGGCCGTCGAAGGGCCGACGCCAGGCAACGCTTCGAGCTGCGCCTCTGTTGCCGCGTTGAGGTCGAGGGGCTCTTTCGGCGCACCGTCCGAGGCCGCGGGAGCATCACCAGGCACAGGTGAGGCCTCGCCGAGCCGAGGAACAGCGATGCGCTCGCCATCGTGGAGCAACGCCGCCAGGTTCACACGATCGGGGTCGGCGTCCGCTGCGAGCCCGCCAGCGGCCGCGACGAGGTCCGCGATCCTGCTCCCGGTCGCCAGCCGATACACCCCGGGCGCGACGAACGCGCCGGCCGCATGCACAACCACTTGAGCCGGTGCTGTGCTGCTCACCTGCTGCCCACTGGATGAGCCAGCAGAGGTCGACGACGACGAAGCCATCGGCAGCCCTTGCTCGGTGGGCTGGTGCGTTCCCGGGCGCATCACGACCAGCGCTGCCGCGAGCACGCCGAGGCCGAGCAGTGCAGCGCCGAGCATCTGAGCCATCGTCCATCGACTGCGCAGCACTTCGAGCCGCTCGCGCCAGTCGCGCGGCGGATCAGGTCGCGCCGGCTCGAGCCGCGGCATGTCGGCGGTGAAGGTTTGGTCTTCTCCCATTGGGCTGCTCCTCGGCGCGCGTGGTCACAACGAGGGGAAGCTCAGGGGGAAGCGACGTGCAGACTAGTGGCCCGACGATTCGACGTGCGAGGAACGACGGGCGCGCCACTCGGCCTCGACCTCGAAGGAGATGCGTCGGTACGACGCCCAGTGCCCGTAGCCCCTGACGCGCCAACGGAGGTACTCGAGAACGTACCGGGCGAGAAAGCCAGGGATGCCGAGCTCGCGGTACTGGCGGACATGCTCGAGCTCGTGGCGTAGCAGATGCTCGTCGGCGACGGCCGTTTCACGGATGAAGATGACCCTGCCGACCGTCGTGGCCGCGGCGCCCGGCGCAGCCCTCCCGACGAGCAGGGTGTACCCCGCGCCCCGCTCGAGGCGCATCACCGGCTAAGAGGCCGAGCGATAGGCGAGGCCGTGGCCCGAGCGGCCCGCCGGCGAAGCCGGCAAGAGCGGAGTAACCGGTTTGACCCTGCGCGGGCGACGCTCACCTGTCCGCGCCGGTCCTAATAGAGGGCGGAGGTGAGCTTGCGGCGGTACGCGGCGGTGCGCGGGTCGTCCGGCCCGAGCACTTCGAGCAGATCGACGAGCTCCTGGCGGGCGTCGTCGTCGCCCTTCACTCGAGCCAGCAAATCGTCGAGCTTCGCTGTCATCTCGTCGGTGTCGACGTCCGCCTCGTCTCCTACCCGCGCGAGCGCAGCGATCCGTCGCGTGTCGGGTGTCTCCGGGATGCGTTCGAGCAGCGCGAGCGCCTCCCCGCCCTCGCCCTTGCCGACGAGCAACTCGGCGAGCGCGACGACGGCGCCCTCGTGACCCGCGTCGCGCTCGAGCACCGCGCGCAGTGAGGCCTCGTCGCCGCTGTCGAGCAGCGCGCTCAGCTCGTCATCGGCGGCTGTGGGTAGCAGCGACGTCACGAACTCGCGCACGGCCGCTTCGCCCTGCGCACCGATGAAGCCGTTGATCACCTTGCGATCGCGGACAGCGAAGACAGCGGGGATGCTCTGCACCTGAAAGGTGGAGGAGGCCCGAGGATTGTCGTCGACGTTGATCTTCGCGAGCACCACCTTGCCCTCGGTCTCGTCCACGACCTTCTCGATGATCGGACCGAGGGTCTTGCACGGGCCGCACCACGGAGCCCACAGGTCGACCACGACGGGCACATCGTCCGAACGAACGAGGACGTCGGTCTCGAAGGTGGCGTCGTTGACATCGATGGCGGCCATGACCCAGAGGCTACGCGGCGCCAGCGTCGATCGGAACGCCGGGTACGGTGATCGGCGATGACGCAGACCAACGGCGACCCGGACGGCGTTCACGGTGCCGCGGTGACGGCGTGGTTCGCCGAGCATGTGCCAGATGCCGTCGCGCCGTTGGACTTCTCGCTCATCGCCGGGGGCCATTCGAACCTGACCTATCGCGTCGCTGACGCGGCGGGCGGGCGCTGGGTGTTGCGTCGCCCGCCGCTCGGCCATGTCCTCGCCACCGCGCACGACATGGGCCGCGAGCACAAGATCATCGCGGCGCTCGGCCCGACCGCGGTGCCGGTCCCACCGATCGCCGGGCTCTGCTCCGACGACTCCGTGAACGGTGCGCCCTTCTACGTGATGCGCTTCGTCGAGGGTCACGTCGTGCGCGACGCCGCTACGGCGCACTCCGTGCTCGACGATGCCGGCCGGCGACACGCCGGCGACTCCATCGCAGACGTGCTCGCCGACATCCACGCCGTTGATGTCGACGCCGTGGGGCTCGGCGACCTCGGCAAGAAGGAGGGCTACATCGCTCGCCAGCTCAAGCGCTGGTACTCGCAGTTCCAGTCGTCCAACGAGCTGACCGGTCGAGCCGTGCCCCTCGTCCACGACGTGCACGATGCGCTCGCCGCGCGCATCCCTGAGCAAGGCGCGCCAGCGATCGTCCACGGCGACTACCGCCTCGACAACTGCCTTGTCGACGACGCAGGGCACATCGCGGCAGTGCTCGACTGGGAGCTGTGCACCCTCGGTGACCCGCTCGCCGATCTTGGCCTGCTGATCGTCTACTGGACCGAGCCCGGCGACGCGCAACAGGCCCTGCTCGCGGCGCCGACCGTAGTCGAAGGCTTCCCGTCGAGAGCTGAGGTGGTCGACCGCTACGCCGAACGCTCCGGCCGCGACGTGTCCTCCGTCGACTTCTATGTCGCCTTCGGTTACTGGAAGCTCGCGTGCATCATCGAAGGCGTCTTCGCTCGCTACTCCAAGGGAGCCATGGGCAAGGCTTCGGGCTACGAGGGCTTTGAGCGCCAGGTGAGCGGCTTGGCCGAGCTTGCAGCCGATCGGGTCGCGGCGCTCGCGTGAGCCCTCTCTTCGAGCTCGTCGAGCGGCCAGACCTCGACTCGCCTGTCCTCGTCCTCGCGCTCGACGGATGGATCGACGCCGGCATGGGAGCTACCGGCGCCCGCTCGGCGATCATGGAGCAGCTCGAGACGGTGACGGTGGCCACCTTCGATTGCGATCTCCTCCTCGACCATCGGGCGCGGCGCCCGACGATGCACCTCGAAGACGGGGTCATGACGGGACTGAGCTGGCCCACCATCGAGCTGCGAGCGGCAAGCGACACCGAAGGCAACGACTTCCTCCTCCTCGCCGGCGCCGAGCCCGATCACACCTGGCGGGCGTTCAGCCGTGCCGCTATCGACCTCGCCATGGAGTTCGGCGCTCGACTCGTGGTCGGCCTGGGCGCCTATCCAGCCCCGGTCCCCCACACGCGCCCGGCGCGGCTGGCTGTCTCTGCCAGCGAACCGACTCTCGCCGCGATCGCGCCGGTGCACACCACCGTCGATGTCCCTGCCGGTGTGCAAGCTGCGATCGAGCATCGCGCGCACGAGCTCGGCATACCGGCGGTCGGGCTCTGGGCGCAGGTTCCGCACTACGTTTCTGCGATGCCATACCCCGCAGCCAGCGCGGCGCTGCTCGAAGCGCTCGGTTCGGTCGCGTCGTTGCACATCGACGCGTTGCCGCTCCTCGAGGAGGCGGCGTCGACCCGTCGGCGCCTCGATGCGCTCGTGGCGGACAACCAGGATCACACGTCGATGGTTGGGCAACTCGAGACGTCGTACGACGCCGACGGCGAGGCGCCCACCGGCACGCTCGGTGTGGGCCCGTTGCCGAGCGGCGACGAGCTCGCAGCCGAGCTCGAGCAGTTCTTGCGAGACCAGTGACGACACGTCGAGCCAGCGCATGAGGGTCGACGGAGGTATCACCTTCGAGCTTTCCGGCGCCGCAGCCGGCGCCGCGGAACAAGAAGCTGCCGGTTACGACGGCGTCTGGACGGCGGAGACCAGCCACGATCCGTTCCTGCCGCTGCTGCTGGCCGCGGGGTCGACGAGCCGCATCGAGCTCGGCACATCGATCGCTGTCGCGTTCGCACGAAGCCCGATGACCATGGCCATGACAGCCAACGATCTGCAGCTGGCGTCGTCGGGCCGGTTCATCCTGGGGCTCGGCAGCCAGATCAAGCCGCACATCGAGAAGCGCTTCTCGATGCCGTGGTCGCATCCCGCCCCGCGCATGCGCGAGTTCATCCTCGCTATGCGGGCGATCTGGGCGAGTTGGAACGAGGGGGCCAAGCTCGAGTTCCGCGGCGACTTCTACACCCACACGCTCATGACGCCGTTCTTCAACCCGGGCCCGAATCCGAGCGGTCCTCCCAAGGTGTTTCTCGCCGGCGTTGGCGAGCGCATGACCGAGGTCGCAGGCGAGGTGTGCGACGGCTTCATCTGCCACGGGTTCACAACGGAGCGCTACCTCCGAGAGGTCACCATCCCCGCGTTGGAGCGGGGCCGCGCCAAGGCCGGCAAGTCGATGCGAGGCTTCGAGATCGCGGGGCCGAGCTTCGTGGTGACCGGCGGCTCCGACGAGCAGATGGCGAAGGCTGCAGACGGCACGAAGCAGCAGATCGCGTTCTACGGTTCGACGCCCGCCTACAAGGGGGTGCTCGAGCTCCATGGTTGGGGTGGTTTGCAGGACGAGCTCAACGCCCTGTCGAAGCAGGGCAAGTGGGTCGAGATGGGCGGGCTCATCGACGACGAGATCCTCAACACGTTCGCCGTCGTTGGTGAGCCTGAGCAGGTCGCCCCGGAGCTGCAACGCCGCTACGGCGACGTCATAAGCCGCATCAGCCTCTACACCCCCTACGAGACGGACCCGGATCGCTGGGCGCAGGTGCTCTCGGCGCTGAAAAGCTGATCTCGAGGCCCGCGTCAGACGACGATGTTGACGAGTCGCGGGGGGCGGGCGATCACCCTCTTCGGCTCCGCACCGCCGAGCGCGTCGATCACGTTCGCATCGGCGAGCGCGAGGGCTTCCGCCTTTGCCGCGCTCGTGCCAGCTTCGACCTCGATGCGCGCGCGCAGCTTGCCGTTCACCTGCACAACCATCGTGACGCTGTCGACCTCGGCCATCGCGGCGTCGGCGACGGGCCAGCCCAGCAGATGGATGTGCTCTCCCGCGTGACGAAGCTCCCACAGCTCAGCGGTGATGTGGGGTGCGGCCGGCGCGAGCAACCGCAAGAGCGTGTCGACCCCGAAATCGGTCCGGCCCAATTTGTAGAGCAGGTTGACGAACTCCATGTAGCCAGCGACAGCCGTGTTGTACGACCAGCGCTCGAAGTCGTTGGTGATTCGCACGATGAGTCGATGAGCGCCACGATCGACCTCGACTGCCTCTGCACCCTGCGCGACGGGAACGGAGCTGCTCGAGGGATCGGCAACACGCCACACGCGCTGCAAGAACCGCCAGCACCCTTCCAGGCCGACAGATTCCCAATCGACGTCGTCGGCCGGCGGCCCCGCGAAGAGGTGGGCGAGCCGGAGAGCATCAGCCCCCTCGGCGTCGAGGATCTCCTCCGGCGCGATGAGGTTTCCCTTCGACTTCGACATGCGCGTGCCGCCGAGGCGAACCATCCCTTGCGTGAACAGCCGGGCGAATGGTTCTCGTACCCCGGTCGGCGCCACGCCGATGTCGGCAAGCGCCTTGGTGAAGAACCGCGCGTACATCAGGTGGAGGATGGCGTGCTCGACCCCGCCGATGTACTGACCGACCGGCATCCATTTCGCGACAGCCTCCGGCGCGAACGGTGCAGCATCGTTCCACGGGTCGCAGAAGCGCAGGAAGTACCAGGACGAGTCAACGAAGGTGTCCATGGTGTCTGTCTCGCGCGTCGCCGGCCCGCCACAGATCGGGCACGTCGTGTGCAAGAAGCCCTCGTGATGACGAAGGGGAGACTCGCCCGTCGGCAGGAACTCGACATCATCGGGCGCGACGACCGGCAGCTGCTCGTCTGGCACCGGAACCGCACCGTGAGCGGGGCAATACACGATCGGTATCGGACAACCCCAGAAGCGTTGACGCGACAACAGCCAGTCGCGCAGACGGAAGTTGACCCGCCCCTCGCCGATGCCCTCGGCCTCGAGCCACTCGATCGACGCGGCGATGGCGTCTTCCTTGCCCAACCCGTCGAGCCACGCGCTGTTGATGTGCCGGCCCTCGCCGGTGTATGCCGCGCCCTCCCAACCCTCAGGACGCTCCACGGTGTCGACGATCGCGAGACCGAACGCGTTCGCGAAGTCCCAGTCGCGCTGATCGCCACCTGGCACCGCCATGATCGCGCCCGTCCCGTAGGTGCCGAGCACGTAGTCGGCGAGGTAGATCGGCACCGGCTCGCGGTTGAACGGGTTCACCGCGTACGCCCCCGTGAAGCAGCCGCGTCGCTCGATCGGCCCCTCAGACGACAACCGGTCGATCTCCGCCGACTTGCTGACGCGTTCGACAAAAGCCTCGACGTCTTCCCGGCGGTCAGGTGTGGTGATGTGCGCGACGAGCTCGTGCTCGGGTGCGAGCACGCAGAACGTCATGCCGAAGGCTGTGTCGGGACGGGTCGTGTACACGCGGAATGTCGAGCCGCTCGGGCTCCCCGCGGCGTCGCTGACCTCGAGTGTGAACTCTGCGCCCTCTGATCGCCCGACCCAGTTGCGCTGCATCGTCTTGACCTTCTCCGGCCAATCGAGCTCGTCGAGCCCGTCGAGCAGCTCCTGTGCGTAGTCGGTGATCCTGAAGAACCACTGCTCGAGGTCGCGCTTTTCGACCAGGTCGCCCGAGCGCTCGCAGGTGCCGTCACCGAGCACCTGCTCGTTGGCCAGCACCGTCTGGCAGCCCGGGCACCAGTTCACGGGTGCTCGGGCTCGGTACGCCAGTCCCGCCTCGAGGAACCGCAAGAAGATCCATTGGCTCCAATGGATGTAGCTCGAGTCGTGACTGCGGACCACCCGACGCCAGTCGTAGGAGGCACCGATGCGCTGCAAGCTCGAGCCGAGCTCCTCGATCCGAGCTTCGGTGAACGTTCGCGGATGTTGGCCGGTCCGTATCGCGGCGTTCTCGGCGGGGAGGCCGAAGCTGTCGAAGCCGATCGGGCTGAGCACACCGAAGCCGCGCATCGTGCGGTAGCGGGTGATCAGGTCGCCAAAGGTGTAGTTGCGCACGTGGCCCATGTGGGCCTGACCGGATGGGTACGGGTACATGCACAGCACGTAGTACGGCGGTCGCGGGTCGTCGTTGTCGATCTCGTACGTGCCTTCGTCGCGCCAGCGCTGCTGCCAATTGCGCTCGATCGTCTGCACGTCGTAGCCGTCGGCCATGGGCGCGGATCGTACCGGCGCGCCACCGGCGCCCATGCACCAGATCCGATACCGGTGGCCCGGATCCGTGCTGCTAGCTTCGACGTCTCCGCGGGGCTATAGCTCAGTTGGTAGAGCGCTTCCATGGCATGGAAGAGGTCAGGGGTTCGATTCCCCTTAGCTCCACTCTTGGAGCGGGAGCGCGGCGGCGTAGGTTCGCTTCCTTGGCGCTCTAACCGGTTCGGGCTCGGCCTCCCGAGTTGGCGTACCGCTCGTGGACCTGCTCGCAGAAAAGAGCAGCACGGTCCGCGAGTTCAACGCTGCGGATGTCGAGCAGGTTCTCCGCGTTCATCTCGCCTGAGTGCGAGCAGTTGTAGGAACCGGTGAGCACGCGGTCGTCACAGACCACGATCTTGGCGTGCATGTAGTCGTGCACGGCTCCTGGGGCGTACGGCGTCGACGGTTTGGCGGCCAATTTCCCACTGGCGGCGATCTTCTCGTAGAGCGGTGCCTTCCATGCTGCGCGGCCATCGGCGCGCCACTGGTGCAGCACCTGGGTCATCTGCGGTCCGTCGACCGTCAACAACAGGTTGCAACTGGCGTCGTCGACGAGCTCTGCGAGCGTGCCGAGGATGGGCGTCGAGGTGAGAACAGGTGAGCAGATGCGAACTCGGTTGCGGGCCTGACCGATGCGGGTGGCGATCAGCTGGCTCATCTTGCGGCCGCGACCAGGTGAGAACATCGCAGTGACGGTGGTGCCATCAGGGAGGGTGGCTGCCTGATCGTCGAAGGTGCCCGTGTTCTCGACGTGACGGCGTTGCCACAGCTGTTCGAAGTCCTGGGTGTACGCCGCAGCGAGGTCGCCCGATGACACGACCACGATGACGTTCTCCATCTTCGTCCACGCGTCGCCCGTCCAATTCGTCGAACCCGTCCAGACGGTGTCACCGTCACGGATCGCGTACTTGTGATGCATGAGATCGGGAATTCCTGCGATGGCCTCGGAAGGCACAGCCCGAGCGAGGCGTTGGAGCATCGACGGCCCCTCGGGGGGCGGTGGGACCGGGATCGAACGGCGGTGCACGTCGTTGTACACGGCTCGCACGCTCACGCCTCGCGCCTCTGCATCGTCGAGGGCTCTGATGAGGCGATCGCCGAAGTCGTCCTCGAAGTGCGCGTCGTAGATCGCGATGTCGAGGCTGACCTTTGCGCTCGCGAGGAACGCCAATAGCCGCGCCGCGGTATCGCTCGCGGGTTGGCCGCCGTCGGTAAGGAAGTACATGTCCATCGCTGCCACTGTCGTCCTCCAATGCTCGGTTGCCTACAGCGGATCCGAGCGCCACTCGACGCGGGGGACGTCGCTCCACAGACGCTCGAGCTCGTAGTACTCACGCGTCTCCTGCAGGAAGACGTGCACCACGAAGTCGCCGTAGTCGAGGAGGACCCACGTGCGCTCATCTTGGCCCTCGGTGCGCAGGGGTTTGGGGCCGCCCCCCTCAACGATGCGTTCCTGGATCCACTCGGCGATCGTGCGCACCTGACGTGTGTTCGTGGCGCTGGTGATGACGAAGTAGCCCGTGATCGCCAGCACGTCGCCGACGTCGAGCGCGATCGTGTCGAGCCCTTGCTTCTCGTCGGCTGCTCGCGCTGCGACGACGGGCCAGCGGTCGTCGCGGTCAACCAAGAAGCGCTCGGGATTCGTCGGCGGGCGTGAGCAGGTCAGTCAACATAGAGGCGGCGGTCGTCGATGCACGAGATGACCGCCGGTGTGAGGAGGTAGTCGAGCGGGCGTCCATCTGCCACCCTCGCTCGCAGGTCGGTGCTCGACACCTCGAGCCTCGGCGTTTCGACCCGAAGCCATCGCCACCCCCTCGCCGGCGCGCCGTGCTCCGCCCCGGGGCGCGTGACGACCACCACCGTCGCCAGGTCGCGGACCTCCTCGACGCGCTCCCAAGTGAGCAGGCCGGCAGCGGCGTCGCTCCCCAGAACGAGGTACAACGCAGCCTCGGGCTCGATGACCTGCAGGGCCGCGAGCGTTTCGGCGGTGTACGACGTCCCGCCTCGCTCGATCTCGATCCGCGAAGCCTCGATGCCCTCGACATCAGCAACCGCGGCAGCGACCATCGCCATTCGGTCCTCCGCTGGCGAAAGCTCCCTCGTCCCCGTCTTCTGCCAGGGATCGTTCGCGACAACGAGGAGCAGCCGATCGAGCGCGAGCGCATGGCGGACGTTGACCGCCGTGACGAGGTGCCCGACGTGGGGCGGGTCGAACGTGCCGCCGAAGACGCCGATGCGCCTCATGGTCCGGTGACCGAAGTCACAGGACCGTGGGGAAGGTTCGACGCCAACGGCACGCTGGGGAGTTTGTCAGGCCCAGGCCGGGAAATTGACTTTCGGAACCGCTCAGTATCGAGTTAGGTGGCTTAGGGAATGACATCCACGTAATCCGCGTCGAGGGCGAGTGCCATGAGTGACTCTGTCGGTCTCTATCTGAACTCCATCGGTCTCGTGCCGTTGCTGACCGCCATGGAGGAGCGCGAGCTCTCCCAGGTGATCGAGCGCGGTGTCGAGGCCCGCAAGCGCCTTGCCGCCGGCGGATCGGGCCACGACCTCGAGAAGCGTGAGCTCGAGAAGGCAGCCCGCGACGCTGCAGCCGCGAAGGACCGCTTCATCCGAGCCAACCTTCGCCTCGTCGTCAGCATCGCCCGCCGCTACCCCCTGCCCCAAGGCATGGAGCTGCTCGACCTCATCCAGGAGGGCAACCTCGGACTCGAGCACGCCGTCGACAAGTTCGACTGGCGCAAGGGCTTCAAGTTCTCCACCTATGCCACCTTCTGGATCCGCCAGGCCATCGGCCGCGCGCTCGATCAGAAGGCGAGCCTCGTGCGCCTCCCAGGTGACCGCTCTGCCAGCCTCCGTGCTGCGCTGCGCGCCGTGTCAGGCGACACGAACGAGCTCGACGACGAGCACGCCGCGCTGCATCGCCTCACCACGCCGACGTCGCTGGATCGTCCGGTCGGTGATGACGATGGCTCCGAGCTCGTCGACCTCATCGCCGACAACAAGGCCGGTCCAGAGGAGATCGTCGTCGACCGCGAGCAGGATGCGCTGATCACCAACCTGCTCGACGTGCTCGATGAGCGAGCTCGGTGGGCGGTCGAGCAGCGCTTCGGGCTCGGAGACGGACGCAAGAAGAGCTACCGCGAGGTCGGCGAGGGGCTCGGCGTCACGGCCGAGGCTGCCCGTCGCCTCGTCAAGCGAGCGGTCGTTGCCGTGCGCGAAGAGGCTGCGTCGCGGGTGCACGCCGCATAAGGATGCCGAGCAGGGGCCGCGAGGGAGACTTTGCGCCTTCAGCATCCAGCGGCCAGGCTTTTCCCGTGAGCGCGCCCTGGTCTCCTGTCTCGTGGCGCGAGAAGACCGCGGCGCAGCAGCCCGACTGGCCCGACGACGCCGCACTCGAGCGAGCCTTGAAGCAGCTGGCGAGCATGCCGCCGCTCGTCTTCGCCGGTGAGGCCCGCAACCTCGTCGACGAGCTCGCGCGAGTTGCTGCCGGCGAGGCGTTCCTGCTGCAAGCCGGTGACTGCGCCGAGAGCTTCAACTCGTTCTCGGCCGATGCCATCCGCGACAAGCTCAAGGTCGTCCTGCAGATGGCGGTCGTGTTGACGTACTCGTCCGGGGTGCCAGCGCTGAAGGTCGGTCGCATCGCCGGGCAATTCGCGAAGCCTCGGACCTCGCCGACCGAGACGGTCGACGGCATCGAGCTTCCGGCCTTCCGCGGCCACTTGGTCAACGACATCGCCTTCACTCAAGCCGCCCGCACCCCCGATCCCGACCGGCTCGTGACGGCCTATCACCAGGCGTCATCGACGCTGAACCTGCTCAGGGCGTTCACCAAAGGGGGCTTCGCCGACCTTTCGCGGGTGCACCAGTGGAACCAGGACTTCGTCGCGGCAAGCCGCGAAGGCCAGCGCTACGACAACTTGGCCGGCGAGATCGACCGAGCCCTTCGCTTCATGGCGGCCTGCGGGTTCGAGACCGAGGCTGAGCCCAAGCTCCACGAGGTCGACTTCTACACGAGCCACGAGGCACTCATCCTCGGCTACGAGGAGGCCCTCACGCGTCAGGACTCGCTCACCGGCGGGTGGTACGACTGCTCGGCCCACATGCTCTGGATCGGTGAGCGCACGCGCCAGCTCGACGGCGCGCACGTCGAGTTCCTTCGTGGCGTCGGCAACCCCATCGGCGTCAAACTCGGACCGACGGTCACCGAGGCCGAGGTCGTTGCCCTCTGTGACGCGCTCAACCCCGACGGCATCCCTGGCCGCCTGACCCTTGTTGTGCGGATGGGCGCGGGCAACGTCAGGGGCGCCCTCCCGCCCATCCTGCGGGCCGTGAGCAGCACAGGCCATCCGGTGGTCTGGGCGTGCGACCCGATGCACGGCAACACCTTTGCCAGCGAGACAGGGCGCAAGACGCGTCATCTCGAGGACATCATCGAGGAGATCGCGGGCTTCTTCGCCGCGCACCGCGAGGTTGGCACGTGGCCGGGCGGCGTGCACATCGAGCTCACCGGCGACGACGTGACCGAGTGCCTCGGCGGCTCGGAGCAGCTCGGCCACGCGGACCTCGACGACCGCTACGAGACCATGTGCGATCCCCGGCTCAACGCCCGCCAGTCCCTCGACCTCGCGTTTCGCGTGGCCGAGCTGCTCCGGCGGTAGCCGGAGCAGCGAGCTGGGCGAGGCCGCAATCGGCCGAAGCCGCCAAGGAACATGGCCGAGCTGCTCCGGCGTTAGCGCCGTGGGAATGTTGAGGATGTGAGTCGGGTTTGGCAGACTGGATTCCTGACCTTCACGGTCGCATTTCCCACCAGAGGGCTCGCAAAAAATGCTCCACACCGAGATCGATCCCGCACAGCTCGCCGACATCGCGAAGTTCGAGGATCAACTCGCGCGCAACGTCTCGGGTGAGCTCGACGACGATGTCTTTCGCGTCTTCCGTCTGAACAACGGGATCTACGGCCAGCGTCAGGGCGGGCACAACCAGATGGTGCGGGTGAAGGTCCCCTACGGTCGCGTCGAACCCGAACAGCTCGACCTCCTCGGCCGCATCGCCGATGTCTACTCGCGGGGTTGGGGGCACATCACCACCCGCCAGAACATCCAATTCCACTTCGTGCAGCTCGAGCAGGTGCCTGCTGTCCTGCGCGAGCTCGCCAGCGTGGGTCTGACGACGCGCGAAGCGTGCGGCGACACCGTGCGCAACGTGCAGGGCTGCCACCTCGCGGGCGCGTGCCCGCTCGAGCACCTCGACATCACACCGTGGGCCGAGGCCACCTTCCAACACTTCCTGCGCCACCCGCTCGCGCAGCGCCTGCCCCGCAAGTTCAAGTTCAACTTCTCTGGCTGCGAGACCGACTGCGGCCAAGCGATGTTCAACGACGTCGGCGTCATCGCGACGACCCGCAGCAACGACGATGGCACTACCGAGGCCGGCTTCCGGGTCTTCGTGGCCGGCGGCCTCGGGGCGAACCCCCACCCTGCGTTGGCGCTCGAGGAGTTCACGGCGCGGGAAGACCTCATGGCCACCCTCGAGGCTGTCCTGCGTGTGTTCTCGAACCACGGCAACCGAGACAACAAGCTGCGAGCGCGGCTGAAGTGGCTCGTCGACACCATGGGGTGGGAGGAGCTTCAAGCTCGCATTCTCAAGGAGCGCCGCTTCCTCCTCGCCTCGTCGAGCTGGCCCGGTGGCCTGCCCGAGGCAGTGCGCAAGGCCGGCGACGAGCCTGCGGGCCGCCACGCCACGATCTCGCCGTCGGCGATCGGCCAAGGCGTCGCCGTGTCGATCCGAGGGACCACGGCGTACGACCGTTGGGAGTCGGTCAACGTCGTACGGGGCAACGCGAACGGCACCGTGTCTGCATACGCGTACGCACGCCTCGGTGACATCACATCCGACCAGTTCCGCGCGCTCGCATCCATCCAGCGCGAGCTGAGCCTCGACGTGGTCGTGACCAACCGGCAGAACTTCGTGTTCCGCGGGCTGAGCGAGGAGCAGCTCCCGAAGCTCTTCGACCGTTTGTCGAGCATCGCGATGGCCGAGCCCGGTGCCGAGCTCGCGCGCGACGTCGTCGCATGCCCGGGGGCGGACACGTGCAACCTCGCCGTCACCCAGAGCCGAGGCCTGGCCGACGCGATCGGCGCGGCGCTCGAAGCCGAGGGCTTGGCCGATGTCGGGGGCCTCCGCACCAACATCTCCGGGTGCACGAACTCCTGCGGGCAACACCACATCTCCGACATCGGGTTCTTCGGCGCCGAGCGTCGCGCGCACGGGCAACCCGCGCCCGGTTACCAGATGCTGCTCGGCGGCTACGTCGGGCAGGAGATGGTGCATTTCGGGGAGAAGGCACTGCGCCTACCCGCCAAGAACGCGCCGAAGGCCGCCGTGCACGTGGTGCGCCGTTTCAACGACGAGCGCGATGCCGGTGAGGCGTTCCGTTCGTGGCTTGATCGGGTCGGGGGCGCCAAGGCCGTCGCGGAGGATCTCAAGGAGCTCGACGCGTTCCCGTTGCCCGAGGAAGCCCCGGAGTTCTACGTCGACTACGACGAGACCGGGCCTTACGTCGCAGAGACCGGCGAGTCGGAGTGCGCGACCTGACATGTTGCTCGAGCCCGATCCCGTCGCGTCGCTCCCCGTCTACTCCGATGAGGAGTTGGCCGAGCTGAACCGCGAGTTCGAGGCGAAGCCCGCGTCCGCCGTCATCAAGTGGGCCGTCGAGAGCTTCGCGCCGCATCTGTGCCTCTCGGCCTCGATGACCGACGCCGTGCTCATCGACCTGGCGACGAAGGTGTATCCGGCCATCGAGGTCGTGTTCATCGACACCGGGTACCACTTCCCCGAGACCCTCGAGACGGTGGAGCAGGTCAGGCGACGCTACGGGCTCAACCTTCGGATGATGACCGTGCAGCACCACGACGAAGAGCTCTGGAAGATCGATCCCGAGAACTGCTGCTCGGCTGTCAAGGTCGGCCAGCTCGACCGAGCGTTGCTCGGCAAGGCTGCCTGGATGAGCGGGCTACGCCGCTCCGAGGCAGCGAGCCGCGGCCAAGCGCCGATCGTCGTGCGCGACCTGCGGGGTCTCGTCAAGCTCAACCCGATCGCGACGTGGAGCGACAGCGATGTCGCCGGCTACATCGCCGATCACGATGTTCCCGTCAACCCGCTCGTGCTGCAGGGGTACCCCTCGATCGGCTGCATGCCGTGCACCGAGAAGCCGAGCGACCCGGGCGATCCCCGCTCAGGCCGTTGGCAAGGCCGCGACAAGACGGAGTGCGGCATCCACGCAGAGTGAGCTCTCGGGGCGCCTCCACAGCGCTGCGGTTGACGAGCTGAAACCGGTCGGTCAGTGTGACGGTCGTGAGCGAAACGGCCGTCGCTGATCCGACCCTTCTGACTACGCGGGTGCTCGTGCTGGGCATGGCGCACCACGACGGGACGATCTTGGCGAGCGAGGTTGTGCCGGTCGCTGAGGCGTGCGGTCAGAGCCCCGAGCAGGTGCGCTCGTGCTTGCGCCGGCTCGTGCACGAAGGCCTCTTCATGCGCCGCGGCGAGGGTCGCGACGCCGGCTTCCTCGCGACCGAGGCTGGCCTCAAGACGCTCGGTACGACGCTCGAGCGCACACGACTCGCGTACGCGCAGGATCACGCCGGGCGGGGGTGGGACCGCCGTTGGCGCCTCGTCGCCTTCGCGATCCCCGAGTCGCGGCGCCAAGCCCGCGACGCGCTGCGCCAACGGCTGGTCACCCTTGGCGGCGCTGCGATCGCCAACGGGCTCTACCTGTCACCGCATCGTTGGGGCAACGACGTCGCAGGCGAGGCCGAACGCCTCGGGGTCACCGCTCACGTCACGCAGGCCTCGAGTGACGATCTCGAAGTGGCCGGCGTGAAAGACCCGCGTGACATCGCCTCGGCGCTCTGGCCTGTCGAGGACATCGCGGCGCGCTACAGCTCCTTCGTCGCTCGCTATGGCGGTGTGCCCGACGCGCTGGAGGGGATGCGCAAGCGCCACGAGCGCCTGGCCGACGCGGTGTTCCTTCCTGGCGCGCTGTCGGTGACCGTGGAGTTCCAGGCCATCTTCGGCGACGACCCGCTCCTGCCTCCGGAGCTGCTGCCGCGACCGTGGCCGGGGCGTGCCGCTCGCGAGCTGCTCGTGCGCAGCCGCCGGCTGGCCCTGCATCTGCGCCAGCAGCACGACCGTCCGGCGCTCTTTCGCTCCTTCGACGATCTCATCGAATCGATCCCGTGACCGGAGGGACCAACGCGTGAAGTTCGGCATCTTCTACGAGCACCAGCTGCCCAAGCCGTGGGAGGAGGGCAGCGAGCACAAGCTCTTCAAGGACGCGCTCGACCAGGTCGAGCTCGCTGACCAGCTGGGCATCGACTACGTGTGGGAAGTCGAGCACCACTTCCTCGAGGAGTACTCCCACTCATCGGCGCCGGAGGTGTTCCTTGCCGCGTGCTCGCAGCGCACATCGCGCATCCGACTCGGGCACGGCATCGTCGCGCTGCCGCCCGGTTACAACCACCCGGCTCGGGTCGCCGAGCGCATCGCGACGCTCGACCTCGTCAGCGACGGGCGAGTCGAGCTGGGCACGGGCGAGACGTCGTCGGAGGCTGAGCTCGGCGGCTTCAGCGTCGAGCGCTCCCAGAAGCGAGGGCAGTGGGCCGAAGCCCTCGACGTCGTCACTCGGCTCATGGTCGAAGCGCCCTTCGCCGGCTACGAGGGCGACTACGTGCAGATGCCGGTGCGCAACCTCGTCCCCAAGCCACTGCAGAAGCCGCACCCGCCGCTGTGGGTGGCGTGCAGCCGCCGCGAGACCATCCACCTCGCGGCAACGAAGGGGATCGGAGCGCTCTCGTTCAGCTTCATCGAGCCCGCCGAGGCGAAGGCCTGGGTCGACGACTACTACGAGACCATCGCGTCGTCGGAGTGCGTGCCCGCCGGCTTCGCGGTCAACCCCAACGTGGCCGTCGTCCTGCCGCTCATGTGCCACGAGGACGAAGCGACTGCGATCGAACGCGGCATCGATGGCAGCCACTTCTTCGGCTACTCGCTCGCGCACTACTACATCTTCGGCGATCACCACCCGGCCAAGACCGATATCTGGCAGGAGTTCCTCGAGAAACGATCCGATTGGGGCTTCGACCGCGACGTGGCCTCGCAGGTCGGTCAGCCGCTCGGCGCACAGCTCTTCCAACGAGGGCTCGGCTCGCTGCGCGGCGCGGTGGGCACGCCAGCGCAGATCCGTGAGCTCATGCTCGGCTACGCAGATGCGGGGATCGACCAGGTCATCTTCGTCAGCCAAGCCGGACACAACCGACACGAGCACATCTGCGAGTCGATGGAGCTCTTCGCCCGCGAGGTCATGCCCGAGCTGCACGAGGGCGAGGAGGCGAGGGAAAAGGCGAAGCTCGATCGGCTCGGTCCTGCCATCGCGGCAGCCATGGCCCGCAAGGAGCCTGCCCGCGTTGCGCTGCCGACGTCGATTCGCGCTGCGATGGCGCCTTGATCTCGCGCCGGGTGGGCTAAGACAGGCAGATGGCTTGCCGGATCGAGGACTATGCGTTCCTCTCCGATCTCGAGTCAGGTGCGCTCGTCGGGCGTGACGGCTCGATCGACTGGCTGACGTTCCCCCGGTTCGACTCTTCCGCCTGCTTCGCCGCGTTACTGGGCAACCCAGAGCACGGCCGCTGGCTTCTCGCTCCGACCGCCGAGCCACGATCGACGAAGCGTCGCTACCGCGATGGCTCGTTGGTGCTCGAGACCGTGTACACCACCGACGAGGGTGAGGTCGCGGTGATCGACTGCATGCCGCCTCGCGACGAGCACCTACAAGTGGTGCGCCTGGTCGAAGGCCGGCGAGGGCGGGTCGCGATGCGGATGGAGCTCGTGATCCGCTTCGACAACGGTTCGATCGTGCCCTGGGTGCGCAACGTCGACGGCGATCTCCTGGCGATCGGCGGCCCAGACTCGCTCCGCTTGAGCACCCCTGTCGAGGTGACCGGGGCGGACATGACGTCGGTGGCGGCGTTCAGCGTCGGTCCAGGTGATGTCGTGCCGTTCATGTTGAGCTGGTTCCCCTCACACCAGACCATGCGCCCGGTGCGAGACGCCGAGGAACTGGTGCGCCACTCGGAGAGGTGGTGGGCGGACTGGTCGTCGCAGGGCACCTACCGCGGACGCTGGTCGGACGAGGTGTGCGGGTCGTTGACGGTGCTGAAGGGGCTCACCTACGCCCCAACGGGTGGCATCGTGGCGGCGGCGACAACATCGCTTCCGGAGCAGATCGGCGGCGAACGCAATTGGGACTACCGGTTCTGCTGGTTGCGCGACGCCACCTTCAGCCTCATCGCGCTGCTCGCTGCTGGCTACACCGAAGAGGCGTCCGCGTGGCGCGACTGGCTCCTTCGCGCTGTCGCAGGCGACCCAGCCGACTTGCAGATCATGTACGGGCTCGCCGGCGAGCGCCGTTTGGCCGAATCGGAGCTCAGCTGGCTGCCGGGCTACGAAGGCTCCTTCCCTGTCCGCGCCGGGAACGCAGCGCACGAGCAGTTCCAGCTCGACGTGTACGGCGAGATCCTCGACGCGCTGCACCATGCCGAGCTTGCCGGCATCGACGGCAGCCGCGCAGCCTGGGAGCTGCAAGCGCACCTGCTCGACTTCCTCGAGGGAGCGTGGCAGATGCCCGACGAAGGGATCTGGGAGGTGCGCGGGCCGCGCCAGCAGTTCACCCATTCGAAGGTCATGGCCTGGGTCGCCTTCGACCGCGCGGTGCGGACGGCCGAGCTGACGGGCTTCGAAGCGCCGGTCGCGCGGTGGCGCGAGAAACGCGACGAGGTACGGCGTTGGGTGCTCGACAACGGAGTCGACGACAGAGGCGTGTTCGTGCAACGCGCCGGATCGAGCGACCTCGACGCCAGCTTGCTGATGGTCCCCCTCGTCGGCTTCCTACCGGCGACCGACGAGCGCGTCGTGCGCACGATCGAGGCGATCGAGCGGGAGCTCACGGTCGACGGCTTCGTGCGCCGCTACGACACGAAGGAGCTCGTCGACGGCCTTCCTCCCGGTGAAGGCGCTTTCCTGCTGTGCACCTTCTGGCTCGCCGACGCGCAGGCGTCGATCGGGCGAGCAGACGATGCTGTCGCAACCTTCGAGCGGCTCCTCGCGCTGCGAAACGATGTGGGGTTGCTCGCTGAGCAGGTCGACCCGGCGACCGGCCGGTTCCTCGGAAACGTCCCCCAGGCCTTCAGCCACACCGCACTGATCAACACCGCCATGCTCCTCGATGGGACAGGGCTGAGAAGGACCTGACCAAGGTGTTCAGGCCAGGTGGTCGACGAACCCTTCGAGCTGGCGGAGGTTGCGGCACTCGAACACACCATCGAGGTGCACCCCGTACTCGCCAACGATGGAGTCGCCAGTGTCCCAGTAGGAGCGCGGCTCGGGGTTGAGCCAGTAGACGTGACGCGCGCGGTGACGCATCTCCTTCATGATCCACGACTGTGAAGCGTGGTAGTTGTTGCGTGCATCGCCGAGGATGAGCACGGTCGACTTGGGCCCGATCTCCTTGCCCCACCGCTCCCAGAAGACCTCGAACGCGTGGCCGTAGTCGGAGTGTCCGTCGACCCAGACGACATCGGCTTCGCTGTTGACGCGGTGCACCGCCTCGCCGATGTCCTCGACGCCATCGAAGAACCTCGTCACCTCGTCGATGCCGTCGATGAACACGAACGACCGGACCTTCGAGAACTGCGCGCCGATCGCATAGACGAGGTGGAGCGTGAAGCGGGCGAAAGCGGCGACCGAACCGGAAATGTCGGCGATGACGACGATCTCGGGCTTCGTCGGCCTCGGGTACTTGAACTTGGGCTCGGCCGGCACCCCGCCGTAGCTGAGCGAGTGGCGCACGGTGTTGCGGAAGTCGAGGGGACCCTTGCGCCCATGGCGCCGCTTCCGGGCGAGGCGCACCGCGAGGCGTCGAGTCAGCGGGTAGAGCGCCCGACGCAAGAGGGCCATCTCCTCACGCGAAGCGTGCATGAAGTCGATGTCCTCGGGCAACGGCTTGCGCAGCGTGCGGGCCATCGCCTCCACACCGCGGTCGGCCACGAGACGACGACGGATCTCGGCCTCGATCTCCTTCTTCAGCTGATCGATCCGAATCTGGTACTCGTCCTGCTCGAGGCGCTCCTCGAGCTGCGTCATGCGCGCCTGCTCACGCTTGTGCTGCATGAGCTTGTCGAGCACCCCGTCCAGATCGAGGTTTCGTAGCGTGCGGTAGAGGTAGTAGGTGCCCCCCACAGGTCGGCCCGGCTCCATGCCGGCGAAGCGCTTCACTGACTGGCGCGCCACCGCGCGCATGATGGCGGCGTTGCCATCGAGGAGCGCCTTGTAGAGCATCTCGGCGAGCTCCTCGGGCGTCATCGACTCACTACCGCCTGAGCCGTCGTTGCCCTCACCCTTCTGGCGCAGCTTGTCGAGCTCGTCCTCGAGCTCACCCAGGTCGAGGTCGCTGAGCTCGTCGCCGACAGCGAACTCCTTGCCGCGCAGCGAGAAGTAGATCTCGAAGACAGTCTCGAAGGCGCGCCAGTGCGAGTTGTTCTTCACGAGCGTGGCCGCCAGCGCGTACTTGAACGCCTCGCGATCCTCGAGCGGTACATGGCGCACGGCGGCCATCGCGTCGAGGTTCTCGGTGAGGCTCACCGGCAGGCCAGCCTCGCGCAGCTCCTGTATGAACCCGGCAAGGAGATCGACGATCGGTTGACCGGTCGCGGCGAGGACGACCTCGCCCGAGCCACTCACGATGTGGCCGCGACCTTCCACGGCTTGTCGGCCGTGCCCGGACCGTTCGCGCTGAACTCCTTGACAGCCTTGGTGATGTCGCTCTGGTACTTCAACAAAATGTTGATCGTCTCTGTCGCGTTTTCGGCATCGACCTGTTCGATCCCGAGCAGCATGAGCGTGCGGGCCCAGTCGAGGGTCTCGGACACGGAGGGCGACTTCTTCAACTCGAGCTGGCGGATGGAGCGCACGATGCGCGCCACCTGCTCGGCGAGGTTCTCGGTGATGTCGGGCACCTTGGTGAGGACGATCTGCTTCTCGCGCTCGAGATCGGGGTAATCGATGTGCAGGTAGAGGCAACGGCGCTTGAGGGCCTCGCTCAGCTCGCGGGTGTTATTCGATGTGAGGAACACGAGCGGGATCTGCTTGGCCGTGACGGTGCCGAGCTCGGGGATCGAGACCTGGTAGTCCGAGAGGATCTCGAGCAGCAAGGCCTCGGTCTCGACCTCCACGCGGTCGACCTCGTCGATCAGCAACACGACCGGATCCTCCGCTGTGATCGCCTCGAGCAGCGGACGGGTGAGCAGGAACTCGTCGGAGAAGATGTCGTCCTCGATCTCCTTCCACGTGCCGTCGGCTTCGGCGTTGCGCTGCGCTTGGATGCGCAGGAGCTGCTTCTTGTAGTTCCACTCGTAGAGCGCCTTCGACTCGTCGAGCCCCTCGTAGCACTGCAGCCGGATGAGTCGAGCTCCGGTCATCTCCGCGACGGACTTCGCCAACTGGGTCTTGCCCGTTCCTGCCGGGCCCTCGACGAGGATCGGCTTTCCCAGCCGGTCGGCGAGGTAGACGATGCCTGCGATGCCCTCGTCGGAGAGGTAGTCGGCCTTGCGGAGCGAGTCCCGTACGGCAGGGACGGACTCGAAGCGATAGCTCGTCGGCATCGGCGCAGGCTACCTGCGCGCTTGACCGGGCGGTCAAGATGGTTCGAGCCCGCTCCCGGCTGGATCGGTACGCTCCGCGGATGCCGCTCCCCGCGCACGGACGACCCGTCGAGGACGTCTTGCGCGATCTCGACGCGCTCGCAGCCGACGACAAGGATTTCAGAGGCGGGCGCACGTTCGGCCTCGTCTTCCATGTCGACGCGCAGTTCGAGCGTGCGATCCACGCCGCCCACGACCGCTTCCTGTGGCACAACGCGCTGAGCGTCGACGCTTTTCCGTCCCTACGGCAGATGCAGGCCGACGTCGTCGACATCGCCACCTCGTTGATGGGCGGGGAGGCTGTCGTCGCAGCTGGCGGGGAGGCTGCCGGGTTCATGACTTCGGGTGGGACGGAGTCGATCCTCTTGGCGGTCGAGGGCGCGAAGGTGCGCGCGCGCCGCGACCGAGGGATCGAACGGCCGAACATCGTGCTTCCGACCTCGGCGCACGCGGCCTTCGACAAGGCCTGCTCGTACTTCAGCCTCGAGTCGCGGCGCGTCGCGGTGCGCGACGACTGGCGAGCAGACGTCGACGCGATGGCCAATGCCGTCGACGACGACACCGTGCTGCTCGTCGGCTCGGCGCCCCAGTACCCCCAAGGCGTCGTCGATCCGATACCGGCGATCGCCGCCATCGCGGCTGAGCGGGGCATCTCGTGCCACAGCGACGCGTGCATGGGTGGGTTCGTGCTTCCCTTCCTCGAACGGCTCGGCGCGACCATCCCGCCGTGGGACTTCCGGGTCGAGGGCGTCACCTCGATCTCGGCCGACCTGCACAAGTACGCGTACGTGCCCAAGGGTGCATCGGTGCTCATCCACCGCTCGAAAGCGCTGCGGCGCGACCACACGTTCCTCTTCGACGGATGGCTCGGCGGCGTCTACGGCTCGTCTGGCATCCTCGGCACCAAGCCTGGTGGGCCGATCGCCGCCGCCTGGGCTTCGCTGCAGCTGCTCGGAGCTGACGGGTTCGCCACGCAGGTCGGCCGCGCCGTCGAGGTGCGCGAGCGATTGGTTGCGGGCGTACGGGGCGTCCCCGGGCTCGACGTCGTCGGCGAACCCGAGGCGACGATGGCGGCGATCTACTCGCCCGACGCGAGCGTCGACGTCTTCGCGGTGCACGACCTCCTGTCGGGGAGGGGATGGCACCTCGATCGCCAAGGGCCGCCGGATTCGCTGCATGCAACGTGCACGCCAGTGCAGGTCGATGTCGTCGATGACCTCGTCGCCGACATCGCTGATGCGGTCACACACCTCAGCGGCGCCCGCACCGAGGACCGCTCCACCCGCTACTCGTCCTTCTGAGCGCCCAGGTCTTTCGTTCTCGTCGAGCGATCAGGGGCGGGTTTGGCCGGTGCCATGGATGACGTACTTCAGGGTGGTGAGCTCGCGAAGCCCCATCGGGCCGCGGGCATGCAGCTTCTGGGTCGAGATGCCGATCTCGGCGCCCAAGCCGAGCTCCTCGCCGTCGACGAAACGCGTGGAAGCGTTGACCAACACTGCAGCAGCGTCGACCTCGAGGCAGAAGCGCTCGGCGTTCGCGAGGTCGCTCGTGACGATCGCCTCGGAGTGCCCGGTGCCGTAGCGCGTGATGTGCGCGACGGCCTCGTCGAGTGAATCGACGACGCCGACCGCCAGCTTCATGTCGAGGAACTCGCTCGACCAGTCGCCGGCTGCCGCTGCGGAAGCGTCAGGGAGCAGCTTGACGGCACGCTCGTCGCCGACGAGCTCGACCCCGGCGAGTGGTTCGCGTAGCCGACCGAGCAGGGCGGCGGCGATGTCGGCGTGCACGAGGAGGGTCTCGGCCGCGTTGCACACCGACGGGCGTTGGGTTTTCGCGTTGACCACGATCGCGACGGCCATGTCGAGATCGGCGGACGAGTCGACGTAGACGTGACAGTTGCCGTCGCCGTCGATGACATAGGGCACTGTCGCGTTGTCGAGGACGGAGCGGATGAGCGACGAGCCGCCCCTCGGGATGAGGCAGTCGATGAACTCGCGCTGACGCATGAACTCGACGGCCGCTTCGTGTGTCACGTCCTCGATCAGCAAGACGGCATCGTCGGGCATCCCGACCTTCGCCAACGCCTCGCGCAGCACCCCGACGATGGCGACGTTGGAGTTGATTGCAGCAGAGGAGCCGCGCAGGAACGCCGCGTTCCCCGACTTCAGGCACAAGCCGAACGCGTCGGAGGTCACGTTGGGTCGGTTCTCGTAGATGACCCCGACGACGCCGAGCGGCACGCGCACTCGCTGCACGCGCAAACCGTTCGGGCGCGTCCAATCGTCGGTGACCTCACCGAGCGGATCCGCGAGGTCGGCGACCTTGCGCAGCCCGCCTGCCATGGCGGCGATCCGGCCCGGGTCGAGGCGCAACCGGTCGACGACGGTGGTGGCTGCGCGGAGAGCCTCGGCCCTCGCAACATCGACCCGATTCGCGGCAAGAACGTCATCGCTGCGCTCGACGAGCAGCCCAGCCGCTGCGAGCAGAGCCGCATCCTTCACGTCGGTCGCGGCCGTGGCCAGCACGCGCGACGCACCCTTTGCCCGCCGGCCGAGCTCGGGGATGGAGGCGTCTGCCACGAGCAGAGGGTAATCGGGCAGACTTCGCCTCCATGCCGGCAGTGCGAGAAGCGGAGAAGACAGATGTGCGCGCCGTGGCGGATGCCCTGACGCTCGCGTTCGCCGACGATCCGCTGATGGGTTACATGCTGCCGCGCGCAGCAAAGCGCCCGAAACAGATGACATCGTTCTTCCGCAACGACATCCGACGGGCCCTGAGCAAAGGCATCGTCTACACGACCCGAGCCGACGAGATAGCAGGAGGGGCCATCTGGATCTCGCCTGGCCGGTGGAAGACCGGCGGCGTGGAGCTCATCGGCCAAGTGCCCGTCTTGCTCGCCTTCGGCCGCGACACGCGGCGAGCGCTCGACGTGCTCGGGCGAGTCGAGAAGATCCACCCGAAGGAGCCGCACTGGTACCTCGCCGTGCTCGGCACGCGGCCGGCGCAGCAGGGCCACGGCATCGGCTCCGCGCTCATGCACCCGGTGCTCGACCTCTGCGACAAGGACGGGATCGCTGCCTACCTCGAGTCATCGAAGGAGGCGAACATCCCGTTCTATCGCCGCCACGGCTTCGAGGTCACCGGCGAGGTCGCGATGAAAGACGGCCCCAGCGTGTGGCCGATGTGGCGCGATCCACGTTGAGCCCTGGCCTGACCGATCCGGTCACCGGGTTCATCGACGACGTCGCCGCGGCTCTTGCTGCTGTCGGTGCGGGTGAGCTCAGGTCAGAGGTGGTCCTCGACGCGTTCAACCTCGCGTGCGGGTTCATCGACGCAGACGATCGCCAGACCGACGACGAGCTGTGGTCACTCGCCGCCGCCTTCGGGGCCGAGCTCGACACGCCGCTCGCAGGCGCGACGCCAGCGGCACTCCGGACCTCCGGCATCGTCGCCGGTCAGCGCGCCTCGCTCGCGCAGCCCTCACCCCTTTGTCAGCTGCTCGTCGACGCTGACTGCAAGGACCGCACGGTGCACAGCCACGTGTACTACCGGGCCGCGATCGACCTCGCGTTCGCGGTTGCCGCGACCGACGCGCACACCTCGACGGACGAGCTCGACACCATCGAGCGGTACCGAGGCGTGCTGCTCACCGCAATGGACTCGGCCGGCGTGCCGCGCCCGGGCCAGCTCGACGCCCGGCCGGCGGCTGCGCTGACTGCACCCCTGCGGACCGCGACGGCAGTGGGCACGCCGACGGCCACCCCCGATGCTCTGGCCGAGGATCTCGACGTTGTCTTGGCCGAGCTCGACGCGCTCATCGGCATGGCGAGCGTCAAACGCGAGGTGCGCCGCACGACAGACTTGGCTCGGATCGAGCAGTTGCGAGCGTCGCGCGGCCTGCCTGTCGCGGAGCGCAGTCGCCATCTGGTCTTCACGGGCAACCCGGGCACAGGCAAGACAACGGTTGCGCGCCTCCTCGCACGCATCTACCACTCCCTGGGCATCGTGCACAGGGGCCACCTCGTGGAGAGCGACAGGTCGCAGCTCGTGGCTGGTTACGTCGGTCAAACAGCGCCGCTCGTCCGCAAGGCCTTCGACGCCGCCGACGGCGGTGTGCTGCTCATCGACGAGGCCTATGCCCTCATCCGCGGCGGTCCCAACGACTTCGGCATCGAAGCCATCGACACGATCGTGAAGCTGGTCGAGGACCGGCGCGGCAGCATAGTCGTGATCGTCGCTGGCTATCCCGACGAGATGGTCGAGTTCGTCGACGCGAATCCAGGGCTGCGTTCCCGGTTCCCGACGACGATCGAGTTCCCTGACTACACCACCGGTGAGCTGGTGGAGATCCTGGACACGCTCGGCACCAGGCCGAGGTATCGATGCGACGGCGACGCTCGCGCCAAGGTCACTGCGTTCTTCGACGCCCAAGCCCGCGCGAAGGGCTTCGGCAACGGCCGCCTCGCGCGCAACCTGTTCGAGGCTGCCGTCGCGCGTCAGGCCGAGCGCCTGGCTGGCGTGAAGGATCCGAGCGACGACGAGCTCTGCACGTTGGTGGCCGCCGACATACCGGAAGCAGACGGCGCCCGGTGAAGCGGTTCATCGCGCTCGTAGTGGCCGTGGCGCTCATCGGCGTGTCGCTCTTCATCCGCTCGCGAGTCGACAGCGGCGGCAACGACGCCGGCGGTGGATCCGTCGACCACAACGGGCGCCAGGTCGTCGTCTGCATCAACGAGTTGGCCGACGCCTGCCAGCGGGCATATGGGGCCACAGCAGACGTGCGCATCGAAGATGCCACGAGCACTGCGCGGACCTTGGCGATGGGCGGCGCCGACATCGAAGCGTGGGTCACGTTGCGGGGATGGCCGGAGCTGCTCAGCGCCAAGGGGACGGGCTCCGCGCTCGACGCCTCGGCTGTCGCCTCCACCCCGCTGGTCATCGCCGGTGTCAAGGAGCGGCTCGCGGCGCTCAGCTGTGCCCCTTCGGGATGGTCGTGCCTGCTGCGCGCTGCCGGCAAGCAGTGGGGCGAGCTCGGAGGCGATGCTGGCTGGGGCACGGTGAAGATCGGCATCCCGCGAAGCAGCTCAGCTTCTGGGCTGCTGCTCGAGGCGAGCGCGGTCACGGGCCTGGCCGGCAGCACCGAGGTCGGCACGAATGACCCCTCCTACACCGAGGCCACAACCTTGCTCCATGGGTCGGCCGTCACGGAGGACGCCGACGCGTTCGGCGCCTTCGCAGTCCAGCTCCCGGCTCGCTTCTCCGCCGTAGGCGCCCTGCAGGCCGACGTCGCCAACCGATCGGGCACCAAGGCCGACCAGATCACGACGCTCACCCTGACGCCAGCAGCCACCGCTACCGCTGTCGTCGTGCGGATCGGCACCGGCCGGCGCATCGACGCGTCGAAACTGGCGAAGCTCCTCACCGGCTCGGGGTGGACAAGCCCGGCAGCAGACAGCTCCGGTCTGCCAGACGGCGGCGTGCTGCTCGCGCTCGCTGGGATCTAGACGAAGATGTCATCCATGCGCGCCGCGGTTCGCCACCTCGCCCTTTCGGTCGTCATCATCGTCGTCGCAACCGCGTGCTCCTCGAGCACGTCGAACAGCGATGCATCGAACTCCTCCGCCTTCGGTGATCCCGGTAGCTGCGTCGTCGTCGACGTTGCCACGTCCCCGGAGAAGAACGATCTGATGTTGGCGCTCGCCAAGTCGTTCAACGCCAGTTCGGATGCCAAGCTCGGCGGTGACTGCATCTTCGTGCGCCCGCAGAAGAAGGCATCCGGTGCCGCTGCGACGTTGTTGTCGAGCAGCTGGGACGAGTCGACCGACGGTCCCCGGCCAGTGATCTGGACTCCCGCCGCGAGCAGCTGGGGGACCATCGTCAACTCTCGGCTCACCAAGGCCGGCCAACAGCCCATCGTCAGTGCCGGCGAGCCGTTCATGGTGACGCCTCTCACGATCGCGATGCCCAAACCCATGGCCGACGCCCTCGGCTACCCCGCCAAGGCGATCGGATGGTCCGACATACTCAGCCTCGCGACCAACAAGCAGGGCTGGGCGGCGTTCGGGCATCCTGAGTGGGGCGCGTTCAGGCTCGGCAAGACCAATCCGAACTTCTCGACCAGCGGGTTGAACTCCCTCATCGCTCAGGCCTACGCGGCGACCGGGAAGACCTCGGGCCTCTCGCTCGAGGACCTCGCGGCTCCCAACGTCGCCTCGTTCGCAATCGGCGTCGAGTCATCGGTGGTGCACTACGGCGACACCACGCTCACCTTCCTCAACAACCTGTACAAGGCGGACCAGCGCGGAACGGCGCTCTCCTACGTCTCGGCCATCGCCGTCGAGGAGAAGTCGGTCATCGACTACAACCTGGGCAATCCCGACGGAATCCTCGACGCGGGTGAGAAGCCGCGGGCGCCTCGGACGCCGCTCGTCGCGATCTACCCGAAGGAGGGAACGCTGTTCTCCGACAGCCCGCTCTACGTCCTTGACGCGTCCTGGGTGAGTCAGAAGCAGAAGGACGCGGCGAAGGCGTTCATCGAGTACGTGAAGCGCCCCGAGAACCAGACGCAAGTGCTGAAGTACAACTTCCGTCCGGGGAACACAGCGGTCCCCATCGCCGACCCGATCGTCGCGGCCAACGGAGTCAACCCCGACCAGCCCCAGACACTTTTCGAGGTGCCCCAGGCAGCAGTGCTGACGAAGCTCCTCGAGGCTTGGAGCGATCAACGCAAGAAGGCGAGGGTGTCGCTCGTGCTCGACGTTTCGGGCTCGATGGGCGACCCGGCCGACCCGTCGAACGAGGAGGCGGGCACCAAGCTCGACCTCGCAAAACAAGCTGCCATCGGCTCGATCGATCAGTTCTCCCCCGACGACGAAGTGTCGCTCACGATCTTCTCGACTGGGCTCGGCGACGGTTCGAAGGAGTTCGTCGAGCTCGTGCCGACGGGTCGCGTCGCCGACATCGGCGAGCAGCTGCGCACGAAGATCCGCGATCTGACACCGCAGAACGGCACACCTCTCTACGACTTGACCAAAGCTTCCTACGATTCGGCGCTCGCCAGCTTCGACGCGACACGCATCAATGCCGTCGTGCTGCTCACCGACGGCCGCAACGACGACGGCAAGCCCGAAGACGACGACAAGCAGCTGCAGGACCTGGTCACCTCGTTGCGCTCCGGGAGCGAAGGCCAGGCGAACCAGCCCGTGCGTGTCTTCGCGATCGCGTACGGCACGGATGCAGACGAGTCCGCGCTCAAGACGATCGCCGACGCTGCCAGCAGCCTCGAGTACAGCGCCAAGGATCCGAAGACGATCACCAACGTCCTCAACGCGGTGATCTCGAACTTCTAGTGGTCCGCTAGATGGCGCGCCTCACCCTCCGCGATCGGTTCTTCACGCCACCAGTGGCCCGCGCCATCACGTCGCCATCTGGGATCGTTCTGGCCGGCGTCGGCGCGTCGATCGGCATCCTTGCCGGGCTCCCCATTGTGGGTTGGGCCGCGCTCGGCGCCATCGCGTTCGCGGGTCGGGTTGCGACGGCTGTACCGCGGGGCGCGACATCCGGACGTATCGACCCGTTCGCGCTCGGCGAGCCATGGCGCCACTTCGTCTCGGCTGCCGTCCAGGCGGGCCGCAGGTTCGACGCTGCTGTGCAGGGAGCCAAGGAGGGCCCGTTGCGCGATCGCCTGCAGGAGATCGCGGGTGGCGTCGACGATGCCGTGCAGGAGTCCTGGCGCATCGCCCGCCAGGGCCAGGCGCTGTCCGACGCCCGTACCCACCTCGATGCGACAGCGGTGCAACAGGAGCTCGACGAGCTCGAGCGCTCCATCGGAAACGCGATCCCGGATCCGTCGAGCGCAACCGCAGGGACACTCAAGGCGCTCCAGGCGCAGCTCGCTTCGGCACGACGCATGGACCGGACCATCAACGACGTCCACGACAAGCTCCGCCTGCTCGACGCGCGCCTCGACGAGTCGGTGGCCCGGGCGATCGAGCTGTCGGTCGACGCCCAGGATCCGAGCGAGCTCGGCGGTCTCGGCGACGACGTGCAAGGCATCGTGGTCGACCTCGAGGCGCTGCGCCAGGGCCTGGAGGAGACGGACCACCCCACGCCCGGGCTGGCGTGACCGTGCCGGCCCGGGCCCGGTGGGTGCACCTCAAGGGCCACAACCCGCACCTGGTCGAAGGAGCCGGGCTCACCGAGCCCGACGTGACTCGCCGCGTCGCGGTCGCCGACGCTGACCGGCGAGACGAAGCCACGAGCACGCAACGGTTGGTGCGCTCCTCTGCGGTCGTTGGCCTGGGCACTGCCCTGTCGCGAGTCACCGGGTTGCTGCGCACGATCGCGCTCGCGTACGCGCTCGGTGCCACCGCCGTCGCCGAGGGATACAACCTCGCGAACACGACGCCCAACATGGTCTACGACCTACTGCTCGGAGGCATCCTTTCCGCGACGCTCGTCCCGGTCTTCGTCGATCGCTTCGACAACGAGGACGACGATGGGGTGTCGGCGATCATGAGCGTTGCCGCGGTTTGCCTCGTCGCGCTGACCGTGGCCGCCGTGATCGCGGCCCCGCTGATCTTCAAGCTCTACACCTGGCAGAAGCACGGTACCGATGCCGCGGAGGCGAGCCGGATCGGGGTGCCGCTGCTTCGCTTCTTCCTCCCCCAGATCTTCTTCTACGGCCTCACCGCTCTTGGCACAGCGCTGCTCAACGCGCGGCGCCGCTTCGCCGCGCCCGCGTTCGCGCCGGTGCTGAACAACCTCGTCGTGATCGCCGTGCTCGTCGCCTTCGCCCGCGTCGCTGGACGCTCGCCGAGCGTTGGGAGCGTGACCGGGAGCAGCGGACAGCTGTGGCTCCTCGGGTTGGGCACCACCGTTGGCATCGTGGTCATGGCTGTCACCCTCGGACCGGCGGTGCGAGCCGCCGGCATGCGGCTGCGGTGGCGGCCACGGCTACGCGACCCAGCCGTGCGCAAGGTGGCGTCGCTGTCGGGGTGGACCTTCGGCTACGTCCTCGCAAACCAGGTGGCCCTGGTGGTGAGCTTGGCCCTCGCCGGACGCGAGCCGGGAGGGGTCAGCTGGTACACGTACGCGTTCATCTTCTTCCAGCTCCCTTACGGCTTGTTCGCCGTCTCCGTCATGACAACGGTGACGCCTGACCTCTCCGCCGCTGCATCGGCAGGCGACCAGTCGAGCTTCCGCGAGCGCTTCGCGCTCGGCGGGCGGCTCATGACCCTGGTCGTGCTGCCATCCTCGATCGGCATGGTCGTCCTAGCGCGGCCACTCGTGAACGTGCTGCTCGGCCGGGGCTCGTTCACCGCAGCCGACGCCACGGGCACCGCGCAGACCTTGGCGTGGTTCGCGGCCGGTCTCGTCTTCTTCTCCCTGTACCTCTTCGCGCTGCGAGGCTTCTATGCCCTGCACGACACGAAGACGCCCTTTCTCATCAACCTGGGCGAGAACGCGCTCAACATCGTGCTGGCGTTCGCTCTGGTGGGGCGCTACGGGGTGCCCGGGCTGGCGGCCGCCTACTCCGTGTCCTACCTCGTCGCCTGTGTCGTCGCGCTCGGCGCGTTGCGCCACCGCGCCGGCGGGCTCGGCGGCCGCGCGCTCCTCGCGCCGATCGCGAGGATGGTCGCCGGCGGTGTCGCCATGGGTGCTGTGATCGTTGGGGTCGGTCACACCATCGGAGGGAGCACCGGGGTTGGGGGCATTGTTCGCATCTCGGTCTCGGTCGTGCTCGGCGCCGCGGTGTACTTCGGCGCCGCGTTCGTGCTGCGCATCGACGATGTCCGCGCGGGCGCCAACCGCCTCGCTCGGCGATAGTGTCCGCGCATGTTCAAGGCCCTCCGGCGGATGTGGAAGTACATGGCAGCGAAGCTCAGCGGCGACTTCGAGGCGCGCGCTGACCCCAAGGTGCAGCTCGAGCAAGCGATCCTCGAAGCGCACGACCAGCATCGCCGCCTCAGGGAGCAAGCCGCGAACCTCATCGCCATGCAGAAGCAGAGCGAGATGCGCTTGAACCGCGACATGGAGCAGCTCGAGCGGCTGAACGGCAACGCCCGTCAAGCCGTGCTCATGGCCGACGATGCCGACAAGAAGGGCGACAAGGCGCGCATGGAGGAGCTGACGCGGGCCGCTGAGGCCATCGCCCAGCAGCTGATCGCGCTCGAGGCCACCATCGACAAGGAGAAGACCGACCTCCTCAGCGCCACCTCGGCTTCTGAGCAGGCGAAGGCCTCGGTGCAGCAGAACTCTTCAGCGCTGCAGAAGAAGCTGACCGAGCGCAACCAGCTGCTCGGCCAGCTCGAGCAGGCGAAGATGCAAGAGCAGATGAACAGGGCCATGGCGTCGCTCTCCGAGGCCGTCGGCGAGGACGTGCCCACGCTCGACGAGGTCCGCAACAAGATCGAGGCGCGCTACGCCAAGGCCAAGGGGATGCAGGAGCTCTCCGGCTCATCGGTCGAGAACCACATGCTCGAGATCGAGCAAGCTGCCCGCAGCTCGGAGGCCCAGGGCCGCCTCGCCGAGATACGAGCACAGCTCGGGCTCGCGCCGGCTGCCGCTGAAACGCCAGCCGTCGGGACCCCCGCCAGCGACCCCGCCAGCCAACAGGTGGCCGAACCCACCCCCCAAGAGGGCACGACGCCCAGCGTCTGAGTCAGGGCAGCACGACGAGGTCGTCGACGTGGACGACCTCATGGGGGGTGCCATCAGGGATATCGCCGGTGCGTCGTCCCGCGATCGAGCTGAGGAGCTCGGCGCCCACCGACGTGACGCCCTTCGCGAACACCCCGGCGCCGGCTTCGGCGATCTCGACGGCGTCGCCGGCTTCGAAACGGCCGTCGACCTTGACGACCCCCGCGGGCAGCAACGAACGACCGCCTCGCTCCAAGGCCCTGCGGGCACCCGCATCGACGACGACGACCCCTTTCGCCGGCACGGCGAACGCGATCCACAGCTTGCGGGCGCTGAGCCGCCGCTCGCGCGGCACGACGACTGTTCCCACACCAGGCTGTCCGGCCACGGCGGCCGCGAGCACTCCTTCGCGACCCGCCTGCGCGATCACCGCCCGCACGCCGGACCAGGCTGCGATCTTGGCTGCGGCGATCTTCGAGGCCATGCCGCCGCTGCCCCGGGTGCTGCCGGCTCCGCCTGCCATCGCCTCGAGCGTCTGGTCGACCTCGACGATCTCCTCGATCAGCGTGGCTGAGGGATCGAGCCGCGGGTCCGCGGTCAGGAGCCCACGCGCGTCGGTGAGCAACACGAGCAGGTCGGCGTCGACGAGGTGGGCGACGAGCGCGGCCAGGCGGTCGTTGTCACCGAAACGGATCTCGTCGTCTGCGATCGCGTCGTTTTCGTTGATGACAGGCACGACGCCCAGCTCGAGCAACCGGCGGACGGTCGAGCGCGCCTGCAGGTACTGCTGGCGCACCCCGAAATCGAGGGGGACGAGCAGCACCTGCCCCGAGACCAGGCCGAGCTCGCCGAACACCTCGTCGTAGACGCGCATCAGCCGGCTCTGGCCGACGGCCGAGACGGCTTGCAGCGTCGGGGCATCGCGCGGGCGCCTGGCACCGCCGAGCTCGAGCGCAGGAAGCCCAGCCGCGATCGCCCCCGATGTCACGGCGACGACAGCGTGCCCTTCCGCGCGCAGGGCTGCGACCTCCGAGCAGAAGGCAAGCACAGCATCGCGGTCGACATGGCCTTCAGCGTCGGTGATGGACGACGACCCGATCTTGGCGACGATGATCACGCTCGGCGCCTGTGCCGAGGCGGCTCACCTTCGTAGACCGTCTCGTCGGGCTCGTACTCGAACGTGTAGCCGCCGATGCGCACGAGGTCGCCGGCCTGTGCCCCGGCGCGGATCAGAGCGCGGTCGACGCCAAGGGTCTTCAACCGAGCCTGCGCGTACGCGAGCGCGTCGAGGTTCGTGAGGTCGGACAGCGCGACTGCACGCTCGGCCTGGCGTCCGACGACGCGCCAACCGCCCCCTTGGGCATCGTCGACGGCTTCGACGCGGAAGCCCTCCGCGAGAGGGCGGTGCACGACGAAGCCGTCCGGCACCTGCTCGACGGCCCGAGCACCGCGGACGAGGTCACCGAGGCGACCAGCCACGGGACGCAGCCCGGCACCGGTGACAGCGGAGATCTCGAGGTCGATGGCGGGGTCGTGCCCGCGGGGTCGTGCCGGCGTCGCGCTCGACGCGATGTCGGCGCGCGAGCCGACGAGGAGACGGGGGCGCTCGAGGAGCTCGGGCTGGTAACGACCGAGCTCGGCGAGAAGCACCTCGATCTGGCGCGCGGGTTCGGGGGATCCGGCGCCCTCCCATGCGAGGTCGATGAGCAGGCACAGGACCCGCGCCCGCTCGACGTGGCGCAAGAAGCGGTGCCCGAGGCCCTTGCCCTCCGATGCGCCTTCGATCAAGCCGGGGATGTCGGCAACGACGTACTCGGTCGCGCTGTCGAGCCGCACCACACCGAGGTTCGGCTCGAGCGTCGTGAACGGGTAGTCGGCGATCTTGGGCTTCGCAGCGGATATCGCTGCGATGAGCGTCGACTTGCCGACGTTGGGGAACCCGACAAGAGCGACGTCGGCGAGCAGCTTCAGCTCCATCCGCAGCCAACGCTCCTCACCCACCTCGCCCTGCTCCGCGAATGCAGGGGCACGACGGCGGTTCGACAAGAAGCGAGCGTTTCCCTTCCCACCGACGCCCCCAGCCGCGGCCAACCACCTGTCGCCTTCGTTGACGAGATCAGCGACGATCGCTCCGGCGTGGTCCTTGACGATCGTGCCTTCCGGGACGGTGACGACGAGATCGGAGCCGCCGGCACCGTGCTTGCGCTTGCCCTGACCATGAGTGCCATCGGTCGCCCGACGATGCGGGTGGTCTCGAAACCCCAGCAGCGAGGCAACGTTGCGATCAGCGACAAGCCAGACGTCGCCGCCGTCGCCCCCATCACCGCCGTCGGGACCGCCCTTCGGCACGTGTGCTTCGCGCCGGAACGCGACAGCGCCAGCACCACCATCGCCTCCCTTGACGTGCAACCCGCACTCATCGACGAAACCCGACACGGCGAGCAGGCTAGAGGGTGCCCGGCGAGGGCGATCGCTGGCATCGAGGGGCAGACAAGTGCGAGCCTGCTCCCCTGTCTCGGGGGTGCTCGGATGCTCGACCGGTCGCTGCACGACGAATCGTTGGTCATCGACGCGCACACACACCCCACCGGGATGCTGCCCCGCGCCGTCGATGCCGGCTATCGCATCGTTGCCCGCCCCCACCCCCACGACGTCCCGTTCGGCGATCTGCGAGCGTCTGGTGTCGACGCCGTGGTGGCAAAGGCAGTCGGCGATGGCGTGGTGACCCGCTGGCGCTGGCCAGCCTCGCCGTGGCGCGCTGTGCTCGACCAGCTGGCAAGCATCCGTGAGCAGAGCGCCGCTGGCGGTTGCGAGATCGCGATGGACGCACGCGCGATCGCCGAAGCGCGCGCTGCTGGCACACCTGCTGTCGTGCTCGGCCTCGAGGGAGGCGACGTCATCGGCGATGATCCCGGCCGGGTCCTCGACCTCCACGCCGTCGGGGTGCGGGTCATCGGGTTGATCCACTACGTCGACAACGCGTTGGGCACGACGTGCATGCCGTGGCAGCGGTGGGTTCCCGTACCCCTCCCGGCGCGGCGGCGAAGACGCCCCGGGCTCACCCCTGCTGGACTCGACGTGCTCGCGACGATGAACGAATGCGGCGTGGTCGCCGACCTCGCGCACGCTGACCGAGCGACCACGTTGCAAGCCTGCGAGCGCACCACCGCGCCGCTCATCAGCTCGCACACCGGCGCCCGAGCCCTGCAGGAGTTCGACCGCTACGTCTCCGACGACGAGGCCCGCGCCATCGCAGCGACGGGCGGGCTCATCGGCCTCTGGCCGTTCCGCTACGGCGGCCGGGGCGCCGCCGACGTCGACGATTGGGCCCGTCATGCGAGCTATCTCGGCGAGCTCGTCGGCCCCGAGCATCTCTGCATCGGCACCGACATGAACGGGGTGTCCGGCCTGATGGAGGGTTACGACGGCGAGGAGGATCTGCCTGTGCTCACCGACGCGCTGCGCACGACCGGCTTCAGCGACGACGAGGTGCGCGCCATCATCGGCGGCAACGTCGCGAGCCTTCTCGATGCCGTTTGCGGCTCGCGCCAGGTGCGTTAGTCAGTCGAGCGGGAGGACGTCGACGACGCGTCGGCCCTTGCGCTGACCGAACTTCACCGAGCCATCGGCGAGCGCGAAGAGCGTGTCGTCGCCGCCCCGCCCGACGTTGTCACCGGGGTGGAAGCGCGTGCCGCGCTGGCGCATGATGATGGCGCCGGGCTTCACGATGGTCCCGTCGAACACCTTGACGCCGAGGCGCTGCGCGTTGGAGTCGCGGCCGTTCTTGGTTGAGCCTGCGCCCTTCGTCTTCGACATGACGCTCTCCTAGATCCCGGCCGAGATCGCGGTGATCTCGATGGTGTCGTACTTCTGACGGTGGCCCCAGCGCACTCGAGACCGCGACTTGTTCTTGTACTTGAAGCCCGTGATCTTTGGGCCCTTGGTCTCCGCGACGACGCGGGCGGTGACCGAAGCCCCCGAGAGCTCATCGGGGGTCGAGAGGACGCTGTCGCCATCGACGACCAGGATGGGCGTCAGCGTGATGTCGCTGCCGACGGCCTGGCCGAGCAGCTCGACGTCGAGCCGCTGGCCCTCGGCCACTCGGGCCTGCTTCCCACCGGTCTTGATGACTGCGTACATAGGGGGTCGACCTTACCGGATGAGGTGCGCGGTCAGCGAAGCAGGCTTCAGTCCTTGGGCAGGATCTCCTCGTCGAAGACGAGCCCACGGCCCTCGCACATCGGGCACATCGACGTGAACGACTCGAGCAGGCCCTCGCCGATGCGCTTGCGGGTCATCTCCACCAAGCCGAGGTCGGAGATGTCGAACACCTGCGTTCGGGTCTTGTCGCGGGCAAGGGCATCACGGAACACCTTGATGACCCTGTCGCGGTTCGCCCTGACCTCCATGTCGATGAAGTCGATGACGACGATCCCGCCGATGTCGCGCAACCGCAACTGCCGGGCGACCTCGACTGCAGCCTCCAAGTTGTTCTTGTAGACCGTCTCCTCGAGGCTCGACGTACCCACGTTCTTGCCCGTGTTGACGTCGATGACGGTGAGCGCCTCGGTGTGCTCGATGATCAGGGAGCCCCCGGACGGCAACCACACCTTCCGGTCGAGAGCCTTGTGGAGCTGCTCATGGACGTGATGACGCTCGAAGAGCGGGAGCGGCTCGACGGAGGTGTCGAAGTACTCGACGCGGTCGGCAAGGGCAGGGGAGATCGAAGCGACGTAGTCACGGACCTCGTCGTAGAGCGCCGGGTCGTCGATGACGACGCCGCGGTATTCAGCGTTGAACTCCTCGCGGATCACGCGGACCGCCATGTCGGGTTCGCGGTAGAGCAGGTTCGGGGCTTGCGAACGCTTCGCCAGACCCTCGATCTGCTCCCATTGGCGCAAGAGGCGCAGCACGTCGCGCTCGATCTCCTCCGATGTGACGTTCTCTGCTGCGGTGCGCACGATGACACCGTGGTGTGCGGGCTTGACCCGGTCGAGGATCGAGCGCAGCCGCTTTCGCTCCTCGTCTGGCAGACGCTTGGAGATCCCGTACGTGGCGCTGTTGGGGATCAGGACGACGAACCGCCCGGGGAGTGAGACCTCCTGGGTCAGGCGCGCGCCCTTGTGGGCAATCGGGTTCTTCGTGACCTGACACACGATCGTCTGCTTGGCGCGCAGGATGTGCTCGATGCGCACGTCGTTGCCCTTCTCGACGACATCCTCAGGGTCGTATTGCACGTCGCCCCGGTAGAGGACGGCGTTCTTGGGTGTGCCGATGTCGATGAAGGCTGCCTCCATGCCCGGCAGCACGTTCTGTACCTTGCCGACGTAGACGTTGCCGTGGATCTGGCTGATGTCGTCGGCCGGGCGCGAGACGTAGTGCTCGAGCAGCGCACGACCCTCGAGCACGGCGATCTGGGTGGAGCCGGGCTGGACGTGGACGGCCATGAGGTAGCGCCCGACGGGACGGCCGTTGCGTTCGCGGCCGCGGCGACCCTCGAGTGCAGAGTCGTCGAGCTCGAGCGGGTCGTCGTCGACGAGCAGTGCCCGCACCGGATCGACCGCACCACGCCCTGTCCTCTTGTCGCCGCCTCCGCCTTGGGTCCTCTGGCCTTGGCCGCCGCCCGAACGGCCCCGACCACCGCGGCGGCGGCGGCGCTTGGGGCCAGTCCCGCCATCGCCTGCTTCCTCGCCGCTGCCTGGCTGGCGCGCCGGTGGCGAGGGTGATTCGCCGGCTGGCGCTGGCCGGCTGTCGCCGATCTGTGGCTTGCGAACGAGCGCGCGCGCGGCCACCTCGGGATCCTGCGCCCGACCCTCGATCGGGCGGTCGGGCAAGTCATCGGGTTGGCGAGCCGGGTCGGGCGCGCCGAGCTCATCGCCCTCTGAGCCCTCCTCGACCGGCCGGGTCGCTCGGGTGCGGTTGCGCCCGCCTCTCGAGCCGCGGCGGCGCCGGTTGGCCGACGATGCTGTCGCGTCGTCCTCCTGGGGGCCTTCGTTGGCCTCGGTGCTCGGTGGCTCAGGGACGCTCGACGTCGATGCCGGACGTTCTGGTGGGGTTGGCTGACCCTCGGTGACGGGCTCGGACATTCGGAAGTTCCCTTCTCACGACGCGCACTCCTCGAGTGCACGGAGCGACGTCGCGGGGGTTGCGAGCGCAAGTGGCTCGGTCAGCGCGCCGTCGGTCGAGATCCATTGGTGCAACCTGCAGGTGCGCAACTCGATCGCCTCGGGGCCGATGAGGCCCACCAGCTCGGAGGGGCGCAGGCCCCGAGCCTGGGTCGCCAAGTCGGCGATCAGCTCGATGCCGTCTTCGAATCCATCGTCTTCGCAACGATCCCTGTCGTCACCGACGGTGAGGCTGACGATGGCGGGACGCACGTCGTCGACGACCGCATGGCCTTTGCGCTCGCGGGAAGCGACGAGCGTCTCGGCAGCGACGACCCTCGCCACCTGCTCGGTGAGCTCGGCGCGGCTGAGCCCACCGACGATTATGCGCCACGTTGAGCGCTCGACAGCTTGCTGCAACGACGGCGTGCCCGGCGCGATCTCGATCGCGCCCTGAACCGCGATGCCGACGGGCAGGACGGGACCGAGGCGAGCGACGAGGTCGTCGATGCCCATGCGGGCTGCCAGATCGATGTCGAGGTACTCCCCCACCGACTCGTGGCTGGTCGAGAGGGCAAGCCCGAAGCTGAGGCGCGCGTGCGGGTTGAACCCCAGGGTGAGCGCAACTGGCACCTCGGCCCGGCGCAACACCCGCTCCCACACGCGAGCGATGTCGCGGTGGCTGGTGAAGCGGATCTTGCCGAGCTTCGAGTAGCGCAACCGCACGGTCATGACGACGTTCGAGACGCCGCTCATCGTCGCGATCCGAGCAGGACGGGGACCTCGTGGCCGCGGCCGAGATCCTGGCCCGTTCCCTGGCTCCCACCGGCCGGCGGTGTGGCCGACGCGACGATGTGCTCGATGCCGTACCCCGTGCACGCGCCGCAGTCGTAGCACGGTGTCCAACGGCAGTCGGGCAGACCGAGCTCGTGGAGCGCGTCTTGCCAGTCCTGCCACAAGAAATCCTTGTGGAGCCCCGCCGAGAGGTGGTCCCAGGGCAGCACCTCGTCTTCGCGACGGTGCCGATGGACGTACCAGTCGATGGAGAGGCCGTTGACGGCCATGGCCTCTTCCCAGAGGCGCAGCTCGAAGTGCTCGCTCCACTCCTGAAAGACGCCACCGTTGCGCCAGACGTGCTCGATGACCTTGCCGAGCCTGCGGTCGCCGCGCGACGCGATGCCCTCGGCGAGGGTGGCCTTGGGGTCGTGCCACTTCAAGTTGAGCCCGCGGTCGCGCTTGGTGGCGTCGCGGAGGAGACCGACCTTGCGCTGCAGCTCAGCCGGGGTGTTCTGCCCGAACCACTGGAACGGGGTGAACGGCTTGGGGACGAAGCCGCCCACCGAAACCGTGACGGAAGCGGACTTCGTGTGCTGGCGGCCGAGCTCGGCGCAGCGTCGACCCAACTCGGCGATGCCGAGCGTGTCGTCGTCGGTCTCCGAAGGCAGGCCGGTCAGGAAGTAGAGCTTGACCCGCCGCCAACCCTGGGAGAACGCGGACTCGACAGCTGCGTAGAGGTCCTCCTCGGAGATCAGTTTGTTGATCACTTGACGCATGCGCCACGTGCCGGCCTCGGGGGCAAACGTGAGCCCGGTGCGGCGCGCCCGTTGGATCTGCGCCGCCAGACCGACTGTGAAGGCGTCGACGCGCAAGGACGGCAGCGAGACCGACACGTCGCCACATCCCATCGCGGACTCGACGACGTCTTCGATGCCGGAGAAGTCGGCCGTCGACAGCGACGTGAGCGCGACCTCGTCGTACCCTGTGCGCTTCAGGCCCTCGCTGATCATCGTGCGCACCTGGTCGATGGGTCGCTCGCGCACGGGCCGGGTGATCATGCCGGCCTGGCAGAACCGACAGCCGCGGGTGCAGCCGCGGAACACCTCGACGTTGAGCCGGTCGTGCACGACCTCGGTGAGGGGCACGAGCTGTTGCTTCGGGTATGGCCACGCGCCGAGATCGGCGATCGTGCGCTTCTCCACCCGTTCGGGCACGTCAGGGTGTCGAGGGGTGACGCCCACGAGCCGGTCACCGTCGTAGTGCGCCTCGTACATCGACGGCACGTAGACGCCATCGACCTGGGCGAGAGCGCGCAGCACCGTCTCCCGCGACGCGCGCCCGCCTTTCTTCCAGGTGGCCACCACCTCGGTGATCTCGCCGACGACCTCCTCGCCATCGCCGAGGACGACGACGTCGAGGAAGTCGGCCAGGGGCTCAGGGTTGTAGGTGCAGTGCCCGCCTGCGACCACGAGCGGGTGCTCGGGCCGGCGCTCCGCTGCGCGCACCGGTACACCGGCGAGGTCGATGCACTCGAGGACGTTGGTGTAGACGAGCTCGGCCGACAGGTTGAACGCGAGCAAGTCGAACCCAGCGGCGCCGCGGTGCCCGTCGACCGAGAACAACGGCACGCCCTGCTGGCGTAGCAGTCCGGCCAGGTCGCTCCAGGGCGCGTAGGCCCGTTCCGCGACCGCGTCGGGGCGCTCGTTGAGGATCTCGTAGAGGATCTGCAGGCCCTGGTTCGGCAGGCCGATCTCGTAGGTGTCGGGGTAGGTGAGGAGCCATGACACCTTGTGTGGCGCATGGACCGGGGTGCGGGCGCCGTCTTCGCAGCCGATGTAACGCGCCGGCTTCTGCACGCGGGAGAGCAACGGCTCGAGCTGGGGCCAGACGGTGCTCATGTCGAGGCCAGGCTACAGGGCACCCCGTCGCCCGGACCGCCAGCTGGGGGCGGCCCGAGGAGCGTCATGAGAAGCGTCGTGAATGGATGTTGAGCACGAGCCCGATGGCCACGAACTCGGCCAACGTCGAGGAGCCACCGTAGGAGACGAACGGGAGGGGGATGCCGGTGACCGGCATGATCCCCATCGTCATCCCGACGTTTTCGAAGATTTGGAACATCAGCAGACACAGCACGCCCACGCACACGAGCGAGCCGAACGGGTCGCGGGCGAGCTGCGCTGTGCGCCAGATGCGCCAGGCGACGATGGCGAAGAGGGAGAGAAGCGTTGCGCCACCCATGAAGCCGAGCTGTTCGCCGACGGCCGTGAAGATGAAGTCGGTGTGCTGCTCCGGCACGTTGCCGAGCCGCGTCTGGGACCCGTTGAACAACCCCTCACCGCCCCACCCGCCGGCCCCGATCGTGATCTTCGACTGGTCGACGTTGTACTTCGCGCGTGCCAGCTCCGGGTTGTCCTTGGCCGAGACGTCCTGCGCGGTGAAAGAGGTCAAACGGGCCTGCTGGTACTCCTTCAGCACGTGCAGGTGAAAGACGCCGACGACCCCGATGGCCCCGACGACGAAGAGCCCGACCAGGTAGCGCCCTGGCACCCCGGCGACGAGCATGATGCCGGCGAGGATGGCCACGAGCACGAGCCCGGTCCCGAGGTCGGGCTGCAGCATGATCAGCGCGAGGGGCGCTGCGCCGATCGCCAAGAGCGCGGCGAGGCGGCGCAAGTCGATCTCGCCGTGGAACTGCGACGCCGCCGCGCTCAGGAGGAAGATGAGGCCGAGCTTTGCGAACTCCGACGGCTGCAGCTGGAAGCTGCCGATCTGGAACCACCCCTGGGTGCCTTTGCTCGAAGAGCCCAGGGGCGAGACCACGACGAGCAGCGTTGCGCACGCCGCGCCGTACAGGATGAGCGCGAAATCGCGAAACACCCGGTAGTCGACGAGGGAGACGACAGCCAGGAGGACCATTCCGATGACGACGAAGGCGAGCTGCTTCGTGAAGAACCCGGTTTGATACGGCGAGCTCGGCCCTCGGGTCGCGCTCCAGACCATGAGCGTGCCGAGCAACCCGATCGCCACGACTGCACCGATGAGCACGACATCGAGATGCCGCCAGGCCGCAGCCGGGTTGCGGTTCAGTCGCGTCGTCGAACCTCGGCGCAACGAGCGGCTCACTGTGGCGGCCATCAATCGCGCACCGATGTCTGCGCCTGGCCCGGCCCCGGCACCGACCGGTCGAGAGCGCCGCCGGGACCGACGTGGGGTTGCTGGGCCGGGTCGGCGATGCCCTGGAACACGCGGCGGATCACCGGGGCCGCGGCCACGGCGCCGAACCCGGAGTTCTCGAGCACGGCCGCGCCGACGTACTGCGCACCCGCTGCGGGCCCGAAGCCAACGAAGAGCGCGTTGTTGCTCTCCTTGTTGTTGTGCACCTCTGCCGTCCCCGTCTTGCCGGCGACGGCCCACCCGGGAAAGTCGCGGAAAGCTGCGTAGGCCGTGCCGCTCGCGTTTGCAGTGACACCCTCGAAGCCCTGCAACATCGCGTCGCGCTGCTCGGGGAGGATCGCCACGGTCTTCAGTTGGCGTGGAGAGATGATGCGTACGATCTCGCCGGTGGTCCCCCGGTGCACCTCACGCGCGACGTTTGGCGAGAAGAGAGCGCCTTGCGCGTTTGCGAACGCCGCGTATGCGTTTGCCAGCTGCAACGGTGTGACGAGCATGTCGCCCTGACCGATCGCGATGTTGACGTTGTCGCCCGTGAACCAACTGGCGGTTGGGAAGGCCCCCGGGTTCGCGTCGTGTCGCTGCTTTTGGTTTTCGGGAGTGGGGACCCATCCCGACTGCTCGCCGGTGAGCGGCACACCCGTCTCCGCGCCGAGCCCGAACGCGTCAGCCGCTTTCTGGATGCCATCGCCGAGCCTCGAGCGGTCTGACCAGAAGTCGGCGCCGAGCTTGTAGAAGTACGTGTCGGACGACACGGTCAGCGCCCTCGTGAGGTTCACCGTCCCGTGCGCGGTGCCACCCGAGTTCGTCCGCGTGCAGCCCGCCGGGTCGCCGGTGCACCCCGGGATCTTGTACACGCCGGTGTCGACGTACGGCGTCTCGGGCGTGATGAGCCCTGCTTGGAGGGCCGCATACGCGGTGATGAGCTTGAAGGTGGAGCCCGGCGCGTACTGACCCTGCAGCGCTCTGTTGTTGAGCGGGAACTGATTTGCGGGGTCGTTCAGCTGGTTCCACAGATCGGTGGGTATGGGCTTGGTGAAGGTGCTCGGATCGAAATCGGGGTAGCTCGCCATGGCGATCACCTCCCCGGTGTTCGGGTCGAGGACGACAGCCGATCCGGCGGGCGAGGCGTTGTAGGAGCCGTCGGAGTTCCGCGTCCCCCTCGCGATGTCGAGCTGCTCGCGAAGTGTTGCCTCGGTCGTCGCCTGGATGTCGGCATCGATGGAGAGCACGAGGTCGTCACCTGGGATGGGTGCGTCGTTGGTGATCTGGCGGACGGTGTCGCCCTTGGCATCGACCTCGAGCACCCGCTTGCCCGGCGTGCCGCGGAGGTCGGCCTCGTAGGTCTGCTCGACGCCCGTCTTGCCGATCTGATCGTCGAGCTCGTAGGTCTTCGGGTCGGCACCGCGCGCCTTGAACTCGCTCTCGGTGATGGATCCGACGTAGCCGAGGATGTGGGAGGCCGTGCGTCCGAGCGGGTAGTTGCGGATCGTGGCCGCCGTGACCGCGACGGCGCCATCCAGGTCGGGCGAATGCTCCTCGAGGAAGAGCTCGAGGTCCTTCGACACGTCTTCGGCGACGGGCACCGGGGTGTAGGGGCTGTAGCGCACGTCGGCGAGGCGTTTCTCGATGTCGTCGACCGTCCTTGCTTCGCCCGTGTAGCGGGTGAGCTCATCGGCGAGCCGACCGAGCAACGCGCTGCGCTCGGGCTTACCTGGCTTCGCCAGCCGCTGCCGGTCGACGGTGACAACGGTCGACACTCGATTGTCGACGAGGATCTTCCCATGGCGGTCGAGGACACGACCGCGCGGGGCGGGCTCGAGCACGGTGCGAGTGCTGTTCGCCGAGGCCTGGAGCTTGAACTGGTCGCTCGCGAGTATCTGCAAGTACCACAGGCGCGAGAACAGCGTCGCGAACAGCGACAGCACGACGAGCCCGAGCACGCCAAGGCGCAGGCGGGGGTTCTCCGGGTTCACAGGGCCAACCTGGTGTGACGCTCCGCGGGAACCGCCCAGCGGGCGATGCGCAGGGCGGGGAGCACCAGGGCGCCGTTGATGATGGCGACCACGGCCGCGATCTGCAGGAGGCGCGCCTCGAAGTAGCCCTCCTGGCCGAGCACCGTCCCGATGACGGCGAACAACACGACGCCGAGCACGCTCGCCCCCATGGCCGAAGCAACAGGTATCCACCACGAGGCCCGCAGGACGCCGCCCTGCAACGTGCCGACCACGAAACCCGTGATGCAGTACGCCAGCGCGTACAACCCGACCGGCGTGCCGACGACGAGTAGGTCGTAGCCGAGGCCGGCGGCGAATCCCGCCATCGCGCCACGATCGGGCCCCCCGACGATCCCCGCTGCAATAGCGAAGAGCAGCACCACGTCGGCGCGCACCCCGAAGACGGCGAGATCGGCGAAGAGCGTCGTCTGCAGCACCAGGGTGAAGAACAGCACGAACGAGGCGCGCGCTGTCGTCACCTCGTTGGCTCCCACAGCAGGACGGTGACGTAGGCGAGGCGAGCCAGATCGGCCAGCGGGTCGATGGTGACCACCTTGCTGAGCTGATCGGGCGACAGCTCAGCTGCTCGTGCGGTCCCCACCGGTATCAGGGGCGGGAAGATCGCGCGGTCGAGCCCGCTCGTCGTCACCGCTTCGCCGATCGGGACGTCGGCCTTGGGGTTGATGCCCGACTCGACGCGCAGCGGGCCCCCCTCACCCGTCCCTCGCGCGACGCCGATCTCCTGCGAGCTCGTCAGGCGGATGCCGATCGCGAAGTCGGGATCGGTGATGAGCTTCACCACCGAGTGCCCGCTCGTGACCTGGACCACACGTCCAACCAGCCCGGCACCGGTGACCACGGGGTTGCCGACCGCGACGTGGTCGCTGCTTCCGTGGTCGAGCTCGATCGTGTGGGCAAAGTTGCTCACCGCGCCCGAGCTGACCTGCGCCAGCACCTGGGGGATGTCGCTGACCGACGCGAGGCCGACCGATTTGCGCAGCTGCTCGGCGTCCTTGCTCGCGGCCTCACCTTCGGCGTTGTTTCCGCGCAGCACGTCGTTCTCCTTGCGCAGCGCTTCGTTCTCCTTGCGCACGTCGTCGTAGTGCCACGCACCGTTCCACGCGTCGGCGACAGGGCTGAACACCCGATCGGCTGCGCCTCGGACCGGGCTGAAGACGGTCGCTGCGCCATCGCGCACCGGCTCGAGCGCCCCGGAGCCGCCGCGGAAGTCGATGGTGAGGATCGTGATCGAGCTGAGGACGAGCAGGATCAGCGTGAGCCGAGAGCGCCCGCCGCGCCGGGACATCGCCATGAGCGCGTCCTACAGCGTCAACGGTCGGGCGTCTCGGAGAACAGCACGTCCTTGAGGGCGGCGTAGTCCTCCAGGGCCTGACCAGATCCGATCGCGACCGAGTGCAACGGATCGGGAGCGATCACGATCGGCATGCCCGTCTCATGTTGGAGCCGAGCGTCGAGCCCATGCAGCAGCGCGCCGCCACCGGAGAGGACGATTCCCTGCTCCATGATGTCTGCGGCGAGCTCGGGCGGGGTCTTGTCGAGGGTCACCTTCACGGCGTCGACGACCGCGCCGACGGGCTCTTCGATCGCGTCGCGGATCTCCTCTGTCGAGACCACCACCGTCTTGGGCAACCCGGTCACGAGATCGCGCCCGCGTATCTCGGCGTGGACCTCCTCCATCAGCGGCAACGCCGAGCAGAGGGCGATCTTGATCTCTTCGGCCATGCGCTCGCCGAGTGCGAGGCTGTACTCCTTCTTGATGTACTGGATGATCGCCTCGTCGAGCTCGTCGCCGCCGATGCGGACCGACTGGCTGGCGACGATGCCACCGAGGGAGATCACAGCCACCTCGGTGGTGCCGCCCCCGATGTCGACGATCATGTTGCCCGACGGCTCGTGGACCGGCAGGCCGGCACCGATCGCTGCCGCCATGGGCTCTTCGATGATGACGGGATCCTTGCGGGCACCGGCGTAGACAGCAGCCTCTTGCACGGCGCGCTTCTCGACCCCTGTCACGCCGGACGGGACACAGATGATCATCCGCGGGCGCATCGTCACCTTGCGGGGATGCACCTTCTGGATGAAGTACTTCAACATCTTCTCGCAGATCTCGAAGTCGGCGATCACGCCGTCTTTGAGCGGGCGGATCGCGGTGATGTGTGCCGGCGTGCGCCCGATCATCCGCTTAGCCTCGGTGCCCACGGACAACGGTCTCCCATCGCGGGCGTTCACCGCGACGACGGAGGGCTCGTCGAGGACGATGCCGCGACCGCGCACGTAGATCACGGTGTTGGCCGTGCCGAGGTCGACGGCCATGTCACGGCCCATCAACGAGGAGAACAGGTTTTCGGACATCCGAAGGGCTCCCGAGGGCGGGGGAGGTTGTTGGCGAAAGCTACTCGGGATCGGGCGCGGCGCGCCTGGCCCCTACTCAGGCGCGTCACGCTACAGGTCGTAACGCTTTCGCAACAATCGCCCGTCGCCTCAGGCGGAGGGGAACCAGAGCGCGATCTCTCGCGCAGCAGCGTCGTGGCCGTCGCTCGCGTGCACGAGGTTCTCGGTCGTGACGGTGGCGAGATCGCCTCGGATCGTGCCTGGCTCGGCATCGTCGACCTTCGTCGCGCCGACCAGCTTGCGCACCAAGGAGTAGGTGTTGTCGCCAGGCCCCTCGACGATCATCGCGAACACCGGCGAGCGGGTCAGGAAGGCGACGAGCTCACCGAAGAACGGCTTCTCGCGGTGCTCGGCGTAGTGCGCCTCGGCGAGGGTGCGGTCCGCGGTCCGGAGCTCGGCTGCGACGAGAACGAGGCCCTTTCGCTCGAGCCGGCTCACGATCTCCCCGACGAGGCCGCGCTCGACAGCGTCGGGCTTGGCCATCACGAAGGTGCGGTTCATTGGGGCGAAGGTAGGGGACGCCTGCCGGTGTTCACCAGCCGATCGGGCGGCGCCTCATCGCGCCAGGAGCCCGGTCCGAGCTTCGCCGACGACGTAAAGGCTGCCCGTCACGAGCACGGCGTCGTCGTTCCCGGCGAGGGCGATGGCGCGTTCGACAGCCGTCGCCACGTCGGGCTCAGCGATGGCTCGCGTGCCGATCGCCTCGGCAGCGGCAGCGATGTCGTCGGCTGGGATGGCGCGAGGCGATCGTGGTGTGCACGCAACGACGAGCGAGGCCTGGTCGGCCTCGAGAGCGTCGAGCAGGTCGCTCGGATCCCGCGGCGCGAGCACGCCGAGCACGATGATGCGCTCGCCGTGCACGGCGAAGTCGTCGTCAAGGGTGGCGATGGCGCCGCGCGCACCTTCGACGTTGTGTGCCCCGTCGAGCACCACGAGCGGCTGATGCCCGACGACCTCGAAGCGTCCTGGCGCCCGCGACGCGGCGAACCCTTCGGCGACGACCTCGTCGTCGACTCGCTGCCCGAAGAACGCTTCGACCGCTGCCAGCGCGCAAGCTGCGTTGTCACCTTGATGCGCACCGTGCAGTGGCAAGAAGAGCTCCTCGTACAGGCCCGAGGGTGTGCGCAGGTCGAGGACCCGCCCACCAACGGCCATCTCGTTGCGTTCCGCGCCGAAGTCGAAGTCGCGAAACCAGGTCGCCTCTGCCCCCGCCCGCTCGAAGGTGGGCAGCAGATCCTGATCTGTCTCGCCGACGACGAACGTCGCGCCGGGCTTCACAATGCCGGCTTTCTCCTGCGCGATGCGCTCACGCCAGTCACCCGTGAAGTCGCTGTGGTCGTGGCCGACGTTGGTGAGCACCGCCACCACCCCATCGGCGACGTTCGTCGCGTCGTAACGGCCGAGGAGCCCGACCTCGACCACAGCGACGTCGACGGCGACGTCTGCGAACCAACGAAACGCTGCGGCGGTGAGGAGCTCGAAGTACGAGGGTCGTTGCGCGACAAGGGGTTCGAGCCGCTCCAAGTCTGCGAGGACCGCTACGAGCTCGTCATCGTCGATGGGCTCGCCGTTGCGGACGATGCGCTCGTTGAGCTTCTCGAGGTGCGGGCTGGTGTACGTGCCGACAGTCAGCCCGCCGGCAGCGAGGACGGCTGAGGCGATCCGCGCGACGGAACCCTTGCCGTTCGTACCCGTGATGTGGATCACCGGATAGCTCCGCTGGGGCTCACCGAGAACATCGACGAGACCATGCATGCGCTCGAGCGAGAGCCCACCAGTCGATCCCGCCTTGGGCGCGCCGCCCTTTGCCGACTCGTAGTTGATGTGCGTGTCGAGCCAGCGCAGCGCGGCGCTGAGGTCTTCGGCCATGGCCGACCAACGCTACCGGCGTCGATTCAGGCGGCCAGCGATGCGCGCGCCACCCTCGGTGCCACACCGAGGTTCGCTCGCCTCGCCTTGCGCAACACGACCTCGAGCTCCTCGTCGCTCGAGAACACGAGGCCGTCGATCATGTCGCCCCTCTACCCAGGGACGCTCCGGCCCATCCGTCGCTGTTTCGGTAGCGGCGCGTTCAGCTGGCGGCGCGCCGCGGTCGCTGCTGGCGCGGGGCCTCGCTGCGAGGGACCAGCGTCGGGTTGACCTTGTCGAGTACGACCGCGCGATCGATGACGCACTTGCCGATGTCGGTGCGGCTCGGGAGGTCGTACATGATGTTGAGAAGCACCTCTTCGAGGATGGCGCGCAGACCGCGGGCCCCTGTTCCTCTGAGGAGCGCCTGTTCAGCCACAGCCTCGAGCGCGTCGTCGGTGAGCTCGAGGTCGACGTCTTCGAACTCGAAGAACTTGCGGTACTGCTTGACGAGAGCGTTGCGGGGCTCGACGAGGATGCGGATGAGCGCCTCGATGTCGAGATGCGAGACAGCCCCGATGACCGGCAGCCGACCGATGAACTCGGGGATCAGCCCGAACTTCAAGAGGTCCTCGGGCAGCACCTTCTCGAGGATGCGCCCGAGGTCCTTCTCCTCCGCGCGGCGGATGTCGGCCCCGAAGCCGATCCCCTTGGTTCCGGCCCGGCTTTCGATGATCTTCTCGATGCCAGCGAACGCTCCCCCACAGATGAAGAGGATGTTCGTCGTGTCGATCTGGATGAACTCCTGGTGTGGGTGCTTGCGACCCCCTTGGGGCGGCACCGAGGCCGTTGTGCCCTCCAGGATCTTCAGCAGCGCCTGCTGCACGCCTTCACCGGAGACGTCGCGGGTGATCGACGGGTTCTCGCTCTTGCGCGCGATCTTGTCGATCTCGTCGATGTAGATGATCCCCGTCTCGGCCTTCTTGACGTCGTAGTCGGCGGCCTGGATCAGCTTCAGCAGGATGTTCTCGACGTCCTCGCCGACGTAGCCAGCCTCCGTCAGAGCGGTGGCATCGGCGATGGCGAAGGGCACGTTGAGCATGCGCGCGAGGGTTTGCGCGAGGAGCGTCTTGCCGCAGCCCGTCGGACCGAGCAACAAGATGTTCGACTTCGCCAGCTCGACGTCTGTCTCACTCGCGCTCGCCCCGAACTGGATGCGCTTGTAGTGGTTGTAGACGGCGACGGACAGGATGCGCTTCGCGTGCTCCTGGCCGATGATGTAGTCGTCGAGGAAGTCGAAGATCTCCTTCGGCTTCGGCAGCTCGTCGAAATGCAGCTCGGTCGTCTCCGAGAGCTCCTCTTCGATGATCTCGTTGCAGAGGTCGATGCACTCGTCACGGATGTAGACGCCGGGACCTGCGATCAGCTTCTTGACCTGCTTCTGGGACTTGCCGCAGAAGCTGCACTTGAGCAGCTCACCCCCATCGCCGAACTTGGCCACCGAAGTCTCCCCCTTCGCCTTGGTTGTTCAGCTCGCCCGGATGGCGCCAGAGTTGTCGGCCAGCTCTCGAGTCGAGATGACCTCGTCAACGATGCCGTACGCCTTGGCCTCCATGGCCTCGAGCACGAAGTCGCGATCGGTGTCCTTCGCGATTCTCTCCACGGGCTGGCCGGTGTGATCGGAGAGGATCTGGTTCAAGAGGTCGCGCATGCGCAGGATCTCCTTCGCCTGGATCTCGATGTCGGTGGCCTGGCCCCCGCCGCTCCCCCACGGCTGGTGCAGCAAGATGCGCGAGTGCGGCAACGCGAGGCGTTTGCCCGGTGCACCGGCAGCGAGCAGCACAGCGGCGGCCGAAGCGGCTTGCCCGAAGCAGATCGTGGCGATGTCGGGCTTGATGTACTGGATGGTGTCGTAGATCGCGAACAGCGCGGTGATGTCGCCACCCGGGCTGTTGATGTAGATGTTGATGTCCTTGTCGGGGTTCTCCGACTCGAGGTGCAGCAGTTGGGCGCAGACCAGGTTGGCGATCGTGTCGTCGATCGGCGTCCCGAGGAAGATGATGTGCTCCTTGAGGAGCCGGCTGTAGAGGTCGTAGCTCCGCTCACCGCGATTCGTCTGCTCGACGACCATCGGCACCATGTAGTTGTACGCGGGCTCCATCAGGGTTCGTCTCCTCTTCGGCTTGGTCGGTTGCGGGAACGTCGTCGTCGGCGGGCTCGGCTTCGCGCTCCTCGGCCATGAGCGCTGCCTCGATCAGCTCGTCTTCGTCGAGCTCGTCATCGTCGGCATCGGGCAGGGCGAGGGCGGCGCGGTCGATCGGTTGGCCGTCCTCGTCGACCAGCTCGACCTGCTCCGCGAGCCAGTCGACCGCCTTGCGTTTTCGTACGTCGGAGCGTACCGCCTGCATCTGCTCGGCGCGTTCCAGCTCCTTGCGAACCTTCTCGGGTTTCTGCTCGACCCGTGCCGCGAGTGCGCCGATCTCCGCATCGAGATCGTCGTCGTCGCATTCGATGCCCTCGGCCTCAGCGAGCGCGCGCAGCGCCATGTCCGCCTTGACCGCTTGGACGGCCGATTCGCGCATCCCGGCGACCATCTCCTCTGCACTCTGGCCCGTCGCGGCCAAGTACTGCTCAGGGTTCACGCCTTGCGCGTTGAGCCGCATCGAGAGGTCCTGGAGACGGTTCTGCACCTCGGTGCTCACCATCGCCTCGGGAGCCTCCTCCTGGACCAGTTGCACGAGCGCGAGGACCGCCTTGTCGCGCATCGCCATCTGGGCCTGGATCTTGCGAACCTTCGAGATGCGCTCGTTCAGGTCCGCGCGGAGCTCATCGACGGAGTCGAACTCCGAAACGTCGTTCGCCCAGGCGTCGTCGACCTCGGGGAGCATCTTTTCCTTGATGCTCTTGACGATGACCTCGAACTGCACCGCGTCCTCGTCGTCGCCCTCGGGCTGCGCGTCGAATCGCAGGATGTCGCCGACCTTGGCCCCCCGGAGATTCTCGTCGAGCTCGGGCGCGACAGCGGCGCTGCCGAGCTCGTAGAGGTAGTCGTCGGCCTGCAGACCGGGGAGAACGTCGCCGTCGCGCGAGCCGGTGATCCCGATCGACACGTGGTCGCCGTCGTGCGCCGGGCGCTCGACGCTCGCCAACTCGGCGAACTGTTGGCGCAGCTTGTCGATCTGGATGTCGATCTCCTCATCGGTGGCCTCGATGCGGGGTAGCTCGACCCTCAGGCCCTCGTAGCCGCCGATCGTGATGACGGGGCGAACCTCGACCACTGCGTCGAAGGTGACGGGCCCGACCTCTTGCCCTTCGGTGATGTCGATCTCCGGCGCCGCGATGACGTCGACGTCGTGCTCCTTGACGGCCTGCACGTAGTACGACGGCAACGCCTCCCGCAACGCCTCCTCACGCCCGACCTCCGCGCCCAGCTTGGCCTCGAGCAGCCGCCGGGGGGCCTTCCCCGGTCGAAAGCCAGGCAGGCGAACTTCGCGAGCGATGCGCCGAAACGCGGCGTCGATGTCCTTTTCGAACTCCGCAGCTTCGACCTCGACCGAGAGCTTGACCTTGTTGCCCTCGAGGGGCTCGACGGTGGACCTCACAGGGGCGGGAGTGTACCGGCGCCGATCTGCGCACCTGAACCACGTATCGTCCGACCCACACGGGGAGTGGCGCAGTGGTAGCGCTCCAGCTTTGGGAGCTGGAGGTCGGGGGTTCGAATCCCCCCTCCCCGACGAGGGTCCACCACTACAGCGCTCGGAGCGACGACCATTGGGTTGCCCGTTCGGCGCGGTCGCCCGTACCGTCGACAGCAGCGCGCGGGCGTAGCTCAGTGGTAGAGCACCTGCCTTCCAAGCAGGCTACGCGGGTCCGATTCCCGTCGCCCGCTCCAGATCCCGAAGGACCCGAGACCCCTGAAGAAGACGACAACGCTCCTCGGTGCAGCATTGATCCTGCTCATCGTCGGCGGGATCACCTTGGCGATCTTGCAGCCGGGCAACCTCGCGGATGACACCAAGACGAACGAGTCCGCTTCGACGCCGACGACGAGGTCCGGCGCGTCCTCGAGCACGACCTCGACGCTCATCGCGCTGCCTAGCACGACGGCCGCGTCGAGCGCGTCGGCGTCGAGCGCGTCCTCCTCGACTGCGTCGTCGTCAACTGCGACCTCGGGCATTCCGACCACGAGCACGGCGAGCACGATCGCGCCGCCGACCACTCAATCGGCAGGCGGCGGCCTCGGGCAGACGGGCTCGTCGAAGGCTGATGCGAACGGCGAGACGGCCAACACCGGCGGTGAATCCATGTTGGGGCTCGGGCTTTTGCTCAGCGCGCTCGCGCTAGCGGCGCACTACGCCCGCCGCCGCGCTCCCTTGCGCTAGCGGCGCCGCAGCAGCACGCGCTCGACGCAGTGGTCGGGCCCCTTCTCCAGCACCAAGTGCGCACGCTCGCGGGTCGGGAGGATGTGCTCGAGAAGGTTCGGCCGGTTGATCGCTCCCCATACGAGGGCAGCGAACGCGTCGGCTTCGGTCTCGCTGAGCGACGCGTACTCGTGGAAGAACGAGCTCGGATCGGTGAACACCGTGCGGCGCAACATGCGGAACCGCTCGGCGAACCAGCGCGCGATAGCACCCTCATCGGCATCGACGAAGATCGAGAAGTCGAAATGGTCAGCCACCTGTTGCGCTGCGCCGCCGACCACTTGGAGCACGTTGAGCCCTTCGACGATCACGACATCGGGGCGCGAGACGCGCCGACGTTCGTCGGCGACGACGTCGTAGCGGACATGGGAGTAGACCGGCACGTCGAGCTCGGGCTCGCCGCTCTTGAGCGCTGCGAGGAAGCGGACCAGCGCTCCGGTGTCGTAGCTCTCTGGGAACCCCTTGCGGTCGAGGAGCCCGCGCGACTCGAGCAAGGCGTTGGGCTGCAAGAAGCCGTCCGTCGGCACCAGCTCGACCCTCGGGTGCGCGGGCGACCGGGCGAGGAGCGCCTGCAAGATGCGCGCCGTGGTGCTCTTGCCGACCGCCACGCTCCCCGCGAGACCTATCACGTACGGCACTCGCTCCGGCACGGCACCGAGGAACGCGTCGGTCTGCTCGTGCAGCTCACGGTTGGCGATCACGTGCAAGTGGAGAAGTTCGCACAGCGGCAGGTAGACGTCTGTCACCTCCTGCAGATCAAGCCGATCGTTGATGCCCCGGATCTGGTCCAGCTCGGCCGTGGTCAGGCCGAGCGGTACTGCTGAGCCGAGCGCTGCCCATCGCGCGCGGTCGAAGCTCAGCTCGTTCGGCACGCGCGATGTCTACAGCGGCCGCCCACCGGCGCGCCCCCGGCAGGACTCGAACCTGCGGCCAACCGCTTAGAAGGCGGTTGCTCTGTCCAGCTGAGCTACGGGGGCAAGCGAAGCCATCGTACGGGCGCGGCACCGTCGACCAAGACAGGATGGGCCAATGGCCACCCTTCGAATCGGCGTCCTCGGCGCAGCCCGCATCACGCCCGCTGCGCTCATCAAGCCAGCTCGGCGAGTCGACGAGGTGGAGGTCGTCGCCGTCGCAGCCCGCGACCGCAGCAAGGCCGAGGTATACGCGAAGAAGCACAACATCCGCACCGTGCACGGTTCCTATGACGAGTTGATCGCCGACCCAGCCGTCGATGCCATCTACAACCCGCTCCCCAACGGCCTGCACGGACGCTGGACGATCGCTGCGCTCGAGGCCGGCAAGCACGTGCTGTGCGAGAAGCCCTTCACCGCGAATGCCGATGAGGCGCGAACCGTCGCAGCCGTCGCGGAGCGCACCGGGCTCGTCTGCATGGAGGCGTTCCACTACCGCTACCACCCCCTCGCCAAACGGCTGATCGAGATCGTGGACAGCGGCGAGCTCGGCACGATCGAGCGCGTCGAGGCGTGGATGTGCATCCCGCTGCTTCCCGCCAAGGACATTCGCTGGAACCTGGCGCTGGCGGGCGGCACGACCATGGACGTCGGCTGCTACGCGCTGCACATGATCCGCAGCTTCTCTGGCGAGGAGCCCTCTGTGCGCTCGGCTGTGGCCAAGGAGCGCTCGCCCGGCGTTGACCGGCGCATGACAGCCGAGCTCGATCTGCCCAGCGGCGCGTCAGCCAAGGTCGACGTGTCGATGCTGTCGATGCGGTTGCTCGCGCTGGGTGCCCGCGTCACAGGGAGCGACGGCGAAGTGCGGGTGATCAACGCCACGGCGCCCCAGTACTTCCACCGCTTCTCGGTGCGCTCGGCGCGCGGCCGGCGCCGCGAGCGGTTCAGCAAGGATCCGAGCTACCTGTTCCAGTTGCGCGCCTTCGCCGGTGCCGCGTTGCGCGGTGAGCCGATCGTGACAGGCCCGACCGACTCCATCGCGAACATGGAGATCATCGACGCGGTCTACCGGGCTGCTGGCATGGAGCCCCGTCGAGCGTCCTGAGGCAGCGGTGGCGGCGCGGATCGGCTGGCCTCCGTCCGCGCGGACTGCACTACGCTGACCGCTCCACATGGTGGCCGTAGCTCAGCTCGGTTAGAGCGCCAGGTTGTGGCCCTGGAGGTCGGGGGTTCAAGTCCCCTCGGTCACCCCAACGGCGGTCAGACAACTACGATCGCCGGCTTTCGCGCCTCTAGCTCAACGGCAGAGCAACGGACTCTTAATCCGCAGGTTCTGGGTTCGAATCCCAGGGGGCGCACAAACCTGACCTGGCCTTTCGTCCTCGAAACAGGACCACTGGTCACAGAACCGGATGACCCGAGACGGTCGCGAGCGTTCGTCAACGTGGCGGTTGCGCAGTGGCTCGACGTTGATGTCGGTGACGAGGTATTCCTGGCGTTCTCTGCGCCCACGTCCAGCGACCCCGCGAAAACGTTGTTCAGCGCGACCCGAACATGATCACGGCCACGCCGATGAGACAGACCGCCGCCCCGATGAGGTCGAAGCGGTCGGGTCGGAAGCCGTCGACAGCCATGCCCCAACCGAGGGAGCCGGCGACGAAGACGCCGCCGTAGGCCGCGAGGATCCGCCCGAAGGCCTGCTCGTCCTGCAGTGTCGCGACGAAGCCGTATGCGCCCAGCGCGGCCACGCCAGCGCCAACGAACGCGACGCCCCGATGCTCGCGCACGCCTTGCCAGACGAGCCATGCGCCGCCGATCTCTGCGACAGCGGCAAGCGCGAACAGTGCAAGGGAGCGCACGACCGTCACGGTCCAAACCTACGGGACCGACCTCACCGTGTCGGCGTGGCAATCGCCTCTCCGGAACCGAACGTGGCGACCGCATCGAAAGAGGCCCGGCGTGCCGCGCGACGGAAGGTCAACAACATGGCGGGGCCGATGACGATGATGGCGACCACGTTGGTGATCGCGCGGCCCGTGTCCCATCCGCCCGTCGAAGTGGCAAAGGTGAACAGGACGAATCGGTGCAGGTTGGTGAGCACCGCGTCGCCGGCGACGAACGAGATGCGGGTGTCGGTGCCGCCGACGAAGGGCCAGAACCACATGTTGAGCAGGAAGCCGAACGCGTACGCTGCGATGGCCCCGTAGAGGGCGAGGAGCGCGATCTCGGCGCGCCCGCGCCACGCAGGCAGCATCCCCGCGCCGAGCCCAACCCACGACGCCGCGAGCATCTGGAACGGGAGCCACGGGCCGATGCCACCGGTGATGAGCCCGGAGGCGAAGAGGGTCGTCGAGCCGAGCACGAACCCGAAGCCGGGCCCGTAGACGCGCCCAGCGAGGACGAGCAGGAAGAAGACCGTTTCGATGCCTGCTGTGCCAACGCCCATGGGTCGCAGGGCGGCGCCGATGGCCGAGAGGACGCCCAACATCGCGATCGACTTCGTGTTCATTCGGCCTGCCGTGACCTCGGACAGCACGACCGCAACGAGCGCCGGGAGCAGCGCGACGAAGAGAAGCGGCGCGTCGCGGTCGTGGGCGAGACCGCTTGGCGGCGTGACGAGCAGGGGCCAGAGGAACATCATCAGCCCGGCCAGCGAGACGAGGACGAGCACAGCGGCGCCGCGGCGCTCGACGCGGAGGACCGACCCGCTCGGCGAGTGGTGGGCGGCGGAGGCCGTCATCCTTGCGGCTCGAGGACGCCAGCGACTTGTCTGACGGTGAGCCACGGGGCGGGGTGGAGGATCTTGGCGACCTGCGGCGCGAAGGCCGGTGAGGAGCACACCACATCGGCTGTGGGTCCATCGGCCACGATCTCGCCCTCGGCGAGGACGATGACCCGATCGGCGACATTGGCGACGAGCTCGACGTCGTGTGTGGCGAGCACGACGGCATGGCCGCTGCGAGCAAGATCGTCGATCATGTCGACGAACCGGTCCTTCGCTGTCGGATCGAGCCCTCGCGTCGGCTCGTCGAGCAGCAGCACGCTGGGCGCTGCTGCGAGCTGGATGGCGAGGACAAGGCAGAGGCGTTGTCCCTCGGAGAGATCGCGGGGATGGAGGCGATCGTCGAGGCGACCAGCCAGGCGCTCGAGCAACTCGCGACACCTGCCACCGGGAGCGCCGGCGTCGAGGTCGCCTTGCGCGCATTCGTCCTCCACGGTCGCGAGGTACAGCAGATCCGAGGGGGTTTGGGGCACGAGGCCGACGCGGGCGCGCGCCTCGCGCGCCGAGAGGTCGTGCGGGTCGGCCCCTCCGACGTCCACGATGCCACTCGCACGTGGTCCCGACCCCTGCAGCGCCCACAGCAGCGACGACTTGCCCGAACCGTTGCGACCCATGAGTGCGGTGACCTCGCCGAAGTGGAGCTCGAGATCGATCTCGCGCACCGCGACGACTGCGTCGTAGCGCACGACCACGTTGTTGGCGCACAGCGCGGTGCTGCCCACCGGGCGGCTGGGCGGGATCGCGCGTCCTGCGAGCGAAGCGCGGAGCGGACCGGCGAGCCGGCGCGCGTCGCGCACGGAGAGCGGAACCGGCCGCCATCCAGCGAGGTGAGCCAGGTGCACGACGGGCGGGGCGATGGCGGCATCGCCGAGGATGCTGGCCGGCGCGCCGCTGACGACGTGGCCGTCGCCGAGCACATGCGCAACCTGATCGGCATGGTGCGCGACGCGTTCGAGGCGATGCTCGGCCACGACGACGGTCACACCGAGGTCGTGCACAAGACGTGCGAGCGTGGCGAGCACGTCCTCGGCAGCTGTTGGATCGAGGGCCGAGGTTGGCTCGTCGAGCACGAGCGTGCGGGGATGGGCCGTGAGCACCGAACCTATGGCGACGCGTTGCTGCTGGCCACCGGAGAGGGTGCGCAGCGCCCGAGCGCGAAGCTCCGCGATGCCGAGCAGATCGAGCGTCTCCTCTACCCGCTTGCGCATCACGGCGCTCGGCAAGCCGAGCTGCTCCATGCCGTACGCGAGCTCCTCCTCGACGGTGTCCGTGACGAAGCCGGCCAATGGGTCCTGGCTGACGAAGCCAACGACGTCGGCCAAGTCGCGCGGCTGGTTGTGGCGGGTATCGCGTCCGTCGACAGTGACACGGCCGCTCAGATGCCCGCCCGTGAAGTGCGGGACGAGGCCGTTGACGGTGCCGAGCAACGTCGACTTCCCTGCGCCCGTCCTGCCGATGAGGAGGCAGAGCTCCCCTTCGTCGACCGAGAGCTGCACATCGCGCAGCACGGGCTGCTCGGCGCCGTCGTGGCGGAAGGAAACGTGCTCGACGCGGATCACGCCGCGACCTCAGTTGGTCGCGACGGTGAGCACTCGGCCAGCGCAGGCGCTCTCGTGATCACCGGCGGCGGCGCGAACCATGCGGGGAGCGCGCCGAGGAGTATGACGGCGACAACCGACAGCGGGAGCTGGGGCCAACGCAAGGGCTGGAGCGACGGGTTGAGGTTGGCCGGGTCGACGTGGCCGACAAGGAACATCCCCGCCGCGACGGCGACTCCCGAAGCGGCAACGGCCCATTCGCTCGCTCGCCACGGATCGGGTCGGTAGCGCGAGGTGTGCACGCGGCGACCGGCAACGATCGTGCCGCCAACAGAAAGCAGCACGCCGACGAACAACGCCGGCGCTCCCAATGCTGCTGGACCGGTGGCGTCGAGAAGGGAGTACAGCCCGACGCACACGCCGCAGAGCCCGCCGAGCACCAAGGCGCCGCTCACCGCGCGGCGAGCTCTACTGACCAGCCGGCGGGTGCGGCCGAACCCACGCGAGTCCATGGCCGCGGCGAGCGCGAGCGAGCGGTCCAGCGCGTCGGTCATCACCGGGATGACGATCTGGCGAAGCAGGTGCAAGCCTCTGGCCGAGCTGCTGCGCAACCGGCGAGCGCGACGTACCCGCGCGGCGCTTTCGATCAGCTGCGGCGCGACGGTGAGCGCGACGACGACGGCGACGCCGATCTCGTGCAACGCTGATGGCGTCGCTTTCAGCAACCGCTTGGCGTTGGCCAGCGCGTTGGCGGCGCCGAAGCACAGCAGCAGCGACGCGAGCCGCAGGCCGTCATACAGGGCGCTCAACGCGCCCTCCAACGAGACCTGGCCGCCGATGCGGATGCCCGAAGCCCAATCGGGCAGCGGGAGCTCGGGAGCGCGGAACAACACATGCTCGCCGTGCTGCCCGTCGAGCAGCACGCGAAACACCACGCGGATCGCGATGACGACGAGCGCGACCACCACGTACGCCTTGAAGCCTTTGCTCCAGGGTGCATCGCCGCGCCGCGCGGAGACCACGAAAGCGAGCACGCCGCCGATCACCGCCAGGACGAGTGGGTTCGTCGTGCGGCTCGCCGCGGTCGCCATGCCGAGCGCCCAGAGCCACCACGCCCCGGGATGCAGCTCGCGCGGCAGTTGGCGCGACGACATCTCAGACAGTTTCGTCGAGCTCGATCGGCAGGTTTTCGACGCGATGCCGCTTGCGGGACTTGAACCACGCGCCGCCGCCGAGCGCGGCGACGAGACCGGTTCCGCCGATCACGCCGAGCGGTGTGCCCGAGCCTCCGCGACCATCGTCGGTGAGGTCGACGGCGTTCAACGCGACCTCTCCGCTCTTCGACGCGCTCGCGTCGCTCGACGCACGCGACGCACTCGAGCTCGACGCGGCGTCGACAGCGGTCGAGTCGCCCGTCGCGCGCGAGGCCGCAGTCGTGGTCGATGTCGCGGCTCCTCGTGCGTCGGGCTCTGAGGCGCCGGTGGGGCCTGCCTGCGCGGTCGGCTGCGGGTTGTCATGCGCTGCGCCGCCTCCGGGTGTCGGCGCGGTGGATCTGTCGCCGGCTGCTGGCGGGAACGGCGCATCCGTTGCCGGTGGGGTCGACGGTGGAGGGGCGCCACAATCGCCACCACGCAATTGGGTCGGCGTCGTGCCCGGGATCGGCGCGGGCGGGTCAGAGCTCGGTGGCGGGACGTCACCGCCTGTGTGGTTGAGCGAGAACGACCAGCCTTCGACCGAGCCGGGCGGGGGCACGCGGTTCCCAGCGCCGAGGCTGCTGTAGCACCAGTGCCCGCCACGCGGCGCGATCCAGTACGACCAGTAGGCGGCGGCGGGCGGTGCGTTGACGCACGCCTCGCTCGCAGGGGAGGGCTTGCCGGCGATGCGGCACACAAGGCCCGCGTATCGCCGGGTGCCCTCCCAGCTCACGCCGGCTTCGCTGAGCGCGTCGAGCCCGTCGCTCACCTGGCTCGGCGCGCACGCGATGTTGACGCCGCCGCCGAGGTCGCGGAAGTCGACGACGATCGTGATCCCGACGTTGTCGGCGCATTGCCCCTGCGCTGCGCCGGCCGCACGAGCTCCGTTCATCGGCACGACCGCAAGGAGCACGCCGACGATGGCGACAACCGCGATGCCGAGCCGAGAAGCCCGGCGCTCGCCGACGGTCACCCGCGTCTGGTGGATCGGCGCCGTCTGTTCGCGCCTGCCAGCGCGGCTCCTCCGAGGAGCAGGCAGGCGCCGGCGAGAAGGATGGGCTCGCGGATGTCGGTGCCGCTGCGCGGCAGCGGAGATGCCGATCTCGCGTCGCCTTCGCCGGCCCTGCCGTTTGTGTTTGACGAGCTCGCTCCGAGCGTGGTCGTCGGCGATGCGCTGGCTGTCGTCGCCGTGGAGGCAGGCGGGGGCGCCTGCACTTGGAGGAGAACACGAGCGCTGGAGCCCGAGACCGACCCGGTGAGCTCGACACTGTGCTGGCCTGCCGAGAAGTCCGTTGGGATCGGGACCGAGAAGCGAACGGCCCCGGCGCTGGCCGCCGTTGTTCCGATCGTGATCGGGTCCGAGCGCAACACAGCCGTGACTGGCTCGTCGGTGAGGAAGCCGGTTCCGTCGACCAGGATCGTGTCGCCTGCGTTGGGGCTGATCGTTGTCGTCGATGCGTTCGGCACCAGCGTGGCGCGTGTGTGGCCACCCACCGTGTCGTAACCGCCGAGTCCGAGTGCGAGGACGCCCTGGGCTGTCGAACGGCGGAACTGGTCACGGCTGCCGCTGGCTATCCCATCGCTGATCGCCGCGTCGCGGGCCGCGACGTCGCGAGCGATCGCGCCGACGTCGTCGACAGCTGCGCTTTGCGCTGGATCGGTCGCCGTGAGCTGCACCGACTCGACCCACGACTCGGCCGCTGCCGCGGCATCGGTCTCGCCGGATGCGCGGAGCACGGCGCCGGCCAGCCCGGTGCTGTTCGCGTTCTCCGCTCCAGTCGGGCCGGTGCCCGACACTCCCCCATCGGCGCCTTGCCTGCCTTGGAGCCACGTGACAGCTCGGCCAGCGCTCGCCGTCGTCGCTGGCGTTGCCGGCTCGGACAGCAGCGCCATCAACGCGAACGACGTCGCGTCGGTGTCTGCCTCGGCGTCGCCGGTGCAGCCAGCCGGATCGGACGTCTGCGCCGCGTAGAAGAGGCGAAAGCCGCCGGTCGGGCACTGCTGCGCCAGCAGGAACGCGACGGCGGCCGAGGGGACACCGCTGTCGCTGCGCGCCAACGCGAGCACGCCGAGCGCCTCGCCGAAGCCGTTGCTGAAGTCGCCGAAGTCGCTCACGTCGGAGAAGCGCCCTGCCTGGGCACCCGAGGGGACCATCAGCGCGCGCAAGGTGGCTTCGAGATCGAACCCTGCGACGTCGGAGGTGTCAGCGCCTTGCACGACGGCACCGAGCAGCAGCTTCGCGAGCGGACCGGCGTAACGATCGTTCGGCGATCCGAAGTCGGCGCCCGTGAAGTAGCTCGGCGCGTGGTCGAGCACGTTGTTCGTGGCGTTGGTCGCGGAGGCGGAGCCGCCGCGGCTGCCTGCGGCGAGGGCGAGGATCGAGTCGAGCGTGAGGCCCCAGTCGCTTCCTTGGCCGAACGGCGAGGGCATCGCAGATCCATTGGCGTCGAGCTCGCGCTCGACCCAGTCGAGCGCTGCGCTCGCCGAGGTGAGCGACGTCCTCGCAACGGGTGCTGCGCGAACGGAGCCGCGCTCCGTCGCGCGCGCCGGCGCGGCCCACGCGACAGCTGCCAGCACCGGGAGCGCTAGCAGCACGGCGAGCGTCCGGCAGGAGATGGATCGGTGGCTCATCGGGTCCTCGCCCTTCGGTGGTGTCGAAGGAGAGCTCGAGTGCCGCCCGGGGGACGCGGTGAGCGCCCCACAACCGACGCCCGATCCGTAGCCCTCGACGGTCTGGTCGCCACATGCACCCTTGGGAAGGCATTCCGACTCCTCGACGAGCAAGGGCTCATCGAGCTACGGCTGCGGGACAGTGCCGGACTTCGACCGGCTTCCCCCGCCCAAGAGCGATCTGGAGGCCCTCGACGACGCCGAGGACGACCACGACCCTAGCCCGTCAGCCTCACCCCGGATACACGTCGATCTCGGTTGCCGCGTCGACATGTTCGTGGGTCACCATGGCGAACGCGAGGTCCGAGGGCATGTGGGCGGCGCGCGAGAGTCTTGGCGATGGACGGTGATCGGAGATGGGTCGTGCTCGGCGCGCTCGTCGCCACCGCGTCCGTCGCCGCGTACCTCGGCGTGCTGCACTGGCACAGCCGCGTGCTCTGGACGATGTACGACCTCGAGGTCTATCGCGGTGCCGGTCAGGCCGCCGGCCCCAGCGTCGACATCTACGAGCTGCGCCTGGGCGAGCTCGCGTTGCCGTTCACTTACACACCGTTCGCGGCGCTCGTGTTCACGCCGCTGCGCCTTCTCGACTGGACCGCGGCTCGCACGCTGGCGACCGCCGCGAACCTCGCCGCCGTGTTCCTCGCGGCCGTCCTGTCGTTGCGGCTCGCGCGCTGTCCAACGCGTGCTGCCCGAAGGGGCCTTGCCGGACCAGCGCTCATCGTCGGCGCTGTGTGCCTCTGGACAGAGCCGGTGCAGCAGACGTTGCGGTTCGGGCAGGTCAACCTCCTGCTGCTCGTTGCCGTTCTGCTCGACCTGAGCCTCCCGGACTCCTCACGCGGCAAGGGAGCGCTCATCGGCCTCGCGACTGCGGTCAAGCTCACTCCCGCGGTGTTCGTCGCCTACCTCGTTCTCACGGGTCGTCGCACAGCCGCGCTTCGCGCCGTTGCCGTCGTCGTCGCGACGATCGTCGTGAGCGCCGTCTTGTTGCCATCCTCGTCGTGGTCGTACTGGACGAACGAGGTCTACGGCGCCGGGCGCATCGGCAACCCGGACTACCTGACGAACCAGTCGATCAAGGGCGCTCTCACGCGAGCGTTTGGCGAGGGTCCGCCGACCACCGCGCTGTGGTTGGCCACGTCGATCGTCGTGCTGGTGGCCGGACTGCGGTGGGCGATGCGACTTCGGATCTCGCACTCCGAGCTCGCCGGAGCGTTGGCAGCCGCGGTGACAGCGTTGCTGGTGTCGCCGATCTCGTGGTCGCACCACTGGGTTTGGGTCATCGCTGCGGTAGCTCTCGGCACGAACGAGATCGCGCGGCACTCCGAGCGTCGCATCGCGCTCCTTGGCAGCGCCGCTGTGGTGGGCCTGTTCGCGTCGTGGTGGTTCGAGCGCACGACGGATCCGGCCCTACCGTTGGGCGTGCTGTGGCTGGCTCCGAGCGGCAACCACGCCGAGCGTCACTGGACCCTCCTCCAGGCGCTCACCGGAAATGCGTACGTGCTGACTGCCGGTGCAGTCATCGCGCTCGCTGCCGTCAGGCAGGGCCGTGTGCTCGTTCGGTCAGTGGCGATGGCCGCTCCTGCACATCATGGCCAGGTGTGAGGTCGTCGACCTCGGAGAGCCAGAGCGGCACGAAGGCGCCGGCGGCGAGCACCACGACGGGCTCGGTCACGAAGCACACGTGATCGCCGCCGTCATCGAAGAGCCCGGTGCGCCGACCGACGAACATGTTCGGACACCGCGTCAACGCGGGGACCCCTTCGGGGGTGCTCCCCCAGTCGCACAACGCGAACTTGTCCACGTCGTCACCGCTGTTGGTGCCGAACAGCTCGGCGAGATCTCGATCTGCCTCGGTGAGCAGGTGCACGCCGAGATGCTCGGCGTGCAAGGCCACCCGGAACGTGTGGTTGGCCTTGGACAACCACACCGAGTAACGCCGCGGCTCGATGCTGCTCTGGCCATGGAAGCCGACGAGGCACCCCGCGCGCTCGCCGTCGACACACGTGGTGACGATCGCCATCGGTGCGTCACGCGAAGCCATCAAGCTGTCGAACGCGGAGGTGTCCATCAGCTCGCGTCGCGTTCATACCGCAGGAACAGCGACCGCCCATCGGTCGCGACGTGGCGCATCGTGAACCGTGCGAGCGCTGTCCCCCTGGGAGCAAGAGCGATCGGTAGCTCATCGCCTCCCATGATCGGTGCGATGGTCAGGCAGAGCTCGTCGAGCAAGCCGAGCCCCACGAGCTCGCCGAGCAGCGTCGGGCCCCCCTCGCAGAGGATCACCGTGTCCTCACCGCCAGCGAGCTTCGCCAAGGCTTCTCGGAGATCGACGCGGTCAGCACCGGCGATCACGACCTCCGCGTGTTGCTCGGCCGTGTCCAAGCGCTCGGCGTCCGCGGCGGCAGCGGTGATGACCAGCGGCCGAGACTCGACACGGCTTGCGCTGAAAGCCCTCGCAGTCCAGTCGAGGTCGAGGGAGCCGCTCACGATGGCAAGCCGTGGGACGGCGCTTCGTCCAGCGCGCACGCGCGACGCGCAGCGAGTCTCGGGGAGCTCGACCGGACCGTAGCCTTCGCCGCGAAAGGTGCTCGCGCCCACGAGGACGACATCGGCGACGGCACGCAACTGCCTGAAGAGCTCGACATCGGCGCCTTCGGACAACGGCCCGACGCGTCCACCGAAGGCGGCCGAGCCGTCGAGGCCGCCCACCATGTTCGCGAGAACCCAACATCCGCTCCCGCCCGGCACGCGCTCGACCGAGGCGTAAGGCTCGAGGATGTCAGCTATCTCGGTCCCTACCACCAGCTCCTGCACGCCCTGTCTCTACTCGATGCCGGCGCGCCCCGCCATCACGTGATCGCCTCCGCCCCGAGCATTGCCGCCTTCAGCGCGTGCGACTCCGTCGAGGTTGTGGGCGACGGCTCGTCTCCAACTCCCGCTTCGCCTTCACGTCGGTCTCCTCGGCCAAAGCCCGCCACGCTGACAGCCGCGCCAGAGCCAACGTGCCCTCCGCAACGGCGGCCTTGACAGCGCAGCCGGGCTCGCTGTCATGGCCACAGTCGCCGAAGCGGCAGCCTTCTGCCAACGAGGCGACATCGACGAATGTCCCATCCACGGCATCGACGTCGCCCCACAGCCCGATGGAGCGGATGCCCGGGGTGTCGATGAGCGTCCCGCCGCCGGGCAGCACGTGCAAGTAGCGCGACGTCGTGGTGTGCCGACCCTTCGCGTCGCTGGTTCGCACGGCGCCAATCGCAGCAGCCTCCTCGTCGAGCAAAGCGTTCACGATGCTCGACTTGCCGGCACCCGACTCACCGAGCAGCGCCACGGTGCTCCCACGAGCGTGGGCTCGGAGCTCCTCGATGCCGACGCGCTCGCGCACCGAGGTGACGAGCAGCGCGATACCAGGGTTTGCCGTAGCGACACGCTCAGCAACGGGTGCTGCGTCCTCGACGAGCGCTGCCTTCGTCAGCACGATCACCGGTCGGGCACCCGCATCCGAAGCCAGGGTCGCGCCTCGCTGAATGCGTCCACCCTTGACGGGACGGTCGAGCCCGCACACCAAGAGCACGACGTCGACGTTGGCGGCAAGCACCTGTTCCACGTCGCGAAGCGCAGCCCGGCGACGCAGCAACGACGAGCGCGCAAGCACCGCGACAGGGCGGCCTTCGAGCATGGCCACCCAGTCGCCCACCGTGGGCTCGGGCTCGAAGCGAGCGCCGAGCGGCACGGTGATGATGCCTTCTGGCGCTGCGACGACAAGGGCGACCCCGTCGTGACGCAAGACTCGTCCCGGGACAGCGGCGCCGGGCACGTCGCGCAACAGCTCGGCCCAGCGCGGGCTCCAGCCGAACGCGTCGAGCTGGTCGAAGGGCATCGCCATCGTCACAGCCTCGCGCCAGCAGCGACGAGACTCTCCCGAGCAGCCACAAGAGGAGGACCAACGCGTGATCACCGTGACCACCGACACACCCAGGCACCCTGCCGTGATCGATGGCCCGACGAGGCAGCGCTGAGCAGCGGTCGATGACGAGCTCGCAGGATGACGGCGCGCACCTGCGTTCCCGCGACGGAGCCCGAGCGATGCTCCCGCTTCTCGTCGGCGTCATCCCTTTCGGCATCGTTGCGGGCGCTGTCGCCGTCGACAACGGGCTCGGGGCCGGGGCCGCCGTCGCGTCATCGGTGATCATCTTCGCCGGCGCGTCGCAGCTCGCCCTGTACGAGGTGCTCGGCGACGGCGGCTCGGCCTTCGTCGCGGCGGTGGCGGCATGGTCCATCAACGCGCGGCTGCTCCTGTACTCGGCGTCGCTCGCCCCGCACCTGGCGGGCGAGCCTCTTCGACGGCGCCTGCTCGTTGGCTATCTGCTGTCCGACCAGGCGTACGCGGCCGCGATCGCCCGCTACGTCGAGGAACCCGAGCGCGGCGGACGAACGCAGTTCGTCCTCGGGGCGGGCGCCACCTTGTGGCTCTCCTGGCAGGCGGCAACGATCTGCGGCGTGCTCGTCGGCACCTCGATCCCCGCCGACGCGCCGATCGAGGGGGTCGTTCCGTTGGTCTTCCTCGTGCTGCTCCTCCCGATGCTGCGCACCCGACCGGCCGTCGCCGCTGCGGCAGTCGGTGGCACCGCAGCGCTCATCGCTGCTCAGCTCGGCGCCGGTGGCTTGGCCACCCTGATCGGCGGGCTCGCCGGCGTCGGCGCAGGCACAGCGTGCGACCGGACCGATCCGCCGGCATGACGACCGCTGCCATTGCGATCGTGTCGGCGGGGATGGGCACCTACGCGATGCGCGCTTCGTTCCTCGCGATGTCGACGCGCCTCGGCTCCGTTGGACCGACTACCCGGCGCGTCTTGCGCCAGATCCCACCAGCAGCTCTCGCAGCCATCGTCGTCCCAGGCCTGCTTCGACCCGCAGGTGAGATCGACGTGCTGCAGATCCGCCCCGTCGCCGCCATCGTCACCGCGCTCATCGCGGCCCGGACCAAGAGCCCAGGCTGGCCTCTCCTCGTCGGCGCCACAGTCCTAGCGGCGTCCTGGCTCCTCTAGTGCCCAGTCAGGTGACGTTGGGCGGTTGAGGGCGAGTCGGCGACGTCGCTGGCAAGGACGCAGGAGGCAGCTCTAGTGGGCCTACAGCAACGACGAGGACGCAGCCAGCGGCGTCGCTGGCCGGCCTCAAACC
>JBPCON010000061.1:0-6985 GCA_051000215.1 Acidimicrobiales bacterium
GGCTCATCGCATCCTGGGGCTGAAGCAGGTCCCAAGGGTTGGGCTGTTCGCCCATTAAAGCGGTACGCGAGCTGGGTTTAGAACGTCGTGAGACAGTTCGGTCCCTATCCGCTGCAGCCGTAGGAAATCTGAGGAAGGCTGTCCCTAGTACGAGAGGACCGGGACGGACGCAGCTCTCGTGTGCCAGTTGTCCTGCCAAGGGCACTGCTGGTTAGCGACCTGCGGAAGGGATAAGCGCTGAAAGCATCTAAGTGCGAAGCTCGTTCCAAGATGAGATTTCCCACTGGGTTAACCAGGTAAGGCCCGTGGTAGACGACCACGTTGATAGGCCGGAGGTGTAAGCGTGGCAACACGTTCAGCCGACCGGTACTAATCGGCCGAGGGCTTGGATTGACAATGAAGTTCGTGCTCGCTATGGAGTTCTCGAGGAGAACTAGCAGATCTCGGTGGCCATGGCGGAGGGGTCACACCCGTTCCCATTCCGAACACGGCAGTTAAGCCCTCCAGCGCCGATGGTACTTGGGGAGAGATCCCCTGGGAGAGTAGGACGCCGCCGGTCTCTTGAGAGGCCCCCCAAGCGATTGGGGGGCCTCTCGTCGTTTTTGCATCTGTAGGATGCGCAGCCCTATGCCGGCGTCGCGTGACCCTCGCCCCCCGCGGCGGGGGGCCCCCTCCAAATCGGCAGCGAAGGGGCGTGGCGGCGCGGGAAGGCCTAACCGGCGTACGGCTGCAGCGCGGAAGCGTCCGGAGCCCGAGCTCGAGGGCCCCAAGAGCTGGGGTGGTCTGGCCCGGAAGGCCACAGGACGCTTGCGCGAGAGCGGGATCTCCAAGGCCTCCGAGGCGTGGCGCGAGGCCGTCGATGCAGGTGATCGTCCGACGGGTAGCGACCCGTGGGTGCGCGTCGAGGATGTGCGCGCCGAGGCGACTGCCGCGGTCGGGCGCGCCAAGCGGCATACGGCCGCCGGCCCGATGGGCGACGCTGCGGAGCCGGTGCGCCGGCAGCGCAAGACGACGCCGGCTGTCGCAGAGGAGCTGGCAAAGGTCGCGGGCACGGCCCAGGCACCCAAGCTCGGCCAGCGGCTGGCCGAGGCGACGCGGGCGTTCGAGTGCGAGCGCTACGCCGAGTCGCGCTCGGTGCTCAAGACGCTGGCCGAGCGCGCGCCCGGGTCGGCCGCTGTGCGCGAGCTCTACGGGCTCACCTTGTACCGGCTCGGGCAGTGGAAGCTCGCCCAGCGCGAGCTCGAGGCGTTCGCGACGATCGCGGGTTCGACCGAACAGCATCCCGTGCTCGCCGACTGCGCTCGAGCCTTGGGGCGACCAGCACGCGTCGAGGAGCTGTGGCAGGAGCTGCGCGAGGCCTCGCCCAGCGCGGAGCTGGTGACAGAGGGCCGCATCGTCGCCGCCGGCTCCCTTGCCGATCAAGGCAAGCTACGAGAGGCGATCGAGCTGCTCGAGCAGGGCTTCAAGTCGCCGAAGAGACCGAAGGAGCATCATCTGCGCCTGCTCTACGCGCTGGGCGACCTGCGAGAACGCGCAGGGGAGATCCCGGCAGCCCGCACGCTGTTTCGCCGCATCGCCGACGCCGATCCCGGCTTCGCCGACATCGCGAGCAGGCTCCGCGCTCTCTGACTTCAACGTCTCACCCCCTGCGTATGGTCGGGCTCTTCCCCGAGCCAACCGTTTGATCGAGCAGAGGAGCAGGCCGTGAACGTCGTGGTGTTGCAGGGGAAGCTGTCGCGGGGGCCGGAGGAACGCGTGTTGAGGTCAGGGAGCCACCTCGTCACCTACGAGGTGACGACGCGTGACGGGGCGGGCAAGGCGCGTACCGTCCCCGTGGCGTGGTTCGATCCGGGAAGGCGGGCGCCGTCGCTCGGGGAGGGCGACGAGGTGACGGTCGTCGGCGAGGTGGCGCGGCGGTTCTTCCGTACCGGGGCCGCGACGGCCAGCCGCACCGAGGTCGTCGCCTCGGTCGTACTGGCGAGCCGTCGGCGCAGCGCCGTTCGGGGTGTGCTGCGCGACGCCGTCGCCGAGCTGGGTCCGGCCATCGACCCCGAGTAGCCTCGCGGCAACGCCGACCGCCTTGGAGCGCCCGATGACCGACATCCAGAGCTTGCTGGGCGACGCAGCCGATGACCTGCTGAGCCACGTCTCGAAGGGCATCCCGGCCGACGACCTCGTCCTGCCGGGGCCCGACTTCATCGACCGCGTGCTCGCGGCGAGCGACCGATCGCCGCAGGTGCTGCGCAGCCTGCAGTCCTTGTTCGACCACGGTCGGCTCGGCCGCACGGGCTACGTCTCGATCCTCCCCGTCGACCAGGGCATCGAGCACTCAGCGGCTGCGTCGTTCGCGCCGAACCCGAAGTACTTCGACCCGGCGAACATCGTGGAGCTCGCGATCGAAGGCGGGTGCAACGCCGTCGCGTCGACCTTTGGCGTGCTGGGTGCCGTGTCGCGGCGCTACGCGCACCGCATCCCGTTCATCGTGAAGCTCAACCACAACGAGCTGCTGACCTACCCGAACAAGTTCGACCAGGTGATGTTCGGCTCGGTCGAGCAGGCCTACGACCTCGGCGCTGCTGGCGTCGGTGCGACGATCTACTTCGGTTCCGAGGAGTCGACGCGTCAGCTGCGCGAGGTCGCGACAGCGTTCGCCGCGGCCCACCAGCTCGGCATGTTCACGGTGCTGTGGTGCTACTTGCGCAACCCCGAGTTCAAGCAGGCAGACGTCGACTACCACGGCGCAGCCGATCTGACGGGCCAGGCCAACCACCTCGGCGTCACCATCGAAGCCGACATCATCAAGCAGAAGCTTCCCTCGAGCAACGGGGGGTTCAACGCGTTCAAGAGCTACGGGAAGACCTCGAAGCTGGTCTATGACGAGCTCACGACCGATCACCCGATCGATCTGACCCGCTGGCAGGTGGCCAACTGCTACATGGGGCGCATGGGCCTCATCAACAGCGGCGGCGAGTCGAAGGGGCAGGGGGACTTCGCCGAGGCGGTGACCACAGCGGTCATCAACAAGCGCGCCGGTGGCACAGGGCTGATCTCGGGCCGCAAGGCATTCCAACGGCCCATGGGCGAGGGCGTCGAGCTCCTCAACGCCATCCAGGACGTCTATCTCGACACGGGCGTCACCATCGCCTGACCGACATCCAAGAAGCCTGATCGGGGGGTTTCTCGGAATGGACAGCCGCGGCGTTACAGTGGTCGCGCCCGTGACGGCGACGTCACATCGAGGGGGACAATGGTGTCCGAGATCGCAGAGCGGTCGCGAGAGGTCGTCGATCTCGACCGCGTCATCATCCGCTTCGCGGGTGACTCCGGCGACGGGATGCAGCTGACCGGTGATCGCTTCACCTCGGCAAGCGCGCTGATGGGCAACGACCTGGCCACGCTCCCCGAGTTCCCGGCTGAGATCCGAGCTCCAGCCGGGACCCTCGCCGGCGTGTCCGCGTTTCAGATCCACATCTCCGACCACGACATCACCACCCCCGGCGACGCGCCAAACGTGCTCGTTGCCATGAATCCCGCCGCGTTGCGCAGCGAGCTGCACCAACTCGAGCCTGGCGGCACGCTCATCGTCAACGCCGACACCTTCGACGACCGCAACTTGGCGAAGGCCGGCTACCTCGCCAACCCGCTCGAGGACGACAGCCTGAAGGGCTACACCCTCTACGAGGTGCCGATGACCTCGATGACCAAGGACGCAGTCACGCCGCTCGGCGTCAAGCCCCGCGACGCCGACCGCTCGAAGAACTTCTTCGCACTGGGTTTGGTCTCCTGGATGTACACGCGGCCGGTCGAGCCGACCTTCGCGTGGATCCAGGAGCGCTTCGCGAAAACGCCCCAAGTCGTGGACGCCAACACCGCAGCCTTCAAGGCGGGGTACGCCTTCGGCGAGACCGCCGAGCTGTTCGACCATCCCTACCAGGTGCAGCCCGCCGTCCACGCGCCGGGCACCTATACGAACGTCACCGGTAACACGGCCCTTGCGTGGGGGCTCGTCGCCGCCAGCGAGCAGAGCGGCTTGCCCATCTTCCTCGGCAGCTACCCGATCACCCCGGCGTCCGACATCCTCCACGAGCTGTCCAAGCACAAGGACTTCAGGGTGCGAACGCTGCAGTGCGAGGACGAGATCGCGGGCATCACCTCGGCCATCGGCGCCGCGTTCGGCGGACACCTCGGGGTGACGACGACGAGCGGACCTGGCATGGCGCTCAAGGCCGAGGCCATGGGATTGGCCGTGAGCCTCGAGCTGCCGCTGCTCATCATCGACATCCAACGCGGTGGTCCCTCGACGGGGCTACCCACCAAGACCGAGGCCGCTGACCTGCTTCTGGCGATGTACGGCCGTCACGGCGAGTCGCCTCTGCCGATCGTGGCCTCATACAGCCCGAGCCAATGCTTCTTCGCAGCCATCGAAGCTGCTCGCATCGCGATCACCTACCGCACCCCGGTCATCCTCCTTTCCGACGGCTACCTCGCGAACGGCTCCGAGCCTTGGCGCCTGCCGGATGTCGCCTCGCTGCCCTCGATCGAGCCCAACTTCGCCACAGCCCCGAACCACACCGACGCGGAAGGCAACCAGGAGTTCTGGCCGTACTTGCGCGACGAGGAGACCCTGGCTCGCCCGTGGGCGGTGCCCGGCACGCCGGGGCTTGCGCACCGCATCGGGGGAATCGAGAAGTCCGACGGGAGCGGCAACATCAGCTACGACCCAGCGAACCATGAGCACATGGTCCACCTCCGCGCCGCCAAGATCGCCGGCATCGCCCGCGACATCCCCCCAACGCTCGTCACCGGCGACGTCGACGATGGCGAGTTGCTCGTGCTCGGCTGGGGTTCGACGTGGGGCGCTATCGACGGCGGCATGAACCGGGTACGCGCGAGGGGGCGGCGCATCGCGCACGCCCACCTGGTGCATCTCAACCCGTTCCCGTCCGACCTCGGCGAGGTCGTGCGCCGCTACCCGAAGGTGCTCGTCCCCGAGCTCAACCTCGGCCAGCTGTCGAAGATGGTCCGCGCCGACTTCCTCGTCGACGCCCGTTCGGTGAGCAAGGTGCGCGGCGTCCCGTTCACGGCGGGCGAGCTGGAACGAGCAATCCTCGAGACCCTGGACGGCGACAGGTAGTGACCACCGTCGACGTGCCGATCACCACCCGCAAGGACTGGTCGAGCGATCAGGAGGTCCGCTGGTGCCCCGGCTGCGGGGACTACTCCATCCTCGCCGCGGTCCAGATGCTCATGCCCGAGCTCAATGTGCGTCGCGAGGACACGGTGTTCATCTCGGGCATCGGGTGCGCAGCTCGCTTCCCGTATTACATGAACACCTATGGCATGCACTCGATCCACGGGCGGGCGCCGGCCATCGCGACAGGGCTCGCCATCGCGCGGCCCGAGCTCGACGTGTGGGTCATCTCCGGAGACGGCGATGCGCTCTCGATCGGCGGCAATCACCTGATCCACGCCCTGCGTCGCAACGTCGGGCTGAAGATCCTCATGTTCAACAACCAGATCTACGGCCTGACGAAGGGGCAGTACTCACCGACGTCGGAGCTGGGCAAGGTCACGAAGTCGACGCCCTTCGGCTCGCTCGACCAACCGTTCAACCCGCTGTCGCTTGCCCTCGGCGCCGAGGCATCCTTCGTTGCGCGCACCCACGACATGGACCGGGCACACATGCTCGACGTGCTGCGGCGTGCCCATGCCCACAAGGGCAGCGCCTTCGTCGAGATCTACCAGAACTGCAACGTCTTCAACGACGGCGCTTTCGAAGCTGTGACCGGCAAGGAGAACCGCGCCGACATGTTGATTCCGCTCGTGCACGGGCAGTCGATCCGCTTCGGAGCCGAGCAGGAGAAGGGCGTCGCCCTCAACCCGCAGGGCCGAGCGATGATCGTCGATGTGGCCGAGGTCGGCGAGGATGCGATCCTCGTGCACGACGAGGAGCGCGCCGAACCCGATCTGGCGTTCACGCTCTCGCGGCTGTCTCGCGGCCCCTACGAGCCGACGCCCATCGGCGTGTTCCGCGACGTCGAACGCGCCGAGTACGCGGAGGCATCCAATCGCCAAGTCGACGACGCCATCGCCCGCAAGGGTAAGGGCGACCTTGCCGCGCTGCTGCGCTCCGGCGCCACCTGGGAAGTTGCCTAGCCCTTCGCTTCGATCAGCCCAGCGATCGGAAGACGGCGCCGGTCCTCGGCTTGGGCCAGAAGAACGTCGACTTCGGGGGCATCTTGTCGCGGGCGTGAGCTGTCGATTGGATCTCTTCGACGGAGACGGGCCGGAGAAGGACCCCGCAGTCGGCCTCGCCGGCTGTCACGGCGGCGACGACGTTCGCGACGCCGTGCTGGTAGCTGAGGCGGTGCGCGGGAAGTGCTTCGAGCGCGTGATCGAGACGCGCCGAGTCGAGGTCGCGCAGGCCTGCGAACGCGCCGCGGATCGGGGTCAGGGTGCGCAAGCCGTCGCGGGTGACGAGGGCGAGCGCGCTTTGCGCAACGAGGCGCTCGATCACCGTGGCCTTCGGATGCGGCTCGAGGGCACCAACGGTGAACGACGCTGCGAGGGCCTCAGCCAGATCGATGCCAGCGGGGAGTCCGCTCACGAGGCGATGAATCGGTTGCACGGTGAGCTGCTCTTCGACGAGCTCCACGATGTAGCAGAGGGTCGAGTCGTACGCGCCCGCGGCGCCTCCAGCGGCTGCGCGCCGCTCGGCGCGGTACTGCCCGCACGTCGCGTAGCGATGGTGCCCGTCGGCGATCACGACCGGAGCCGAGCCGATGGCCTTGACGATCGCGGCGACGGCGCTGCCGCCGTCGACGCGCCAGAGGCCGTGCTCGACGCCGTCGCCGTCGCGCCATGATCCGAGGCCTGTTGCGTGCTCGACGTCGAGCAGCGCCGGGAGGCCGGGGGGCAACGACAGCCACCACACAAGGGAAAGGTTTGCGGCGATGGGGCGCCGGAGGTGGAGCCGGTCTCTCGC
>JBPCON010000016.1:0-37564 GCA_051000215.1 Acidimicrobiales bacterium
CCTACCACCGCCGCCGCCGCCAGATCGCCCTCGGCCGATTGACCCCCATCGAGTTCGAGATGATCATGACACCAGAGGCCACCCAGGCCGCCTAACCCAACCTGTCACCAGATAGCGCGGCAGTCCCAGCCGCCCTCAAGTGCCTCTATCTTGTCGTGCGGTCGCTTGACCCCACCGGCAAAGGAGCGCACCGCTGGATGAACCGCTGGAAGCCCGCCCTCAACGCCTTCGCCGTCACCTTCGACGGCCGGCTCTTCCCCCAGCTGCGTTTGCGAGGCGTCGCTCTGTCGTCGCTGGGTGCTTCGTCGGACGGCATCGCCTGGACGGTAGACGGCGCCAAGGTGCCGGACGCGCCAACGACAAGGTGCCCGCGTCCGAGCCAGGTCCGGGCAGTTCGCGGCGAGCTGCAACCGCTTCTCCGGGTCGAGGTTGAGGCCTCGCTTTACGCGGTCGGCTCGTTCGCGGCGTTTTGTAGCCGCTCCAGCTCTGCTTTCGACACGACGACCGTCTCATCGGACCGGTCAGCTGCCTCGGGCAAGCGGCTCGACTTCTCGGGTTCCGCGGGCGTGGCGACGCCGTCTTGGAACTCTTTCTTGGCTTGACCTAAGGAGCGGGCCAGCTGTGGCAGCTTCTTGCCCCCGAACAGAACCACGACGAGAGCCAAGATGATCAGCAGCTCCGGGCCCTCGAGCGCCCCCAACAGGTTTGCAACGACCACATTTATCTCCTCGGTTGAAGCAGCGTGTCGATGTTGACGATATCGACTCAGCGCCTCGGAGAGCCGTGTCCTCCCCGCCGAACTGCTCGGCGACGTGTGGGTCGTGGCCCGGCGGTGCCCCCGCAGCGTCGGTCGGGCATCTTTCGATCGTCGGCCTTCGTGTGTTTGCTTATTCAGGGGTTGGGTGGTGTGGGTGCCTGTGGGGTCGTGGACGTTGAGGTTGGCTTGGGGGTCGTTGAGGGGTGGGACTTAGTTGTGCTGGGAGACGCGGAGCACGTCTTCTTCAGTGCCTTTTCGCCGTGTCCTGACAGCGTGCCGCACGGGAGCGAACCGGCTTTTGCTTGTTGCAGCGCGTCAGCGAGTGTGGCGGGCCCGCTCGCGGAGGACGATAGTGCCGAGGCGTGCGCGGGTGCCGTGACGCGCCCTCCGAGGAAACTGATAGCGAGTACTGCGGCGACGCCGAGTGCCGCGAGCAAGCTGCGCCGGCGTCGACGCCGCGCGGGTTCAGGAGAATGGCCGGCGGCCTCGATGGGCTCGGTTTGGGTGCTTACGGTGGTTGGGTCGTTGATCATGGTCCAGAGCACACCATCCGCGTATGAGGCCCCGATGATCGCTTGGTGCGGTCCTCGCGAAATGCGAGCAGAGCTACCTCCGCGACTATCGCCGGCCAATACGAATGGTCACCGAGCGCATCGTCGTCATCGTGCAGCGCGGCCACTATTCGCAGGCCGGTCGACGCGGAGTCCCGCCCGACGCAGGTGGTCGGTGGGGGTGGCTTAGTGAGATTGGTCCGACATCAACAATTGCGAGCCAAATGCGGCGCGCCTACAAAGGACAGGCCCTCGGCAATCGAACCCAGTCCGACGCGACCCTGTGCCAGCCCCGGCGCCAGGTGGACGTCGTGTCCTGATCGGTGGAGAGCGCAGACTTCCTATGGGACTCGCTGGTCCGGGTCTGCTCGGGCGTCCTATATCCCGGCGGGTCGCAATAGACCTGCACCACATCTGCACCACAAGCGCCGGGCAAACCGGGTAAATGGCGGTCACCGCTGTTGACGGAGTGAGTCGGCGCTGGCTCGTTGGGAATGGGTGCGAAGAGGGGCCCTTGGCATTCGGGACCCTCACCCGAAGGTCGCAAATTCTAAATCCTGCCCCCGCCACCATTTGAAAGCTGAAGGCCCAGATCAGCGACCTGGCCTTCGTCGTTGCGCGGCAGCAACGGGCGAACCAACGACCAAGCACCAGCGTCACCCGCACCACCGTGACGGCGCGCGCGTTGAGCGATCGATTGGCGAGAGCGTGGGTGGATCCGGGGGCCAATGGTCATCAGTCGGGGTCGTGAGGGTCGACGAGGCGGTAGCCGACGCCGGGTTCGGTGATGAGGCGGGGGTGGTCGGGGTCCTCAGCCAGCTTCTTACGGAGTTGGCTGGCGTAGACCCTGAGGTACTGGGTCTCGCTGCCGTACTCGGGGCCCCAGACCTCTTGGAGGATCATGCGGTGGGTCAGGACCCGGCCGGGGTAGCGGGCCAGGACCTCGAGGAAGCCGAACTCCTTCGGGGTCAGCTCGACGCGAGCCGAGGCGACCTCGACGCGGCGGTGGGCCACGTCGACGACGAGGTCGCCGACCTGCAGGACGGCGGCCGCCGCCAGCTCGTCGGTCGCCGCTGCTCGCAGCGCCCGACCGCGGCGCAGCGCTACCCGCAGGCGGGCGAGCAACTCTGGGGTCGAGAACGGCTTGGTGACATAGTCATCGGCGCCGTCGTCGAGCGCGTTGATGCGGCGGCGCTCGTCGTCCGCCGCGGTCAGCACGATGATGGGGACGTTCGACCAGGTGCGCACCCGGCGGCACACCTCGATACCGTCCATGTCGGGCAGGCCCAGGTCGAGGATGATCGCGGCCGGGTCCTCGATCGCCGTCGCGTCGATCGCGGCCTGGCCGGACGACGCGATGATCGGCCGGTAGCCACGAGCCGACAGGGCCGCGCTCAACGCCCGGGCGATGGCGGTGGCGTCCTCGACGATCAGCACCGTCTCACCGCCGCCCTCGTCGCGAGCGATCACATCGTCGCCCGGATCGGCACGGTGAAGGCCAGCTCGGCGCCACCAGCGTTCGCCTGACGGGCCACGATCGTCCCACCATGCGCCTCGATGATGGCCTTACAGATGGCCAACCCGACTCCAGACGAACCACCCCCCTCGCCGCGCCGGAACGGCTCGAAGATCACGTCGATCATGTCCGGCGCGATGCCTGCCCCCTCGTCGGACACCGAGATCTCGACCGACGCGTCGACGGCCCGAGCCCGCACCCGGATCGTCGAGCCTTCCGGCGAGTGGCGCACCGCGTTCTCCAAGAGGTTGGTGATCACCTGGTCGGCCAAGGTGTAGTCGACGTCGACCAGCGGCAGCGCGAACGGCACGTCGAGGTGGATGCGACGGTCGCGCAGTAGCCGCTTCAGCCGACGCACCCGCTCGGTCAGCAGCTCATCGATGGGCACCGCTTGGCGGTCCGGTTCCAGTGCGCCGGCCTCGACCCTCGAGAGGCTGAGGAGGTTGGCCACCAGACGGTCAAGGCGCTCGGCCTCGTCCACCACGAGGTCGAGCAGCTCGTCCCGGGTCTTGTCGTCGTAGTCGGCCCCGCCGTCGCGCAGGTCCGACGTCACGGCGCGGATCGTCGCGAGGGGCGTGCGGAGGTCGTGGCTGACCGAGCGCAGCAGCGCGCTGCGGTGTTCGCCGGCCAGTTCGGCCACCTTCTTTGCGGCCGCCAACCGCGCCTGCTCAGCCCGCAACGACAGCTGCTCATCCGACAACGCCTCGATCTCCGCGGCACGCGCCTCAGCCTCCTCCCGCCGCTCCCGCTCCAGCGCTACCAGCGTGCCGAGCGCCACGGCGACGGCCACGAACACGACGAGCGCGATCGCGTCATCGAGGACGTCGATCTTCAGCGTTCCGTACGGCGCGAGGAACGTGAGGTTGAACGCGACCGCGGCGATGACCGCTGTGGCCACCGCGGCGCGGCGACCGCCCCACAGGGCCGCGGCCATCGGTGGCACGACGAGGAGCAGCCCCGCGGTGGTGGAGCTGATCTGGTCGCGGAGCGGCAGCGCGCCCAGCGCCACCAACCCCACCAGGGCGGTGCCCGCGGCAGTGCCGCCCAACGGGCCGAGCTGGCGGGTACGGGGGCGCACCGGGAGATCTTGGCGCGATTTTGAGCCCGAACTCCCTCGCGTTGACGGGTTCTTGATATCGCGCCCGGTTCGCTGGTGGTAGTCCAACCGGAGGAAGCGCGTGGCGATCACCGAGCAAGAGCCCGCGGACGCGCTGCCGCCCCCTCGGCCCCGGTCGCTCGACGCGCCCAAGCCGATCCCGCTGACGCCTCACCTCGACATCCCCGAGACACGGGGGTACCGCTTCAAGAACCGCGTGCTGGGCCCGCCCCTTCACACAGAGGCGCTCGAGCACGAGCGGCTCGGCATCCCGACCGCGCTGGCCGTGTTCTCGTCGGACTGCATCTCTTCGTCGGCCTACGCCACCGAGGAGATCCTGCGGGTGCTCATCACCGGCGTCGGCCTCGGTGCCGCCTTCGCCTTGGTGCTGCCCATCACCATCGCGTTGCTCGTTGTGCTCTTCTTCCTGATCCTCTCCTACCGGGAAACGATCAAGGAGTACCCGACGGCCGGTGGTGCCTACATGGTCACCCGCGACAACTTCGGGCTGCTGCCAGCCCAGGTGGCCGGCGTCTCCCTGCTCACCGACTACATCCTCACCGTGTCGGTTTCGGTGGCGGCCGGCACCGACGCGCTCACCTCGGCGGTCTCGGCACTGGCGCCGTACCACGTGTTCATCGGGCTGTTCTTCATCCTCATCATCGCCTTCATGAACCTGAAGGGGGTGAAGGAGTCGGGGAAGATCTTCGCGGCGCCCACGTACTTCTTCATCGGCCTCATGGGCATCATGCTGTCGATCGGGCTGATCAAGGTCATCGGCGGCACGCTGCACCCCGCCGTGATCAACACGACGGGTCAGATCGACATCCACAAGGATCTGACCGACAAGGGCCTGCTCTACGGCGCCGGCCTCTTCCTCGTGCTCAAGGCGTTCGCGTCAGGCGGCGCGGCGGTGACCGGCGTCGAGGCCATCTCCAATGGCGTGACAGCGTTCAAGAGGCCCGAGTGGCTCAACGCCCGCAAGACGCTCGTCATCATGGGCGGCACGCTCGCCGTGCTGTTCTTCGGCCTCTCGGCCCTCGCCACGAAGGTCCGCCCCATCCCCTACGAGGCCGGCACGCCGACGGTCATCAGCCAGATCGGCAAGGTCGTGTTCGGCGGCGGGTTGGTCGGCAACGCGCTGTTCGTCGCCTTACAGGCCGGCACGATGCTCATCCTCGTCCTGGCCGCCAACACGAGCTTCGCCGACTTCCCCCGCCTCGCCAGCTTCCACGCCGGCGACCACTTCATGCCAAAGCAGCTCACGAAACGTGGCCACCGGCTGGTGTTCTCGAACGGCATCATCTTCCTCGCGATCGCGGCGGCCACGCTGCTCGTCATCACCGGCGCGAAGGTCGAGCACCTGATCCCGCTCTACGCCGTCGGCGTGTTCACCAGCTTCACCATGAGCCAGGCCGGCATGGCCAAGCACCACATCCGCAAGCAGGAGCCAGGTTGGATGACCGGCCTCTTCATCAACGGCACCGGCGCCGTGCTGTCGCTGATCGTCGACATCATCATCATCATCACGAAGTTCCACCCGAAGGGTCAGCCGCTCGGCGCGTGGACGATCCTCGTGATGGTGCCGATCATGGTGTTCGGCCTGACCCGCCTGAACAAGCAGTACGAAGCCGAGGCCGCAGAGCTCGAGGAGGGTGCCAAGTCAGCGGCTGAGGCCTCGGTCTTTCGGCGCCACACCGTGCTGCTCATGGTCGACGACCTCGACATGTCAACGGCCCGCGGCATCCAGTACGCCCGCTCGCTGCACCCCGACGAGCTGCTGGCCGTGCACGTGGCCATGGACCTCCACAAGGCCGAGCTGCTCATGGAGGAGTGGCTGCGCCTCGGGCTCACCCGCTTCCCGCTTGAGATCGTCGACTGCCCGGATCGCCGAATCGTGCGAAGCGTCACCGAAGTCGTGCTCGAAGCACAGGCCGACGGCCAGACCGAGGTGACTGTGCTCGTACCCCGTCGGGAGTACAGGCGCTTCTGGCACCGGTTCCTCCACGACCACACCGCAGCGCAGATCGCCAAGGGCGTGACGCTGCTCAAGCACGCCAACGTGACGTTCATCCCCTACCAGCTGGGCGTGCACCCCGCCGACGAGGAGATCGACACCTGATGGACGTCACCGCCGCCACCACGATCACCGACATCGCCGATGTCACCTTCCGCGAACGCTGCAAGGTCCGCGGCACGGTCCGGTCGTTGCGGGTGCGGCCCTGGGCCGACAGCCCGACCCTCGAGGTCGTGCTCGTCGACGACACCGCCGGCATCACCGTCATATTCCTGGCCCGGCGCAAGGTCGCAGGCATCCGCCCCGGCACCGTCATGACCGTCGAGGGCGTGGCCGGCGCCCACGAGCGCCGCCTGGCCATCCTCAACCCCGAGTACCAACTCGAGAAGGTCCCGGGCCACGAAACCCCCGCCGACGCGCACACCGGCCACTGAGAATCCGCAACCGCTTGAACCCCCATCACGGAGTCCGTCGGGCCCGTCACCCAAAGGTCGCAGGCTCAAATCCTGCCCCCGCCACCATTTGTACGACGACCGTAGGGAGGCTCGCCGTGGGTCACCATCGCACCCAAGGGTGTGTGTGAATCGTGCCTGTCCTGGTTAGCCGCTGCGCGGACGAGCGGCGCGAGCGCGGCAGACCGCCCCCCCCCCCTCGGTGCGACCGCTGCTACGCACGTAACGTGTTTGAGGCACCTCGGACAAAGATCTCATAGGATACCGCGACCGATCGTAGGTGGCTGACCCTCGACAGGGTGGGTTCCGGCTGACCAAGCGTCCCAGATCCTGTGCGCCCGAATGTCGCCGAGCGGGTACCCGTATAACGCCGGGTATGGGTGACGTAGTTCGTGGTCAACCACCTGCTCATGGCGGCTCTCCCGGGCAATCCAAAGGCATGGTGACCCTGATGGCCTACTTGGACTCCTGTTGATCGTCTTCTTGGTGTTCCTCGTCGCCGGTTGGGGGCTCCGAGCGTCGCGTGCGCGCCGCTAGGGACGAAGGGCTCAATACCGCCCCGCGGGGGGAAGACGGGGGACATGACCCTCGTCGTCCACCGCATCCTCCCGGCACGGCCGATCGCCACGCTTCAGGACTACGTGGCTGTCGGCGGGGGCCAGGGCGTGGATGCCGCGCGCAAGGTCGGGCCGGCCACGGTCGTCGCCGAGCTTGAGGCGTCCGGGTTGCGCGGACGGGGCGGGGCCGGGTTCCCGACCGGACGCAAGTGGCGCACTGTCGTGGACAACCACTCCGACGAGCTGGCGACGACGGTGGTGGTCAACGCGGCCGAGGGCGAGCCGGGCACGTTCAAGGACCGCGCCATCCTGCTCGCCAACCCTTACCAAGTGCTCGAGGGCGCGCTCATCGCTGCGGTCGTCACGGGCGCCCGGGAGGTCGTGGTCGCGACGAAGGCGAGCTTCACCGATGTCAGCGCCCGCGTGCGCTCGGCCATCGACGAGGTGCTGGCCGCGGGCTGGGTCGACGACGTCGACATTCGCGTGCACGAGGGCCCGAGCGAGTACCTCTTCGGCGAGGAGACGGCGTTGCTCGAGTCGATCGATGGCAGGCCGCCGTTCCCGCGCATCGCGCCACCGTTTCGTCGCGGCGTGGTCGAGGTGGTCGAGGACGACGAAGATGTGACTAGCGGCAGCGGGCTTGCCGCCGACGTGGTGATGGCTGGCGCGTCCGCCGAGAATGTCGCGCCGCCCGCGCTCGTCGACAACGTCGAGACGTTCGCGAACGTCCCGGGCATCTTGCGCGAGGGCGCTGCGTGGTTCCGCGAGATGGGCACCGAGCAGTCGCCCGGCACGATCGTCTGTACCGTCACGGGCGCGGTCGCAACGCCCGGCGTCGCCGAGGTGCCCATGGGCGTCACCCTGCAGCAGGCGATCGACGAGATCGGGGGCGGAAGTCGACCCGAGCACACGATCACCGCCGTACTCACGGGCGTGTCGAGCGCGCCGGTGCCGCGCGAGCTGCTCGAGGTTCAGCTCACCTACGAGGCGATGGCGAAGATCGGCAGCGGCCTCGGATCCGCTGGCTACATCGTCCTCGACGATGACGACGACGTGCTCGCAGCGTTCGCCGGCATGGCTCGCTTCCTCGCCGTCGAGTCGTGCGGGCAGTGCACGCCGTGCAAGGAGGACGGTCTCGCCATCAGCGACGCGCTCGATCGCCTCTCCCGCAACGTCGGAGAGGTCGACGACGTCGACGTGGTGCGCCAACGGGTGCGCACGGTGGCGAACGGGGCGCGGTGCAGCATCGGGATCCAGGAGGAGGTGATCACGACCGGACTGCTGACGACGTTCGCGTCCGCGCTCGACGCCCACGTGACGGGCACGGCCCCGGCGGCCGCGCCCATGGTCATCGGCGAGCTGGTGACGGTGTCCCCGAGCGAGGTGGTCGTCGACCGGCGTCATGCGGACAAGCAACCCGACTGGACCTACGAGCCCGAGTGGTCCGGCGATGCCCCGGTCGATCGGTTCACCGACCACCGCTCAGAGACGTGAGGCGAGCGACGAGACGAGCGAAGCAGGTGGCGCCGTGGACGATCAGGGTCGACAGGATCTGCACGATCGTGGACTTGCCGGCGCCGTTCGGGCCGAGCAGCGAGAACACCGTGCCCTCGGGGACGTCGAGGTCGATGCCGTCGAGCACGGTCTTGTCGCCGTAGGACTTGCGCAGCCCGACGGCGAAGATCGCCGACGGTCGAGCTTCTCGTTGACCTCATCGAGGCCAGCGAAGCTCAGGGGTATGCGGCTCTGAGTCTCAGCGTCAATGACGCCAATCCGGCGCGTGGCCTCTACGAGTCGGTCGGCTTCCAGCCGTTCGGGAAGGCCCGCGAGTCGTCCTTGATGATGATCCGACACGCCGCTAAATCAAACTGACTCACCGTCGGGAGCCGCCGGGCTGCGTCGGGCCCATAACCCGAAGGCGGCAGGTAGCAGCAGTAGTTGCGTAGGGTCGGAAGGCCGGCGCTCGCCGCCGATCGGCGTGAGGGACACTCTGAGCAACGACTCCAGCGATTTCGAACGGTTCATGCAGGGTCGAGAAACGGTCGGCCACGCTTACGTCACCGGCGATTCAGGCCCGCTGGCCAAGATCTCAGCGCAGCAGGACCCAGCAACGTTCTTCAGCCCCTTAGGCGGTTACGTGCAAGGAGCGGCCGACGTCCTATCGGAGAATGAGGATGGAGCCGGTCATTTCCGACCGGGCGGCAACACCCAGTTCGAGATCCTTCACATGTCCGCCAGTGGCGACCTGGGGTACTGGGTCGGCGTGCAACACGCCAACGTGCGAATGGAAGGCTCGGTCGACGCGATCCCGATGCACCTGCGAATCACCGAGATCTTCCGTCGCGAGAACGGCGGATGGAAACTCTTCCATCGTCACGCGGATCCCAATGCCGATCCGCCGGACGACCACGACCGATGAGCGCCGACGCCGGAGGGAACGTCGACATCGCTGATCAGACAATCCAGGGCTCGGCGACCATCGTTTGGCTTCACGGTGCTCGGCAATACCGACGACCTCGTCGATACCATTGGCCGATGCTCGCCGAGCGCTTCTGGGGTGCTGGCCTACGACCGCTGTTGACGGAGTGAGTCGGCGCTGGCTCGTTGGGAATGGGTGCCGGTTTGGTGGCGGGCCGCCATCGCCCTGTACATGGTGGGTGGCGACGCGAAGCAGTGACGCTCGGAAAGCGGATCAATCGGGCGTGTGCCGGGAAGGAAGTCGGCATGACCGAACCGCACGCCCAAGACGAGCAGACCTACGCCGGACACGGTGATGACGATCCGGTCGTGCCGCCCGCTCCTGCCAACCAGTGGACGCCTCACGACGGAGGGATCGAGCCAGCGGCGCCGAGTCCGATGTCGTCGCGGCGAGCGGTCGGGCGCATGATGAGCTGGCTTCGACGTGGTCTTCCCGGTGGGCACGGGCGCGCGACATGACCCAACCGCTCCCCGGGCGCCGTCCGACATCGCCACACTGACCGAGGTCATGCACTCGACCTCCTGCTGCGAGCCGCGTGGGGTGCCAGAAGTCCGTCACCTCCCGTGACCAGCCCGCGGGTCATCGCTCTGATGAGGTGACGAAGGCTCCGGTTACGGCCGGCGTTGACAGCCCCTGTCCGTCTGCGCGCTGCATCCCGATAGTGGACGCCGCTGATGCTGGGGCGCACCGCCGCCTACGATCAAGGCAGGCGGGGCGACGTCGAGGGGGCATGAGCGATGAACAAGGGCGGGTTCAGCTGGAAGCGTGCTCTCGGTATCACGAACGCGAAGCGCAAGGTGTCGCGAGCGACGGGGATTCCGTGGACGAAGTCGGGCCGGCAGCGAAAGGTCGGCTCGGCCTTCTGGAAGATCTTCAAGTAGCGCAGCGACGCCGTCTCGGCGCCGTCGACGATTTGCCCGTCGGGCTCAGCGCCGCGCGGAGCTGCTGTAGAACGGTCTGAGCGTCTGTCGAGACGCGCGTATCGCCGATCGTTCGCGGGATACATCTCACGGTCGCAGGCCCCGAGTAGAAGCGGTTGAGCACGCTGCCTGTTCTTGCCGAGTGCGGTCAGATCGCTCGGCGCGAGCATCGAGATCATCCCGCTTGTCACGAGCCGCCACGCTGCCCGTGGGGTGCCAGAAGTCCGTCGCCGCCCATGAACAGCCCGTTCGCGACAGAATCGGTTGCCGGTGATCGCGCCAACCCCGGCCTCGGGGCCGACCGCTCAGACGCCGGTGTCGTCGCGCGCAGTGGAGGTGCCCGTGGGGCGACCGGAATCAGGATGGTCGCCAGTGTCCTCGCGGCCGGCTTCCTTGCCGTCGTGGTCGGACATCTCCTCGCCTCTGCGCCCGACGCTCTCGCCCACGCCCTTGGCTACCTCGGGCTCATCGTCGGTCAACTCGTCCTCCCGCGCCGGCGACTCCACCGCGGGGCTGGCAGTCTGACCTGCAGTCCCAGACTGCGCCCCTACCATCTGACGTTCCACCGAGGCTCGGAGCTCCTCATTGCCTGAGTTGCCCTCCGTGCCGGTGCGTCCCTCATAGGGCGGGATCCCCCGATCCTCGACGTCCGTCTCGCCACCCGGAGCGGGGTTCGGTCCCCGGCTGAAGTCATTGCCGATGCGATCGGTATTGGCTTGCAGCCGGTCGTCCTCGGCCTGGTCGTCCTCGGTCTTGTCAGCGGGCATGACGTCTCCTCATTGGATCGGACTCTGCCCGCCGCCCTACCCGAACGCAGGGCCGCTGACACCTGGCGACCTCAAGCATCAGGTGCTGGGTGATCCAGGCTCGATCCTCAAGGTCCAGGCCGCCACCGCGCCGTAGGCGAGATGCGGGGCGATGTCGGCGGCCCAGTCCTTAGGGGCCCAGGTCCTCGGGTCGGTCACGCCGAGCAACGTCATCGGAGCGTTGCCCGCGACGAGGGCACCCATCGTCGCCGCCAGTGCTGTCGTGGTGGTGCGCGGACGCCATCCTGCCGCCCTCGCGACGCCGAGCATGGTGCCGACGCTGACCCCTGCAGCGATACCGGTGAGCGCTCCAAGCCCGGTGAGGCGATAGCCGCGCTGCTCGCTCGAACCGGGAATCGTCAACCCTCCCTTCTTGGCCAGTGCATCCACGGTGTCCTCAGGAGTGCTGCTCGTGGCCCGGGCGCGGGCAGTCATGTCCAGATAGGTGACCGCGTTCAGCGCGGTCGTTCCAGCCGCACCAGCGGCCGCGCCGCGAAGTGCGCCACGCAGCAACACGTTCATCCAGGGATCCCTTCGCCAAGGAGTGGGCAACCATCGGCGCGACGGTCTCGATGCGGCCCTGCCCGCTTCCGACCCGTTCGAAACTGCCGCGCACAGGATCACAGCACCAGATTCTGATTGGTGGGGGGTCGTACTGGCGTTGGCCTCTCTTCAGCCGTGGGTTCGCCGGCGCGGTGGCCGGCGTGCTGCGCGTGCAGGAAGAGATGGACCGGCCCATCGCCGACACCGTCTGCGACCGGCTCAAGCGCTCCGAGCTCCTGTTGGTCCTCGACAACTGCGAACACGTCATCGTCGACGTCGCCGACTTCACCGGCAGGCTGCTCGAGTCCTGCCCGGGCGTGCGGGTCCTGGCGACCAGCCGCGAGTTGCTCGGCGTGGCCGGTGAGGCGCTGTTGGCGGTCGACCCGCTCGAATTGCCCGTTGGCGGCGCCTCCAACGAGGCGACCGCGGAGGCGGTGCGCCTCTTCATCGACCGCGCCGTCCTCGTGCGGCCCGACTTCAGCCCCGTCGGCGACGAGTTGGTAGCGGTGGCGCGGGTGTGCCGGCAGCTGGAAGGCATCCCACTGGCCATCGAACTGGCTGCGGCCCGGCTCAACGTGCTGTCGGTCGCTCAACTCGAGCGTCGCCTCGACCAACGGTTCGCGCTGCTGACCAGCACGAACAATCGCTCCGCCCGCCATCGCACGCTGCTCGCCACCGTTGAGTGGAGCTACGACCTGCTGGGCGCACCGGAGCAGCGGGCATGGTCCGCGCTGTCGGTGTTCGTCGGCGGCTTCGACCTCGAGGCGGCGACGTTCCTTCTCGACATCGATGAGCTGGAGGCGGTCGACCTGTTGTCCGCGCTGGTGAACCGTTCGATTCTGCAGGCCCTTGCTGGCAGCGGCGACGTCCGCTACCGCATGCTGGAAACGATGCGCGAGTTCGGCCGCGACAAGCTGGTCGAGAGTGGCGGCCTCGCCGGTCTGCGGTCGCAGCAGCGGGCCTGGGCGCTCGACCTGGCTGCGCAAGCCGCGCCCGAGCACATGACCGACAGCGGGCCCGGGTGGCACAACCGCTTTGACCTCGAGTACCCGAACCTGCGGCTGGCGATCGAGTCGGGCCTCGAGGACGGCGCGCCTGAAGAGAGCCTGCAGCTGTGCGCCGACCTCGGCATCTTCTTCTGGCTCAGGGGGCACCTCGCCGACGGACGGGATTGGTGCGAACGCTCCCTTCACGCGAGCGGTGAGGGCGACGTGGGCCTGCGCGCCCGGGGACTGCTGAGCTTCGGCGAACTGGCCTTCGGGCAGCTGGACTATCCTGCCGCGGCACCCGCCCTCGAGGAGGTGGCCCGCCTTGCCGACAGCGTTGGCGACCAGCCCACGCTCGGGTGGGCCAAGCAATTCCTCTCGGTGATCTACGCCAGTCGAGGGGCCGCCGACGAGGCGCGGGAAGCCGCCGACGACACACTGCGCGTGGCCGACGAGCACGTGATCCCGAGCGTGCGGGCCGGCGCGTACTACTGGGTCGGCGCCGTTGCCGCCACCCTGGGCGACGACGCCAAGGCGACCCGATACCTCGACGCTGCCGTCGATCTCGCCCGCGAGGTGGGCTCGCCGTACACGCTGGCCCGCTTCCTGCCCTTGATCGCGCGCCGGCTCCACTCGAGCGGGGATCACAGCGCGGCCATGACCGTCTTCGAGGAAGCGATCGACCTCTCCCGCGCGGCCGGCGACCGCGTCGGCCTGGCGCGCTCGTTGCAGTACATGGCCGAGCGCAACATCGCTAGTGGGGAACACGAGCTGGCCGCGGCCCGGCTCGACGAGGCGCAGCCGATCGTCTCACGCGAGATCGACGACGCCACGCTGGCCTGCCGGGTCGAGCTGACATCGGCCACATTGTGGCGGCACCGCGGCAACGCAATCCGGGCCCAAGCCCACCTCGACCGTGCGCTGGCGTGGGCCGACGGCCTCGAGCGCTGGCGCACCTCGATGGATCCGTATCTTGTTCAGGCGGAACTCGCCGTCGATCGCGGCGACGCCGAGGCTGCGCTCCACGCACTTGAGCGCAGCAAGCGGCTGGCGCGGCAGTCCAACCACACCGAGCGCTTGGCCCGAGCGCTGCTACTCGAGGCGCGGGTGCTGGCGTCTGTTGATCGAATCGACGACGCCGACGCGGCGTTCCTCGAGGCCGAGGAGTTGTGCCGTGCGTCGCACGACCCCATGTTCGTCGCGCTGCTTGCTCACGCTCGCGGGTGCATCGCACGGCGGCCGGCGAGTGCGCCGCCCCGGTCGCGTCACTCCGCGACGCAGTAGAGGCAGCCACCGCCGCCGGGACGCCGCTCCTCACCGTCGAATGCAGCGAAGACCTCGCCTTGGCGATCGCGGCATACGACCCGTCCGATCCCGGGGCGACCGATCTCGTCACCGCCGCCACCGACGACCGCAACCGCATGGGCGCGCCCCGCCCTGGGCCCCGCGTTGAAGCGCTCCTGACGCTTACAGCTGACGGGGCTACCGACCAGGCGCTGCGCTAGGGAACCATCTCAGAGGATCAGGCCAACCAGATCGCGCCGGCGGCGACCGAACGCAGCGAGGCCGACCTGCTCCGCGCGGCCGAGCGAGGCGCGACGATGCATCAGCTCAAGGAACGCTGCGCCGCGGCGAGGGCGGCACGGCAGGCGTTGGCAAAGCCGATCCACGCGCTCAGCTCGATCAGAGCAGGCGCGCCGAGCTGCGTGAGGAGGCGGGCCGAGAGGTCTTCGGTCACCGTCGGCGGTGTCTGGGTCATGGCTTCGGCGTACTCCATCACGTCGCGTTCGAGCGGGGTGAAGACGTCGGACTCGCGCCACTGGGGGACCTGACTCGCCTTGCGCTCGTCGAGGCCGTGGTTGTGAGCCTGCAAGTAGCCGAAGTCGAGGCACGCAGTGCAGCCGACTAGTGACGCGGTCGCCATGTGCGCGTACAACTTGAGGTCCGTGTCGAAGGCACTCCATTTCCGCTCGGCCTTCCGTCCGAACATCGAAAGGCTCATCAGGACTCTGCGGTTGTGCCACATCACGCCCAGCGACTCGGGGGTGCGCCCGAGCTGGCGACGGGAGGCTCGCTTGATCAGGGCGCCGGGTGGACCCCTGATCTGAGCGGCGGGGATGCGGGGGTGTGCCATGTGGGTGCTCCTCGTCGCGGGACAGATGCGCCATCAAGACACCGGCGAGGGTCCGGATGTGACATGAACTGGAGCAGTCGGCTGCGCTGGTGTTGGACGGAACACCGGTCGTCGATCTCAAGCCGTGCGTGACGCGCTTCGACACACCGATCGGCGAAGTGCTGTGGCTGGTTCGACGACATCGAACTGGTCGACGGCACAACACCTAACGGTCTGTCGGGTCAGGCGGGATAGACGTCGATCTCGGTTGCCTTGACCGCGACCCAGACTTCGGCGCCGTCGGCCAGCCCGATCTCCTGCACGGATGCACCGGTGACCTCGGCTACGACGGGCGGCGCCGCGTCGAGCTGCACGCGGAACCGGTCGCCGACGGGTTCGACGGCGGTGATACGGCCGGGCCAACTGTTGCGGGCTGATCCCTCCGGCCGCTCCAAGTGCAGCGCGACGGCCCGAGGATGAACGACCGCGAATACTGGGCCGGGCGCCAGCTGGTCGGCGCTGACGAGCACGCTGCCGCTGTCGAGCGTGACGTGCCCATCCGCGGTGGCGGTACCGGTGAACAGGTTCGTGCCCGCGAGTTCGGCGACCCACGGTGTGCGCGGCCGCCGTGTGATCTCGGCCGGGGTTCCGGTCTGGGCGACGCGACCGCCGTCGAGCACTATCACGTGGTCGGCGAGCACGGCGGCGTCGACGGGATCATGAGTGATGAGCAGGCGCACGCCCGCGAACGTCGCGAGGTGCCGGCGGAGGTCACGGCGCACCTCGTTACGGGTGGTGGCATCGAGCGCGGCGAGCGGTTCGTCGAGCAGCAACATCCGCGGTTGCGTCGCCAACGCCCGCGCCAACGCGACTCGCTGTGCCTGCCCACCGGAGAGCTGGCGCGGACGGGCCTGCTCCCTTCCATGTAGCCCGACGCGTTCGAGCCACATGGTTGCGTCGTGGCGCGCCTCGGCCCGGCGGACGCCCCGGACCCGCAACCCGTAGGCGACGTTGTCCAGCGCAGACAGGTGAGGGAAGAGCAGGTTGTCTTGGAACACGACACCAACCCCTCGCCGCTCTGGTGGCAGGTACACGCCGTGATCGGGGTCGTCGAGCACGGTGCCGTCGAGCTCGATGTGTCCGCCCGTGAGGGCGTGCAGCCCGGCGAGCGTGTTGAGCAGGGTGGTCTTGCCGGCGCCGTTCGGGCCGACGACCGCGACCGTGCGGCCGGCGTCGATGGCGAGTTCTGCGTCAAGGGTGAACTCATCGAGCTCGACGTGCACGAGGGCGGTGAGTGTCATCGCAACGCGAGCCAGCGGTCGCGCAGGCTGATCAGCACGGCGAGTGATACGCCGAGGAGCACGAGTGACAGCACGATCGCGGCGTCGGGGTTGGAGCCTTCGAGCTTGATGTACACGAACAGCGGCAGCGTCTGTGTGGTTCCTTGCAGGTTCCCGGCGAAGGTGATGGTGGCGCCGAACTCGCCGAGCGCTCGCGCCCAACAAAGCACCGTTCCCGCGATCAACGACGGTTTCACCAATGGCAGCGTGATGGTTCGGAACACCTTGAAGCGGCGTGCGCCCAGCGTGCGCGCCGCGTCCTCGAGTCGCCGCTCGCTCGAGCGAAAGGCCGCCTCGAGGGTGAGCACCAGGAACGGCATGGCGACGAACGCCTCTGCCACCACCGCCCCCGCAGTAGTGAACGGCAGATTGACACCGACCTTGTCGAGTTGGCTGCCGACGATCCCGCGTCGCCCCAACGCGAGAAGCAACGCGACACCGCCCACGACCGGGGGCAGCACCATCGGCAAGGTCGTCAACGCCCGCACGAAGCGTTTGCCGGGATAGTCGACCCGTGCTTGCACCCACGCCAGCGGCACACCGAGCACGAGCGCGATACCGGTGGCCGACAACGACGTGATCAACGAGAGGCGCAGCGCGTCGCGGGCCGCGTCGGTGTTGAGCTCATCCCACGCCGAGGACCACGGCGCTCGCCACACCAGCCCGGCGAGCGGCAACGCGAACAACAGCACGCCGACCGCGGCGATCGACACGGGAAGGACCGGCAGCCGATCCGGCACACCGGGTGCGGCGCGGCGGCGCGTCCGCACCGTCAGCTGGCGGCGATCTCGACGACCACACTGGTCGACTTGACTGCCGCGACCGCGAGCACCCCAGGCGCAAGTCCGAGCTCGTCGGCCGCTTCCCTGGTCATCAACGACACGATCCGGTGCGGTCCGGCCTGGATCTCGACCTGGGCGGTGACCTTGTCTTTGACGACCTTGGTGACGATCCCCGAGAAACGGTTGCGGGCGGAACGGCCGACGACGACGTCGGCCTCATGCTCCTGCGTCAGCTCGACCGCGAACTTCGCCAGCGCCGCGCCATCCAGAAGCCGCCGGCCGCCTTCAGTGCGCTTGGCGGTGATGCGCCCGACGTCGACCCAACGCCGCACCGTGTCCACGCTCACCCCGAGCAGCTCGGCAGCTTGACCGATTCGATACGACGGCATGGGCCTCGACCCTAGAACTCGCAGGAGCAAGGAGACCGCGTCACCACGCTTGCGCCAGCGGGCGTGACGTCACGTGGGGGGCAGGAACCCGCGGTTGTGCAGCGCAGTTTGTCCGCTGCCCTTCACGATGGCGTCGATGAAGGCGGCAGCGACGTCATGATGCGTAGTCGCCTTCACGATGGCGATCGGATACTCGGCCACGGCGTTCTGCGAGTCAGGGATGGCCACGCCGGTGCCTTTCGAACCGACGGCGGTCACGTCGGTGACATACACGACGGTGGCGTCGGCCTCGCCGCTGGTGACCTTGGCCACCGCCGACTTCACGTCGGTCTCCTTCGAGACCGGGCTCACTGTCACCCCCGCGGTCGAGAGCGCTTGGGCGGTGTACTTGCCGGCGGGCACGGTCTCGTCCTCGGTCACGAATTTGATGTCGGTGCGGGCCAGATCGGCGAGGGTGTTGATCCGCTTCGGGTTCCCGGGCGCCACCAGGATCTCCAGCTTGTTCTTGGCGAACGTCGCCGGCTCCTCGACGAGTCCGGCGTCGGTCAGCTTCTTCATCGATGCCGTGTCGGCGGTGGCGATCACATCGGCGGGGGCGCCCTGTTGGATCTGGGTCACCAACGCGCCGGACCCGGCGAAGTTGTAGGTGATCGACAGGCCGGGCTGCTCGCTCTTCAACTTGGTCTGCTCGTCACTGAACGACTCCGTCAGCGACGCCGCCGCGAACACCGTGACCGAGCCTGACACCTTCGGCGCACCCGACGAGCTCGCCGACGACGCGGTCGTGGCCGTCTTGCTGTCCGAACCACATGCCGCCAACACGACCGCGATGGCGAGGACGACAACAGAGATGGTGCGAGATCGGCGCAGCACGAGGCCTCCTTGGCGCGCCGCCCGGGCGCGGCCGTGGATCGAACAGGCGGCACCCTAACCGGGATCTGCGGTTGTGCACGCCGAGCAGCCTTGCACAACTGAGCCAGAGAGTCGTTCTAGCCCGGAAGTGCGGGATCCGGCAGGCTGCTGGCACCGCGCGGTGGTGAGGGGAACGGCTCCAGTGCCGACGTAGAGCCTGGTGGGAGTACGACGTCGGGCGCGCCGGACCGGAACGTCGACTGGCTGAGCGTGGTTACCGTGGCGGCCATGGACCACAAGCGACTCGTTCAGGACGCCATGCGGGCCATGGCGCATGGCCGGGTCGGGCCGCTGTTCGACGCCATGGCCGAGGATGTCACGTGGCGCTGGATGGGCGTCGACCAGTGGTCCCGGACTTTCGAGGGCAAGCAAACCGTGGTGGCCAAATTGTTCGGGGGAGCCGCCGAGACGCTCAGCCCATCGTCCAGCGTCGAGGTGCGTTGCATCCACGCTGACGGCGACTTCGTGGTGGTGGAGCATTCGAGACGCAACGAGTTGCCCGACGGCCGCCGCTACGACAACAACTACTGCTGGGTATTTCGATTCCAGGACGACGGCATCCAAGAGGTCCGCGAGTACATGGACACCCAGTTGGTCACAGAAACGTTCGGGGCTGACGGGCAACCCTGAGCTACGCCCGCGAGAACGGTCACCGAGGAGGCGGGAGGGGCGGAGAAGCATTGTGCGGTCGGGGGTAGGTTGCCGTCCGTCGACGGGCGCCTCCGACGACCTACCAGAGAGAGAGCGACATGAGCTACGAGGTGGACTTCGTCAACGTCTCCACCATCGGTCTGGAGTCGTCGCCGGTGGCGACCGCACTGGCAGGCCTCCGGGCGAACGAGGCTCGCTACTTCAAGAACAAGTACGACCACGTGTTCACGGTCGAACCGGCCGCCAAGGCCAAGAAGACCATCGACTGGGTCCACCGGGTGCTCGAGGAGGAGCGCGACATCGTCGTCGCTTCGCCCCCGCTCGAGGCGACGACGTTCCAAGTCGAGAACATCCGATGGGCCTACGTGTTCTACGAGAGCGGGCTATCGATAAACGTGCTCTACCAACTCGACGAAGCGAAGAAGCGAGCGGTTGGGTTCAAGCTCTCCGAAGGGATGGAGGTCCCCGCCGAGCTCGGCTCATTCAAGTTCGCAAGACAGAAGTCGAAGCTGGCGGGCACGATCCGCGGTTCGTACTTCGTGATCAAAGGCGAGTACTGAGTCAACTCGCGAATTGGGCGTACGCGCGGTGGGGGTCGAGGAGCACGGCGGCTCGGCGCTCATCGGCCATGGTTCGGTCGTAGGTGTCCCAGTCGTCATACATGCGGTTGCCGTCGGAGCTGATGTCGAAGCCGTGGCTGATGAGTCCGGTGCTGCCCGTCCACACGGCGTGGGGGAGCGATGGATCGGTGACGTCGATGGCCGTGACCGACCCAGCGATGAACCCGGATGACCAGTAGGTCATCCCGTCGGGCGAGAACCCGCCTTCGTGACCAACCACGTTGGCCGGGAGGCTCAACGACGTGCCGGCGACCGAATTGAGGAGCCGCGGGTGGGCGCAATCGGCGGCCACGTCATAGACGTCGAAGAAGGCGACGCCGGCGGCCGGGCCGACCGCGACGCCGGCGAGCAATCCCCGGGACTGGTTCACGCGCATCGACTCCCACGTGTCACCGCGCATCGCGGTGCTGGCGAGTGTCGCGGTCTGGACCGGGTGGGCCGGGTCGGACACGTCGATGACCCGGACACCAGGGTCGAGGCTGGTGAGGTTCTCCGCCAACGACGGCTCGACGTACGCGCAATGTCCATAGGTGGGGTCCACCCAACTCGCGCCGTGACATGGCAGCTGCCCCGAGAGGGTGAGGTTGCAGCCGTAGCCCCTCTCGCTGCGCCCCGAGCTGCGATCGGCGGCCGTCACCTCGCCCTGCAGCGCCGACTCGGGCTGGTCCCCGACCGCGCCCGATGCCAGCCGAGGCGCCGCCCCGGGCTCCTCGGCGGCCGCCCGCCCGGCATGGACCACACTCGCGAGAACCACCACGGCACCGACCGCCACGATCGCCGGCAACCGACCCAGGGCTCGTTGCGCGGTCAGAGACGACCGAGCTCGCGCAGCCAAGGAATGAGCACCCCCAGTTCGTCGAGGCTCATCGGGTCGTAGCCGAGCCGTCGATCGGGATCGGTTCGATCGGCACAGGGTCCCCCGATGCTTGGTCGTCCGTCTGGCAGCGGTCTAACACTCTCGGGAGATTCTGTAAACACCGGATCGGTGCGCCGCGTAAAGTCGCCGCATGACGATCCAACCTTCTGCGGTGCTGCTCGACGGGCGAGCCGCGGTGGTGACCGGCGGCGGCGCGGGCCTCGGTCGCGGCATCGCGGCCGGCTTGGCCGCCTTTGGCGCATCGGTGGCGATCTGGGAGCAGAACCCCGAGTCGTGCAACGCGTCGGCAGCTGCGATCGGCGCGCTCGGCGTGCCGACCGACGTGCGCGACAGCGCGGCGGTCGACGCTGCGCTCGCCCACACCGCGGATGAGCTCGGGCCGGTGTCGATTCTGGTGAACAACGCCGGCGGTGTGTTCCTCTCGCCGATCCTCGAGACGTCGGAGAACGGCTGGGACGCGCTCTACCGCAGCAACCTCCGCCATGTGCTGCTCTGCACGCAGCGCGTCGCGCGCGGCATGGTCGCTGCTGGCATCGGCGGCAGCATCATCTCGGTCGCCTCCATCGAGGGCGTGCGGGCCGCGCCCGGCTACGCGGCGTACGCGGCCGCCAAGGCCGGCGTCATGAACTACACCAAGACCGCCGCGCTCGAGCTGGCCCCGCACGGCATACGCGTCAACGCGCTGGCGCCTGACATCACGATCACCGAAGGCATCAGGGCGTTCGCGCCGCCGGGCTCGGAGGAGCGCTTCGGCCACATCGTGCCGATGGGCCGGCCCGGCGACGTCGACGAGATGGCAGGCGCAGCGGTGTTCCTTGCGTCCGACCTCGCCAGCTACGTCACCGGCCAGACCATCCACATCGACGGCGGCACCCACGCGGCGGGCGGCTGGTACCACCACCCCGAAACCGGCGAGTACTCGCTCGGCCCGTCTAGTTGAAGTCGGAGCCGCCGTCGACGTTGATGTTCGCGCCGGTCATGTAGGTGTTCCGCTTCGACGCGGCGAACGCGATGACGGGGCCGATCTCGCTGGGGTCAGCGGCTCGGTCGAGGAACACGCCGTGCCCGAAGCCTTCCTTGATGAATCGCATCACGTCGTGGAGGTCGTTCTCGTCGACGCCCGGCACTTGCGCGAGGTGCGCCTTGAACGACGCCGACGCGAAGGTGCCTGGGCTCACCGTGTTCACGAGGATGCCGTCGGGCGCCAGGGTCTGCGCAAGGTTCTTCGTGAGGCTGGTGAGCGCCGACTTCGACGCGGTGTACGCAATGAGCGGCGGTGACTGCCGCTTCGTCGACATGGCCGAGACGTTGACGATCCGAGCCCACTCGGCGGCTCGGAGGAGCGGCAGCGCCGCTCGCACCGTGCGGACAGCGCTGAGCGTGATGCCGTCGAACACCGCGTGCCAGTCGTCGTCGGTGTAGGTGTCGAAGCTCTCCAGGCCGCCCGTCATCGGACCGGCCGCGTTGACGACAGCGTTGATGTGGCCCCACCGCTCGCCGAGCTCGGCGACGGCGCGTTCGACCGACGCGGTGTCGAAGAGGTCGGTGGCGATGCCAACGGCATCGGGCGACCCGAGGTCGGTCAGCGCCGCGGCGGTCGTGTCGAGGTCGGCCTGCGAACGCGCCAGCACCGCCACGCGCGCACCGTCGGCCGCGAAGCAGTCGGCAGCGGCCCGGCCCATGCCGGTGGTCCCTCCGGCCACCACGACGGTTGCCTCGGCGAGTCCGAGATCCATGCGTTCTGCCCTTCAGCTCGTGAAGCGGTCGTTGTAGAACGCGAACTGGGCGCGCAGCGCCTCGATGTCGATGCCGTACTGCTCGGGCGTGTAGTCGTGGATGCCCTGCTTGTCGGCGGGGTTGGCGGCCCACCATGCGAGCATGCGGTCGACGACATCTTCGGTGAGCTCGACGCCGAGCCACTGGTAGAGCCGGGCGATGGCAGGGATCGGGTCGGGTCGCATCTCCGCGAAGCCGAGGTCGAAGAACTGGTCGTCTCCGCCGGCGTCGCGGTACGCGAGCGTCTTGCGCAGCGCCCGCTCCCAGTAGGCGGCCTGGTTGGCCGCGAAGTCGGGGGCGAGCGGGCCGGTGCGGAGGAGCTCCGACGTGGCGTCCAACAGGCTCACCACCGAGGGGACCACCTGAGCGATGTCGCGGTGCGTCATCACGAACCGCGCGTCGGGGTAGACCGCGAGCAGCGCGTCGAGCGAGTCCATGTGCGGCGGCGCCTTCAGACGCCAGGGCATCGCCGGGAACTTCCATTGCAGCAGCTTCAGGACGCGCTCGTGGTACCGGTACGCCGAGGACATGTCGCAGCATGCGAGCCAGGATTCGTAGTGCCGGTTGTCGCCGAGCGCGCCGAACATCACGGTGCGGAAGTCGAGCGCCATGATCTGGAGGCACTCCGTCGGCCCCGTCGGTGACGACGGCAGCATCGTCTTGAACTTCGGGGCCATCTCGTCGATCACCTTGATGCCCTCGGCCGTCGCCGCGATGCGCCCGTCGGTCAGGTAGGTCGCCGGGTCGGGCGGCGGCGTCGGCGCGCCGGCCTCCCACGCGAGGAGGGACCGGGCGCGGTGGTCCTGCGCGAGCAGGAAGCTGAGCGCGGTCGACCCGGTGCGGGGCAGCCCCAAGCCGAACAGGGGCGCGACGATCTGCTGCTCGTCGATCTCCGGGTGTCGGTCGTACCAGTCCTCGACCGATAGGCGGACCTTGAGCAGGCCGAGCGATTGGTCGCGCACGACCAGCATGCCCAGCTCGTTGAACGTCCCGGCCGTCTCGGCGCCGTCCAGCAGAGCGACCAGCCCGTCGTGGAAGTGCCCTTCGCCCAGGTTGTGCAGCCCGGTCTGCGATCGGGCCTCGGCGATGACGTCGTCCGCGGCCGGCATCAGCCGGCCGCCCGCGTGATCGACCGCCGCGACAGCCCGGCGAAGCTGCGCATGTTGGCGAGCAGCACCTCGGGCTCGGGGTGCGGCACGAGGTAGTGCGAGTAGGCGAGCCGCAGCAGCAGCTCGGCCGCCTGCTCGCGCGTGAGGCGACCGAGCCGCACGGCGGGGATCTCGTCGAACGCGTCGCCGAGCAGGCGGACGAACGACGCGGTTTGCGGGCCGAGCGAGCTGGCCAGCGACTGGAGCGCGAACCCCGGGTCGGCGCCGATCGGGTCGGGCCCCATTAGCGCGTCCAGGTAGGTGACGAGCAGCCGGATGGCGGCTTCGAGCTTGCGCGCCGGCGTCCGCTGCCCGTCGACGACAGCTTGCAGGCGGGCGTCGTACAGCTCCTCCTCGTACTCCGTGAACGCCTCGAGCAGCGCATCTTTGCTCGGGAACCACTTGTAGAGCGTCGGCCGCGACACCTCCGCGGCCTCGGCGATCGCCGACATGGTGAAACCCTCAGGACCGCACTCGGTCACGACGCGGCGGGTCGCTGCGAGGATCGCGTCGACGCTCGTCGGGTTGGCGGCTTGCCGTTCGGCCATCGCACCGAGAATTAACACGAGCAGGCAAACCTGTAAAGCCTCCCCTCAGGATCGCAGGCGTTTACAAGTTCCCGCCGAGGTGTTAGAGCAGGCATCTGATGGACGAGGTCACGCAGAAGGTCGTCGACGGCACCGCATGGCGGGAGTTCTGCGACCTGCTCGCCGACGCTGGTGAGTCGATCCTCGCTGCTGGCAACCCCGACGACCCGCTCGACCGTACCGAAGGTTTCCGGATGCTGACCCGGCTGCTGCGCGGGTCGCTCGAGTCGCACCTCGAGCACAAGCGCCCGGCCTACCCCGAGCTCATCTGCACGTGTCACGAGACGATCAAGATCGTCGGCGAGAACCCGGACAACCACTACCTCGGCGCGTCGCTCGACGGCCGCTTCGACTACCGGATCCGGGGCACCCGCGGTGAGGCGAAGTGGATCAGCTTCAACCTCTTCTCGGGCGCCGGCTTCGGCGGCGGAGGGCCCGGCACCGGCGCCACGCTGCACGAGGAGCAGATGCACATCGAGCGCGACGGCAGCTTCGAGGTGATCGTCTCCCAACGCGAACACCCGGGGAACTGGCTGCGCTCCGAGCCCGACACGCGGTCGATCGCGATCCGCCAGACGTTCCTCGACAAGCGCCGCCAGGAGCACGCCGTGATGCACATCGAGCGCATCGGCGCCGACGACAGCCCTCCGCCACCGTTGACGCCCGAAGCCCTCTACGAGGCGCTCGTGATCGTCGGCCACTACGTGAAGATCGTCGCCGGCATCGGTGCGCAGTGGGCGGTGCGCCAGGCGCAGTGGCCGAACGTGTTCACCGACGAAGCCGAGGACGAGCTGACCCACAAGTTCAAGGACCCCCAAATCAAGTGGCACCAGGCCTACTTCGACCTGGCCGACGACGAGGCGCTGGTCGTCGAGGTCACGCCACCCGAGTGCGACTACTGGATGATCGCACTCCACAACCATTGGATGGAGACCCTCGACTACGTGAACCACCAGGCCGCGCTCAACTGCCACTCCGCGCAGCTGGGGCCCGACGGCAGCGTCCGGTTCGTGGTCGCCCACCGCGACCCCGGCGTCCCGAACTGGCTCGACACCGCTGGCCACAAGCGCGGCACCGTCGGCGTGCGCTGGGTCGGCCCGAACGTCGTCGACATCCTCCCGGCCACGCGTGTCGTCCCTGTCGCGCAGCTCTCGCAGTAAGCGCGTTGCGGCGGCGCTAGGAGGTCAGCATGCCGATCGCCGTCGCGGACGAGGGCCCGCGGCCGTCATCGCAGCGCTCGTCGTCGTCGAGGCCGTCGTTGCATTCAACGGCGCGGTGATCGTCTGCGTCGTGCGGTCGACGAAGTCGGACGGCTCGGCCGGTCCAGCGCGTTGTGTGCCCGCGCCCTGCCATGATGCCGGCATGAGCGAGCGCTTCGAGGTGCAGCGGACCATCCCGGCTGACGCGGCCGCCATCTTCAGCATCGTGTGCGATCCGCGCGGCCATGTCGCGATCGACGCCTCTGGCATGTTGCAGAGCGCGACGGGCCAGCCCGCCGGAGCTGTCGGCGACACGTTCGTGATCCACATGGACCGCGAGTCATTGGGCGACGTCCCGATGGGAAAGTACGACGTGATCGTCACGATCACCGGCTACGAGCAGGACCGGTTCATCACGTGGGAGGTGTCGGGGGAAGGGTTCCCGAGTATCGGCCACTACTACGGGTATCGGCTCGAGCCGATCGCCGCCGGTGGCACGGTCGTGACCTCGCTCTACGACTGGTCCCAGATCGGTGAGTCGTGGAAGGCCACGGGCGCCTGGCCGATCATCCCCGAATCCGCGCTGAAGGCGACCCTTGGCATCCTCGAGCGGACCGTGCGCGCCGCGCCATGACCGCTTGATCCGAGCGCGTGGACGATGAGCCGTCCGAGGAGGACGAGTCTGTGACGTCGTGGACGCTGACCGCGACGGGCACGGATGGAACGGTGACGTTCGATGGTGTGAACATGATGATCTCACCGGGCGCGAAGAGCGGGCTGATGAAGGCGGGCCGTCTCGCAGCGATGGCCTATCGACGTCCAGCAGTGCTGCTGCTCGAGCTCGACGGGCCGAAGCGGGAGATGTTGTCCCGCGCCCTCGAGTCGGAGAAGGAGCTGCTGTCGGTGCTGCTGCGTTCGATCAGAGCCGACAACGACGCGGTCCGCGACGACCCCGACATCGACCCGGATGCCCCGAAGGCGGAGGCGTTGCTGGCAGCGTTTCGCTCCAACCGTAAGAGCGTCGTCGCGGCTGTGGGGAACCACAAGTCCGAGATCGCCCAGGCCCTGCGGCGCAACCGCAGTGTCGCGGGCCTGCTGCTGTGCACGTTCATCCCCGTTGACCAAGTCGAGCGGGTCCTCGTCACCGATGACTCGCTGATTGTCATCGGAGGCGGGTCACGTCACGAGGTCCACTTCGACGCCGACCATGCGAGCGAGTTTGCGGCGCTGGCGGCAGCGCTAGAGGAATAGCCCGTTGTTTCGGACAGCGGCGGACGAAACCACGAGCGAGCGTTCTGGCGCCCTCGCTGCGATCCGACAGCTCGCTGATTACGAGGATCGATCGGTGTTCAGGTAGTCGAGTGCGGGTGCCCAGAACGCGGCGAGCGCCTCGGGGTCCTGGCAGTCGAGGACGAGCCAGAGTTGTGCTGCGTCGGTGGTCATGGGTTCTCCTCGGGTTCGGTCCGGAGGCGTCCGGCGATCCAGTTGAAGGGTTGGTCGGTGTCACCGGGGGTGTGGTGGACGTCGCGTCGGTGCTCGAGGATGTCGACGTCACCGAAAAGCTCGGCGAGGTCAGTCGGGCTGTGCCGCCGCACCGGCAGCGCCGAGCAGTGGGTGGGCCGTCTTCCGCGAACGCGCCGATCACGAACGCGCCCTCGGGACGCAGCGACCGGCGCAGCAAGGCGCGGTAGTCGGCGCGGTCGTCGTCGTCGGTGAGGAAGTGCAGCACGGCGCGGTCATGCCACACGTCCCAGCGGCGCTCCGGTTCCCACGCGAGGAGGTCGCCGTCGATCCAGGTCACCGTGTCCGGGTCATCGAGGCGGGCGCGGGCCGTGTCGAGGGCGACAGCGGAGAGGTCGACCACGGTGACATCTCGGTGGCCGGCGACGAGGAGGTGGTCGACGAGCATGGAGGCGCCCCCGCCGACATCTATGACCGAGTCGCCTGGACCGACATCGAGGGCGGCCAGGAGCTCGAGCGAGGTAGAGGGCCTCTCCTCGAACCACGACACCGACTGCGACCCGATCGTGGCGTAGCGGTCGTCCCAGTGGGCGGGGCGGCTCATCGCGGCCACCGTAGAGGCGCGCCGGTGTTCACCGTGCCCGCACCGCATCGCCGGTGAGCCGCGCGAGCCGTGCCGCGAAGGCGGGGCCGCTGACAAGCCACGGGTGACCGACGCGCTCGTCGACGACGCGGGCGGCGACCCAGCCCGCGACCTCGACGAACAGGTCGCGAAGCGCCTCGAGGGTGACGTACCCGGCAAGCACGAAGTACGAGGCGGCGATGAGCCGTAGGGCGCGCTGCTCCCGCTCCTGGTGGCTGCGCAGGAACCACAGCGCAACGCTCGCCGCGAACACCTCGATGGTCGAGTCGAGGCCGAAGCCGACCAGCGCGATCGACCCCGCCGCGATCCCAGAGCCGATGGCGACGAACGCCTCGACGGTGTTCCACGCGATCGTCGCAAACGCGAGGTCGCGGGCCCGGCTGCGCAAACGATCTGGTGTGGTTGCGGAGGCGGTCACCGCCGGCCGTCGTGGCGGAGGTGTTCGGCGGACACGTCGAGCAGCAGGCGGACATGCGCGTCGTCGAGGGAGTAGTAGGCCATACGCCCGCTGCGTCGCGACCGCACGATGCCCGCGGTTCGCAACAGTCGCAGCGCGTGCGACACCGACGTCTCGGGGACCTCGACGACAGCGGCTAGGTCGCACACGCACAGCTCGCCCGCTTCCGCGAGGGCATACAGCATCCGCACCCGGGTTGGGTCGCCGAGGAGCCGGAACAGCTCGGTCACCTGGGTGGCTTCGTCGCCGGTGATCATGCGAGCCCGTGCTGCGGCGACGCGGTCGGCGTCGACCGTGCGCACCGAGCAGCTGTCAGGATCGACCCGGGTGACCTCGGCGGGGTCGGCCATCAGGTTGGACCTCCGGTGGCGAGGGACACGAGCAATGGGGCGTACCGGTCACCAGTCAGTGGTGGCTCCCGTCGTCGTGCGCGCCGTGGTCGTGTGCTGTCGGCGCCACGGTCTCGATAGCGCAGCGGTCCTCCGGTGGGCCACACGCTTCGCACTCCAGCTCGAGGGTGGCGTGCGCGATGCGATACGGAAGGGCGATCGTGGACTTCACCCAGTTGCCGACGACCTGGGCCTCCTCGAGGCTCGGGTGCCCTTCAAGGACGACGTGCGCGGACAGGGCCCGCACGTCGCTCGACAACGTCCACACGTGGAGGTCGTGCACGGCCTCGACCCCATCGACGGCGGCCATCGACGCCGACAGCGCGGGCACGTCGAGTCCGGCCGGGGTGGCCTCGAGCAGCACCTCGGCCGTCTCGCGGAGAAGCTTCCAGCCCTGCACGCCGATGAGCACTGAGATCCCCAGCGACGCCAACGGGTCGAGCCAATCCCAGCCCCCGGTGATCAAGATCACGACACCGGCCGCGGCGACGCCGATCGACGCCACTCCGTCACCGACCATGTGGATCAGCGCGGACCGCATGTTGAGGTCGCGCCCATCGCCACCGCCGTGGGCGTGGTCGTCGCCCCCGAGGGCCCAGGCCGCCCCGAAGTTCACCACCGCGCCGACGAGCGCGACGACCACCACGACGCCGCCGGCGACATGGGTCGGTTCACCGAGGCGGCGGATCGATTCGATGGCGACGACGACACAGACGACGAGGATGCTCGCCGCGTTCAGCTGGGCAGCGAGGGTCGTGCCGCGGTGGAAGCCGAACGACCGCGACGACGTCGCCGGCCGGCGCGCCATGCGCACCGCGAACAGAGAGACGACGATCGCAGCTACGTCAGTGAGGTTGTGCCCGGCATCGGCCAGCAGCCCGAGCGACGATGCAGCCAGCCCGGCGATCACCTGCAGCACGACGATCCCCAGGTTCAAGCCCAGCGCCAGGCGCAATCGACGCTCGCGCCGCGACGAGACGTCTGAAGACATGTTCCTATGTTGCCAGTGACGGGCAGGTCCAGCAAGGCCGCCATCCGCTGATCCGTCCCCCTCCGGCGCGTGTCACAACCCTGGACCGGCTGTGCAACAATATCTGCGTGTCCAGGCAGGTAGTGAAGCAACCTTCAGCGGCCGAGTTCGCCGCCGCCGCCGAAACGCTCAAGCTCTTGGGCGACCCGACGCGGCTGCGCGTGGTGTGGGCGTTGCTGCACGGCGAGCACTCGGTCAACGACCTGGCCGACCATGTCGGCGTGAAACCGACGGCCGTGTCCCAGCACCTCGCCAAGCTCCGACTCTCCGGCTTGGTCCGAACGCGGCGCGAGGGCAACCACATCTTCTATGTCGCGGAGAACGAACACATCGAACGTCTCGCCGCCGAAGCGCTACTGCAAGCCGACCACCGGGTGACCGGCGGTCGCCACCACACCACCAAGGCCCGCATCGCGTGACCGACGACCACGACCATGGTCATGACGATCACGGTGATGGGCTCGCCCACGACCACGGCGGCGGCCTGCGCGGCGTCGTGCTGGGCATCTTCCGGCCGCACTCCCATGATGCGATGGACTCCATTGACACCGCCTTGGAGGCGACCGACCGAGGCATCCGCGCCGTCAAGATCTCCTTCGCCGGTCTGCTGATCACGTCGCTGATCCAGCTGGTGATCGTGATCATCACCGGGTCCATCGCGTTGGCGGCGGACACGATCCACAACTTCTCCGACGCGCTCACCGCCATCCCGTTGTTCCTCGCGTTCCGGCTGAGCCGCCGCCCCGCCAACCGCCGCTACACCTACGGCTACCGGCGCGCCGAAGACCTCGCCGGAGTCTTCGTTATCGCCATGATCACCCTCTCGTCGATCATCGCTGCCTACGAAGCCATCAACCGGCTCTTGCACCCCCGCCCGATCACCGGCATCGGTGTCCTGTTCGCTGCCGGCATCGTCGGGTTCATGGGCAACGAGCTCGTCGCCCTTTTCCGCATCCGCGAAGGAAACGCGATCGGTTCCGCCGCGCTCGTTGCTGACGGCTACCACGCGCGCACTGACGGCTTCACGTCCCTCGCCGTCGCCGCCGGCGCCATCGGCGTGTGGGCCGGCTTCGACCGCGCCGACCCCATCGTGGGTCTTGGCATCTCGATCGCCATCTTCGCCGTGCTCCGCGGTGCCGCCAGGCAGGTGTACTACCGCCTCATGGACGCCGTCGAGCCCTCGCTCGTCGACAAGGTCGAGACCGTTGCCGCCACAACGCCAGGCGTTCGCGGCATCGGCGCCGCGCAGGTCCGCTGGCTCGGACACCGCCTCGCCGCCGATCTCACCATCCGCGTCGACGCCACCCTGCCGGTACGGGACGGGCATGGCATCGCCGAACACGTACGCCACCACCTTCTCGAAGGCGTCGCCCACCTCGACGACGTGAACGTCCACGTCGACCCCGACATCGGCCACGACGACGAGGTGGTTGGCCATAACGATCTCAAGAAGTGAGCTGCCTACGTCAACCGCACGGTCAAACGGTTCAGGTGACGTTGACGGTGATCTGCCAGAGATAGGTCGGCACCATGCACGGCGGTGATGACTGCCGGCAGGCGGCGTCTTTGCTCGCGCTGACGTGAGCCTCGCCGGTGGTCTTGGCGTCGAAGCTGGCGGTGACGTGGTCGGCCGACGGATTGGCTGACACGGCTGTGCGGGCCAGCGCTTTGGCGTTGTCGGTGTCGGGTGCGGACCACGTCCATCCCGGCGCCGTGAGCGAGACGACAAGATGTTGTCCCGGTTGCAGCGTGTAGGTCTTGCCGTTGTCGTCCTGCGTGACGGTGACGGTGTCGCCTGACGAAACAGGCATCGTGGTGGTCGCGGGCTGCGTGGTCTGCGTGGTGGGGGTCGGGGAGATGACGGTGGCGGGAGGTGAGACCACGCTGCGGTTCGGCGCGATGGTGCCCGGCACTGCGAGCGAGGTCGACGTGGACGCTGCGGTCGTGGACGAGACGGCAACAGGCCTGGTCTCGGTCCCACTGCTGGCGTCGACGCCGTTGCTGGCGTCACCCGGTTGGCCGACGGCATGGACACTGGCCTTGGGGCCCGACCTGTCGGGCAGCGCTACGACGACTCCTACGAGCAGTAGCGCCGCGGCGGCCGACGCGACGCCGGCCACCGCGAACTTCCGGCGTTGACGGCGCACGACGTTGGCGCCCAGCAGGTCGGCCGGCGGCGTCTCTGGGTCGTGCGCGCGCGCCGCGGCGTCGAGTGATTCACGGATGTGGTCGTCGAAGCTCATGTGTCCTCCTGAACGGCGAGCGCTCGCTCGAGCGAAGCGCGCGCTTTGGCAAGTTGCGACTTGACGGTGCCCGTGGAGCAGCCCAGGACACTGGCGATGTCGGCCTCGCTGATGTCATCCCAGTACCGCAGGACGACGGCGGCGCGCTGGCGCGGCGGGAGTCGGGTGACCGCGGTCCACACCTCCCCCATGGGCTCAGGCGGCGGCGACGCTGCCTCCCCCGGCGTGGGCGCGTGCCGCTCGGTCCAAGCCCGTCGGCGGCGGTTGCGGCAGAGGTTGACGACGGCTCGGCGCACGTAGGTCTCGGGCTCGCGTACTGAGCGCCAGCGGGCGATAGAACGCACGAAGGCCTCCATGACGATCTCCTCCGCCCGACCGTCCTCGCCGGTGAGCAGAAAGGCCAGCCGGCACAGACGCGTGTACTGCAATTCGAACAGCGCGGTGATCGAGTCGGTGGGTTCTGGGGGCCGCAAGCGCGGATCCATCTCTTCGATCACACCACTACTGACACCTCGGGGCCCGATTCAGTTGCCTCTGACCTACTGGTGCTGCGCAGAAAAGGGACCAAGTACCTGCTCTCCGTCCACCACAGCCCCGACGCCCCACCGCCTCCGCCCGAGCAAATGCAGCAGGCGTTCCAGCAGGTCGACGCCTTCAGCGCCGAGGTGGTAGCGGCGCTTCACGCTCCATCGAACCAACTCTTGGTACGCGACGTCGGCGTCTCCCACGGCGACATACCTCGTTTCAGGCGAATGATCCATCGACGCAATCGTTGCAGAACACCAATGGTGAGGATTCTTGGAACGACGTATGGACCGATCGTTCAAACTGGGCGAGGCTTCGACGGTGTCGTCCGCAGGGGTGCTCGCCGTAACCGGAGGGTTCGGCATTGGGGTTGTCGGCACAGCCTTCGGCTTCGGGTTTCGCCATGGCATCGACTGGGACCACATCGCCGCGCTCACGGACATCACCGGTTCGGAGCCGTCGCCGCGACGAGCGTTGCACCTGTCGAGCTTGTATGTGCTCGGCCACGCGCTCGTCGTCTTCGTCCTTGGATGCGCAGCGATTCTCGGCGCCGAACAACTGCCGCCGGGCTTCGACGACGTCATGGAACGCTTCGTGGGACTGACGCTCGTGCTGCTGGCCGTGTACGTCGTTTGGTCTCTGGTGCGCAACGGGCGCGCGTTCCGCATGCGGAGTCGGTGGACGCTTTTGCTCGCCGGGTTTCGCCGTCTCCGCCGCCGCTCAACAAAGCGCGGCGGTGCGATGATCATCGAGCACAGCCACGCTCATGATCACGTGGCGCACGTGCACGAACACGATCACGCCGACATCGCTGTCGGCAGCTCTGCCGCCCCCAGCGGGCGCGCAGCGGGCTCGACGCACAGCCATCCGCACGTCCACGTCGGGCGCTTGCCCGACGATCCGTTGTCCTCCTACGGAGCGACCGCCGCGTTCGGCATCGGCATGCTGCACGGAGTGGGCGCAGAGACGCCGACGCAGCTGTTGCTGTTTCTGGCTGCGGCGGGCGCGGGCGGACGGGGCACCGGCATCGTCTTGTTGCTGGCGTTTCTCGTCGGGCTGCTGTCCTCCAACACCCTCATCGCCGTCTTCGCCACGGTTGGAGCGCTCGGAACAGCGAAGCGGTGGTGGCTGACGGCCGCGGTGTCTTCGTTCACGGCGGCATCCAGCGCCGTCATCGGCTTGCTGTTGCTGACTGGCAACTCCACCGTCTTGCCCTCGCTCTTCACGGGCTGACCTCGGGGCGGTCAATGGGTGGGGTTTGCACCGATTGACCCGCGGGTTGGGCGGGCGGATACTGCCGCGACCCGGAGGTGACCCCATGTCCGAAACGGAAGGCGAGCAGGAGTCCAAGGAAGCCCGCGCCAAGAGCGTTGAGCGGCAACTGAACGACGAACAGCCGCCGAAGGAACCGCCGCAGAACGAGCCTGGCCCGTCGAAGGAAGTGGGAGGCGCGAGCTCGGTCGGTGAGAGCGTGAACCGCCGAGGCGAGGACTTGGTCGACAAAGACGGTAAGGAGCCGGGCCGACACGACACCGGCACGGATGAGGGCACCGGACGACCGGTGGGGGAGTCGACCTCTCGAGACCGCACCGGCGTCGACACGCAGAACGAGGACGAGGAGTAGGCGTCTACGCCGGCGAGCACGACGGTTCAGCCGTCATCGAACTCGGTCCCGTCATCGCCAGGGAGGTTGTCGAACCGTTTGAGCACGGCGTCGAGCGCGGCGCGTTCCTCGGCGACCACGTTCATCCATGCGCGCAACGTCTGCGCCCCGGCCTCGGTGACGTCGTAGACCTGCCGCGGCGAACCTGCGGTCGACGAGGCCTGCCAGGAGCGCAGAAACCCATCGGATTCGAGGTCGCTGAGGGCGCGATAGATGCCGGGGCGGTCGACGGGACCGAAGCCCATGCGCAGGAGCGAGTCCACGAGCCGGTACCCGTGACGCGGCTCCTCCGACAGCAGCAACAGCAGCGCGGGATACAGGAAATGGCGCGGCGCTGCGATCTCGAATCGGCAGTGCCCCCTGCTCTCGTCTTCCACCAAGCAGCCTCCGATCAAGGCGCCCGCGAGCACCTCCGAGCTCTCGAAAATCTTCGCAGTCACGGGCGGTGGTATCCACACCGTCCGGCACCCCAGGCAGTCGGTTCCCGCTTTGCGGTAGAACCATCCCATACTTTCGTCCGGCGAACGCTGCATAGGGAGCGACGTGTCTTCTCGGCCTAGCGACGATGACGGCGCCGGCGTCTCATCGGCGATCGCCACGGCGGCTCTGGCGCTTGCCCGCCGCTTCGCCGCCGGGGGAACCCTCTGGTGCTGGGCGCCCGGCGCCCCCCAGCATGCCCAGCACGTTGCGGTCGAGTTCGTTCACCCCGTCATCGTCGGAACGCGGGCGCTGCCCGCTGTTGCACTCATCGACGACGACGCCGAGAGCACGCTTCGGCCAATGGCTCGCGCCGGGGACGCGCTTCTTGTCGTCGCCGGGGCGGACGCCCCGGTCGCCGGCGTGCTGCGGAGGGCGCAAGCGTGGGGTTTGACCACGGTGTGGTGCGGAGTGGGGGCGCCTCCTCCTCTCGGAGCCGCCGACCATGTGCTCTGGCTCAGTGACGACGCGGCGGCCGCGTATGACGGCCGGCTGGTCCTCGGCTACCACGTTCTGTGGGAGCTGACCCATGTGTGCTTCGAGCATCCAGGCCTACTCGTCGACGCGATCGAAGAGGGAGCGACGTGCACGACGTGCTCCGATGAGGGTCGGCTCGGCGAGGTCGTGGACTGCGACGACAACGACGCGAACGTGCGCACCGCAACTGGTGTCGAGACCGTGAACACGCTGCTCGTCGGTCGCGTGCAACCAGGAGACCTCGTGCTCGTGCACGCCGGTACCGCCATCACCGTGGTCGACGCGTGACGGACTTCCTCTATCCGTTCATCGACGCCGAGGAGCGCGATGCCGGTTCGCTGTTGCAGGACTTGGCGCGTTCAGCCGAAAGCAAGGTGGCTTTGAGCGACGAGTTGCGCTGCGTCACCCTCGGGCTGCTCGACGAGGACCTCGAGCGCGCCGCGGCGAACATCGCGGAACGGTTCCTCGCCGGCGGGCGTCTCTTCGCGTTCGGCAACGGCGGCAGCTCGACCGACGCTGCCGCTGCGGTCGCCCTGTTCAGCCGGCCGCCATGGGGACGCGCACTCCCCGCCCGTTCGCTGGTGGCTGACCACGCCGTGTTGACCGCGCTCGCGAACGACGTCGGCTACGAGCTTGTGTTCTCCCGTCAGCTCATCTCGACGGCGCGGCCCGGCGACATCGCCCTCGGACTGTCGACCAGTGGCAGTTCGGTGAACCTGCTTCGAGCCTTTGCCGAGGCCCGGCGGCTCGAGCTGCTCAGCGTCGGCCTGGCGGGCTACGACGGCGGCCGCATGATGAGCGCGGAGAACATCGACCACTGTCTCGTCGTGCGGTCCGACAGCGTGCACCGGATCCAGGAGGTCCAGAGCGCCGTCGTGTTCGACTTGTGGAGCCGCGTCCAGCGTCTCGTTGCTGCGGAGGGCGTCAATGGCGGGTGACGCCCGGGAAGCGGAGGTGCTCAACCGAATCGAGGCGTTCCGGCGGCGACGACCGCGGATGAATGACGAGATCGTCACGCTCGCACACGGCGCGGGCGGGAAGTCCTCGGCGGCGTTGATCGATGCCGTGTTCCTCGAGCCCTTCGCCAACGACGCCCTCGCGCCGCTGGCTGACGCCGCATGCCTCGACCTACCTGGTGGTGATCGCCTCGCGTTCAGCACCGACTCCTTCGTCGTGCGCCCGCGCTTCTTCCCCGGCGGCTCGATCGGGCACCTCGCCGTGCACGGCACCGTGAACGACGTGGCGATGATGGGCGCTCGACCGCGATGGTTGTCGGCCGCGTTCGTCATCGAAGAGGGGCTCGCGATCGCCGAGCTACGCGACATCGTGGCGGACATGGCGGAGGCGGCAGCCACTGCCGGTGTTGTCATCGTTTCGGGCGACACGAAGGTCGTGGACCGCGGCGCGGCCGACGGCTTGTACATCACGACCGCGGGAATCGGTGTGGTGCCCGAGGGTCGCACCGTCGGACCCGAACTTGTTCGTCCGGGCGACGTCGTGCTCGTGTCCGGCACGATCGGTGATCACGGCATGGCGGTGATGCTCGCCCGTGGCGATCTCACCCTCGAGGCCGACATCCGATCTGATACGGCCCCTCTCGGAGGTCTCGTCGAGGCGTTGTTCGCGGCCGCACCCTCCACTCGTTGGCTGCGCGACCCGACGCGCGGCGGCCTCGGCACGGTGTGCAACGAGCTCGCGAAGGCCACGAACCTCGCGGTCGTCCTCGACGAGGCCCGTCTCCCGATCGACCCAGCCGTCGGCGCCGCCTGCGAGCTGCTGGGCATCGATCCGCTGTACGTCGCGAACGAGGGAAAGCTGGTCGCCGTCGTCGCGCCAGACGAGGCCGACGCCGCGCTGGCCGCCCTGCGAGCTGACCCGAGCGGTCGCAGCGCCGCCGCGATCGGCGAGATCAACGCGGACCCGAAGGGAATCGTCGTACTCCTCACGACCTTCGGTGGCACCCGCATCGTCGACATGCTCGTGGGCGACCCGCTGCCGCGAATCTGCTGAACAGGGTCATGGCCGCTACCGCGCTCGTTCGCCGTCGGATCCGCGTGACGGGAACCGTGCAAGGAGTCGGGTTCCGGCCGTTCGTTTACCGCCACGCGACGCGGCTCGGTCTCTGCGGCTGGGTGCGCAACGACAGCGCCGGCGTGCTCATCGAAATCGAGGGGGACGAGCCCGCGATTCTCGAAGTGTCCCGTCTCCTGCTCGAAGATCCGCCACCGCTGGCTCGCGTCGGTCGCATAACCAGCGCGTCGATCCCGCTCGAAGGCGACGCTGCGTTTGCCATCGTCGAGAGCGGCACCGGCGGAGCGGCGACGGCGCCCGTCGCTGTCGACACAGCAACGTGCACGGCCTGCCTGGCGGAGATCGACGACCCGAGGAACCGGCGCTACCGCTACCCGTTCACGAACTGCACCGACTGCGGCCCCCGGTACACGATCGTGCGCGCCGTTCCCTATGACCGTCCCGCTACGACGATGAGCGAGTTCGAGATGTGCGCCGCGTGCCAAGCGGAGTACGACGATCCCTTGGATCGTCGGTTCCACGCCCAACCCAACGCGTGTGCTGACTGTGGGCCGCGACTGCGGTGGACAGTTCCTGGCGGCGAAGGTGACGTCGCCGACGACCCGCTGGACGCGGCGATCGCCGCGTTGCGAGCCGGTCTGATCGTCGCGGTGAAGGGCATCGGTGGGTTCCATCTCGCCGTCGACGCCGGCGACGAGGATGCGGTCGCACGGTTGCGTCACCGCAAGGAGCGCGACGACAAACCCTTCGCGGTGATGGTGGCGAACCTCGCGGCGGCGCGCGAGTTGTGCACGTTGAACGACGCGGCCGCCCACGCGCTCACGTCCGTCAATCGCCCGATCGTGATCGCGCCCCGGCACAAAGGCGCCGGCGTCGCCGCCGGCGTCGCGCCGGGCTTGCCCGAGCTGGGTGTCCTGCTGGCGTACTCGCCGCTGCACCACTTGTTGTTGGCGGGGGTGGGGCGCCCGCTCGTCATGACGAGCGGCAACGTCAGCGACGAACCAACCACCCACAAGGACGACGACGCACTCGCCCGACTCGCTTCGCTCGTCGACGGCAGTCTCGGTCACGACCGCGGTGTTCCCATCCGTTGG
>JBPCON010000060.1:0-120992 GCA_051000215.1 Acidimicrobiales bacterium
GCCCCGAGTCGTGAGTCCGCGGAGAAATTCGGCGAGCGCTGAGCGCCGTTCGCAAGGACGCAGGACGAAGCACTCCACCAGAGAATGCGAGGCCGAGGACGCCGCGAGCGGCGTTCAGAGCCGTCGAATTCTTCGCATGACTTGCGACTCGGGACACTAGATTCTCAAAGAGCCCTCGGCGTCGATTGATGCCTTGGAACCGGCGACGTCTTCGGTGAGCAGCGTCGTGAGCACGTCGGCGTCGCGCGAGATGCCCCATGTGCGGGCACCTTCGGGGGTGCGCACGGCGGCGAAGGCGACCTCGGGAGAACCGCTGCGGTCGTGCATGACCGTCCACGCTTCGATGGTGACGGTGCCCTCCCACTCGCTGATGCTCTCCGTGGTCGGCGCCTCGTCGACCTCGGCCTGCACGTCCTCGTGGCGGAAGCCGTCGGTAGGAGGCGCGGTGCCGTAGACGCCGATGGCGTGCTTGGTCAGGAAGCCACCATTCGCTGTGACCAGCCCGAGCGATCCCGTCGAAGCCGATCGCAGCCTGGTCGCCATGGTGGCGATGGAGTGCGTGACGTAGTTGTTCCACGGACCGCCGGCGAAGGTGAGCCCACCGGTCACGGTGAGCGGGCGGCTCGGGTCGTCGATTGCAATGCCGAGCTCGTTGGCTGCGACTTCGACCGCCGAGGGGAAGCAGGAGTAGAGATCGATGGTGCCGACGTCGTCGATGTCGACACCGGCAAGCGCCAGCGCCCGCCGGCCCGCGACGCGGATCGCGGGCGAGCGGTGTAGCTCGGCACGCTCGGTGAACGCGTAGGTGTCGTGTGCGTCGGTGCCCGAGAGGGGGAAGACCCACCTGTCCCGGGGAACGCCGTGCGCTTCGGCCGCCGCCGCGGAGCAGACGAGCACGGCCGCGCCTTGCTCCACCATGTTGTTGGAGTTCATGAGCTTGGGGTACGGCCACCCGATCCAGCGGTTGTCGGGCGTCGGCGTGCGGATCGCCTCAGCGCTGTACGCCTGACGCGACCATGCGTTCGGGTTTCCGGAGGCCACCTCGCTGAATCGCGACCAGAGCTCGGAGATGCGCACGATGTGGTCCTCGACACGGCGCCCTTCCGCGATCCGCATGGCCTGCTCGACGATCGGATAGAGCTGAACGGGGAGCACGATGCCCCGGCGCAGCTCGGCCTCGCCCGCCATCGGCAGCTCGCCGCCGAGCATCTCGGTCGGGGCAGCCGTCTCGTCCTCGACGGTCCACTCAGGGCGTTGGTCAGCGCCTCGCAGTCGCATGCGCGTTCGCCACGCCTCGGCTCCGCCGATGAGCACGATGTCGGCGCGCCCGGAGGCGATGTCGCGCGCAGCGCCGTTCAGCAGCGACTGTGGCGTGTTTCCGCCCGGCCCGGTGTAGGCGGTGTGGCGCGGCGTCGCACCCAACCGCTCGGCGACGAGCGTGCCGGGGTCGCGATAGCGCCACGAGAGCATCGAGACGATCCGAACCGAGTCGATGGACTCGAGGAGCTTGCCGTTGCCTGCCTCCCGCGCGGCCAGCCGCCCGGCGGCGACGATGAGGTCGACGGGCTCGAGCGAGCCGTCGCCATCTCGTTGGTTGAGCTGGCCGCCGCCGACGAGGACGGGGGTTCGAGGATCGATGGGCACGCCGCGGGACAACATAAAGCGCCCATCGTCGCCCTCTACAATCGTGGCATCGAGCAGCCAACGACCGTCCTCTTCGTCTGTACAGGCAACATCTGCCGTTCGCCCATCGCCGAGGCGGTGCTCCGCGCTCGCGCCGCCGAGCGGGGGCTCCTGCTCCAGATCGTGTCGCGGGGTCTCGCCCTGCACGACCAGGAGGCCACCCGCGAAGCTGCGCGCGCGGCCACGGCGAGGGGCGGCGACCTGCGCTCGCATCGAAGCGCCATCCTCGCTGCTTCCGACGTCGCCGCAGCCGACATCGTCATCGGCATGGAGCGCCAGCACGTTCGCGAGGCGGTGGTGCTCGACGCCGGTGCGTTGAGCAAGTCGTTCACGTTGAAAGAGCTCGTGCGCCGAGCGGAGGAAACGGGCCAACGCGCGACAGGTGAAGCGTTGCGCTCGTGGCTCGAGCGAGTCGGTGCCGGGCGGCGCGTCACCGATCTGGTCGGCTTCGACCCTGAGGACGAGATCGCCGATCCGTATCGACGACCCATGGCCGAGTACGACCGCTGTGCGGATGAGATCGCCGCGCACATCGACCGCCTCCTCGCGCTGGGCTGGCCGCTGAGGCAGGCCGAGGGCGCGGCGTGAAGGTGGCCATCGGCTCAGACCACGCGGGATACGCGTTGAAGGAGCACATCATCTCGGTGCTCGAGGCCGACGGTCACGAGGTCCTCGACCACGGCACCCACAGCGAGGAGCCGGTCGACTATCCGCCGATCTGCGCGGGGGTTGGACGCGCTGTCGTGGCCGGCGAGGCCGATCGCGGCATCGTGGTCGGTGGCAGCGGGCAGGGCGAACAGATCGCTGCGAACAAGGTGCACGGTGTGCGCGCCGCGTTGTGCCACGACCTGTACACGGCCCGGCTGTCGCGCCAGCACAACGACGCCAATGTGCTCTCCATGGGCGGGCGCATCGTGGCCGACGGCCTGGCCGAGGAGATCCTGCGATTGTGGCTGGCGACAGCGTTCGACGGCGGCCGACACGAGCGGCGCGTCGCGCAGCTCGCCAGCATCGAGATAGAGGAAGCATCACCATGATGTGGCCTGGTTCGCGCGACACCGAAGTGTTCTCGATCATCGAGCGCGAGCTCGAACGCCAGAACACGACCCTGCAGCTCATCGCCTCGGAGAACTTCACATCCCCCGCCGTGCTCGAGGCCACCGGCACCGTGCTCACCAACAAGTACTCCGAGGGCTACCCGGGCAAGCGGTACTACGGCGGCAACGAGGTGATCGACGAAGTCGAGGAGCTCGCCCGCGACAGGGCCAAGGCGCTTTTTGGCGCCGAGCACGCGAACGTGCAACCACACGCCGGCGCCAACGCCAACATGGCCGTGTACCTCGCGTTGCTCGATGTCGGTGACACCGTGCTCGGCATGCGTCTCGACCAAGGCGGGCACCTCACCCACGGCTCGCCGGTCAACGCCAGCGGCAAGCTGTACCGCTTCGTCTCCTACGGCGTGACGGAGAGCGACGAGCGCATCGACTTCGACCAGGTCCGCGACGTCGCTCGGGCCGAGCGCCCGAAGATCATCGTCGCCGGAGCCACGGCGTACTCGCGCGTCATCGACCCCCAGCCGTTCCGCGAGATCGCAGACGAGGTGGGCGCGCTCTTCATGTTCGACGCAGCCCACGTCGCCGGGCTCATCGCGGGCGGCCAGCATCCCAACCCGGTCGCGTACGGCGCCGACATCGTGACGTTCACGACGCACAAGACGCTGCGCGGTCCCCGCGGCGGCTGCATCCTCTCGACTGCGGCCCTGGCCGACACGATCGACAAGGCCGTGTTCCCCGGGTTGCAAGGCGGGCCCCTTGATCATGTGATCGCGGCCAAGGCGATCGCCTTTCATGAGGCGGCCCAGCCCGAGTTCAAGGAGTACGCGGCGCAGATCGTGCGCAACGCAGATGCGTTGGCAAGAGCCCTCGGCGGGCGCGGCCTGCGCCTCGTGTCGGGTGGCACCGACAATCACCTCATGCTCGTCGACCTCCGCAGCTTCGACGAGGATCTGTCGGGCAAGAAGGCGAGGGTCGCCCTCGACCGCGCCGGTATCAGCCTGAACGAGAACACCGTGCCGAACGACCCCCGCCCGCCTTACATCACCAGCGGGTTGCGCATCGGCACGCCGGCCGTGACCACCCAGGGCATGCTCGAGGCCGACATGGCGACGATCGGCGAACTCATCCACCGCGTGCTCGTCGGCCGCGACGACGCCACCGAGGTCGCGGCTGTCCGCGACGAGGTCGAAGCCCTCTGCAGCAAGCACGCCCCCTACTGAACCCGGTTGGTGTTCGTGACAGTGTGGGGCGATGAACGGGGGCTACCTCGTCGCCTTCGTGACGAGCCTGCTGGTGACGTGCGCGCTCACGCCCGTCGTGCGCGCGTTCGCTGTGCGACGCGGCATCGTCGTCGACCCTGACGAGCGCAAGGTCCACGAGCACCCGACGCCCAACATCGGGGGGCTCGCGATGCTCGCCGGGGTCGTGGCCGGCGTCGGGGCTGCATGGGCGAGCGGGCAGCTCGGCGACGTGTTCGCGACGTCGACCGGCGTCCTCGGCGTCCTCGCGGGAGCGATCGTCGTCTTCGTCGTCGGCCTGCTCGATGAGATCCGCAAGGTCCACGGCGAGGGTGTCTCGGCTCCGGCGAAGCTGGCCGGGATGGTGCTCGCGGGCAGCATCCTCTCCTTCGCCGGGGTGAGCACCGTGTTCTTCCGTGTGCCCTTCCTCGGCATCTTCTCGCTCACCCCCGACCTCTCGGCGTTCGTCACCGTGGTGTGGGTGGTCGGCATGGCAAACGCCATCAACCTCATCGACGGGCTCGATGGCCTCGCCGCCGGCGTCACGGCCATTGCTGCCGGCGCGTTCTTCCTCTACGGGGTGCGCCTCGACCACGTTGGCGTGCTCCCGTCCGGCAACATCGGCCCGGTCCTCGCGGTCATCACGCTCGGGGTCTGCCTCGGGTTCTTGCCCTGGAACTTCCACCCGGCGCGCATCTTCATGGGCGACTGCGGCGCGCTGCTGCTCGGGCTGCTCATGGCTGCGTCGACGATGGCCGTCGGAGGCTCGACGGACGCGAGCTACTCGGGCCAGGCGTTCTTCTTCTTTGCTCCGCTCTTCATCCCGCTCGTGATCCTCGGTGTGCCGATCCTCGACACGTTGTTCGCCATCGTGCGCCGAGCGACGCGAGGCGCCGGGCTGGCCACCGCCGACAAGGAGCACCTGCACCACCGTCTGTTGCGACTCGGCCACGGGCACCGGCGCAGCGTCGTCATCCTCTGGACGTGGACAGCGCTGCTCTCCGGTGGGGTCCTCCTCCCGACGTACACAGGCAGGGGCGACGCTGTCGTGCCGTTCGGGGTGCTGGGGCTCGGTCTGGCACTGTTCACGGTGTTCCACCCCGGCATCCGCCAAGCCAGGGCGAACGGTGAAGGGGGTGGCGAGGCCACCGCCGGGTCGGGCGCGGTAAGGTCCGCCTCCGATCACGGGGGGTAGGGGCGGCGCAGCGCGTTCGCGTGCGGATTTGCGCCTCTGAAACCTGGTCTTCTAGGTTGCGAAATCATTCACAAGCACCCATCCTGATGTGGTGCTGGACGACGTCAAAGGCGACGGCAGCGTGGACCTCCAAGGACGACGGGAGCTGAACCAAGGCTTCGGTGACAGCCTCGCCCGCGCCTTCGAGCTCGTCCTCACGCCAGTGCTCATGGGCGCCATCGGCTGGTTCGTCGACAGCCGCATCGGCACCAAGCCTTTCGTCGCCCTCGGCCTCTTCCTCTTCACGGTCGTGTACCTCTTCTGGAAGCTCTTCGCCCGTTACGACAGCGCGATGAAAGCGAAGGAAGCCGAGCTGTTCGGCCGAGGCAGGCGGACATGACAGCCACCGCAGCTCGAGTCACCACTCCCGATGTCGAGCGCGAGCTCGTCTTCGACATGCTGCGCCGGGGCCTGCCCTTCGCACCGCTCGTGGTCGTCGCCTCCGGGCTCTTGCGCGGCAGCAACGGCGCGTGGTCAGCGCTCGTGGCCATCGCCGTGGTCACCGTCAACTTCTTGCTCTCGGCGCTTGCCCTCGCTTGGGCGGCTCGTACGTCGCCCACCGCGCTGATGGCCACCGCGCTCGGCGGCTTCCTCGCTCGCATGATGCTCGTGACCCTCGTCGTGGTCGCGGTGCGCCACCAGACGTGGATCGACCTCCCGGCCCTCGCCGTCGCCATACTCGTCACCCACCTCGGCCTGCTCTTCTGGGAGCTGCGCTACGTGGGCGCCACCCTGGCCTTCCCCGGCATCAAGCCCCCGCAGACAGGAGCCTGACGCGTGCTCTTCGGCATCGACTTTCCGCCCATCACCCATGCGGTCGAGTGGAAGAACCTCTTCGGCGGCGACACGTTCGGGGTGAACAAGGTCGTGCTGCTCATGTGGCTGACAGTGCTGATCGTCTTCAGCTTCTTCTTCATCGCCAGCCGCAAACGCAGCCTCGTGCCGACAGGGGTGCAGAACGTTGCCGAGTCGAGCGTCGACTTCGTGCGCAACGGGATCATCCTCGAGACGATGGGCGAGGACGGCCTGCCGTGGACGCCGTTCCTGCTGACGATGTTCAGCTTCATCTTCGTCTGCAACATCTGGGAGATCATCCCGATCGCGCAGATGCCGGTGAACGCCCGCATCGCTCTGCCAGCGTTCATGGCGATCATCGTCTGGCTCCTCTACATGGCCATCGGGATCAAGCGCAACGGCTTCTTCCACTTCTTCGGTGGCGCGATCTTCCCGCCGGGCGTCCCCAAGGCCCTCTACCTCCTCGTGACGCCGATCGAGCTCGTGCAGCTGCTCATCGTGCGCCCGCTCTCGCAGTCGGTCCGGCTCTTCGCAAACATGCTCGCCGGGCACCTCCTGCTCATCAGCTTCGCTGTGCTGTCGAGCGCGCTGTTCAGCGCGACCTACATCGGCGCTGTGCTCCCCGGTGCGCTGCTCATCGCCCTCACCGGCTTCGAGGTGCTCGTCGCCTTCCTGCAGGCCTACATCTTCACCATCCTCACCGCCGTCTACATCGGCAGCTCGATGCACCCCGAGCACTGACCAAAGAAACAAGGAGAAAAACACCGTGCTTCACCTCCTCGCAGAGCAGGACCCCGGCGAGCTCGCCAAGGGACTGACCGCCGTCGGCCGTGGCATCGTCTACGGCGGCGCGGCCATCGGACCGGGCATCGGCATCGGCATCGTGGTCGGCAACGCGATAACCGCCATGTCTCGCCAACCCGAGACCGCCGGAACCGTGCGAACGACGATGTTCCTCGGGATCGCGTTCACCGAGGCCCTCGCGCTCTTCGGCTTCGTCCTCGCGTTCATCATCTCGGGCTAGGGGAACCGATGCGCATCCGCAAGCTCCTCACAGCGGCGTTCCTCGTCGGCACCGGTCTCGTCGCCTTTGGCGGCGCGGCGCACGCCGCATCAGCGCAGGAGGCGCCCACCACCACCCTCAAGGAGAAGAACGAGGAGTGCGTGAAGCTCCTCGAGAAGGGCAAGGACGTCGACGACTGTCAGAAGGCGCCGAGCCTGATCCTCCCCGCCACGAACGAGCTCATCTGGGGCGGCATCTCCTTCGCGGTGCTCCTCGGGCTCATCTCGAAGTTCGCGTGGCCCGGCATCAAGAAGGGCATGGAAGGCCGCACCGAGCGCATCCGCGGCGACCTGTCAGCAGCCGAGGACGCCAAGGCCGATGCCCAATCGGTGCTCGACGACTACAAGGCGCAGTTGGCCGACGCGAAGAACGAGTCGGCGCGCATCATCGAAGAGGCTCGCCAGCAGGCCGACGCGCTCAAGAAGGACCAGGAGCAGCGCCTGCAGACCGAGCTCGCCGAGATGCGGACGCGCGCGACGGCCGATGTCGAGTCGGCGAAGAACCAGGCCATCGCCGACCTTCGCACCGAGGTGGCCAACCTTGCCATCGGTGCCGCAGAGGTCGTCGTGCAGCGCAACCTCGACCGCGAAACGCAGTCGCAGCTCGTCGAGAACTACATCACCCAGGTCGCGAGCCGGTCGAACTGATGGCCGACGTCGAGCGCATCAGCTCCTATGCCGACGCGCTCTTCGCCGTCGCGCAGGCCGAGGGCACCCTCGGTGAGGTCAGCGACGAGCTGTTCCGCTTCGCACGCGCCCTCGACGGCTCTGACGAGCTGCGCAGCGCGCTGACCGACCCCCACCTCCCGGCGAGCAGGCGCCAGCAGATCGTCGAGGACCTCCTCGGGGGCAAGGCAGCCGGCACGACGGTCAGCCTCATCTCGATGGTCATCGGCTCGGGGCGAAGCAGCGACCTGAGCGCCATCATCGACTCGCTCGTCACCAAGGCAGCCGACAGCGAGCACAAGGCCGTGGCCGAGGTGCGCTCGGCCATCGAGCTGACCGACGACCAGCGCACCCGGCTCGCCGGCGCAATCCAACAGGCAACAGGCAAGGCGGTCGAGGTCAAGGTCGTCATCGACCCTGCTGTCCTCGGCGGCCTCGTCACCACCGTCGGCGACACCGTCATCGACGGTTCCGTCAAGACCCGACTCGACCAGATGCGCAACGCGCTCTAGGGGACCCATGGCTGAGCTCACGATCAACACCGCCGAGATCACCTCGGCGCTCCAGAAGAACCTCGATGGCTTCAAGCCCGAGGTCTCGATGTCGCAGGTCGGGCGCATCCTCGAAGTCGGCGACGGGATCGCCCGCGTCTCGGGCCTGCCCGACGCGGCGGTCAACGAGTTGCTCGAGTTCGAGGACGGAACGGTCGGCCTTGCCTTGAACCTCGACGAAGAGTCCATTGGCGCGGTCATCCTCGGTGAGGGCTCCTCGATCGCCGAGGGCCAAACGGTGAAGGCGACAGGCAACATCTTGTCGATCCCAACAGGCGATGGCGTGCTCGGTCGGGTCGTCGACGCCCTCGGGTTGCCGATCGACGGCAAGGGACCGCTCACCAACGTGCACCAGCGCCGCATGGAGATTCAGGCGCCAGGCATCACCGGGCGCAAGCCGGTGCACGAGCCGCTGCAGACCGGCATCAAGTCGATCGACGCCATGACACCGATCGGTCGCGGTCAGCGAGAGCTCATCATCGGCGACCGCAAGACCGGCAAGACCACCGTGTGCATCGACACGATCCTGAACCAGAAGGGCCAGGGCGTGAAGTGCATCTACGTCGCCATCGGCCTCAAGGAGTCGACCGTCGCGAACACCGTTGCGACCCTCACCGAGCACGGCGCGATGGACTACACGGTCGTCGTCGTCGCCGGTGCCTCCGACTCTGCGCCGTTCAAGTACCTCGCCCCCTACGCCGGCTGCGCGATGGGCCAGCATTGGATGGAGAACGGCGAGCACGCGCTCATCGTCTACGACGACCTGTCGAAGCAGGCCGAGGCCTACCGCCAGCTGTCGCTGCTGCTGCGCCGCCCGCCGGGCCGTGAGGCGTACCCGGGCGACGTGTTCTACCTGCACAGCAGGCTGCTCGAGCGCGCAGCCAAGCTCAGCGACGACAGGGGCGCAGGGTCGCTCACCGCCCTCCCGGTCATCGAGACCAAGGCCGGGGACGTGTCGGCCTACATCCCGACCAACGTCATCTCCATCACCGACGGCCAGGTGTATCTCATCGACGACCTCTTCAAATCGGGCGTACGTCCAGCGGTCGACGTCGGCATCTCGGTCTCCCGGGTCGGAGGCGCAGCGCAGATCAAGGCGATGAAGTCGGTGTCGGGCACCTTGAAGCTCGACTTGGCCCAGTTCCGCGAGCTCGAGGCCTTCGCCACCTTTGGATCCGAGCTCGACAAGGTGTCGGCAGCGCAGCTCGAGCGCGGCCACCGGCTCACCGAGCTGTTGAAGCAGAACCTCAACTCGCCGATGCCGGTCGAGGAGCAGGTCGTGGTCATCTTCGCCGGCACCAACGGCTACCTCGACGACATCCCCGTCACCGATGTGAAGCGCTTCGAGCTCGAGATGCTCGAGTTCTTCCGCACCCGCAGGGGTGACGTGCTCGACACCATCCGCTCGTCCGGCGCGTTGCCCGATGGTGAGAAGCTCGCCGAAGGCGTGAAGGAGTTCAAGGACAGCTTCGAGGCGTCGGTCGTCGCCGTCGTCGCGACGGACGACGAGGAGTAAGGGCAGGCATGGCCGGGGGCCAAGAACGGATCCTTCGCCGACGCATCAAGTCGGTCGACTCCACGAAGAAGATCACCAAGGCCATGGAGCTCATCGCCGGGTCACGGATTGTCAAGGCCCAGGGTCGCGTCGCGGCGGCTCGCCCCTACAGCGAGCAGATCACCGAAGTCATCCGCAACCTCGCCAACGGCGGCGCGGCGCTGAACCACCCCCTGCTCACTCCGCGCGAAGAAGTGCGCACCGTCGCCTACGTCGTCATCACGGGCGACCGGGGCTTGTGCGGCGGCTACAACACGAACGTGATCCGCACCACCGAGCGCGCGATGCGAGCCGACCAAGCTGCCGGCCGCCAAGCCAAGCTGTTCGTGATCGGCAAGAAGGGGCTCACGTACTTCCGATTCCGCGGCGCTGCCATCGAGGCTTCGTTCCTCGGGGTCGCCGACAAACCGACGTATGAGCAGGCGCGCGAGATCGCGGCTGCGGTCTCGACAGCGTTCGACGGCGGCGACGTCGACGTGGTCGAACTCGTCTACACCCAGTTCCTCTCCGCAGGCAGCCAGCGCGTCGTCACCCGCCGCCTGATGCCACTCGACACCAGTGCCATCGAGAGCACGGAGGGCAGCGGCCCGTCCTACGAGTTCGAGCCCGGGCCCGGCGCGATCCTCGAGCGTCTCCTGCCCCGCTACGCCGAAGCGCGGCTGTTCGCAGCGCTTCTCGACGCTTCCGCATCGTTCTTCGCGGCCCAGCAGCGGGCGATGAAGTCGGCAACCGACAACGCCGAGGAGCTGAAGAAGACGCTCAGCCGCATCATGAACCGCGCACGCCAGGACGCCATCACCACCGAGATCATGGAGATCGTCAGCGGTGCCGAGGCGCTGCGCAACAAGGGCGCGAGTGCCACCGATCTCCTGCCAGACAACCTGAACGCAGACGACCTGTTCGGGACGCCCGCCGCATGAGCGCCGGCCGCCCGAGCAACACGAGGAGCAGACCATGACCGTCACCGAGACCGAACCGGCCGAGACCGACAAGGAGCGCAAGGACGGGCGCGTCGTCGCCATCGCTGGACCTGTCGTCGATGTCGAGTTCCCGCGCGGCGCTCTGCCCGAGATACACACAGCCCTGCAACTGACGATCACCATCGAGGGCACCGAGACGGTCGTGGTCGCGGAGGTCGCCCAGCAGATCGGTGAGGGGCGCGTGCGCGCCATCTGCCTCAAGCCCACTGATGGGCTCACCCGCGGCGCCGTCGTGAGCAACCTCGGTCACGGCCTGACGATGCCCGTCGGCGACGGCGTCCTCGGCCACGTCATCAACGTGATCGGCGAGCCGCTCGACGTCGAATCGCTCGACAACATCGACGATCACTGGGAGATCCACCGTCCCGCACCTGATTTCGACACGCTCGAGCCCAAGAAGCTCGTGTTCGAGACGGGCATCAAGGTCATCGACCTGCTCACCCCGTACCTGCAGGGCGGCAAGATCGGTCTGTTCGGCGGCGCCGGGGTCGGCAAGACGGTGCTCATCACCGAGATGATCAACCGCGTCGCCAGCCAGTTCGGCGGCGTGTCGGTCTTCGCCGGGGTGGGGGAGCGCACCCGCGAGGGGACCGACCTCTTCATCGAGATGGCCGACACGATCATGGGCGATGGCGTGACCCGTGTCCTCGACAAGGCAGCGCTCGTCTTCGGCCAGATGGATGAGCCGCCCGGGGTGCGCATGCGTGTCGCGCTGTCGGCGCTCACCATCGCCGAGTACTTCCGCGACGTGCGTAACCAGGACGTGTTGTTGTTCGTCGACAACATCTTCCGCTTCGTGCAGGCGGGCTCGGAGGTCTCGACGCTGCTCGGACGCATGCCGTCGGCCGTTGGCTACCAGCCCACCTTGGCCGACGAGATGGGCGAGCTGCAGGAGCGCATCACCTCGACGCGAGGCCGTTCGATCACGTCGTTGCAAGCCGTGTACGTGCCAGCCGACGACTACACCGACCCCGCGCCGTTCACCACCTTCACGCACCTCGATGCGACGACCGAGCTGTCGAGGCAGATCGCAGCGCTCGGCATCTACCCCGCTGTCGATCCGCTCGCTTCGACGTCGACGATCCTCGCGCCCGAGGTGGTGGGCGAGCGCCACTACGCCGTCGCCAGGCGCACCCAGGAGATCTTGCAGCGCTACAAGGAGCTGCAGGACATCATCGCCATCCTCGGTCTCGACGAGCTGTCCGAGGACGATCGCGTGACCGTCAACCGGGCCCGCAAGATCCAGCGCTTCTTGTCGCAGCCCTTCTTCGTCGGCGAGGTCTTCACCGGCCTTCCCGGGGTCAACGTGCCCATCGCCGAGACGGTCGACTCCTTCGAGGAGCTCTGCGATGGTGCGCTCGACGACTTGCCGGAGCAGGCGTTCCTCAACGTCGGCAACGCCGACGCAGCCCGCGCCAAGGCCAAGACCCTCCAGGACTCGTGATGCCCTCGACGCCGAAGCGCTCCCGACGATGATGACGGTCGAGGTCGTGTCGCCGGAGAAGGTGCTCTACTCCGGCGAAGCCACCATGGTCACGTGCCGCACGGTCGGAGGGGGCGACATCGCGTTCCTCACCGGGCACGTCTCCTTCATCGGAGCGCTCGCCACGTGGCCGGTCAAGGTCGTGACCGAGGGCGCCGATGTGCTCATCGCCGTGCACGGCGGGTTCGTGGAGGTCTCCAACGACAAGGTGACGATCCTCTCCGACGTCGCCGAGCTCGCCGAGCAGATCGAGGTGCCGCGCGCCGAGCGGGCCCTCGAGCGCGCCGAGACCGCTCGACGCGACGACGGAGATGACGAGGAGGCCGCAGCCGCCGTCGCCCGCGCGCAGGTTCGCCTGCAGGTCGCCGGCTCTGCAGCGCTCGGCGCGGGCAGCCGGCACTGAAGCCCGCTGGCCAAGGGATGGTATTGTTGACCTCTTCGATCAACTTAGAGGAGGAAGTGTGCCAGGCCGTCGATCCCGTCCCCGCGGAACCGTCCGATCAGCACTCGTCGTCGTCCTGCTCGCCATCGCGCTCTCCTCGTGCAGCAGCGATTCGAACACGGCGACGGGCTCGTCGGGATCCGGGCCCACGACCGTGCGGCTCGGCTACTTCCCCAACGTCACCCACGCGCCTGCGATCGTCGCGGTGGAGAAGGGCTTCTTCGCCAGATCGCTTGGGGCGAACAGGCTCGACACCAAGGCCTTCAACGCCGGCCCAGAGGCCATCGAGGCACTGCTGTCCGGCGCGATCGACGCGGCGTATGTCGGCCCCAGCCCGGCCATCAACGCGTACCAGAAGTCCAAGGGCGTCGCGATCCGGATCGTGGCCGGCTCGACGTCCGGGGGCGCTGCGCTCGTCGTCAGCAAGGACATCAACGATGCAGGCGGCCTCGAGGGCAAGGCGCTCGCCAGCCCACAGCTCGGCGGCACCCAGGATGTCGCGCTGCGCGCGTGGCTGCAGTCGCAAGGCCTCGCGACCGACACCAGCGGCGGCGGCGACGTGTCGATCAAGCCTCAGACGAACGGCGACACTCTCGATCAGTTCAAGCAGGGCCTGATCTCCGGCGCGTGGGTGCCCGAGCCTTGGGCGACCCGCTTGGTGCAAGAGGGTGGCGGCAAGCTGCTCGTCGACGAGAAGTCCCTCTGGCCGCAAGGCCAGTTCGTCACAACGCACCTCATCGTCGCGAGGTCCTTCCTTGCCGAGCATCCCGATGCTGTCGAGGCGCTCATCAAAGGCGAGTCCGAGGCCATCGACTTCATCGCGGCGAACAAGGCCGAAGCTCAGACCGTGGTCAACGACGCGATCACCAAGATCACCGGCAAGGGCCTGAAGCCCGAGGTCATCACTGCGTCGTTCGAGAACCTGTCGTTCACCCTCGACCCGATCGCCTCGTCCCTCTCGAAGTCTGCCGACGACGCCAAGTCGGTCGGGCTCCTCGAGAGCACCGACATCAAGGACATCTACGACCTGTCGTTGCTGAACGCGATCCTGAAGGGGGCTGCCAAGCCCGAGGTGCATGGGCTCCCGTGACCGCCGAGCCGGGAGCGCTGGAGCGCGGGCGCATCGAGGTCCCCCACCCGCCGCCTGAAGTCGTCGCCGCCGTCACGGTGCAGAACGCGAGCAAGACCTACGGCCACGGGGCGGGAGCTGTCACCGCGCTCGATCGGATCTCCCTCGACGTGCGCGCCGGTGAGTTCGTGTGCCTCGTCGGCGCGTCGGGTTGCGGCAAGTCGACGCTGCTGAACCTCGTTGCCGGCCTCGACCACGCGAGCTCGGGGACCGTCGACGTTCGCGGACGAACGGGACTGATGTTCCAGGAGGCGGCGCTCTTCCCATGGCTCAGCGTGGCCGGCAACGTCGAGCTCGCCTTGCGCCTTCGCGGCGTCAAGAAGCGCTCTGAACGACGCCAGCTGTCGCGCGACTTGCTGCGCGCCGTGCACCTCGAGGGCTTCGCCGACAAGCAGCCCCACGAGCTCTCCGGCGGCATGCGCCAACGCGTCTCACTCGCGCGAGCGTTCGCGCAAGAGGCAGAGGTGTTGCTCATGGACGAGCCCTTCGGAGCCCTCGACGCCATGACGCGCGACCTGCTGCACGACGAGCTCGAGCGACTGTACGAAGATCGCTCGTTCACGGTCGTGTTCGTGACCCACAACGTGCGCGAAGCTGCTCGCCTCGCTGATCGAGTCGTGTTGCTCTCGAGCCGACCCGGGCGTGTGGTCGAGGAGTTCGCCGTCGACATCGACCGGCCGCGACGCATCGACACCCCGGAGGTGTCGGGTCTCGCAGCGCGCATCACCGAGCGGCTCAGGGAGGAGGTGCGCCGCCATGCCGGCTGAGCGCGCCAACCTGCCAACGCAGCTCGACCGCGACCTCGCGGGGCTCGACGCGCTCGAGCAGCCGGCTGGTCCGAGGCGCAACCCCGTGCGGGCGCTGTGGACGGCGATGTGGCCGAAGCTGACAGCGGCCGGCATCGGCGTGCTGCTCTGGCAGCTCGTGGTCTGGAGCCACTGGAAGCCTGAGTACATCCTCCCGGGGCCGAACACGGTCTTTCCCGAGCTGAAGGATCTCGCCCAGGACGGCACCCTCTGGGACGTTGTCGCGACCACGATGCGCCGAGCCGCCATCGGCTTCGGGATCGCCCTCCTCGTCGGAACAGCTGTCGGCAGCCTGGTCGGCAGCGTGCGGTTTCTGCGCGTCGCCGTCGGCGGGTTCATCACCGGCATCCAGAACATGCCATCGATCGCATGGTTCCCCTTGGCCATCGTGTTGTTCAGGATCAGCGAAGGCGCCATCACCTTCGTCGTCGTCATCGGCGCAGCGCCGTCGATCGCCAACGGCGTGATCAGCGGCTTCGACACGATCCCGCCCATCCTGCGCCGGGTCGGGCGCGTGCTGGGTGCCCGCGGCCTCAACACGTACCGGTTCGTGTCGCTGCCGGCCGCGCTTCCCGCGTTCGTCGGTGGCATCAAGCAGGGGTGGGCCTTCGCATGGCGCAGCCTGCTCGCCGGGGAGATCATCGTGATCATCGCCAACAAGCCATCGATCGGCCAGAGCCTCACGCAGTCGCGGGAGCTGGCCGACTACCCGCGCATGATGGCGTTGATGGTCGTCATCCTCGTGCTCGGCATCCTCGTCGACGCCGTGATCTTCGGCACGGTCGAGCGCAGGATCCGAAGGCGGTGGGGCCTCGCCGAGACGTAGCTGGTGCGAGCTCCTAGTCGAACTCGATGCTCGAGTACTCGCGGAGCTTGTGGAGCGCATGACGCGCGTTGACCTGGCGGACCGTGCCCGACTTCGAGCGCATGACGAGCGATTGGGTTGTTGCGCCGCGGCTGTCGTAGTGCACGCCCTTGAGCAGGTCGCCGTCGGTGATGCCGGTGGCCGCGAAGAAGCAGTTGCCTCCGGCGACGAGGTCGTCTGTGGTGAGCACACGGTCGAGGTCGTAGCCGGCGTCGAGCGCAGCGGTGCGCTCGTCGTCGTTGCGCGGCCAGAGCTTGCCGAGTATCTCGCCGCCCATGCACTTCAGCGCTGCCGCGGAGATCACGCCCTCGGGGGTGCCCCCGATGCCGAGGAGCACATCGGCGCCCGAGTCGGCCCAGGCGGTGGTGATGGCGCCGGCGACGTCGCCATCGGCGATGAGGCGGATGCGCGCCCCGGCGGCGCGGGCCTCGGCGATGAGCTCCGCGTGGCGGTCGCGGTCGAGGATGACTGCCGTGACGTCGCGGACCGACTCGCCTTTCGCCTTGGCCACCGCGTTGAGGTTCTCGGTGACCGAGGCGTTGATGTCGATGGAGCCGACACACTCGGGACCGACCGCGATCTTCTCCATGTAGACGCACGGCCCTGGGTCGAACATCGTGCCCCGCTCCGAGACGGCGATGACGGCGATGGCACCAGCGCGACCGAGTGAGCAGAGCGTGGTGCCGTCGATCGGGTCGACAGCGATGTCGGTTGCCGGCGGGCTGCCGTCGCCGATCGCCTCACCGTTGAACAGCATGGGCGCCTCATCCTTCTCGCCCTCGCCGATCACCACGATGCCGTTCATGGGTACGGTGCTCAGCACGACACGCATGGCGCCAACGGCAGCGCCGTCGGCACCGTTCTTGTCGCCGCGCCCCTGCCAGCGCGACGCGGCCAGCGCTGCAGCCTCGGTCACGCGGACGAGCTCGAGCGCCAGGTTGCGATCGGGGGTCTGCTTGTCGGGCGCCATCCGGCGACCCTAGTGCCGGGTAACGTCCGCCCGATGCCCCTCCGGCGCCCCCGCATCACGGCTTCGATGTGCGCGTACGGCCGCGGGCTGGCCGAGCCGAAGCTGTCGCCCGACGGCTCGTCGATCGCCTTCGTCTCGACGGTCGCGGGGCGGGGCCAACTCGTGGTCGCCGCGCTCGGAGGCGGCCCTGAGCTCGTCGTCTCGAGCGATCCGCCACCGCGTCCAGCGCACGCCTACGGAGGCGGCTCGTTCGACTGGACGCCCGACGGCGCTGGGCTGGTCTACGCCGGCACCGATGGTGGGTTGTGGTGGGTCGCCGCAACGGGTGGTCCGAGCGTCGCGGTCCTCGCGTCGTCGAGCGCCGGCACGGCCGGCGCGCCGGTCGTGGCGCCCGACGGCACGTCGGTCGCGTACGTCGTCGACCAACACCACGTTGCTGTCGTCGATCTCGACCCGATGGCGCCGCGCCCGTCGTGGCCCCAACCCCTCTCGGGCGGAGCCGACTTCTGCTTCGACCCGGTGTGGTCGCCGGATGGTGACTGGGTGGCGTGGCAGGAGTGGGACGTCCCTTCGATGCCATGGGACGACAGTCGCGTCGCGCTGCGTGCGGTGGCGCATGCCGGCCTGCGCGGCGCGCCGGAGATCGTCTTCGGCGGCGCGGGCGTGCAGGCCCAACAGCCACGCTTCGCTCCCGGCGGCGAGCGCCTCGCGTTCCTCTGCGACGCCTCGGGTTGGTTGAACCTCTGGGTCGCGGACATTCATGAGGGCGTGGCCAAGCCAGCTCAACCGCTCCTCGAGGAGCCGTTCGAGCATGGCACCGCGTCATGGGGCCTCGGGCAGCGATCGTTCGCGTGGTCGCCCGACGGTTGCGCGATCGCGTTCACCCGCAACGAGGGCGGTTTCGGGAGGCTGCTCACGCTCGACATCGCCAGCGGCGCGGTGACCGAGCTGGGCAAGGGGGTGCACGGCGGGCTGTCCTGGGTGGGGTCGTGCATCGGTGCCGTCCGCTCCGGCGCGCGCACACCATCTGAGGTCGTCGTCTACGACGAGGGCCTCGCGCGCCGTGGCGTCGCGCGCGGGCCTGTCGGGGGGTTCGAGGCCGCGGAGTTGGTCGAGCCCGAGCCGGTCGACTGGGCCGGAGACGATGGCTTCGTCGTGCACGGTCGGCTCTATCGCCCGTCCGTCGAGCCGGCCACCGGTGCCGGCAGCTTGGCGCCCTTGCTCGTGTGGGTGCACGGCGGACCCACCGACCAATGGCCCGTCACCTTTCTGCCGCGCATCGCCCACTTCGTCGAACGGGGTTGGGCCGTGCTCGTCGCCGACCACCGGGGCTCGACCGGGTGGGGGAGGGCCTACACGCAAGCGATGGCCGGTCGCTGGGGCGAGCTCGATGTGGCCGACGTTGCAGCGGGCATGCGCGCCGCGGCCGCGCAGGGGTGGTGCGACGCTCGAAGGATGGTCCCGATCGGCGGCTCGGCTGGGGGCTTCACCGTGCTCAACCTGCTCGCGCGCCATCCGGAGCTGTGCGCAGCTGGTGTCGATCTGTTCGGCGTCACCGACCTGCTCGACCTCGACGAGACGACGCATCGCTTCGAGGCCCACTACCTCCACTCCGTCGTCGGGCCGCTGCCGGCGGCAGCAGCGACGTATCTCGAACGTTCGCCGGTGACCGTGGCTGAGCGCATCCTCTCGCCGTTGCTGATCCTGCAGGGCGAAGCCGACCCGGTGGTGCCTCCCGCGCAGTCGAGGGCCATCGCCGAACGCCTCCAGCGCCTCGGGCGCACGGTCGAGCTGCACCTCTATGAGGGCGAGGGCCACGGTTGGGGACGTCCGGAGACCGTCGTCGATGAGCTCACCCGCATCGAGTCGTTCCTCACCCGCCATGTGCTGCGCTGGCGCGCGCCTGCTACCGATGAGACGGAGGAAGTGCTGTGACGAAGTGGTGCCTGCTGTGCGGATCGGAGTACGTGGCCGGGGCGCTCGAGTGCGCTGATTGCCTAGTGCCGCTTTCCGACCGCCGACCCCTCGCGCTCGACGAGCTGCTCGGCGAAGACGACGACTCCGTGGCGTACGACTTCGATGAGCTCGAGCCCATGCAGCGCATGGCGATCGATGAGCTCTTCTGGGAGAGCGGCGTGCCTCACGCGTGGGACGGCGTCTCGCTGGTTGTACGCGATACCGAGGAGGAGCAGGCCGACCTGCTGATCGACGCAGCCGACAGCGATGCGTTCCTCGGAAGCGACGCGCCGCAGCTCTCCTACGAGCTCGACGACTGGGACGACGAGCACCGCGCGCAGCTCGCAGAGGTGCTCGCCACTTCGAACATCGAGCACGCGTGGGACGAACACGGCGAGCTCGTCGTGCTCGAGGACGACGAGGACCGAGTCGACGCCTTGGTCGACGCGGTCGAGCACGGTCGAGCCACCGCCGACCTCGCCCTCGACACCGGCGGCGCCGCTGACGCGTCAGACGCCGACGGGCCCGACGCGCAAGAGGTGCTCTCGGAGCTGTTCGTCGCAGCCGATCGGCTCATGCACGACCCACTCGACCACGAGGGTGTGCTGTCGTTCGTCGACGGCGTCGAGCTGGCCGAGTCGCTGCCTCTCCCGTACGGCTTCGCGCCGGCAGTGTGGGACGACATCGTGGGTCAGGCCAAGGAGCTCGCCGCCGCGATCGCAGCGGACGACGTCGACGACGACGACATCGTCGAGCAGGCAACCAAGGTCAGAGCAACGCTGCGGCAATTCGTCTGAGCCCGCGCCGGTAGCGTGACGGCGTGATCCTGGCGGAGCTGGAGGTCTTCCACTCCCGGTCGTTCTCCCCGACGCGGCGCCTCGCGCTCGGACGGGTGCGGCTCCCGGTCGACCCCCCGCCCGGCTTCGGTCCGCTGCTGCTCGGTGGGATCGTGGCCGTCGGTGCTGAAGACCTCGACGGCGATGACCGCGAGGCCTTGCTCCGGCTCATGGCGCAGCTCGAACGCGGCCAGCGCGTCGTGCAGCCCCGGCTTCGCAACCGCTTCCAGGTCGACCACCAGGGATTGGCTCGCACCTTGGGCCATCTCGTCGGCGGTGGCGAGCAGCTCGAGTTCGCGTTCGAGGGCAACGCGTCGCCGCTCCAGATGACTCTCGCGGCCACGTACGCCGTCGGGGGGCTTCCCCTCCAAGCCCGGGGCCGCGCGTTCGACGTCCTGCGCAAGGGGCTGCGCTGGCGCGGCGCGATCGACGAGCGCCTCATCAGCCACCTGTCGGGGCCCGCTGGGGCACCGAGCGCGCTGGCTGCGATGGCCTTCGGCGACCCGAGCGCGTGGGCCCGCGACTTGCTCGGTCTCGAGCCGACCAGCACACGGCCGCCCCGCAAGGAGATCCAACGTCGCTTCCGCCAGCTCCTGCGCGAAGCGCACCCCGATCACGGCGCGGACTCCGAGGAGGCAGCGGCGCGGATCGCGGAGCTCGCCGAGGCCCGGCGCATCCTGCTCGGGTGAAGCCGCGGGCGTTGCTCCTCGCGCCGGGCGCAGGGTCGGGACGCGACCAGTCGACGCTCCTGGCGATCGAGGCTGGCGCAGCGACCCTCGCCGTCGAGCGCATGGACTTCCCCTACCGCAAGGCCGGGCGACGTGCACCCGATCGCGCCCCGGTGCTGCTCGAAGCCGTGCGTCAGGAGGCGGCGGCCCTCGTCGCACGGGCGCACACCCGCCCCGGCGCGTTGGTGCTCGGCGGACGTTCGATGGGGGGGCGCATCTGCTCCATGGCGGTGGCCGAAGGTCTTCCTGCAGCGGGGCTCGTGCTGCTGAGCTACCCGCTGCATCCACCCGGGCGGCTCGACAGGCTGCGCGTCGAGCACTTCGCGGCCCTGCGTGTGCCGTGCCTCTTCGTCTCCGGCACCAAGGACCAGTTCGGCGCACCCGACGAGCTCGAGCACCACACGCAGACCATCGCCGGCCCCGTCACCCACGTCTGGCTCGATGGCGCCGGCCACGCGCCGAAGGAGCGCGACGCGGAGATCGCGGCCACGGTGAGCGGGTGGCTCAGCTCACTCTGAGCTGCGCGCCGCGACCAGCGGTGCATCCTCGGGGTTGAGCTCCTCGAGCTCGCGGCGCGCGGTCTCCGGGAAGGCCGCGAGCACGACGATGGCCGCGGCGAGCGGGCCGAGCGCCACCAACGCCATGGGTCGGAAGTAGTCACCTTGGCGATCCACGAGGTGCCCGACGACAACGAGACCCGTCGCGCTCCCCGCCAGCGCGACGCCCTGGATGATGCCCGACGCCCGACCTCGCAGTCCCGTCGGGAACAGCTCGGGGCGGTAGACCCCGAGAGCGGGGACGACCAAGCCAGCGAACACAGCGCCGAGCGTCGTCCACGCCCAAAGGGGCCAGCCCGTCGACGCGTAGCCCGCCACGATCCCAGCCGCTCCGCCGACGAGGCCGACGGCGCCCACGACCCTTCGGCCCCGCACATCGGCCAAACGTCCGCCAAGCACGATGCCGAGCGCAGCCGGCGTGCCCGTGACGACGGTGAAGAGGCTGATGCGCGCCGCAGAGAACCCTTGCTGCTCGCGCAGGAAGTCGTTCTGAAGCTGGTAGGCGGGGGCGACGAAGATGGCGCCGAGGAACGCGGCGCCGGCCAGGAGCGTGAGGCGTCGGCCGTGCCCTGCGATCGAGACCTCGACGTGGGCGCGAGCGAAGCGCCGGCTCTCGGGGAGCCGGCGGGCCACCGCAGCGACCACCGCCAGGCCTGCGAGCGGCACGAGGTAGATGACACGCCACGCACGCTGATCGATGTCGGCAGCGGGGAGCACCCAGACGCACACGCCGGCCCCGAGACCTCCCGCCATCGTGATGAGGCTGTACCCGTACGCGCGAGAGCCGGCAGGCATCTCCTCCGCTGAGGTGATGCCGATCAACAGCGCCGTCGCACCGACGCAGCCGGTTGCCACCAGCTGCGTGGCCGTCAGCACGGCAAGGTTCGGAGCGAGAGCGCCGGCCGCTGCGCTGATGCAGCCGCAGGCCGTCGCCACAGCCAGAAGCCGCCTTCGCCCGACGCGATCGGCGCGCGCCGACACCACGATGGCCACCACGACCCCGCCGCGCACGATCGCGAGAGCGATGCCCTGGTCGCCGCGGTCGGCGTCGAGCTCCTGCGCGGCGAACGTGATGGTCTGGATGAGCAACGACGCCACGTAGCCCTCGACCAGCGCGAGGCTCGCGAGGAGCCCGAGGACCGTCGCCGCCCGCGCGTCGAGAGGATCGGCGGGTGCCCACCAGGGTCGACGCCCAGGAGCCGGTCGATGGCGCAGGGCGTGGCGCATCGGCAGCCAGAAGAGGATCCACCAGAAGGGAACGGCGAGCGCGCAGTCGATCGCTTCGTCGATGGTGCCGTCAGCGCGTGGTCGCAGCGTGCGCTCATAGCGAGAGAAAGGCCCGCCCGTCGCCTCCCAGGTGTCCGGCCCGGCGCTGCGTTCGACGACCACGTCGTCGCGAGCGGCACGCAGCAGGGCGATCTCATCGCTGTCAGCACGGTGGTTGGTGACGAGGCGCAGAGAGGGAGGCAGGATAGTGAGCCATGGACCGCATGCTCGTTCGCCGCTCGGGGCCTCTCGCCGGCACCGTGGCGATCGGCGGCGCCAAGAACTCCGTGCTCAAGCTCATGGCGGCAACCACGCTCGCCGAGGGGCGCTTCGTGCTGCACAACGTGCCAGCCATCGACGACGTCTCGTGCATGAGCGAGCTGCTTCGTTCGATGGGCATGTCGGTCGAGCGCTCCGCGCCCCACGACCTCACCATCGACCGGCCGGCCGTCATCGTTCCCGAGGCGCCCTACGAGCTCGTCGAGCGCATGCGCGCTTCGATCGTCGTGCTCGGCCCGTTGCTCGCCCGCGAAGGGCGAGCACGCGTCGCTCTCCCCGGTGGCGACGACTTCGGTCCCCGTCCGATCGACATGCACCTGAAGGGCCTCGAGCAGCTCGGCGCGTCCTTCGAGATCGCGCACGGCTACATCGAAGGCACAGCCGATCGGCTGCTGGGCACGACCATCGTGCTCGACTACCCGAGCGTCGGCGCAACCGAGAATGCGCTCATGGCTGCCGTGCTCGCCAAGGGAACGACCGTCATCGACAATGCCGCGCGCGAGCCCGAGATCGCAGACCTTGCTGCGTTCCTCGACCGCATGGGTGCCCGCGTCGTCGGCGCCGGCTCATCGACCATCAGGGTCGAGGGCGTCGAGGCGCTGGTCGCCGTCGAGCACACGGTGATCCCCGATCGAGTGGAGGCTGCGACGTTTCTCGCAGCGCTCGCTGTGTGCGGCGGTGAGGCGACGCTCACCGGGGCTCGCGCCGAGCACATGGACGTGCTCATCGCCAAGCTGGGCGACATGGGGATGCGCATCTCACCGAGTGTCGACGGCATGTGGGCGATGGCGCCCGAGCGGCTGCACTCGACCGACATCGCGACGCTCCCGTACCCCGGTGTCGCCACCGACTACGCGCCCCTGCTCGTCGCTGCGCTCGCGGTGAGCGAGGGTGTCGGCATCGTCACCGAGAACATCTTCGGCGGGCGGCTTCGCTACATCGATGAGCTCGTAAGGATGGGTGCCGACATCAGAACCGATGCGCACCACGCCATCGTGCGCGGCCGGCCCGTGCTCTCGGGGGCACCCGTGCGTGCCCCCGACATCCGCGCTGGAGCAGCGCTCGTGCTCGCAGGGCTCGCAGCCGAAGGGGAGACGGTCGTGCACGATGCCCACCACGTCGGGCGAGGGTACGAGGACCTCGTCGGCAAGCTCTCGGCGCTCGGCGCCGACATCAGCAGCGAGAGCTCTCGACAAGGCTGACTTGTCGGCCCCGGCCACGCCTATTCGTTCGGCCTTTGCTCGATCTCCTCGTCCGGGCCCGCTTCGCGCTCACGGTCGAGCTGCGTCTGGGCCTTCTTGTTGGCCAGGTAGAGCAAGAACGCGAAGAAGGCGATCGGCAGCGCGACGAGGAGCATCTCGTCCCAGCCACCCTGGTGCGCGAAGACCACGGCCACAATCTCTCAGGACCACCTGTCTTCGCGCCACCGCCCGTTCGAGCGACCTGGGAACAGCCTGGCCGGCCGCGGGGTTGGGGGCCTTGGTCGAACGATGCGAGAGTGGAAGTCCATGCGAGTCGAGGTCGAGCAGACGATCGAGGTGATCCGCCCCGCGATCCAGGCGGACGGCGGCGACATCGAGCTGCGCGACGTCGACGAGGAGACCGGAGTCGTCACCGTCGAGCTCATCGGCGCGTGCGTGAGCTGCCCCGCCTCGACCGTCACGCTGAAGGCTGGCATCGAGCGCATCCTGCGCGACAGGGTCCCGGGAGTCACCGAGGTCCACAACGTCGGCGACGAGCAGTTCGAGGGCACCCCCCTGTCCCTGTAGGTTCGCCAGCTGTGGCGGATACGCGCGACCCGTCCGAGCTGTTGGCCGCCGCGCGTGGCGGCGATCGCGGCGCGCTCGCCCGGATGCTCTCGATGGTCGAGCGCGGCGGCGAGAAGGCACGGAGCGTTGGTCGTGTCACCTACCCGCTCGGGGGCACGGCGTACACGGTCGGGCTCACGGGTGCGCCAGGTGCCGGCAAGTCGACGCTGACGGGACGGCTCATCACCGAGGTCCGCGCCGGTGGCGACGCGGTGGCCGTGCTGGCGATCGACCCGTCGTCGCCGTTCTCCGGTGGCGCGATCCTCGGCGACCGCGTGCGCATGGACGAACACACCCTCGATGACGGTGTCTTCATCCGCTCGATGGCCACGCGCGGCCATCTCGGTGGTCTCGCCCTCGCAGCACCCGAGGCGGTCCGCGCCCTCGATGCCGCCGGGTTCCCCTGGGTATTCATCGAGACGGTCGGGGTCGGCCAGGTCGAGCTCGAGGTGGCGACGACCGCCGACACGACGGTGGTGGTGGTGAACCCGGGCTGGGGCGACGCGGTGCAAGCAGCGAAGGCAGGCCTGCTCGAGATCGCTGACGTGTTCGTGATCAACAAGGCCGATCGGCCCGGCGCGGCCGAAGCTCAGCGCGACCTCGAGCACGTGCTCGCCCTTTCGACGGGGCCAGCCGAGCGGTGGCAAGCCCCGATCGTGCGCACCGTCGCCACGGCTGACGGTGGTGGCAACAGCGACGGCTCGGGCGCTGGCGAGGTGTTCGCTGCGGTGCGCGCGCACCGCGCATGGCTGTCGAGCGGCGGGAGGCTCGAGGCCAAGCGCGCAACGAGGATCGACGATGAGCTCGAAGCCATCCTCGTCGCCCGGTTGCGCGCCCGGGTGCGGGCCACCGGCGTCGACGAAGCGCGCGCCCATCTTCACAGTGAGGTGGCCGCTCGCCGCCTCGACCCGTGGTCGGCGGCCGACGAGCTCCTGGCGGCCATCACGATGTCCGACCAGTAGCTTCGACGCCCATGTCCGACTCGCGACCCGTGCTCGTGCAGATCGAGCGAGGCGACGACGGCGTCGCCGTCCTGCGGCTCGACAACCCGAAGGTCAACGCGCTCTCGACAGCGCTGCTGCGCCAGCTCGAGCTGGCGGCACGCGAGCTGTGCGACGACGCGCCGGGCGCAGTGGTCGTAACAGGAGGCGAGCGCATCTTCGCCGCTGGTGCCGACATCAGCGAGTTCGGAGGCTCGGGCGAGGCCGCAGCGGTTGGCGGAGCCTTCCTCGCGGCGCTCAACGCCGTGAACGACATCCCGCGCATCACGATCGCCGCCATCTCGGGCTTCGCGCTCGGTGGTGGGTGCGAGCTGGCGCTCGCATGCGACCTGCGAATCGCCTCGACGCGGGCGAAGCTCGGCCAACCCGAGGTGCTGCTCGGCATCATCCCCGGCGGCGGTGCCACGCAGCGGCTTGCTCGCCTCGTCGGGCCTTCGATCGCCAAGGACCTGATCTGCTCCGGGCGCCAGATCGATGCCGACGAGGCGCTGCGCATCGGTCTCATCGACCGGGTGGTGGAGCCCGCGGCCCTCCACGATGAGGCGAGGGCATGGGCTGCGACCTTCGCCGGCGGTGCCGTGCTCGCGCAAGGCTTGGCGAAGCAAGCCATCGACCGCGGCCTCGACGGAACGCTCGCCGCCGGGCTCGAGCTCGAGCAGCTGCTGTTCGCCGAGGCGTTCGCCACCGACGACGCCCGCGTCGGCGTCGAGTCGTTCAACGAGCACGGCCCGGGCCGAGCCCACTTCACCGGCAACTGAGTTTCGAGCTGGTCTGTCGGGCGCCAAAACAAAAAGCGGAGAGGTCAGTCGAAGTTGGCGATGATGTCGTCGGCGAAGCGCTTGATGCCGTCGACGCGCTGCTGGAGGTCGTCGGTGTAGCCGCCGTAGAAGATCCACGGGAGCGTCAGCAGGTGGGTGACGCCGGCCTCCTCGAGGCGACGGTAGCCGTCGAGGTCGTAGGCGTCGGTGCACGAACCCACCATGGCGAAGGGTTCGGCGCTACGACCGCAGTCGGCGCGTAGGGCATCCAGGCGGCCGCGGAACGCCGCCAGCTCGGCCGTGGTGTGCAGGTCGCTGATCCATCCGTCGTTGCGAGCGGCGCGACGCAAAGCCACCTCGGACAGGCCGCCGACGTAGATCGGCGGCTGCTCCGTCGGCGTCGGGGACATCTCGAGCTTGGCGAAGTCGTAGTGCTCGCCGTGGTGCTCGACCCAACCGCCGGACCACAGGGTGCGGAGCACCTCGATCATCTCATCCGCGCGCTTGCCCCGGCCCTTCCACGGCGCGTCGACGATCGCGAACTCGTCTTCGAGCGACCCCATCCCGATGCCGAGCGAGACGCGGTTGCCCGACAGCACAGCCGCTGTGCCCACGGCCTTGGCAACGACGAAGGGCGATCGCAACGGCAGAGCGAAGACGTTCGTGAAGAACCGCAGCCGCTTCGTCGCCGCGGCCATGGCCCCGATGGCCACGAACGGATCGGGCCAATCGGTGAAGGGCTCCCAGCGGCGCGACCCATCCTCGGTGTACGGGTATGGCGCGGTGAGAACCTCGGGGTTCACGAGATGGTCGCTGCAGGCCACGGCCTCGAAGCCGTGCTCGTCGCCGGCCACGGCGAGCGGCACGTACTGGTCGAGCGCGGAGAACGACAGCGCGAAGCAGAACTTCACGAGAGCGTGCCGCCGTCGACCCGGATGTCCTCGCCGTTGATGTGCGCAGCGTCGTCGGATGCGAGGAAGGCGATGGTGGCCGCGACGGTCTCCGGGCCACGCGGGTGGTCGATCGCCATGATGCGGTGCACCAGCTTGAGATCGGCACCTTGGGGGAAGTCGAACTGCTTCGTGATGGGCGTCGTGATCGACCCGGGGCACACCGCGTTGCAACGCAAGCCCTCCTTCGCGTACTCGACTGCGATGACGTGTGTGAGCGCGAGCACGCCACCTTTCGAAGCCGAGTAGGCGGCAGCCCACGGATGCCCACCGATCGCTGCGGTCGACGACACGTTGACGATGTTGCCGCGGGTCTGCAACAGCTCGGGGATGGCGGCGCGACAGAAGCTGAACGTCCCCGTCAGGTTCACGGCGAGGACCTGGTCCCACACGTCAAGGCTGTGCTCATGCGTGCGGGCAGTTCGCAGGATGCCGGCGACGTTGGCGAGCACGTCGACGCGACCATGACGTCTGACGGCTTCAGCGATGACCCGAGGAGCAAAGTCGCGGTCGGCAACGTCGCCCACGAGCGTCTCGATCGTGCCAGTGGCCGCGCTGTCGAGCCCAGCAATCGTTTCGTTCAGCCCTTCATGAGCGATGTCGACCGCAAGCACCGCAGCGCCCTCTTCGGCCAGGCGGATGGCCGTCGCCTGCCCGATCCCCGAGCCACCGCCGGTGACGATCGCGACCTTGCCGCCGTCGAATCGAAGCATGTCGCGGACACTAGTGAGCTGAACCTCCGGCTCAGCTAACGAGTGCCCCGCAGCACTTCCGAAACGAAGACACCTACGCCCAGGCGATGCGGCCGAGCTCGACAGGCGTGACGAGGTGGGGGTGCGACGGCACGACCCGCACCGTGAAGCCGTAGCGACCGGCCTGCGCGCAGGCGAACGCGCCCCGGTAACGGACCGTGCCGCCAGCGTCGGTCGCGGGAGCCATCGGCACGATCGTCGCAGGGCTGATCTCGTCGTGTTGTCCGACCGGGCCGTGCACCAACTGCACTTCGACGTCGTCGCCGCTGAGCGCGCCGAGCTGCACCTCGGCATCGACCGTGCGGTCCGCGCCGAGGCTGGCGACCGAGACGTCGGTCTCGACCGAGAGCACGGCGACGTCGCCCCAACCGTCGATCACGCGCTGCTTCCACGCCGCGAGCTGGCGGGCACCGGCCGCTGCGTCCTCGTCGAGCCGCGTCGCCTGCGCCGCGGTTGGCTCGTAGAGCTGCTCGACGTAGTCACGGACCATTCGTGCAGCGGAGACCTGCGGGCCGAGCGAACGCAGCGCGCCCTTCATCCGCCGTACCCAGCGCCGCGGCACGGGGCCTTCCCAACGCTCGTAGAACAACGGGACCACCTGGCGCTCGAGGATCTCGAACAAGCTGTTCGCCTCGAGCTCGTCACGCCGCGCGTCGTCATCGATCTGCTCGGCCGAGGAGATCGCCCAACCGTTCTCGCCGTTGAAGAGCTCATCCCACCAACCGTCGAGGATCGAACAGTTGAGCGCGCCGTTGAGCGCAGCTTTCATCCCAGACGTGCCGCAGGCCTCCAATGGTCGACGCGGGTTGTTGAGCCAGACGTCGGCGCCTTGGTACAGGGCACGGGCGACGGCGATGTCGTAGTCCTCGAGGAAGACGAAGCGATGACGGATGCCGAGATCGGCGCAGAACTGCACGATGTCGCGGATCATCTCCTTGCCGGTCTCGTCGGCGGGGTGGGCCTTGCCCGCGAAGACGAACTGCACCGGACGGTCACCGGCGAGAACGAGCGCCTGCAGCCGCTCGGGCTGCGAGAGCAGCAACGTCGCTCGCTTGTACGTCGCGAAGCGCCGCGCGAAGCAGATCGTCAGCGCCTTGCCGTCGAGCACCTCGTCGGCCCACGCGACGTCAGACGTCGACGACCCTCGTGCGACAGCAGATTCCTTGAGCCGGCGACGGATGAAGGCGACGAGCTGCTCGCGACCTTGTTCCTTCGCCCGCCACACCTCGTCGTCGCGCGCTTCGCTGATGCGGTCCCATCGCTCCGGGCCCGCCTCATCCCACTCCGGCAACACATAGCGCGACAGCAGGTCGGCGATCTCGGGCGACACCCAGGTCGGTGCGTGCACACCGTTCGTCACCGATCCGATCGGCACCTCGTCGACAGGCACTTCGGGCCAGAGGTCGTTGAACATCTCGCGGCTGACCTCGCCGTGCAGCTTCGAGACGCCGTTCGAGCGACCAGCGAGGCGCAGCCCCATGATCGCCATGTTGAACTTCTCGTCGCGCGCATCGCCGGGACGGTGCCCGAGCGCCATGAGCTCATCGAGCGTGACCCCACACTCCTTCACCCAACTGGGGAAGTACTTCCCGATGAGCTCGATGGGAAAACGGTCGATGCCAGCCGGCACCGGTGTATGGGTCGTGAAGATGCTCGCAGCCCGCACAGCCTCGATCGCTTCTGTGTAGGAGAGGCCATCGGACTGCATGGTCGTGCGGATGCGCTCGAGGCCGAGGAAGCCAGCGTGACCTTCGTTCGTGTGGAACACCTGGGCTTCGATCCCCAGCGCGCTGAGCGCGCGCACCCCTCCGACGCCGAGGAGGATCTCCTGCCGCAACCGATGCTCGACGTCGCCGCCATAGAGACGGTCGGTGACCTGGCGGATCTCGGGAGGGTTGTCGTCGATGTCGGCATCGAGGAGGTAGAGCGGCACCCGCCCGACGTCGGCTCGCCACACCTGCGCGACGAGGGGCTTGCCGGCGAGGTCGACCTCGACGCGTATGTCTTCGCAGCGCGTGACGGCCATCGCGTAGGGATCGAGATCGGGGTAGCGCTCCTGCTGCCAGCCGTCGATCGAGAGCTCCTGGCGAAAGTAGCCATGGCGGTAGAACAGGCCGATGCCAACGAGGGGCACCCCGAGATCGGACGCGGCCTTGAGGTGGTCGCCGGCGAGCACACCCAACCCGCCGGAGTACTGCGGCAGAGCCTCGGAGATGCCGAACTCGGGCGAGAAGTAGGCGACGAGGCGCAGCGGGCTCCCGGCTGGTTTGCTCTGGAACCAGCGAGGCTTGGCGAGGTAGCCGGCCAGCTCCGTGTGCACCTCGTCGAGAAAGCGCATGAACCCCGGGTCGGCGGCGAGCGCGTCGAGGCGCTCGCGTGGCACCAGACCGAGCAAGCGGACCGGGTCGTGGATCGAAGCGTCCCATTGCTCGGGATCGACCCACCGGAACAGGTCGCGGGTCTGCGCATCCCATGCCCACCGCAGGTTCATCGCCAACTCTTCGAGCGCATTGAGCTCGACCGGCAAGCTGGGACGGACGGTGAAGCTGCGCAGCGCCTTCATGCCGCGACCGTAGCGAGCGACGGTGATGTGGGCCGCGTAGCGTGCCGGCATGGCGCATGAGGTGCGTGGAGTCGTGGCGCGGGGCAAAGGTCAGGCCGTCACCGTGGAGACCATCGTGGTGCCCGATCCCGGACCGGGCGAGGCGTTGGTGCGGGTCCAGGCGTGCGGGGTGTGCCACACCGACTTGCACTACCGCGAGGGGGCCATCAACGACGACTTCCCGTTCCTGTTGGGCCACGAGGCAGCGGGCATCGTGGAGGCTGTTGGCCCTGACGTGATCGGCCTCGAGCCAGACGACTTCGTGATCTTGAATTGGCGTGCGGTGTGCGGCACCTGCCGGTCGTGCCGCCGCGGACGCCCCTGGTACTGCTTCTCGACCCGTAACGCCACACAGCGGATGACCCTCGATGGTGTCCCCCTCTCCGCGGCGCTCGGCATCGGTGCCTTCGCGGACAAGACGCTCGTTGCCGCAGGTCAGTGCACCAAGGTCGACTCGGCTGCGTCGCCCGCTGCCGCCGGGCTCCTGGGCTGTGGGGTGATGGCCGGGCTGGGCGCGGCGCTCCTGACCGGCGAGGTCGCCCCCGGCGACTCGGTGGCGGTGTTCGGCTGCGGCGGCGTCGGCTGCGCCGCCATCCACGGCGCGAGCATCGCCGGCGCGGCGACGGTGATCGGCGTCGATCTCGACGTCCGCAAGCTCGAGCAGGCCAAGGGGTTCGGCGCGACGCACGTCGTCGACGCTTCGCTCGACGATCCCGTCGCAGCCATACGCTCGCTCACCGATGGAAACGGCGCAGACGTGTGCATCGAGGCCGTCGGCAACCCCGACGTGTTCGAACAGGCCTTCTACTCGCGCGACCTCGCAGGCACGCTCGTGCAGGTCGGCGTGCCAACGCCCGACATGCGCGTCGAACTTCCTTTCATCGATCTCTTCGGGCGGGGCGGGCGCATCAAGCCCAGTTGGTACGGCGACTGCTTGCCGTCGCGCGATTTCCCGATGTTGATCGACCTGTACCTCAAGGGCCGCCTCGATCTCGACGGCTTCGTCTCCGAGACGATCGCCCTCGACGGTGTCGAGGCTGCGTTCGACAAGATGCGTCGCGGCGAGGTGCTTCGCAGCGTCGTCGTCCTCGACGAGAACGGCAGGAGGCCTGACGCTGGGTGATCGCTCGCGGTGGCGTGGTAGGTGTGTTGGATGCTCGCGCGCCTGACAATCGACGATGTGCGGCCCCGCACGCCGTCTGGCAGCGCGGCCAAGGCCACGGTCGGCGAGAGGGTGCCGGTCTCCTGCGACGTGTACCGCGACGGCCACGATGCTGTCACGTCGCGCGTCGCGTGGCGCGCTGTCGGCGCCAAGGACTGGTCGACCGCGCCGCTCGAGGACGCGGGTAACGATCGATGGGAAGGCTGGTTCGAGCCGACGACGATCGGCGCCCACGAGTTCCGCGTCGAGGCGTGGACCGATCGACCAGCGACGTGGGCGCACAACGTCGGGATCAAGGTCGCAGCGGGCCAGCCCATCGATGTCGAGGTCGAGGAGGGAGCCCTTCTCCTCGAGCGGCTGGCCACGAGCGCCTCGCGCGCTGAACGGAGCGCGCTGCGCGCCGCTGCCGCGGAGCTGCGAGCTTCGGGAGACCCGTCCGCTGCATCCGTTGACGTGCTCATGCACGCCAGCGCGACCCCCGATCCGCGCGACTTCACGCCCAGCGATCGATTCGCGCTCTGGGTCGATCGCGACGTGGCCCGCGTCGGCGCGTGGTACGAGATGTTCCCCCGCAGCGAGGGCGGCCTGGCTCGTGCCGCCAAACACCTGCCCGCCATCGCCGACATGGGCTTCGACGTGGTCTACCTACCGCCGATCCACCCGATCGGGCAAAGCCATCGAAAGGGCCGCGACAACTCCCTCGTCGCCCGTGACGACGACCCCGGCAGCCCGTGGGCCATCGGCTCGGCCGACGGTGGCCACACCGCTGTCGCACCCGAGATCGGCACGATCGACGACTTTGACGCCTTCGTGAGCGAGGCCACGGCCAACGGTCTGGAGGTGGCCCTCGACTACGCGCTCCAATGCTCACCCGACCACCCGTGGGTGCGCGAGCACGCCGAGTGGTTCCAGCACCGGCCCGACGGCACGATCAAGTTCGCAGAGAACCCTCCCAAGAAGTACCAGGACATCGTCCCGATCGAGTTCTGGCCCGAGCGCGACGGTGACCGCAAGGCCCTTTGGTCGGCCTGCCGCGCGATCCTCGAGCACTGGCTTGGGCACGGCGTCAGCATCTTCCGTGTCGACAACCCCCACACCAAGCCGATGGCCTTCTGGGAGTGGCTGCTCGCTGACGTGCGCGTCGCGCACCCCGAGGCCGTGTTCCTCGCGGAAGCGTTCACGCGCCCGAAGGTGATGGCCAGGCTCGCCGAGGTCGGCTTCAGCCAGAGCTACACCTACTTCACGTGGCGCACCGAGCGCTGGGAGCTCGAGCAGTATGTCGAAGAGCTCGCTCACGGCCCGACGGCGGACTACATGCGGCCAGCCTTCTGGCCGAACACGCCCGACATCCTGGCCGGGCCACTGCGTGACGGATCCCCGGCTGCGTTCCAGCTGCGGCTCGTGCTCGCTGCTCTCCTGGCGCCGACCTACGGCATCTACTCCGGCTATGAGCTCTGCGAGAACCAGCCCGCGTCGCCGGACAACGAGGAGTACAGCCGCTCGGAGAAGTACGAGTTGAAGCAGCGCGATTGGACGGCGCCCGGATCGCTCGCCGGCTACGTCACCAAGCTCAACGAGATCCGCCGCGACCACCGAGCTTTCCGCGAGTTGCGCACTGTCCACTTCCACGAGACGGGCAACGAGCAGATCATCGCTTGGTCCAAGACAGCACCGGACGGCAGCGATCCCGTGCTGTGCATCGTGAACCTCGACCCCGCGCATCCGCACGAGGCCACACTCTCGCTCGACCTCACCGTGCTCGGTGTCGACTGGACCGCGCCGTTCGTCGTGCGCGACGAGCTCGATGGCGAGTCGTACCAATGGAGCAGCGCGCATCCCTACGTCCTCCTCGATCCGGGCTTGCGGGTCGCTCACGTCCTCGCCGTGCAGCCCTGAGCGAGCGCCGGCACCGATGAGCATCGACTTCGGCGACACGCGCTGGTTCCAGAAGGCCGTCTTCTACGAGGTGCTCGTGCGCGGCTTCGCGGACGCGAACGGCGACGGCACCGGCGACCTTCAGGGGCTCACCGACAAGCTCGACTACCTCGAGTGGCTCGGCGTCGACTGTCTGTGGCTGCTGCCGTTCTACGAATCGCCGCTCCGCGATGGTGGCTACGACATCGCCGACTTCTTCTCGGTGCTCCCTGCCTACGGCGACGTGAAGGACGCGGCGCACCTGATCGAAGAGGCGCATCGGCGCGGCATGCGGATCATCGCAGACATGGTGATGAACCACACCAGCGACGCGCACCCCTGGTTCAAGGAGAGCCGCGGTTCGCGCGACAACCCCAAGGCCGACTGGTACGTGTGGAACGAGGACGACCAACGCTTCCCCGACGCTCGCGTCATCTTCGTCGACACCGAGTCGTCGAACTGGACCTACGACCCCCAGCGCGAGCAGTACTACTGGCACCGCTTCTTCCACCACCAGCCCGACCTCAACTTCGACAACCCCGAAGTGGCGGACGCCATGCTCGGCGTCGTGCGCTTCTGGCTCGATCTCGGGCTCGACGGCTTCCGACTCGACGCTGTGCCCTATCTGTTCGAGCGCGACGGCACGAACGGCGAGAACCTCCCCGAGACGCACGAGTACCTCAAGCGGATGCGCTCCATGGTCGACGCCGAGTTCCCCGGACGGGTGTTGCTGGCCGAGGCGAACCAATGGCCCGGCGATGTCGTTGAGTACTTCGGTCGGGGCGACGAGTGCCACATGTGCTTCCACTTCCCGCTCATGCCCCGCATGTTCATGGCGGTCCGGCGCGAACAGCGCACGCCGATCACCGAGATCCTCGCGCAGACCCCCGACATTCCCGATGGGTGTCAGTGGGGGATCTTCCTGCGCAACCACGATGAGCTCACGCTCGAGATGGTCACCGACGACGAGCGCGACTACATGTATGCCGAGTACGCCAAAGACCCGTTGATGCGGCGCAACATCGGCATCTCACGCCGATTGGCCCCACTCGTCGACAACGACCGTCGGGTCGCCGAGCTCTTGCACGCTCTGCTGTTCTCGTTGCCCGGGAGCCCCGTCCTGTACTACGGCGACGAGATCCTCATGGGCGACAACATCTACTTGGGTGACCGCGATGGCGTGCGCACACCGATGCAATGGACGCCCGATCGCAACGCGGGCTTCTCACGCGCCGACTTCGCGCAGCTCTACCTCCCTCCGCTGATGGATCCCGTCTACGGGTTCGCTGCCGTCAACGTCGAGGCCGAGACCCGCAACCCCTCATCGTTCTTGCACTGGTTGAGGCGCATGCTCGAGGTCAGGCGAGAGCACCCGCTGTTCGGCATCGGCGCGCTCGAGGTGCTCTCGAGCGAGAACCCGTCCGTGCTCGCGTACGTGCGCCGGCTGACCGGCGCCGACGGGCAGGAGGACATCGTGCTGTGCGTCAACAACCTGTCGCGGTTCCCGCAACCCGTTCAGCTGCAGTTGGCGCACCTCGCCGGGAAGATCCCGATCGAGCTGACGGGACGCGTGCCGTTCCCTGCGATCGGCGAGTTGCCGTACTTCGTCACCCTCCTGCCCTACGGCTTCTTCTGGTTCCAGCTGGTCGACCCGTGAGCATCGACCCATCCGCGCTCGGCGTCCTCCTGCCGAGCTTCTTGCCCCGGCAGCGCTGGTTCAGCGGGGAAGACGCCGACGACGCGACCATCGACGAGCTCGAGATCCTCGAAACCGGATCGCCGATGCTCCTCTGGCTCCTGATCGATGCCGCGGGCGTCAACTACCAGCTCTTCGTCGGGCTGCGCCCGCTCGAGCAAGCGGAGCGCTTCCTCGAGGGCAAGGGGTTGTGGCTGCTCGGCGACATCGACACCGACGAGGGCCCGCAGCTCGCGTACGACGCGCTGGTCGACCCCGACCTCGCACGGCGGATCCTCGCCCTCACCGCGCCCGATGCTGCACCGGAGCGGGTGCGACCCCTCGCTGCCGAACAGTCGAACTCGTCGGTCGTGTTCGACGAACAGATCATCCTCAAGCTGTTCCGCAAGGTGGAGCGGGGCCGCAACCCCGACGTCGAGCTCCCCGGAGCGCTGACGGCCGCGGGGTTCCCGCACATAGCAGCGACTGTCGGCGAGTGGCACCGCGACGGTCGCGATCTCGCTGTGGCCCGTACCTTTCTCGAAGGCGGCGGCGACGGTTGGCAGCTCGCGCTCACGTCGCTGCGCGACATCTACATGAGCCGCGTCGAACCCGCCGAGGCTGGTGGCGACATCGGGCCGGAGGCCTCACGCCTCGGGCACGTGACCGCGGAGATGCACGTCGCGCTCGGGAGCGCGCTCGGTGTCTCCGACGCCACCCCGGTGGCGTGGGCTGATGCCATGCGACGCGTCGCCGGAACCGATGCCGACATGGCGACAGCGCTCGCGCTGTACGAGGTGCTTCGGGACGTCGGCGACGCCGGTAGCGCCATCCGCATCCACGGGGACCTTCACCTCGGCCAGGTGGTGCGCACCGACGCAGGCTGGTACGTGCTCGACTTCGAGGGCGAGCCGGCCATCTCCATCGCGGAGCGCAGGCTCCCGACCTCGCCGCTACGGGACGTGGCTGGCATGCTGCGCTCGTTTCACTACGCCGCCGAGGTCGCGCTGCGAGACCAGGGCGTCGCGGTCGACGACGAGTTGCGCGGGTTGGCGCACCGTTGGGAGGCGCACGCCTGCGGGGCGTTCCTCGAGGGCTACTCGGCTGTCGACGGCATCGCAGCGCTGCTGCCGGCATCGGAGGCCGACCGCCGTACCGTGCTCGACGCGTTCATCGCAGCCAAGGCCGTGTACGAGGTGGCGTACGAGCGCGCCCACCGTCCGGAGTGGGCCGACATCCCCCTGACCGCGCTCGCCCGGTTGGGCTCATGACGCGCCGCGCACTCGCCGTCGAGGTGCAGTCGGTGCTCAACGGCACCCACACCAACCCGCACGGATTCCTCGGGCACCACGGACGCATCGCGCGGGTGTGGCGCCCCGGGGCGTCGAGCGTCGTCGTCGCCGGGATCAAGGCGACGACGATCGACGATGCCGGCTTGTTCGAGGCCAAGGTCGCCGATGACGTCGTCGCGTACACCGTCGAGGTCGCGTATCCCGACGGCGAGTCGTTCGCCTACGACGATCCTTACCGGCACTGGCCAACGCTCGGCGAGCTCGATGTGCACCTCATCGGCGAAGGGCGCCACGAGCGCCTCTGGGAGGTTCTCGGCGCGCACTGCCGCGTGCACGAGGGGGTCGAGGGCACAGCGTTCGCAGTCTGGGCGCCGGCAGCGCGCGCTGTGCGGGTCGTCGGCGACTTCAACCTGTGGGACGGTCGGATCCATCCGATGCGCCAGATGGGCTCGTCGGGTGTGTGGGAGCTGTTCGTCCCCGGCGTCGGCGCTGGCGCGAAGTACAAGCTCGAGATCGTGGGTGCCGACGGCTCCGTGCGGTTGAAGGCTGACCCGATGGCGCAGGGAACCGAGGTGCCGCCGGGCACCTCGTCGATCGTCGTGCGCTCGACGTATGAATGGCGCGACGGTGACTGGGTGGCCGAGCGCGCTGCTCGCGCAGCGACGTTGCTCGACCAGCGGTTGTCGATCTACGAGGTGCACCTCGGCTCGTGGCGGCGCGTCCCCGAAGACGGCGGCCGGTCCCTCACGTACCGGGAGCTGGCCGAGCAGCTACCGGACTACGTCGCCGATCTCGGCTTCACCCACGTCGAGCTGTTGCCCGTTGCGGAGCATCCGTTCGGGGGCTCGTGGGGCTACCAGGTGTCGTCGTACTTCGCGCCGACAGCGCGGTTCGGCTCTCCTGACGACTTCCGCGCGCTCGTCGACGCGCTCCACGAGCGCGGCATCGGAGTCATCGTCGATTGGGTGCCCGCGCACTTCCCCAAGGATGCGTGGGCACTCGCCCGCTTCGACGGCACGGCCCTCTATGAGCATGCCGACCCCCGCCAAGGCGAGCAGCCCGACTGGGGGACGCTCGTGTTCAACTACGGACGCAACGAGGTGCGCAACTTCCTCGTCGCCAACGCCCTGTTCTGGGCTGAGGTCCTCCACATCGACGGCATCCGCGTTGACGCTGTCGCCTCGATGCTCTACCTCGACTACTCCCGCAAGGAGGGGGAGTGGGTGCCCAACGAGCACGGCGGACGTGAGAACCTGCGGGCGATCGCGTTCCTGCAGGAGCTGAACACCGCCTTGCACGCCCGATGCCCGGGGTTGCTGAGCATCGCCGAGGAGTCGACAGCGTTCTCTGGTGTGAGCCGGCCGGTCGCCGACGGCGGCCTCGGCTTCACGCACAAGTGGAACATGGGCTGGATGCACGACACGCTCGACTACTTCGCCCACGAGACCGTGCATCGCCGCTACCACCACGGCTCGCTCACGTTCGGCTTGCTCTACGCGTTCAGCGAGAACTTCGTGCTACCGCTCTCCCACGACGAGGTCGTGCACCTGAAGGGCTCGTTGCTCACAAAGATGCCAGGCGACGATTGGCAACGCTTCGCCAACCTGCGCGCGCTCCTCGGGTGGATGTGGTCGCATCCCGGCAAGCAGCTCCTTTTCATGGGCGGCGAGTTGGCTCAGCGCGACGAGTGGTCCGAAGCGCGGAGCATCGACTGGCACCTCCTCGACGCCCCTGCGCATGCGGGCGTCCAGGCGCTCGTTCGTGAGCTCAACCGGGTCGAGGCCGCCGAGCGCGCGTTGTGGGCGTGCGACTTCGATGGTGCCGGGTTCCAGTGGATCGCCGCCGATGATGCAGACCGCTCCACCCTCGTCTTCGCGCGTCACGACCCAGCTGGCGGCTCCAGATCCGTCGTCGTGGTCGCCAACCTCACCCCCGTGACCCGCGAGGGCGAGCGCATCGGCCTGCCCGTCGAGGGCCGGTGGGAAGAGCTGCTCAACACCGACGCCGCTGCGTTCGGCGGCAGCGGCGTCGGCAACGGAGGCGCCGTGGAGACCGAGCCCGTCGCTTGGCATGGCCAGGCCCAGTCGGCTCTCGTCACCATGGCACCTCTCGGCGTCGTCTACCTCGCTCCCATCTAGCCCTTACTGTTCGCTGCCTATGCGGCTCCTTCTGCTCGCCCCGCCTGGCGCGGGCAAAGGGACCCAGGGCATGCGCATCGCCGACGCGTTCGGCATCGCTCATCTGGCATCAGGCGACTTGCTGCGCGCCGAGGTCGCGGCCGACAGCGCACTGGGGCGAGAGGCTCGGGCGTTCATGGACCGCGGCGACCTCGTGCCCGACGACCTCGTGACCGCCATGGTGCTCAGGGCCGTGCTGGCCGCACCCGAGGGTTGGGTGCTCGATGGGTTCCCGCGCACGCGCCCGCAGGCGGAGGCCGCCTACGACTGGGGCCGCGAGCGGGCTCAGACCTTCAACGCCGTCGTCTACCTCGACGTGCCCGAGCCCGAGCTCGTCGAGCGGCTGCTCGTGCGCGCCACCATCGAGGGGCGCATCGACGATGACGCTGCGACCATCCGCAAGCGCCTCGCCGTCTTCCGGAGCGAGACCGCCCCCCTCGCCTCGTACTACCGCGAACGCGGCGTGCTCGTCGAGGTGAACGCCACCGGCTCCGTCGACGCGGTCACCGAGCGTGTGCTCGGCGCGTTGCAGCCGTTCGCGCCATCGACGTGAGCGACGGCGTCCGCCTCGTCGTGCACGGGCACTTCTACCAACCGCCGCGAGAGAACCCGTGGACCGAGTCGTTTCGATCGAGGCTTCCGCTGCGCCCTTTCACGACTGGAACGCGAGGATCACCGCCGAGAGCTACCGGCCCAATGGTCTACGCGGCGATCCACTTGGGTGATCTCGAGGTGTTCGGCGCTTCCCGCCCGGTCGACGCCGAGCGCGACCGGGGGGCGTTCGCGGAGCTGGGGGCGGCTGTCGGCCGAGGCGACCCGGTGACCATGCTGCTGCGCCTCATCGCGGAGCGCTTCGGGCCTGGCGAGTTCGGGCTCGACTCGGCGCTCCCCGATGCGGCCGAGCAGATCGCCGCCGGCGGCGCTGCACCTCGTTCCCGAAGGTTGCCCCGGTAGCGTTGCCGAGCCATGACCCAGACCGTGAAGACCTGCTATCGCCACCCTGAGCGGCCCGCAGGCGTGTCGTGCCAGCGGTGTGACAAGCCGATCTGCCCGGCGTGCATGGTGCAGGCCTCGGTCGGCTTTCACTGTCCGGAGTGCGCGCGCGGTGCGCGACAGAAGGTGTACACCGCTCGTTCGCTGGGGCAGCTGAACCGCCCCGTCGCCACCCAAACGCTCATCGCCCTCAACGTTGCGGTCTTCCTCATCGGGCTGAGTCAGGGAGGCCAAGCCGGTGGCGGCCTCTTCAACGCTTCCGGAGGCAGCTTCCAGGACGACTGGGCGCTCATCGGCAGCGGGTTCTTGCGGGGCGTCCCGATCGGCGTCGCGAACGGTGAGTGGTACCGCGTGATCACGGGGGGCTTCCTCCACGCGAGCGGGTTGCACATCCTCATGAACATGGCCGCGCTCTGGTTCATCGGCTCGCAGCTCGAATCAGCGCTCGGGCGACTGCGCTTCGGCATCGTCTATGGCGCCTCGTTGCTGGCCGGCTCGCTCGGCGTGATGCTCGTCACCCCCAACAGCGTCACGGTCGGCGCGTCAGGCGCCATCTTCGGGTTGCTCGGCGCCATGGTCGCGGCGCAACGCTCCAAGGGCATCAACTTGTGGCAGAGCGGGATCGGAGGCCTGGTGGTGATCAACCTGCTCTTCACGTTCGGCGTCAGCGGCATCTCCATCGGTGCGCACATCGGCGGCCTCGTGGGCGGGCTCGTCTGCGGGGAGATCGTCTTCTTCCTCACTTCGCGCAAGCAGGGCGCGCTCGCCAACGCCTTGTGCGTCGTGGTCGGGCTCGTGTGCTTCGCCGGCGCGCTCGTCGCGGCGCAAGCCAGCGCGTGACCGGAGTCAGGAACCCTCGACGAGAGCCTTGAGGTTGCGCAGGTTGCGCGACCAGATGCGCCGCAGCACCGGCGCACCGAGCCAGGCGCCGATGGGTCCACCCATCCACCATGGGAAGCTGAGCACCTCCGTCCACGTGAAGCGTGTGCGCCCGTGCGATGCTCGCCGCAACCTGAACAGTCCCGAGCCTGTCACCAACCCCACGTGGCGCACGCCCATCGCCTTTTTCGGCTTCCACGCCGTGATGGTCATGCGATCTACGAGGCGCAATGGTCCGATCCGCGTGTCGCAGTCGAAGGTCGTTCCGACGCCAGCGTGCGATGGCGACGTGAAGCGGATCGCGAAAGCGTCGCTCATCCATTCCACGTGCGATTCGATGTCGCGCACGGCGTCCCACACCACCGCGCGCCGCGCCGCTATGACGATGCTGACGCGCACGCGGCCCTCTCTCAAACCCCACCACTCGAGGGGACACCAACGATCCAGTGGAGGCTGACCCCGAGCGACTTCGCCCACGGGAGTTGTTGTCCGACCCGACCGGACATCGAATCGAAGCGTCGGTCACTGAGGCTGGCGCCGATCCGGTAGCGGGAAGACCCGTCCGTAGTCTCGAGCTCAGTCTGCCGCGTGGGCGCCGGGAGCAGCGAGGAGCGAGGCAGAACCGGGATCGGGCTTCCTCCCTCAAGCGGGCCTAATCGCAAACGGGCGACCCACACGCCGGTGTCACCGCCAGCAGGACTCTGAGCTAGCAGTCCTGCCAAGGCGCCCAGGGCACCCGTCACAATAGGCGTGACTACAGCGGTGTCCTTGCCCTTCAAAACCAGGACAAAGAGCAGCACTAGTCCTCCCACGAGAACAAGTGCTAGTGTCCCGAGTCGCAAATCATGCGAAGAATTCGACGGCTCTGAACGCCGCTCGCGGCGTCCTCGGCCTCGCATTCGCTGGTGGAGTGCTTCGTCCTGCGTCCTTGCGAACGGCGCCCAGCGCTCGCCGAATTTCTCCGCGGACTCACGACTCGGGACACTAGTGCCGAGATGATGATGAGCCACAGCGCCGCGTTGGTAGCGGACTTGGCCGGAGGCGGTTTCAGCCTCACCATCGCCTGGAGAGCAGTCACCTTGTCGCTATCGGCGAGCGCTCCAAATCCACCAATGACCTCATGAATCTCCACCGTGTCCCCCCGTTCTGAGGTGGCCGGCGCCGGCTACCCCGCGGCGAATGGTATGTCTGCGGGGACCCCGTCGACGCGGCCACCGTCGGCTTGCGGTGGGCCTACTCGCGCACGGTCTCCGAGTGGCGCAGGGCCGTCACCCTCGCTTACCCGGCCACGCGGACTCGACGGTGAGGAGGCGGAAGCGCGCCAGCGACACCAACACCGGAGCAGCCCCGCTACGACGATGCAGACTCTGTTCCGCGGTTGGCCTCATCGACGAGCTGCCGTGCGACGGCTGCGTCGATCAGGAACGCTCCGTCACTCGCGATTCCGCCACAGATGGTCAGAGGAGAATCAGCCTGCGTCACGGGGACGAGGACCGGTTCTACTTGAGCGTTACCCCGGATCGAGATTCGGGTCCCTTGGATCGGGGCAACTTCGCAGTGTGAGGTGAGGCCGGCGTCGGGCGCAGCTGAGCCTGCCCACACCAGAGTGATCTCGCCCCAGTGGTTGGCATCGAGCACAAGTGGTGCCTCGAGTCCGGTTCCTCGGTCGAGCGTGAGAGAAGACGCTGTCACCGGCAGGTCTGCGGAGCCGGTGATCGTTACGGTCAGCGGACCGTTCAGCGTGCACGCGTCAGTGCCCGGCGGCGGCGCAAGAAGGATGGTTTCGATTGCGCGGCCACTGGCGGCGCCAGATGTGTTCAGCGGAGATGTGAGCTCGCTGACCGTGCACGGTCCGGCGGCATGCTCGCTGTCGTCGCCCCCGTGACGCCAGGCGGCCACCGCTCCAGCGATCAGCAAGACCAGTACGACGACTGCCAGAACGCCGCGCGCAGGCTTGCTCGCTAGAAATGCCACAACAGGTTGGCTCTGCTCGGAAGGAGCTCCTCGGTGTCGATGTTCGGTACGGCGGTCTGGTCCTGGCAATATCCGATGTGGTCATCGATTCGATGACCGTCCGTTGCGCACGGCGGGATGCCGAACTGCCAGCCGACCGTATCGGTTGTGCAGGAGAAGGGCGCCGGGCCGAAGGCAGGCGAGTTCGCGCGGTTCTCCCGACCAGGCGACGTGTAGTACGCCCACACCACGACCCCTGGCGTCGTCGTGCCGCAGATCGCTGCCTGTTGCAGAGAGCTGTTGCCGCTGGCATAGAAGCCGGCGACGTAGTGCGCCGCGCGGATCGCTGACGACCACGCGTTGAGATAGCCCGAGTCGACGGTGAATTTGCAGTTGCCACGCGGTTCGATGTCAAGGTTCACAAGCACCTGATCATTCTGGGGCACGCCGAGCCTCTGTAGGCCCATGATGTCAGCTGCGGCGTCGTTGGCGCCGGGAGTCGCTCCCGAGAGGTTGCAATACACACCGGTGAAGAACGTGACGGCGTGGATGCCGTGCGCGGCGAGGTGCTGCAGCTCGTTCGGATCCTGGCTGGGATCATTGAGCGAACAGCCGCCGTTGTCGACGTATCGTCCATAGAAGTCCGGAAGATCCGTCTGCAGGACTGTCGCCAGCTGGTTGTCTGTCGCCGGAGTGCAGGAGTCGACCCCCCAAAGGTGATTCGGCTGTGGCGCCGTGACGACTGCGAACGCAGAATATGGCCCCCTGGCGACCGAGTTGTTCGCTGTGACACGGTACCGGTAGGCGACGCCCGGCACTTGGGCTCCAGTCGAGAACTGTGTGGCAGCCGTCGTCGTCTCGATGATCGGATCGGCGAACGGATCGTCTGGGTTAGAGAAGCGGAACACCGTGTAGTTCGAGACCGGAGCTGTGCCGTTGGCGGTCGGCGCGTCCCAGCGCAGGGAGCCGGTGTCGTTCAGGCCTTGAATGAACTGGACATTCTGCGGCACTCGAGGCGTTCCTTCACAGATCGTGAGCGGGGTGCCGAGGCCCTTCTTGCCGTTGCTTGTCACAGCGGTGACAACAAAGCCGCCACAGAAGCCGCCACCCACGGATTGCTGGAAGCTGTAGGTGGAGGCGTTGCCCTTCGGGACGTCTTGGACTTTCTGCAGGCAGCTGGTGTTTTCAGGAGGCCAGAGCGCTTCGTTGCCGCAGGGCGCTAACAGTTGCTGATCGATTTCGTAGTGATCAACCGCGATCCCAAACTCCTGGCTGTCCGTCCAGGCAAGTCCAACAACTCCGGGTCCGGGAACACCCTCGACGTTGGGACGTCCCGGAAGGCCGACATTGACAGGCACGGTCTGGGACGCCGCGCTGCTGCCGCCATCGTTGTCCGCCTGGAGTGAGAAGGTGACGTCGTAGGTCGGCGATGTGAAGCCAATGAGCGTGATGGAGTGCAGGTTTGCAGGAGCCGCGATCGACTTTCCGTCGGAGCTGATTATCGAGTACGTGGTGGGAGTACCGCCGGTCGTTGGCGTCCGATACGAGATCGTCGCAGTGGTCGCATCGGTCGTGACGTCGCTGATCTTTGGCAGACCGGGTGCCGACGGAACTACCGGCGTCACGGCATTCGAGCTAGTCGAAGCGAGACTTGCACCGGCTACGGAGTTGGCGACAACTGTGAATGTGTAGGGCGTGCCGTTGGCCAAACCGGTGACGTCTACGGTCTGCGCAACCCCGCTCGTCGACGCCGTGGCGCCACCCGGGGAGGCCGTGACGGTGTAGTTGCTTGGGAGCGCGCCATGCGTTGCCGACGGAGTCCAGGACACCGTGGCCTGATGACTTCCCGTTGCCGCCGAGATGCTGGTTGGCGCGTCCGGCACTGAAGCGTTGTCGAACGGTCTGACCGCGTTGGACGGTGCGTCAGGAGTCGACGCCAAGCTAGTCACGGCCGTCACCACGAAGGTGTAGATGTTCGCTGGGTCAAGTCCGGTGAAGGTCGTGTCGCGCTGCGTCGTCCCGAGAGTCTGGGTCGCTCCACCCGGCGTCGCCGTCACGACGTAGCTCTGCAACGTGCCCCCGTTTGGATCGGCAGCGCCCCAGTGGACATACGCCTGGCGAAGGCCCGCAGAGGCGCCGGTGCCGCCCGGAATCGGTGGCCCCGCCGGCACAATCCGAGATGACGACGGAGAGGGGCTGCTCGATCCGAAGCCGTTGCTCGCGGTGACGACAAACGTGTAGCCCATACCAGCGGTCAAGCCGGTGAACAGGTAGCCGGACGCCGCCGCGGGCTGTGAGATATCCGTGCCGGAGTCAGGATGCGCAGTGACGATGTAGCCGGTGATCGTGTCGCCGTTGTCGGCGGGCGTGGTCCAACCGATGTGCGAGCTCTGAAGCTCGCCGGGAGTCGCGCTAACGCCGCTGATCGTCGCCGGGTGGCCGGCGAACTTGGCGTCAACGCCGGTCGAGTCGAGTCCGGTGCCGACGCCGTTGGTCCCCTTGACCTTGAAGGTGTACGTCGTACCGAAGACGAGGCCGGTGATTGGTTGGCAGTAGCCACCCGTCGCGGGCTGGCAGCCGGCCGGCGGGTGCGCGGGATCAAACGCGACGCTGGTGACCAGGGTCGAGCCGTTGTACACCGAAACCGCGTAGCTGGTGATCGGGTCGCCGTTGTTGCCGGGGGTCCCGTCCGCTCGGGCGATCGGCGGGAGCCACCCGATTGTGATGACGCCGTCGCTTCGTGTAGCGGTTGGTGTTTCCGGCGCGAAGGGCACGCCGGCCGGGATTATTGTGTTGTCGGACGCGATGGCGTCGCCGGGCAAGATCCCGAGAGCGAGGCTGCCGGTGACCTTGACGCGAACTGCCGTGCCGTTCTTCAGGCCGGTGACCGAGGCGCCGGCGACTCCGTTCGTGGCGCCTGTGATCGTGTCACCGACTTGGACGCCGGTGGAGGCGTCGTACGCCTTGAGCGTGTACGTGGTGGCGAGCGGCGCGTTGGTCCATTTCACGTGGACTTGCTTGTCGCCACGCTGGTCGATGTGGACGTTCGTCGGGTTGAGCAGCTGACCGAACGTCGACTGCGGAGTAGCGGTGCCGCTGACTGCCCAGTTGCTGGTCCCGTTCGTGCCGGTCGCGTTGACCAGGTAGATGTATTGGTGGCCGTTGGTGAGCCCTGTCATGAGGGCTGCGGGCACGAAGGCGGTCTGGGTGGCCTGGGCGCCGCTGGTGAGGTCGAATTGCCAGACGAGGTAGGACGTTGCGGGAGGGCCTGACGGGTCGGGCGCGGTCCAGCTCACGACCATGCTGGAGTCGCCGGGTTGGGCGGTGACGCTGCTGGGTGGGTACGGCGGGGCGGGGTTGATCGGCGTCACGGCGTTGGTGGCGACCGGTTGCCCGTAGCCGGCCGCGTTGTGCGGCCAGATCGCGAAACTGTACGAGTGGCCGTTGGTCAAGACGGGCCCGGTCGTCCACCGGAGCGTGTTGTGGTCGCTGGCGGTGGCGTTGACGGTCTGCTGGCCGACGTAGGTGCTGCCGTCGTAGGCCTGCACGAGGTAGTCGGTCGGGTAGGTGTAAGGGGATGCGGCGCCGTTGCTGGCGGGCTTCTCCCAGGAGACCCAGGCGCTGGCGTTGCCGGCAGAGGCGAGCGGGTAGCCGGGCGGGTACGGGGTCGGCGTGGTGCTGACCGCGATGGTGTTGCTGGCGGCGCTGGTCGGCCCTTGGCCGCGACTGTTGTGGGCGGCGACGTAGATCGCGTAGTTGTGACCGTTGATGAGCCCGGTGACGACGTAGTTCGTGGCGGTGGTGCTGGTCCGGACGTTCGACGTGCTGGTCGTGAGGTCCCAGGCGTTGATGATGAAGTAGTCGACCGCGGGCGTGTTGTAGCCGGTGTTGGTGAACGCCCAGGTGGCGTAGGCCTGTCCGTTGCCGGCCCACGCGGTGATGGCCGTGGGCGCCGGCGGCTTCCAAGTTGCGGTGACCGTGTTGGTGGTGCCCGGCGCCCCGTAGTTGCCGTTGTAGGCGTTGATCTTGAAATACCAGCTGGTCCCGTCGGGCGTGTTGTACCAGTAGGTGCTAGTGCAGCCGACTCCGGCGCACCACTGGCTCTGCGATGGCGTGTTCGAGCCGGCCGCGTACAAGTACACGGCGTAGCCGGTCACGCCGGCGCTGTTGGTAGGCGCAGTCCAGTTGGCCTGGACGACGCCGTTGCTCGGGGTTGTCGCTGAGACATTCAGCGGCACCGACGGGAGCGAGGGGCTGCTGGTGACGGAGATCACCGGGATCGACGAGCCGCCCTGGTCGGCGGAGTAGAACTTCTTCCAGCTGGCGCTGGTGCCTTCGTTGGCGGCGGCGATGCCGAGGCCGTAGTTGGCGAGAGTGCCGTTGGCCATGCCGCTCACCTTGCTGGCGTCGAGCGGGATCGTCGCCCACCCGGCCGCGCAGGTGTTTCCGTAGGCGAACGCGGCGCCGCCCATGTAGTCGCCGAGGATGGGCTGGTTGCCCCAGCTGAGGTAGGCGGGGAAGCCGGTGCCGCCGGTGATGCGGTAGGCGTTGGTGACTTGGCTGGTGTCGCAGTTGTAGGACCACCAGTCGTACATGAGCAGGCTCGCTGACTGGATCGTTTGGCCGGCGACGGAGGAGAAGTCGAAGTGGAAGAACGACCGCGTCGTCAGCGCGGGCTGCCCGGAGCCGGCGCAGGTGGTGCCGGCCGCGCAGTAGCCGACCTTCAGCTGGGTGTCGCTCGAGTGGTCGTTGGTGTAGGGCGACTGGACGTAGGTGTCATCGAGGCCGGTGTACACGTTCGGGTCGACGAGCACCGGGTAGACTCGGGCAGGGTCCGCGAGCCAGGCGCGGTCGAGATCGGCCTGCAGCGCGGCTGCGCCGTTGGCGAGGGTGATGATGCTGTACGTGACGCGTTCGGAGTGGGCGCCCTCGCCGGACGCGTTCTTGGCGGAGTCGTCCATGAACCCGTGGTTGATCCGCACCGGGATCGCACCGTTCTCATCAGTGAAGAGAACCTCGCCCGTCTTGGGGTCCATGGACGGGGTCAGACCCTGCAAGGTGAGCGGCAGCACGTAGCTGTTGGGCGCGTCTTTCGCGTCGAGCACGAAGTCGAAGTTGAGCCCCGACGGTGTCGCGTCGAGCTTGAGGCCGGTGTGGCGCAGCACGTTGTCGATCGTCTGCGCGTCACCGCTGCGCGACGCCTGCCCCGACGCAGCACCTTGGATCGCGAAGCCGACCGAGTGGCTGTCATCGACGCGCAGCTGTGCGACCTGGGCGTCGGACCCAGAGCTGGCGACGTCGACCTCGAAGCCGTTGGCACGAGTCCGTGCGCGACCGGCACCCGCGTCTACCAGAGTGGTGTCGATGTCCTGCCATTGACCAGCGTCGTCGGTGTAGTGCACGGGTCCGTCGTAGATCTTGGTGACCGTCTTGGTGGGATCCGCGGTCGCGAACGTTGAGGTTGTCTTCGTGCGCAACGCTGTGAGCTCATCGCACGACTGCGGGAGCGGGGGTACCGACGACGGATCGCCCGGCGCCGGCGCTCCCGCGGCCGACGGACTGGACGGATAAACCGCCGGGGAGCTGGCGGCCGAGGCCGGACTCGGGCCGAGCGTCGCCAAAATGGCAAACACGACGATGACCACAACAGCGACTTTGCACACGAGTTCCCCACTCTTCGCAGTAGGAAGCTTCCGACGCGCCCGCGACGGATACGACATCGAGCAACGTACGGGCGGTCGACGCAGTACGCCATGGCCCGGACGAGTCATTCCAGCTGACCCAAACTGACTAGTGCGAGAGCACGGCCCGAAAGTGCCTAGTCAGTCGCGATGGTCACGAAATGCCCGGAACAGGCCATTGCGCGGAGTCTCCTGAACTTGCGCTGTGGGTACCCGGCGAACGCCAGGACGTCTTCGCGGGCGTTGGCGGGGATCTTGGCGGCATCCGCGAACTGGCGGTGGAGCGGTGGTGGGTGGACGTGATCAGCGCACGCCCGACGACCGACTCGACTCAGCCGTCGACGACCGCGAAGCCGGCCAGCATCAACGCGTCGAGCGCCTGGTCGAGCCGGCGGGCAGGCACGAGTGTGTCGCACGTGTCCCACGAGCTGACGGTGAAGATGCTGATGCCCGATTCGGCGAGCGGTTGGGCCACACCGGCAACGATGCCGAGGGCGCCGTGGTCGGAGAGGTCACGCACACGCAGCACGCGGTAAGGCCCGCTCGTGTCGCGCGCGCCAGGAGCCTCGCGAAGCTCGCACGCCACCGAGAGATCGTGGTCGGTGGTCGTCACCGAGCACCATCCGGTGCCGACGAGCCAGCTGAGATCATCGGAGCGCTCGTAGCGATGCAGCCACATCTCGCCCGGGAGCACGGTGAGCTGAGGCATCAGTCTGTCGCGCTCAACGAGCTCGCCGCCGCCTCCGGTGAGACGATGTTGATGAGCACGCCTGTGCCCTGCTCGAAGCCAGCCGTGCTTGTCAGTCGCGGCAGCACGTGGGCGTGCCAGTGGAAGTGCTCGTCGCGCTGATGGTGTGGTGCTGTGTGGAACACGACGTTGTATGCGACGTCGCCGACCGCGCGTCGCAGGCGGTCGAGGACGGTGCGCAACGCGTGCCCGACGGCGACGATGTCGGCTGGCGCCGAGCGCGCGAGGTGGGTCTCGTGCTCCTTGGGGATCACCAGCATCTCGTAGGGCGTGCCGCTCCAATACGGACACACGACGATGACGCGTTCGTCGGCCAGCACGACGCGGTGACGCGCGTTCGTCTCTGCATCGTTGACCGTGCACAACAGGCACGACCCCTCGAAGCGCACGAACCCCGAGCGCTCCTCGGCCAGCTCGCCCGGCACGAACGGGATGCCGAGCAGCTGACCGTGGGGGTGCACGAGCGATGCGCCGGCCTCTCGGCCATGGTTGACGATGGCCTGCGTGTAGCGGACGTTGGCGTGGCGCGCGTGCTCCTCCATCCTGTCGCGCACTGCGGCCATCACCAGCCCTGCGTTGCGATCGTCGAGGTCGGCCCAGCCGGATTCGTGGTCGGGCGTGATGACGAGGACCTCGTGGATGCCGCTCGCCGAGGCTTGGGTGAAGACAGGCCCGAGGTTCGAGACGAGCATCGGCTCGTCGCCCGAGAACGCGGGGTAGAGGTTGGGAACGACGCGGACCTGCCACTGCCCGTTGGGCCCGTAGGTCTCGAGCGCCGGCGGTGTTGCCTCCTCGTTGCCTGGGCAAAAGGGGCAAGGGCGGTGGGGGTCGGCCTCGACGGGCACGCGCTCCGTGGAGAAGTCGCCGGGGCGCAGGGATCGATCGGACGCGACGGTGACCCAACGACCGGTGAGAGGGTTCAGGCGGAGCTGGCTCACGCCCGAAGGCTCGACACGATCAGCGGCACGCGTCGAAGTTACTCCGGCCGGTACACCGACACGTGCACTGGATCGTGCTCGACGAACGCGGCTCGCTCCCAACCCGACCAGCGCTCGACGAGCCGCAGCCCTGCAGCCGCCGTCATGGCGTCGATGTCCTCTGGGCCGACCGGACGCACGAGCCAGGGTCTGAGCCGGATGCCGCTCGCACCGATCTCGATCACCTGTCCCCGCACTGCTCCGCCATGTGATTCGCGCCGGCTCACGTTCAGGACCACCTTGTCGAGCTCGACGGCCCGGGCCTCGACACCGCCGGCTGGCGGCTCGGCTTCGGGCACGACGGCCTCGACCACCAGCTGCCCATCGGGAGCGAGCACCGCAGCAGCCCGAGCCAGGCATTGGGCCTGTGCTGCCGCGGTGGTGAGGTTGAAGAGCGTGTTGAAGGCGATCAGGACGACGGCGAAGGAGCCAGCGTCTCCTCCCGGCAGCGAGGCGAGGTCGACATCGGTCATGTCGCCCAGAGCGACCGGGATGGAATCGCCGCCAGGCTTGGCTCGCAGCCGCTCGACCATGGCCGCCGACGCGTCGATGCCCCACACCTCGACGCCTCGGGCCGCGATGGGCAGCGCGAGTCGACCGCTGCCAATCCCGAGCTCGAGGACCCGACCGCCCGCGGCAAGCTCAGCAACGACATCGGCCACGGCTTCGGGGTCCGAGACCTCGGAGTACCACGCGTCGTACACGTCAGCGAACCCGTCGCCGTAAGTCGCCGGCCCATAACCATCCACGGCTCAACCATGCCCCAACGCCGCGGTTGACCACTACCGTTGCCCGGTGGTCGCACCCTGGTCGGCGCCCGACGTGGCTGCGCTGGAGCGCGTTGCACCACAGGCCCCTGTTCCGTCCGGCGCCGCTCCGGAGCGGAACACCCCCAGGGGTGCTCCGCTCCTCGGGCACCCGCTGACCCGCTTCGACATCGTCGACACGGCGCTCGACACGATCAAGGCCGCGCCGCGCGTCGTGCTCGGAGCGACAGCGCTGTTCCTAGTCCCGTTCGAGATCGCTTCGGTGCTGCTGCGCCGCGACCAGCTCAACGTCGACGACGTCAACGACGTGATCACTGTCGAGTGGCTCGCTGCGATCGCCCTTCGGCTCGTCGCGCTCTCCTTCGTGACCTTTGCTGTGGCGCGTCTCGTCTGGGCGTGGCAGCACGGGGAGGCGCCGACCGCTTTCCAAGCGGCGAGCGCGTCGCTCGGCCGAGCCCCCGCGCTGCTGGTTGCGTGGGTCGCCGTCCACATCTGCGAGGCAGCGGCCGCTCTCTCGTTCGGGGTCCCTCTGCTGTTCGTCGCTCCGCTGCTCTTCGCGACGGTCCCCATCATCGCCATCGAGGAGTGCGGTGTTTTTGCGGCGATGGCGCGATCGTGGCGCCTCGCTTCCAAGGAGGTCGGGCTCGCAGTCGGCGGCCTGCTTGTCGTCGTCGTCGTCGCGGGTGTGCTCGAGGTCACCTTGTCCGGGCTCGGCTACGTCTCCGACTCCATCTTCGACACGCTCGACATCGGCGGCGCATGGATCGTCGATGTCGCGATCTCGCTGGCGACATCGTTGATCCTGCTCCCGTTCGTCGCGGCAGCCTCCACGTTGCTGTACCTCGACTTGAGGGTGCGCCGCGAGGGCCTCGACATCGAGCTCGCAGCAGCCCGCCACTTCAGATGAGACATGAAGGCGGTCACGACCCCGAGCAGGTGCGAGCAAGTGCCGAAGCGATCCTGGCGCGACGCCAGTACGAGCAGCCGGGTCCGAACCGCATCTCCGACGCGATCGGTTGGGTGCTCGACCACCTCTTTCCTGGGTCGCTGCGCTCCTCGATCGGCGGTGGGCCCGGGTTCGTCGGCGACCTCGTGCTCGTCGCGCTCGTTGTGGGCGTCGCCTACCTGATCTACCGGCTCGTGCGAGGGTGGCGCCCGAGGAGCAATGCCGAGGAGATCGAGGCACTGCTGACGATCGAGCTCGAGGAGCGGCGCTCGGGCGACGAGTGGTCCGAGCTCGCCGAGCGGTTGATGGCCGCCGGGCGCTTCCGCGAGGCGCTGCGCGCTCGCTACGGCGAGCTCGTCGCGCGGCTGGCCGACGACGGTTCGGTGGCGACGGTGGCAGGGCGCACGAGCGGCGAGTACCGGGTCGACGTGGGGCTCACGCGGCCGGCCGGCGCGTCGGCGTTCGAGGAGGCGAGCTCGTTGTTCGAGCGCGTCTGGTATGGCGGCAACGAAGCGAGCGCAGCGGATGTCGGGCGCCTCCACGCGGTCGGCGTCGCTGTCCTGGAGTCGCCGAAGGCGCGCCTCGAGACCGAGTCGGCCGGAGCGGTCCGGTGACACCGACAGCCTCGACGCGAGGATCGCATCGCAGCATCGGAGTCGCGATGGCAGCTCTGCTCGTCGTGATCGTCGTCGCGCTCCTCGCGTCAGGCGGCGACTCGCGGCGCTCAGGTCCCGCGCTGTCGCCGCGCTCGGACCTGCCCGAGGGAACGAGCGCGCTTCTTGCGCTGCTCGCCGAGCTTGGTGCAGCACCGAGGGTTGTCGCGGCCGCTCCTGCCGGCACCGACCAGAGCGCGTTGCTGCTCCGCGACGACCTCTCGTCCGCGCAGCGCGCCGATTTGGAACGCTGGGTCGAGCGCGGTGGCGATCTCGTCGTCGCCGACCCGTCGTCGGCGCTCGCAGGACGCGCAGGGGCCACGCTGCGAGCGGTCGGCTCCATCAACCGCGGCGACTGCGACGTGTCCGGAATCGACGGGGTCGCGACGATCCACACTGATCGCGGCATCGACGGCCTCGCCCTGAACACGCCGGTGCGCTACCTGCGCGTCGAAGGCTCGAGTTCGTGCTTCGACGGCTACCTCATGCGTCGGTCGAGGGGTGAGGGAACGATCACCTCGATCGGCGGGGCCGAACCCTTCGTCAACGCCCTGCTGGCCACAGGCGACGGCAGCACGCTCGCAGTCGACCTGCTCGCGCCGAGCGACACCGAGCACGTCGCCATCATCGATGTGGTGCCAGCAGCGGGCGCCGGCTCGGCGTCGCTCCTCTCGCTGATCGCGCCGCGACTCGAGCAGGCGTTCGCCATCGCGGTTGTCGCCTTCGTCGTGTTCGCCGTACACCGGGGCCGGCGCCTCGGTCGGCCCGTCACCGAGCACCAGCTCATCGCCATCCCCGGGTCGGGTCTCGTCGCTGCCGTCGGGCGCCTGCAGCAGCGCACCAGATCGGCTGACCGCGCCGGCGCAGCCCTCAGGGACGACGCACGGCGAGCGATCGCCTCCCAGCTCGGCCTGCCCGCGAGCGCGCCACCCGAGACGATCGCCAACAGCGTGGCGACGCGCACGGGTCTCGACGCGGCCCGCGTGCGAAGCGCCATCACCGACGGTCCTGTACCCGACGAGCGTTGGCTCGTCGCGCTCAGCACGGAGCTCGACGCCATTCGCCAGGAGGTCAACCATGCCCGCCGCTGAAGCCCCCGACACCCGAGCACCGATCCTCGCTCTCCGCGAGGAGGTCGGCAAAGTCGTCGTCGGCCAGGAAGGAACGCTCTCCGGGCTCGTCGCCGCCCTGCTCGTCAAAGGACACGTCCTCCTCGAAGGCGTCCCCGGTGTTGCGAAGACCTTGGTGGTCAAGGCGCTGGCCGCCGCGCTGGACCTCGACTTCCACCGGGTGCAGTTCACCCCCGATCTGATGCCATCCGACGTCATCGGTCAGGTGATCTTCGACGCCAGGGGTGCCAAGTTCTCCTTCCGTGAGGGCCCCGTCTTCACCAACGTGCTTCTCGCCGACGAGATCAACCGGACGCCGCCCAAGACCCAGGCAGCGCTGCTCGAGGCCATGGAGGAGCGCCAAGTCTCCGTTGAGGGAGATGCCCGAGCGTTGCCTGATCCGTTCGTGGTCGTCGCCACGCAGAACCCCGTCGAGTACGAGGGGACCTACCCCCTGCCGGAAGCGCAGCTCGACCGGTTCCTCTTCAAGCTCAACGTCAACTATCCCAGCTTCGAGCAGGAGACCGAGGTGCTGGCACGCCATGACCGCGGGCTCGACCCCCACGACCTCGCCGCGCTCGGAGTACGCCCTGTCGCCAGCGCGGCAGACCTCGCGGCCGCACGCGCCGAGGTCGACGCGTTGCGCGTCGAGGAGCCAGTGCTGCACTACATCGTGTCGCTCTGTCGCGCGACGCGGGACGCCCCGTCGTTGTCGCTCGGTGTCTCACCGCGTGGCGCGGCCAACTTGTTGCATGCCGCCAAGGCCTGGGCGTGGTTGGCCGCGCGTCCCTTCGTCACGCCCGACGAGGTCAAAGCCGTGGTGAAGCCGGCGTTGCGTCACCGCATCCAGCTGCGCCCGGAGGCCGAGCTCGAGGGAACGACGGCCGATGGTGTGCTGGACGGCATCATGAGCGCAGTCCCCGCGCCGCGGTGAGCGAGCTGGTTCGTTGCCTGTCGTAACCCGAAGGTTTGCGCTCGTCGTGCTCGCCGTCGCTGCGACGCGCGCTGTGCTGCCCGACGACTTGCCGACCGGTGCTTTCTGGGTCGACCTGCTGATCGTGGTGGCCCTGCTCGCGATCATCTGGCTCATCGATCTGGTGTTGACCACGCCGCCGAAGCGCGTTGGCGTCGAGCGCGAGGCGCCCACGGTCGTGGTTCTCGGACAAGGGTCGACCGTGACCTGGCGGTTCGAGAACACAACCGAGCGCCGGTTGCGCATCGCGTTCGCCGATGAGCTGGCGCCATCGCTGCACGCCGACACGAGGCGTGCGGCGCTCACGCTCGCGCCGCGCGGGAGCGCGACGGTCCGCACGACCATGATGCCGTCGCGTAGGGGGCGCTTCACGCCAACCGAGTTGACGGTTCGGGTGCTCGGCCCGCTCGGGCTGGCCGGTCGGCAGCGCACACGGGCCGTGCCCTCGACGATTCGCGTGCACCCGCCGTTTCGCTCGAAGGACGAAGCCGAGCTGCGGATCAACAAGGCCCGGCTGCTCGAGGTCGGGCTGCGCTCCGCACAAGGGCGCGGCGCGGGGACCGAGTTCGAGCAGCTTCGTGACTACGGCCCGGACGACGAGTTCAGGCGCGTTGACTGGTCGGCGACAGCTCGGGCCGGCAAGGCGATCGTGCGCACCTATCGAGCTGAGCGCAACCAGACCGTTCTCGTGATGCTCGACACGGGGCGGCTCATGGCGGCTCGGGTCGAGGAGGTGCCGAGGCTCGAGCACGCGATGGACGCGACGATGATGCTGACCACGGTCGCGACGCGTCTCGGCGACAAGTGCGGTCTTCTCGTCTTCGACGCCGAGGTCGGCCGGGTGCTCACACCATCGCGCTCGCGTGCGCAGGTCGGGGCCGTGACCGAGGCGCTCTTCGACCTCGAGGCACACCTGGTCGAGACGGACTATCGCTCGGCCTTCGCGGCTGCGATCACGCGGTTCCGTCGGCGCGCGCTGCTCGTGCTGTTGACCGAGCTCGTCGAGCAGGCAGCCGAGGAGTCCTTGGTGCCAGCGCTGCCGCTGATCACGCGCAGCCACGTCGTGGTGATCGGCGCGGTACGCGACCCGGAGGTCGAGCGCTGGGCCGTTGAGCCCGGCGACGAGCCGGAGGTCGTGTACCGCCGCGCGGCCGCGCTGGCGGCTCTCGCGGAGCGCGGCCGCGTCGCGGCGCGCCTCCGAGCGCTGGGGGCGACGGTGGTCGATGCCAGCCCCGGCCACCTCTCCGGCGCACTCGCCGACACCTATCTCCGCCTCAAGGCGATCGGCCGCCTCTGAGGGTTTCGGCTTCTCGCTTCGGCCCTGCGGGCCGGGTCAGTCGGCTTCGCCGAAGAGGCCGGTGTGTCCCGAGGCGACGGCGTCACGGCCTCGGCCGACGACCCAGAGGATGAACGCAGCCTCCACGAGAAGGCCAACCCCGACCCGGGCGAGCGTCGGCAGCCCGCTCGGCGTCACGAACGCCTCGATGAAACCGGCCACGACGAAGCACAGCATCAGTCCGATGACGAGCACGATCGAGCGACGCCCCTCCTCGGCGAGCGCGTCGCCCCTCGTGCGGTCTCCTGGCGCGATCATCGCCCAGCCGAGCCGCAGGCCCGCCGCGCCGGCGATGACGATCGAGGTCAGCTCGAGCAGCCCGTGGGGGAGGATCAAGCCGAAGAACCTCCCCGCCTCCCCGGCATGCCAGAACAACCCCGCAGCGACACCGACGTTGAGCCCGTTGAAGACCAGTAGCGCCGCGGTGAGCACACCACCTGCGATCCCGAACGCGAACGCCATGAAGGACACCTGGATGTTGTTGACCTGCACGCGGGTCGAGAACTCGGCTGCCGGCGCCGAGGAGTAGTAGTCCTCGAACTGCGACTGCACGAGCGCCTGCTGCTCCTCCTCGGGCACCGCGACGCGCAGCGCCTCGGGGGAGGTCGCAACCCACGCGCCCACCGCGATCGCCGGGACGAACATCAACACAGCTGCGACAGCGATGAAGCGGCGGCTCACGTAGACAGCAGCTGGGAATGTCTCGGCGAAGAAAGCCCGCAGCGAGCGGGACGCGCCGCGGCGGGCGCCGTAGATCGCAGCGTTGGCCGCGGCGACGATCGTCGTGAGGCGAGCGGTCAGCCCGGCGTCGTCGAAGTAGCCACGAGCGTGGGAGAGCTGCGCCGAGGTCCGCTGGTAGAGCGCGACGAGCTCGTCGACCTCGGCCGGCGACATCGTGCCCCGCGACCGCCGAGCCCTGGCGCTCAGCTCCTCGAGCCGGCCCCACATGCCCGAGTTGGCGACCACGAAGCGATCGATGTCCACGCGTCCCGTACCGTAGCGACGTGGCAGCGACGCGCCTGGTCGAGCGCCCCGAGCGAGGGATCGTCACACCCGAGGCCGTGCTGCTCGAGTTCGAGACCGCCTCGGTCGGGTCGCGGGCGTTGGCGCAGGCCATCGATCTCGCCGTGCGCCTCGGCGCGATGTTCGTCGTCACCGCCGCGCTCGGCGCATCGGGTCTCGCGGGCGACAGGTCATCGGTCATCGTGGTCATGCTGGTCACGATCTTCGTCCTGGTGTTCGGCTACCCGGCTCTGTTCGAGGCGCGTTACGACGGGCGCACCGTCGGGAAGCGTTCGATGGGTCTGCGCGTCGTCACGGTCGACGGAGCACCCGTGTCGTTCCGCCACACCTCCATCCGCTCGCTGCTCGCGATCGTCGACTTCTTCCTGCCTCCGATCGGTGTCGTCGCCACCTGGACGGTCCTGCTCAGCGCGCGCAACCAGCGGGTGGGCGATCTGCTCGCGGGAACGATCGTGCTTCGTGAGCGCACCGGAGCCCGGCTCCCGATACCGGTCTCGTTCCCGCCGCTGATCGGCTACGAGGCGTACTCGAGGAGCCTCGACGTCGGCGCCTTGCGGCCCGAGCAGTACGCCGTCGTGCGTTCCTTCCTCACCCGCGTGAACGACCTGCAACCTGATGCCCGTGCTCGTCTCGGCCACCGACTCGCGACGCCCATCGCGGCTGCCATGCACCACTCGCCTCCACCCGGGGTCACGCCAGAGGCATTCCTCGTGTCGGTCGCGGCCGCGTATCAGCTGCGCCTCGGCGGGCCACCGGTCCCGCTCCCGCCTTGGGTCAGGTCGTGGGGCCCAGGCTCATACGGTCGCTCGATCTAGTAGTTCGGTGCGGCCGGCGGAGCCGCACCCCCTCAGGCTCCCCCCAACACGCGCAGAACTACCGCGCAGGAGCACTAGTGCTCGCTGTGGCAATCGGCGCGACGTCGGTAGCGTTGAGCGATGCCCATCGCCTACCTCGACCACGCGGCGACCACGCCGATGCGGCCCGAGGCTGTCGACGCGCTGCTGCCGTTCCTCTCCGAGCGCTTCGGCAACCCCTCGGGCGCGCACGCGCATGGGCGCGACGCACGTCGAGCAGTCGACGACGCTCGTGACGAGGTCGGCGCTGCTCTCGGATGTGAGCCGGGAGAGGTCGTCTTCACCAGCGGCGGCACGGAGGCCGACAACACCGCGGTGCGCACCGGCGCCAGCAGGAGGACGGTGTGCTCGGCCGTCGAGCATCACGCCGTGCTCGAGCCGGCGTTGGCCGCAGGCGGCGTGACAATCGGCGTCGGCGGCGACGGCGTCATCGATCTCGACGAGCTCGCTGAAGCGCTCGACGACGATGTCGGTCTGGTGTCGGTCATGCTCGTGAACAACGAGGTGGGGACGATCCAACCGCTGAGCGACGTCGCCAAGGTCGTGCGCGATCTTGCGCCACGCGCCGTGCTGCACACCGATGCAGTGCAGGCGCTTCCCTGGCTCGATGTGCGGGCCGACGCGGCTGACGCCGACTTGGTGTCGCTGAGCGCCCACAAGATCGGCGGCCCGAAGGGTGTCGGCGCGCTCGTGGTGCGCGACGGCACGCCGTTCGTCCCCTTGCTGCGCGGCGGAGGCCAGGAGCGCGAGCGGCGTGCCGGCACCCAGCCTGTCGGGCTGATCGTCGCCTTCGCTGTGGCGCTGACGGCAACCGTCGAAGAGCGCGACGCCGCAGTGGTGCGAATCGGCGCGTTGCGCGACAGGTTGGTCGACGGGCTGCTCACCGGCATCGACGGCTGCATCGCGACAGGCGCTCGCGCCGGAACGGTTGCCGGCATCGCCCACGTCTGTATCCCCGGTGTCGACGCCGAGGCCCTGCTCTTCCTCCTCGAGCAAGGCGGCGTGCTCGCCTCGGCCGGCGCGTCGTGCTCCTCGGGCGCGCTCGAGGCCTCACACGTGCTCGACGCGATGGGCGTCGCACCCCGCTTGGCCAAAGGCTCTTTGCGCCTGTCGCTCGGGCACGCGTCGACTGCGGCCGACGTCGATCGAGCGCTCGAGGTCGTAGCCCCGGCCGTCGAACGGCTCCGCCGGCACGGGGGCGGGTGAGGCCGGTGTCCCGTGTGCTCTGTGCGATGTCGGGCGGTGTCGACTCGTCGGTCGCGGCCGCGCGGCTGCTCAGCGCCGGCCACGATGTCGTCGGCGTGACGCTGAAGCTGTGGGGGGGCGAGTCCGACACGGGTTGCTGCTCGGTCAGCGACGTCGACGACGCCCGCCGCGTCGCGAACCAGTTGGGCATCGAGCATCACGTCTTCGCGTTCGGTGAGGAGTTCCGCGACCATGTGGTCGAGCCCTACGTCGCAGCGCACGCCGAAGGTCGCACGCCCAATCCGTGCATCGAGTGCAATCGCCACGTGAAGTTCGACCGCTTGCTGCGCCGCGCCGACGCGCTCGGCTTCGACGCTGTCGCCACCGGGCACCATGCGCGGATCGTCTCGCGCGCCGATGGGTCCCGACGCGTCGCTCGGGGATGCGACAGGGAGAAGGACCAGAGCTACGTGCTGCACATGCTCGGCCAGGCGCAGCTTGCGCGCACTCTGTTCCCGGTCGGCGAGGGCACGAAGGCCGACGTCCGCGCCGAGGCCCGCGCGCTCGGGCTGCGCACCGCCCTGAAGCCCGACAGCCAAGACGTGTGCTTCATCACCTCGGCCTCGGGGCGTTCCGGGTTCCTCTCGAACCGATTGGCGTTCACCCCGGCGGTCGTCGTCGATGGTGCAGGTCTCGCGGTCGGAGCGCTTGATGCGCTCGAGCTGGTGACGATCGGGCAACGCCGCGGCCTCGGGCTCGCGGGCGGCTCGGGCGCGCCGAGCTTCGTCACCGACGTCGATCGCGCTCGCCGGGTGGTGACAGTGGGCCCGGCACCCGATCTCCTCGCCCCGAGGGTGCACCTTGCCGAGCTCGAATGGGCCGATGGTGCTGTTGCCGGCGACGTGTCGGCGCAGTGCAGCGCGCATGCGGCGCCGCTGCCCGCGCGCTTCGACCCCGCTACGGGCGTGCTGAGCTGGAGCGAGCCGCAGCGCCGGGTGGCGCCTGGCCAGTCGGTCGTCCTCTACGAAGGCGATCAGGTCCTCGGCGGTGGCGTCGCGGTCTGAGGCCGAGGACGCATCAGGTCAGGTTGCGGGCTCGGGCTTCGGTGAGGACCGCGCCCGGACGGGCGGGGGTGAAGAGCAAGCGTGCCGTCGAGCGTGGCTCTGCTGCAGTGCGGCCCGCGAGCAGCCCGACAGTGGTCGGCTCGGTGAGCTGGAGCGCCAGCAACAGCCCAGGCGCGCCGCGCGACAAGTCGAGCACGGCTGCGCTGTCACCGATCTCAGCGGGTGCCAGGTTGCGTACGAGACGCTTCGGAAAGAGGACCGGGTCGCTGAGCGTGAGGGGATCGTGGAGCACGACGCCGGCGGGCACGAAGACGACCCAACGGCGTGCGAGCTGGTGCAGGGAGCGAAGGCCGATCCGTGCCGGAAGGGCGCCGAGCACCACGAGCGCGAGGCCCCACTGCCATGCGCCGGCGGCCACGAGCAGCGGACCGGCCACGAGTGGCGCGACGACGACCAGCCAAGCCAGCTCGGCTGGCCCGGCGAGCAGCCCGACCGGTGTGCGGAGGGCGAAGCGACGCTCCGGGCCATACGAGGATCCGTCGACGAACGCGTCCGGCACTCCAGCGACGAGCAGTACCAGACCAGCCACAGCGGCACCTCCGAAGAGCCCTGCCACCTCCGCGATCGCCACATCGGGGGCGGAGCGCACGGTGCACGCGACGGCGCCGGCGAGGGCCAGCGGGGCGAGCACGCGCAACGCGGTGAGACCGAGCGAGCGTGGCACGAGCACGGCCACGACCCCGGCACCCCATCCGAGCGCGGCGAGCGCGCCGGCGACGACGACGACCGGCGCTGAAGCGTCTTCGAGAGCGCGACCCAGTGCGGGTCCCGCGAGCACAGCGAGGCCGAGCCATGCCGCTCGGACGTACATGAGCACGGCCGCCGAGCCTTGTCACCGCGGCCGCGTAGAGTCCAAACGATGGCAGCTCACCGCGGAGCCGGCGCCGCCGACGACGTCGAAAGCCGAGTGCTCGACCTACGGGCCGTGCTCGAGCATCACAGCCGCCGCTACTACGACGACGACGATCCGGAGATCAGCGACGCCGCGTTCGACGATCTCCTACGCGAGCTCAAAGCCCTCGAGGAGCAGTTCCCTGAGCTGGTGACGCCCGACTCGCCGACGCAGCGCGTCGGTGGCGCTGTGAGCGCCCAGTTCTCCGAGGTGCGCCACCGGCTCCCGATGATGTCGCTCGACAACGCCTTCTCCTTCGAGGAGCTCGTGGCTTGGGGCGAGCGTCTCGAGCGGCGGCTCGGCTCAGAGGGCACAGGCGTCGCGTTCGTGTGCGAGCTCAAGATCGACGGCTTCGCGATCTCACTCACCTACGAACGGGGCCGTTTGGTGCGGGCGGCGACGCGCGGCGACGGCCGCGTCGGCGAGGACATGACGGCCAACATCCGCACCGTCGAGGCGGTCCCCAAACAGCTCACGCTTGCGAAGGGCGAGACGCCTCCTGACCTGGTCGAAGTGCGCGGCGAGGTCTACATGCCCATCGCAGCGTTCGAGCGGCTCAACGAGCGTCAGCAGGCTGCGGGCGCCAGGATCTTCGCGAACCCCCGCAACTCTGCAGCAGGCTCGGTGCGCCAGAAGGATGCTTCGATCACCGCGAGCCGCGAGCTCGCCATGTGGACCTACCAGTTGGGAGCAGTCGAAGGTGGGCCCGCGTTGCGCACCCATACCGAGACGCTCGAGTGGATGCGCGGGCTCGGCTTGCCGGTGAACCCGGAGATCACAGCGGTCGGCGGTCTCGGCGAGGTGTACGAGCTGTGCGGGCACTGGCAGGAGCACCGCCACGACCTGCCTTATGAGATCGACGGTGTCGTGGTGAAGGTCGACGACCTCCGCCTGCGCGACGAGCTCGGCGCCACGTCGAAGGCGCCGCGCTGGGCCGTCGCGTACAAGTTCGCACCCGAGGAGAAGACCACCCTCCTCAAAGACATCATGGTGTCGATCGGTCGAACCGGGAAGGCGACACCGTTCGCCGTGCTCGAGCCCGTGTTCGTCGGCGGCTCGACCGTGCAGATGGCCACGCTGCACAACCAGGATCAGGTGGCGGTCAAAGACGTCCGTCCCGGCGACACCGTCATCGTCCGCAAGGCCGGCGACGTCATCCCCGAGGTCGTCGGGCCCGTGCTCGCGGAGCGCCCGAGGCGTTTACCCAAGTGGCGGTTCCCGACGGCGTGCCCAGTGTGCAGCGGCCCCCTGGTGCGCCTCGAAGGTGAGAGCGACACGTTCTGCACCAACCTCGAGTGCGAAGGACAGCGCTGGGCGCGCATCGTGCACTTCGCGAGCAGGGGGGCCATGGACATCGAGGGCTTCGGCGAGCGGACCGTCTCGCTCTTCCTCGACCGAGGCCTCATCCACGACCCTGGCGACATCTACGCGATCGACTTCGAGGGCGTCCGCGGTCTCGAGGGCTACGGCGACATCTCGGTGGCGAACTTGGAAGCTGCGATCGAGACGTCGAAGCAGCGCCCCCTCGCGAACCTCATCGTGGGTCTCGGCATCCGTCATGCCGGAGGCACCATCAGCCGCATCCTCGCGGCGGCCTTCGCGCACATCGATGCCCTCATCGCGGCTCCAGCCGATGAGATCGCAGCCGTCGAGGGTGTTGGCCCGATCATCGCCCGTTCGGTGCACGAGTTCTTCCTGAACGAGGGCAACCGCGAGGTGATCGAGAAGCTGCGTGCCGCAGGCGTGAACCTCATCGGGCCCGACAAGCCGACGCTGCCCCAGACGATGGCCGGCAAGGTCGTGGTCGTGACTGGCAGCCTGGAGAGCTTCAGCCGAGATGGCGCCGAGGAGGCCATCAAGGACCGTGGAGGCAAGGCACCAGGCAGCGTCTCGAAGAAGACGACAGCCGTCGTGGTCGGCGAGTCCCCCGGCGCAGCGAAGCTCACCAGAGCCGAGGAGCTCGGCATCCCCATCCTCGACGAGCAGTCCTTCCAAGATCTCCTAGAGACCGGCGAGCTCCCTTCGGGTGAGCGAAGCGAGTGACGACGAAGCTAAGCCACGTTGAAGCACCAGGTGAGCGGCGCGACGGTCTCGAGTGTGCCGTCGATGCGGCTGATCACCGCTTGCACGCAGTTGCGCCCAGCGGGGAGCGCCTTGATGACCTTGCCGTCTCCCGGGGTGAAGTACACGGCTGACAGCTCGGGCCGCTCGAGGAGCTGATCCTCGGGGATCTGGGTGCCGTTCACGATGAGGAACGCGGCGTAGGGCGTCGTCAGGTCGATGCCGACCTGGGCCTGCTGGTTGACGAGGGTGTCACCGTCGCGGGGCTGGATCTGCTCGACGACGCTGGGGCTGGGTCCGCCGTCGCTGCCGCTCGTCACGAGCTCCTCGTCGCCCCGCCGGGTGTGGGCTGCCGCGGCGACGAAGCCTGCGATGCACGCCAGGACGACGACCACGATGACTGCTCGGCGAACCACGACCTTGCGCCGGGTCTCGCCGAGCGCGTTGCGCGCCGGCCCATCGGGGCGCGGCGGCTCGATCTGGGTCTGGGTCATCGGGGGCCTCGGCTGATCGGGATGTCGGGGGAGGGGAACGCGGACAGCGACGCGGCAAGGAGGGCGAAGGTGCTGAGCGCGCTGCCCCCGAGCAGAAATCGCAACCAGAGCGGCGCGCTGGTGGCGAGCGCGACGACGATCGTGGCGATCTGGTAGGCGAAGAGGCAGAGGACGCCGCCTGGCGAGAAACGTCGCGCCCAGCGAGCGAAGAGGATCTGGACGCCGATGACGAGGATGAGCGCGACCCGCAGCGGCCACTTGAAGTCCTCGCGCCAGCCGATGGCGATGCACTCGCCGATGGTCTGGACGACAGCGAGCGCCGTCGCCAGCCGCAGCGTGAGCGGCGGCGTGAGCCCGACCGCGGCGGGGGTCGTCACAGCGTCTCGTCGTCGATGACGCGTGCCGAGCGACGGTTCATGACCTCGAAACCCTCGAGCTCCTCTGCCAGCGCGATGCGCACAGCACAATCCTGCCTCGCGCACCAGCGTGTGGCCCAGCGCGACGGTCGCGTCCCACTACCCTCGGGGCGTGGTGGTCTCCCGCCTCAACGACCAGATCGGTCGGGTCCTCGGCGGGCGGTACCGGCTCACCGCTCCGATCGGCACCGGTGCGTCCGCGCTCGTGTACCTGGCCGACGACACGCGTCTGCGCCGACGCGTCGCGGTGAAGCTGCTCCACCAGGCGCTGTCGGCTGACGAGTCGTTCCTGCGCCGCTTCCGCGCCGAGGCCCAGGCAGCGGCTGCGCTCAATCACCCCCACATCCTTGCGGTGTACGACTGGGGCGAGGATGGTGATGAGCCCTACCTCGTCACCGAGTACCTCGGCGGCGGGAGCCTCCGGGCGATGCTCGACACCGGTGCCCGCCTCGATCCTGCCCAGGCGTTGATGATCGGCCTCGAGACCGCTCGGGCGCTCGACCACGCGCACAAGCGCGGCTTCGTGCACCGCGACATCAAACCCGCCAACTTGCTCTTCGGCGAGGACGGCCGATTGCGCATCGCCGACTTCGGTCTGGCTCGAGCGCTCGCCGAGGCATCGTGGACCGAGCCGGCGGGCGCGGTGATCGGCACAGCCCGCTATGCGTGCCCTGAGCAGGCTCGCGGCGAGAAGGTCACGGCGAAGGGTGACGTGTACTCGCTGGCGCTGGTGCTCATCGAGGCTGTCACCGGCAACGTGCCGTTCGCTTCGGACACGACGATCGCGACGCTCATGGCGCGCATCGACACGCCCATCGAGGTGAGCGATTCCCTCGGTCCGCTGCGCAAGGTCCTCGTGCGCGCTGGCAACCCGGATCCGGAGCTGCGACCCGACGCCGGCGAGCTGTCGGTCGGTCTCCTCGTCGCGGCCGAGGAGCTGGCCCGCCCCACGCCGCTGCCCCTGGCCGGTACCACGGCGACCGTCGAATCCCTCGCCGTCGGAGATCGTGACCCCACAGGGCTCCCGTCGTCGCGCGACGACACGGTGGCCAACGCCGTCCCTGCGCTCGCGCCCGCTGCTGAGCTCGGCGAAATGCCGGCGACGCCGGCGCGGCATCGCCGCAGGGCGAGCCGTCAGGTCGTCAAGGAGCAGCGTGCGGCAGCGATCGCGGCTGGCACGATGCGACGCCGGCGCTGGCCGAGGGTGCTCGCGGCCATCACCGCAGCGGTCGCCATCTTCGCGGGGAGCTTCTTCGGCTATCGCGTCCTGCACACCCCGAGCCACTCGTTGCCGAGCCTCGTCACGTTGAGCGAAGCCGACGCAACGGCCGCGGTGCTCGCGAAGCATTGGAAGGTCGCCGTCAACAACACGCGCCAGGACGGCACGACGGCCGGCCAGGTGCTCACTCAGGACCCGCCCCAGGGCAAGTCGCTGCAAGAGGGCAAAACCGTGACGTTGCTGGTCTCGCTCGGCCAGACAACCGTTGCCGTGCCCCAAGACCTTGCCGGCAAACCGGTTGCCGAGGCCACAGCAGCGCTCCAGGCGCTCGGGCTCATCCTCGGCGTCGCCACCGACGCGTTCGACGAGAACGCCCCGAAGGGGACCGTGATCAAGCTCGCCGACGGCACCCCCCCAGAGCTCGAGAAGGGCAAGGCCATCGACCTCGTCGTATCGCAGGGGCCCGAGCCGCGCACGGTCCCCTCCATCGCGGTTGGAATGCCATACGACCAGGCAGCGAAGGCGCTCACCGACATCGGTCTCGTGGCCGGCCGCACCGACCAGTTCGACGACGCCATCGCTGCCGGCACCGTGATCGCTATCGCCCCAGCCGCCGGCCAACAGGCGCCGCGCGGCTCCACCGTCACCATCACCGTCTCGAAGGGCAAGCCAGTCGTCCCCGACGTCAAGGGCAAGTCCGTGGCCGACGCAGCTGATGCCCTGCAGGCCGCCGGCTTCACCATCGCCGGCGTGCAGGGCAACCCGTTCCGCTCGGTCTCGAGCACGACCCCGCCAGCCGGCACACCCGCGGCCAAGGGCACTGGCATCACCCTCGTGACCAAGTAGGTCGGCGCCGAAGCGGCACCGTAGGGTGCGCGGGGCATGGGTGCACTCGAGGGGCGCGTCGCGGTCATCACGGGGGCCGGAGGCGGCCTGGGTCGGGCTCATGCGCTGCTGTTCGCGAGGGAGGGCGCCAAGGTCGTGGTCAACGACACAGGCGCGAACCCCGATGGCACCGGAGCCGACAGCGCGTCTGCGGCGGCGGTGGTCGAGGAGATCCGTGACGCGGGCGGCGAGGCCATCGCGAACGTTGATGACGTCGCTGACTGGAACGGAGGCCGCAACGTCATCGATGCGGCGATCGCGCAGTTCGGGCGAGTCGATGTTCTGGTCAACAACGCCGGGGTGCTGCGCGACCGCGCGCTCGTCACCATGGAGGAGGACGACTGGGACACCGTCGTCAACGTCCACCTCAAGGGGCATCTCGTTCCGACGCGGTGGGCCGCCGCGCACTGGCGTGAGCGTCACAAGGCTGGCGAGCAGGTGCACGCGAGCATCATCCACACGTCCTCGACCTCCGGCCTGCTCGGCAACCCCGGGCAGACCAACTACGGCGCGGCGAAGGCCGGCATCGCCGCTCTCTCCGCCATCGCCGCGCAGGAGCTCGCGAAGTACGGCGTGCGCTCGAACTGCATCGCCCCCGCAGCGCGTACAAGGCTCACCGAGGCCGTACCGGGGTTGGTCGAGCTCGTCAAGGCTCCGAGCGAAGGCTTTGACGTCTGGGATCCGGCCAACGTGTCACCCCTCGTCGCGTACTTGGCGACCCGCGACTGCGTTTTCAGCGGCGCCACGTTCTACGTGCAGGGTGGGACCGTTCGGCTGATGGAGCCTTGGCGCGTCGGCGACGGCATCGAGCGCGACAGCCGCTGGTCGGTCACCGAGCTCGCTGCCGAGCTCGCCAACTACGCTCCGCCCTGAAGAGGGGGAATCGTGATGAACCGCTATCTCGGGGGTGCCTACGGGCCGGTGCTCGAGGAGGTGACAGCGTTCGACCTCGAGGTGTCGGGCACGATCCCGGGCTGGCTCGACGGGCGCTATTTGCGCAACGGCCCCAACCCATTGGGCGCCCCCGACCCGGAGACCTATCACTGGTTCACGGGCGACGGGATGGTGCACGGCGTGCGCCTGCGCGATGGGCGCGCTGAGTGGTATCGCAACCGGTGGGTGCGCAGCCAGTCGGTTGCCGAAGGGCTCGGCGAGCCCTGGGCCGGCGGTCCCGTGCACAACGGCATGGACGCCGCGCCGAACACGAACGTGATCGGCCACGCCGGGCGCACCCTCGCGCTCGTTGAGTCGGGGCCCGTGCCTTATGAGCTCACCGATGAGCTCGACACCGTCGGCCCGACCGATCTCGCGGGCACGCTGCCTGGTGGCTACACCGCTCATCCGAAGCGCGACCCGCGCACGGGCGAGCTCCACGCGGTGTCGTACCACTGGGCGTGGGGGGAGCAGGTCCAGTACTCGGTGATCGGCACCGACGGGAGGGTACGCAGGGTCGTCGACGTCGCGACTACCGGCAGCCCGATGCTCCACGACTGCTCGCTGACCGAGTCCTCGGTGCTGATCTACGACCTGCCTGTCGACTTCGACGTCGACCTCGCCATGTCGGGCGCCCGTTTTCCGTACCGCTGGTTCGACGACCAGCCGGCACGCGTCGGCGTGCTGCCTCGCCAGGGCAACGCCAGCGACGTGCGCTGGTTCGATGTCGAGCCGTGCTACATGTTCCACGCGATGAACGCCTTCGACGACGAGGGCGACAACATCGTCGTCGACGTGGTGCGCCACCCCCGCATGTTCGACGCCAACCGGCTCGGTCCCGACGAGGGCGAGCCGACGCTCGATCGCTGGACCATCGACTTGGCGGCTGGCAAGGTCATCGAGGAGCGCCTCGACGAACATGGGCAGGAGTTCCCACGCGTCGATGAGCGTCGCGTCGGGATGCGCCACCGCTACGGCTGGAGCGTCGCGTCGGCCCGGGAGGGCCGACGGTGGCCTCGGGCTCGCAGCCAACGCCATCTATCGCCACGACCTCGAACGTCGCACGATCGAAGCACGCTCGTTCGGACCGGCCTGCGCCGCTGGCGAGTTCGTGCCCGTCGCGCCCGAAGGAGCTGCGGAGGACGGGGGAGTCGCGATGGGCTTCGTGTACGACGCGGCGAGCGATCGCAGCGACCTCGTCCTCGTCGATGCCGCCACGCTGGAGGATGTCGCACGCGTGCGGCTGCCTCAGCGCGTTCCCCACGGCTTCCACGGCAACTGGGTGCCGTCAGCCTCCTAGACCCCAGCGCGCCGGGCCTCGTTCGGCGAGGGAGCCGTTTGGGAGATCAGCCCTAGAATGCCGGGACAGAACGTCCGCCGGTCTCGTTGGGGCGGCCCTGCTGGACGCAGCGATCCCCAGCCGCTGTGATGAGGCAGCCGCCCCAACAGGGCCGACGGGCCGTTACTCCGTGATCTCCTTGATCTTGGCGGCGACGGCGATTGCCGCGGGGTCTGGAGTGCCGGACTGCATGGCCATCAGCTTCGTCATGTCGCCCTGCACCTTGATCTTGCCTGCCATGAAGGCCTGCATGCCCGCCTGCGGGTTGCCCTCCACGAAGATCGCCTTGGCGGTCTCGTAGTCGATCGTGACCGTCAGGTCGGGGTTCTCGATGTGCCCGAGATCCATCTCCAGCTCACCGCTCGAGGTGTCCATGTGGGCGTCGACCGTGCCGTCGCCGAAGGGCACGTCGGTGATGATCTGGTTCATGCGCACGCTATGGGGCACCGCGCCGCCCCCGCTCTCCTCGCGAATCTTCTTCGCAGCATCGATCCACTCGGCGGTCAAGAACTTGTAGGGCACAGACGCACTCCTTCGCGTGTCGTTCGGGACGGGCGCCGACGTTACCGTCCCGTACGACCCTGCGCCGCGCAAACCGCAGCATGCCTGCGAGAACGCGCCGGGTCGCGACCACCGGTCGACGTCGCTACTGTTCGCACCATGGGGGCAGCGACGAGGGACGAACGCTTCGCCAGCCACGAGCGCAATCCGAAGTGGCAGAACCCCCCGCTCAAGATCGACATGTCGATCTGCATCAACTGCGACACGTGCATCAGGCACTGTCCGACGCAGTTCGGTGCCATCTTCAACCATGGCATCGACGTGATCATCATCCCGGAGCTGTGCTCGGGCTGCGGCAAGTGCCTCCCGCCGATCTGCCCGGTCGACTGCATCGTCGACGACCCCGATTGGACCCCGGCCTCCAATGACTGGTGGACCGCCCCCATCGTCGACGACCCTTACCGCCCATGAGCGCACCCATCATCCCAGGAGCCGAGCCCGAGTCGATCGAAGGCGGCCCGAACGGCGCGCTCGTCGTGCACGGCTTCACCGGCAACCCGTCCTCTATGCGCGGCATCGCGCACGCGCTCGCGGCCGCCGGCTTCACGGTTGAGCTGCCCTTGCTGCCGGGTCACGGCACGAGCGTCGCGGACATGCAGGCCACGAGTTGGTCAGATTGGCTCGGAGCAGCCGAGGACACCTATCAGCGCCTCGCGGCCAGGGTCGAGAGCGTCGTCATCGTCGGTCTCTCCATGGGCGGGGCGATCACGTGCTGGCTCGCTGCCGAGCATCCCGAGGTCGCGGGCATCGTGGCGATCAACGCCGTGGTCTCCGAGCCGCCCGGCATCGTCGAGCTGGTCCAGGGCCTCATCGACGATGGGCAAGAGGTGATGGGCGGCATCGGGTCAGACGTCGCCGATCCTGCTGTGCAGGAGTCCGCGTACCCCGAGACGCCGCTGCGGCCGCTGCTCACCATGGCCGCCGCTGCCGGCGAGCTGCAGCAGCGCCTCGGGCAGATCACCTGCCCCGTGCTCGTCCTAAACAGCCCCCAGGACCACGTCGTGACGCCCGACAACAGCGACATCCTCGCCGCGTCCGTCGCCGGTCCCGTCGAGCGGGTCACACTCGAGCGCAGCTACCACGTGGCCACCGTCGACTTCGACCGCGACCTAGTCGAACGTTGCGTCGTCGACTTCGCCCGCAAGGTCGTGTAGCCCCCGGCTCATGGCACGCATCTCCCGAGACGACGTCGCGCACGTCGCCAAGCTCGCCCGTCTCGAGCTGAGCGACGGCGAGCTCGACACCTACACGACCCAGCTCGCTGCGATCCTCGATCACGCAGCCGACGTCGAGGCGCTCGACCTGCAAGATGTGGCGCCGACGTCGCACCCCTACCCCCTGCGCAACGTGCTGCGCCCAGACGAGGTGCGCCCTGGCGTCGACCGCGATGAGGTGCTCGCCATGGCGCCCGAGGTCGAAGACGGCCGCTTCCGGGTGCCGGCGATCCTCGGCGAGGAGCCGTGACGTCGGCGATCGAGATCGCCGCCGCCGTACGACTCGGCGAGTTGCGGGCCGCCGACGTCGTGGAGGAGCACCTTGGTGCCATCGACGAGCGGGAGGGTGAGATCCACGCCTTCAACCTCGTCCTCGCCGACGAGGCGCGTGCTTCAGCCAAGGCCATCGATGCGATGGTCGCTGCCGGCGCCGACCCAGGGCCGTTGGCGGGAGTCCCTGTTGCCCTCAAGGACAACCTGTGCACCAGGGGCATCCCGACGACCTGTTCTTCGAGGATCTTGGAGGGGTGGCGCCCGCCTTACGACGCCACTGTCGTGCAACGCCTCGCAGCTGCCGGCGCCATCGCCATCGGCAAGACCAACCTCGACGAGTTCGCCATGGGCTCGTCGACGGAGAACTCTGCCTTCGGGCCGACCCGCAACCCGCACGACACCGCCAAGGTGCCCGGCGGCTCCTCCGGTGGAAGCGCCGCGTCGGTGGCCGCCGCCTTCGCTTCGGTCGGCATCGGCTCCGACACGGGCGGGTCGATCCGTCAGCCGGCGGCGCTCTGCGGCGTCGTCGGGCTGAAGCCGACCTACGGGCTCGTGTCGCGCTACGGGCTCATCGCGTTCGCATCGAGCCTCGACCAGATCGGTCCCTTCACGGCGACGGTGGCCGAGGCAGCGCTGCTCCTCGAGGTCATCGGCGGCCACGACCCGCGCGACACGACGTCGATTCCCGAGCCGGTTGCGCCGCTGGTTGCGAAGCTCGGCCGCGGTGTTGCCGGCCTCCGTGTCGGCGTCGTGCGCGAGTTCCTCGAGGCCGATGGCCTCGCGCCCGATGTCGCCAAGCGGGTGCGCGCCGCGGCCGAGGCGCTGGCTGGCGCTGGCGCGGAAGTGGGCGAAGCCTCGGTGCCATCGACGATGTACGGGCTCTCGGCCTACTACCTCATCGCTCCGGCCGAGGCGTCGAGCAACCTCGCGCGCTACGACGGAGTGCGCTACGGGCTGCGCGTGCCAGCTGCAACGACAGCCGAGATGTACGACAAGACCCGCACGGCGGGGTTCGGTGCCGAGGTCAAGCGGCGGATCATGCTCGGCACCTATGCCCTCTCAGCCGGCTACTACGACGCGTACTACGGCAAGGCGCAGAAGGTGCGCACGCTGATCCTGCGCGACTTCGAGCGAGCGTACGAGTCATTCGATGTGCTGATCGGCCCGACATCGCCGACCACAGCTTTCGCGTTCGGCGCCAAGGCCGATCCGCTGGCGATGTATCTCAACGACGTGTTCACGATCCCATCGAACCTCGCTGGGCACCCCGCGATCACGGTGCCGTTCGGGACCGGCGACGATGGCATGCCGATCGGTGTGCAGGTGCTCGCCCCGGCACTCGGCGAGTCGGCCATGCTGCGCGCCGCTGTAGCCATCGAGGCTGCAGCGAGCTGACCGCGAGGTCGTGATGCCACGATGGCAACTGCGGACGGTCGACGCCGCGCTCGAGCGGACGTGGGTCGACAACGGGTGGTGGACGGATGAGACCCTGGGCCAGCTCCTCTTCGACGGGCTGGCGGCCGGCGGTTCGCAGCCCTTCACCGTGCGGTCACAGGTTCGGCCGAGCACGACCACGCTCGGCGCAGTACGTCGCGACGCCATGCGGTTGGCTGCCGGTCTGGGCGCACGCGGCATCGGAGCTGGTTCGGTCGTGTCCTTCCAGCTGCCCAACTGGCTCGAGGCGGCTCACGTCTTCTACGCGGCGACAGCGCTCGGCGCCACGGTCGTGCCGATCGTGCACTTCTACGGCGCGAAGGAGGTCGGTTACATCCTCACCCGCACGCCGCCGGATGCCTACGTCACCTTCGAGGGCTTCGGGGCGCTGTCGGGCACGGCGACGCTGACGGCCGCGGTGGCCGGCGGCGCGCCCATGCCGCCGCTTGTCTCTGTCGTGGGCGGACCCGAGTCGATCCGTGAGTGGTACGCCGAGGACGCCATCGCAGCACCGGCACCTGCCGACCCGTCGGCGCCGGCTCTCGTCGCCTACACGAGCGGCACAACGGCCGCGCCAAAGGGTGTCATCCACTCCCATCGCACGATCGGCTTCGAGTGCCGTCAGCTGTCGTCGGTGCAACCCCGCGGCGCGCGGGCTGCCATCGTCGGAGCGCCGGTCGGCCACGGCATCGGCATGCTCGCCGCACTCCTCATCCCTGTGGTGCAACGCAAGCCCATCCACCTGATCGACGTCTGGGACCCCGGCACCGTGTTGGCGCAGATGGAACAAGGCGGCCTGCTCGCTGGCACGGGCGCCACCTACTTCCTGACATCGCTGCTCGACCATCCCGACTTCGATCCTGCCGTCCACGCGCCGCTGATGAGCCACATCGGCCTCGGCGGTTCGGCTGTGCCGGCCGCGGTGGGCGAGCGGTCTGCGGCGCTCGGCATCTCGACCGTGCGCATGTACGGCTCGACCGAGCATCCTTCGATCACCGGCTGCACCCACGACGACCCACTCGCGAAGCGCATCGCGACCGACGGGCGCCCCCTGCTCGGTTGCGAGCTGCGTACCGATGATGGGGGCGAGCTGCTGTCACGCGGCCCCGACTGCTTCATGGGCTACACCGACCCGGCGCTCACCCATGAAGCCTTCGACGACGACGGGTGGTACCGCACCGAGGATGTGGGCACCTTCGACGAAGACGGCTACTTGACGATCACGGACCGCGTCAAAGACGTCATCATCCGCGGCGGCGAGAACATCTCGGCCTCGGAGGTGGAGGAGATCCTGGCTCGCGTGCCCGGCGTGCTCGAGGTCGCAGTCGTAGCCGCGCCCGACGCGCGCCTCGGCGAGCACGTCTGCGCGTTCGTGCGCGGCGTTGCGCCGACGTTGGCCCAGGTCCACGCGGCGATGTCAGCGGCCGGGCTCGCCAAGCAGAAGTGGCCAGAAGAGATCCGCGAAGTCGATGCCCTGCCGCGCACGCCGAGCGGCAAGGTCATGAAGGTCGCCCTGCGCCAGCAGCTTCGCGACGTCACCCAATAGCCTGCTGACATGTCCGACACGCTCGACGGTTGGGAGACCGTCATCGGTCTCGAGGTCCACTGCGAGCTGGCGACGGCCACGAAGCTGTTCTGCGGGTGCGCAAACGCCTTCGGCGACGAGCCCAACACCAACATCTGCCCGGTGTGCCTCGGCCTCCCCGGTTCGCTCCCGGTACTCAACGCAAAGGCCGTGGAGTACGCCGTGACGCTCGGCTTGGCTCTGCATTGCAGCGTGCAGCCGAGCGTGTTCGCGAGGAAGAACTACTTCTACCCCGACATGCCCAAGGACTACCAGGTCACCCAGTACGACAGGCCGACGAACATCGACGGCTACCTCGAGCTGCCGTCGGGAACCCGGGTGGGCATCGAGCGGGCCCACATCGAGGAGGACACGGGCAAGAACACCCACCTCGGTGGCGGCGGGCGCATCCACGGCGCCGACCACTCGCTGATCGATTACAACCGCGCAGGCGTCCCTCTGGTCGAGATCGTGTCGCGACCCGAACTCACCGGAGCTGAGGATGCCAGGGCCTACGCGAACGAGCTGCGCGCCATCCTGGTGGCCACCGGCGTGAGCGACGCCAAGATGGAGGAGGGCTCGATGCGCGTCGACGCCAACGTGTCGGTGCGTCGGCCGGGCGCAGGGCTCGGCACGCGGTGCGAGATCAAGAACCTCAACTCGATCCGATCGCTCGGCCGCGGCATCGAGTACGAAGCGCGTCGTCAGATCGAGCTGATCTCCTCTGGCGAGCGCGTGCGCCAGGAGACGCGGCACTGGGACGAGGACGCGGGGCGCACCCGTGCCGGGCGCTCGAAGGAGGAGGCCGAGGACTACCGCTACTTCAACGAGCCCGACCTCGTCCCCCTCGAGCCGGACGAATCGTGGCTGGCCGAGCTCGTCGCCACGATGGCGAAGCTCCCGAGTGACCGTCGTGCAGCGCTCGCCGCCGCAGCAGGGGTCGAGCCCAACGCGAGCGGGGTGGCGCTCGCCGTGCAACGCGGGCTCGACGAGCTCGCCCTTGCTGCCGTCGTCGCCGGAGGCGACGCCCCCGGTGTGCTGAAGCACATCGAGCACAACCTGGCGGATGGAGCCGGCGCGCTCGACGCCCCCGGCCTTGCCAAGCTCGCCGTGCTCGAGGCGTCGGGCGCGCTCACGGCAACCCAGGCCAAGGCAGTGCTCGCTGTTCTCGTCGCGGATGGCGGCGACCTCGAGGCGATCGCCAAGGCGAAGGGATTCGAGGCGATGGCCGACGACGACCTCGAGGCCGTCGTCGACGCGGCGATAGCGGCCAACCCCGGCGCCTGGGCCAAGGTGCTCGCAGGGGACGCGAAGGCCCTCGGCGCGGTGGTCGGGCACGTGATGAAGGCGACGAAGGGCCAGGCAGACGGCCGATCCGTCAACGAGCTGCTGCAGAGCAAGAAGGGCTGAGCGCGCTGTGGCGGAGGCGACCAGCAAAGACGACACGGTTGCGTTCCTCGGCACGGTGCTCGAGCACTGGGCATCGACGTACACGACCGTGTTGGCGGCGCTCGGCGATCGTCTCGGGCTCTGGAAGGCACTCGCTGCGGCGCCGATGAGCGCAGGCGAGCTCGCGGTCAGCACCGGGCTCGACGAACGCTACGTAGCTGAATGGGCCGCGGCCATGACGGTGGCCGCGTACATCACCCACGATCCGGCGGCTGCGACGTTTGCTCTCGCGCCTGGTGTCGCGACAGCGTTGGCCGAGGAGGGTGACCCGCTGTTCGTCGGCGGCGGTTACCAGAACCTGCTCGGCCTACTCGGCGTGCTCGACGAGGTCACCGACGCGTTCCGCACCGGCGCCGGGGTCGCGTACTCCGAGTATCCGCCGGACACCTTCGAGGGCATGGCGCGGCTCACTGCGCCAGCACACGAGCACGCACTCGTATCTCGATGGTTGCCGCTCGCACCAGACGTCGAGGCCAGGTTGCGGGCGGGTGCGAAGGTGCTCGACATCGGGTGCGGCCAGGGTCGGGCCATCCTTGCGATGGCCGGCGCGTACCCGGCGTCGTCCTTCACCGGCATCGACGGCCACCGTCCCGTCATCGAGCGAGCGCGCGCCACGGCGGGGGCGCTCGGCATCGGTGACCGTGTGCGCTTCGAGATCGGCGACGCGCTCGAGGGCATCTCCGACGCTCCCTACGACATCGTGTGCGCGTTCGACGTGCTCCACGACGCCGCCGATCCACCCGGGCTGCTGCAGGCTGCGCGCACCGCGCTCGCGCCGGGCGGCGCGATGCTGCTGCTCGAGCCGAACTCCGCCGACACGATCGAGGGCAACACGTGGCCGCTGGGCGCGATGAACCTCGGCGTCAGCGTGCTCTATTGCATGAGCGTTTCGCGCGGCAGCGGTGGGCCGGGCCTTGGCACGTGTGGCACACCCGAACGCGTTGTGCGCGACATGGCAGTGACTGCGGGCTTTGATTCGGTCGTGGAGGCTCCGATCAAGAACTTGTTCAACCGGCTCTACGTGCTCACCTGAGGACCGGCGGCAGCGACACAGCCACCAGCGCTGCGCGCCTGGCATGCTCGTCGCGTGGATGACGAGAGGCCCCTCGAGATGTGTCGCCGTCCGGGGCGCCCCCGCGATGCCCACGCCGAGCGGGCGATCCTCGAGGCCACCATCGACCTGGTTGCCGAGGTGGGCTTCGCAGGCCTCACCGTCGATGCCGTCGCCACGCGCGCTGGGGTCGGCAAGGCCACCATCTATCGCCGGTGGTCGTCGAAGGCCGAGCTGCTCTACGCGGCGATGGAGGCGACGCACGAGGAGTGGGAGCCGCCAGACACCGGAAGCCTGCGCGGCGACCTCGTCGCTGTGTTCGAGCACCTGGCCGAGCACGTCGCCGCGACCCGCGCCGGCAAGTCGATGCCGGCCCTCATCGCCGAGGCCGAGACCAACAGCGAGCTCGCGGCCCTCGTGCACCAGTTCGTCGACGATCGTCGCACGAAGACGCGCGTCGTGTTCGAGCGGGCGCGCCAGCGTGGCGAGATCGGCGACGGCTTCGACGTCGAGCTTGCCATCGACATGGCCTGCGCACCGGTCTTCTACCGTCGCTTGCTCTCGGGCGCACCTGTGCGCGCCGGCGACGGGGAGCGCATCGTCGCGATGCTCCTCGACGGCATCGGCGGGTCGATCGGCGCAAAGCGCAGGCCTCGCCCGGCTCGCGCGGTGTAGCAACGCGCCCATGGCGCCAGAGTTCGTGAGCATCACCGAGGCCGAGCTGCCCGAGCTGCACAAGGTGTGCTCGACCACGTTCGGCGAGGAGAGCACCCCGGCCGGAGTAGACGAAGAGCGCCTGGTCGGTGAGTACGACCGGATGATCGGTGTCGCGGACGGCGGTCGACTCGTCGCCTCGGCAGGGGCGTACTCGTTTCGGCTCACGGTTCCAGGCCCGTCTTCGGTCGCGGCTGCCGGGGTCACGTGGGTGTGCGTGCTGCCGACGCACCGGCGCCGCGGCATCCTGCGCCGGATGATGGCCCAGCAGCTCGACGACGTCGCCTCGCGCGAGGAGCCTGTCGCGATCCTCACCGCATCCGAGGCTGTCATCTATGGCCGTTTCGGCTACGGCGTCGGCGCGCAACACGCGCGCGTCGCCGTGCAGAACGCCCGGTCGGGCTTCGTCGGCGACGTCGACGATCTCGGCGCGATCCGCCTGGCGTGGAGCGGCGACGCCGATGCCGTCGCGTCGATGGCCGAGGTGTACGACGAGTGGCGCACGTCCCGCCCCGGCGCGCTGAGCCGACACGAGGGCTGGTGGGAGGTCATGCGCCGCGACAACGAGCACCGTCGCGGTGGCCGCGGCCCCGCGTACTACGCCATCCACGAGCGACCCGACGGCGTGGCCGATGGCTACGCCGCGTACCGGATCAAGGAGGGCGCCGACGGGAACGAGGCCTTCGTCGAGGAGCTCGTCAGCGCCGACCCCGTGGTCGACGCCGCGTTGTGGCGTTACCTCCTCGACCTCGACCTGACCAAGCACGTGATCGCGCGCGGGCTGCCCGTCGACGATCCGCTGAAGTGGCGCCTGGCCGACCCGCGCGCCCTCACCGTCGAGTACGTCGAGGACTGGTTGTGGGTGCGGATTCTCGACGTTGTCATGGCGCTCGAAGCGCGCGCCTACGAGGCGCCAGGACAACTCGTGATCGCCGTCGCCGACGACTTTCGCGCCGACGGCAGGGCCAGCGGCACGTTTCACCTCGACGCGTCCCCCGACGGGGCATCGTGTACGCCCGCTCACGGGGCCGAGCCCGACATCACGATCACGGTCGACGCGCTCGGCACTGCGTGGCTCGGCGCGGCGCCCTTCTCGACCCTCGCCGCCGCTGGACGAGCCTCAGGCGAGGTCGCTGCGCTGCGCCTCGGCGACCGCTTGTTCGCCAGTCACCCCGCCCCGTTCTGCAACACCGACTTCTGACCGGGGCGCTGCGGCGCCCGTATCCTGCTGGCATGGCCGACAACATGAAGCCGAGGAGCCACGAGGTCACGGATGGTCCTGCGCGGGCCCCGGCTCGGGCGATGCTGCGCGCCATCGGCATGGGCGACGACGACTGGGGCAAGGCGCAGGTCGGCGTGGCCTCGAGCTGGAACGAGGTGACGCCCTGCAACATGCCCCTCGATCGGCTCGCCAAGCGGGCGAAGGCCGGTGTTCGTGACGCGGGCGCCTTCCCGATCGAGTTCATGACCATCGCGGTGTCCGACGGCATCTCCATGGGCCACGAGGGCATGCGCGCATCGCTGGTCTCGCGCGAGGTCATCGCCGATTCCGTCGAGACGATGATGCACGCCGAGCGCTTCGATGCCCTGGTCTCCTTCGCCGGCTGCGACAAGAGCCTGCCTGGGATGCTCATGGCGGCAGCTCGGCTGAACCTGCCCGCTGTGTTCGTCTACGGCGGCTCGATCCTGCCGGGGCACCTCGACGGGAAGGCACTCGACATCGTGTCGGTCTTCGAGGCCGTCGGAGCGCACGCCGCTGGAAGCTTGAGCGACGCCGAGCTCAAGGCGATCGAGGTCAACGCGTGCCCGAGCGAAGGCAGCTGCGCCGGCATGTTCACCGCGAACACGATGGCTTCGATCGCTGAGGCGATCGGCATGGCGTTGCCAGGGAGCGCGAGCCCGCCGGCTCCCGACAGCCGCCGCGACGACATCGCCTACGAGTCGGGCAAGGCGGTCGTGCGCCTCCTCGAGCTCGGCATCCGCCCTCGTCAGATCATGACGAAGGACGCGTTCGAGAACGCGATAGCCGTGACGATGGCCCTCGGTGGCTCGACGAACGCTGTGCTCCACCTGCTCGCCATGGCGAACGAGGCGAGGGTCGAGCTCGCACTCGAAGACTTCAACGCTGTGGCGGCGCGCGTCCCGCACATCGCAGACACCAAGCCGCACGGCGCCTACCACATGTTCGACCTCGACCAGGTCGGTGGTGTCCCGATGGTGATGCGTCACCTGCTCGAAGCCGGCCTGCTCCACGGCGACTGCCTCACGGTCACGGGCAAGACCGTCGCCGAGAACCTCGCCCAGCTCGACCCGCCTGATGTCGACGGCGCTGTTGTGCATCCGCTCTCCGCCCCGCTGCATCCCGTCGGTGGTCTCGCCATCCTCACGGGCTCCTTGGCCCCGCGCGGCTCGGTCGTGAAGGTCGCCGGCCTCGACTTCACCCGTTTCGAGGGCACCGCGCGGGTCTTCGACGGCGAGGACGCGGCGATGGAGGCCATCCTCGCCGGGTCCATCGAGCCGGGCACCTGCGTGGTGATCCGCTACGAGGGCCCCAAGGGCGGACCGGGCATGCGCGAGATGCTCGCCGTCACGGGCGCCATGAAGGGCGCAGGACGGGGGGGCGACTGCGCGCTCGTGACCGACGGCCGCTTCTCGGGTGGCACGCACGGCTTCTGCATCGGTCACGTCGCACCCGAAGCTGTCGACGGCGGGCCCATCGCGTTCGTGCGTGATGGCGACACGATCGTCGTCGACGTTGCTGCTCACACGATCGAGATCGACGTGTCGCCTGCCGAGCTCGCGCAGCGCAAGATCGGCTGGAAGTCACCCGAGCCGCGCTACACCTCGGGCGTGCTCGCCAAGTACGCGCGCCTGGCCCAGGGCGCCGAGCGGGGTGCGATCACCGAGGCCTGACATCGCCCACGCGCTGGTCAGCTAGCGGACGCTCCAGAGGACTTGGATCGCGACGATCAGCGCCCCTGCGCTCAGTAGCCAGGTAGCGGCGGTCGCGTCGTAGCGGGCGCGGGCGGGAGCATCGATGGCGAGGGCCGGCGCCCCCTTGCGGCCGACAAGCGCCGAGAGGGCGAACCCGAAACCGATGAGGGCCACGAACAGGCCGGCAGCGACGACACGGTCGAGCGGTCGATGCCGCGTCGGGGGGGCGAGCAACGGGAGGAACAAGTCGCGCTGCACGCTGTCGTCCATCGCAGCGCCGTTGACGGTGATCGCCGTCGGGTGCACGCGTGCCGAAGGCATGATCCGCAACGTCAGCTGGTCGGTTGGCAGGCGGAACGTGAATCGCCACGAGCCGGTCGTGCCCGTGGGTATCTGGGCTCTGAACGTGCGCACGACCGCCGGCGGGTCGAGCCCCGACGCTTCGAACGAGCCGTCGAGGGCCGCCGGGTCGAGCGCGTTCACGGGCAGATGCAGGTCGGCGAGAATGAACTGCCTGTCCGGGACCAGACCCTCGATCTGCTGCGTCGTCGGATCGCGTTTGTCGTTGCGGATCGTGAGGGTCATCGCCACGAGGAACGTGTCGTCGACGGTGCGGCTCACGGTCATGTCGAGCTTGGGCTGCAGGTACCAGTCGAGCTTGTTCCCGCCGACGTTGATCTCGCTGACCGTCATCGAGTCCGGAGGGAGCGCGCCGTCGGCTCCGATGTCGTGGAAGACACGTTGCAGCTCGGGATCGCCCGACCACGCGAGCAGGTGGCGACCCTTGGCATCCTCGGCGAAGCGCTTCACCAGCTCGGTGAGCGGCACGCCTCGAGACTTCACCGCGTCGAACGCAGCGCGGGCGATGGCCCCTTGGAGCTCGGTGCGTGCCGAGCGGTCGGTGTTGATGTCGCCGAAACGCAGGTAGTTGTCGTTGAGCACTGCCTTCACGACGGTGTCCGCGGTGTAGGTCGTCCCGTCGACCACGACTGGGCCAGCGGCGCCCAGCAGGTCGCGCACCACGAAGGGGTCGACGACAACGACGGCGTCGACCGCGCCGTACGCGGGTACCTGGCGCGCCATCTGCTGCATGATCGGTGCCATCGCCGGGAAGTTGGGCGAGCTCGTCATGCCCCTGAAGTCGTAGGCGATGCCGACGCTGTCGTAGAGGGCGTGCAGGTCGGGCGAGATCGTGGGCGTCGTCTTGCCGACGAGGACCGTCTTGTCGCTCGTGACGAAGTCAGCGAGGTTGATGTCGCCCTGATCGATGGTGGCGACACCCCCGCTGTTGGGCATGCCGCTGCCCGCGGTCATCTCCGCGTTCGTCGCGGCGAAGATGAGCACCCGAGTGGGTCCGGCCAGGAACCGGCGCAGGGCGGTGGCCGAGCGCTTCGCGTCGGCCAGCTTCGTGCGGGCCTCGGCGAGCTTCGCTGCCAAGTGGTCTCTGGCGCCCGACAGCGGAGGTAGGAGAGCTCGCCCTCGCGCCGGGTGCAGTGTCGCGAGGCTGGCGTCGATCGTCGTCAGCTCGTCGAGCGTGACGTCGAGCAGCGTGACCCTCCCTGCCGGGTTGCCGCTCGCCGCGTCGAGAGCAGCATCGATGCGCCCGCTCGCGCCACGAGCGAGGTTGCCCAGCTCGACGGTCGCGCCCGTCATGTCGCGAAGACCGTCGATCTGCGAGCCGAGCAGGGGCACATGGTCGAAGGCATCGAGCCACGTGCTCGTGCGCGCCAACGAGTCGGCAGCGTCGAGCGATGCCGCGGCCGACTCCGCCGCGATGCTCAGCCCACCCTTGGTCGATGCGGTATCGAGGTCGAGCGCGCTGATCTGACGCTGCCCGGCCTCGAGTCGCGACTTGATTCGCAGCACGTCGCGCACGGCGAGCGACACGATGACGACGACGATGACGCCGACGCCGATCAGGACAAAACGAAGCCAAGGCCGACGCTGTGCGTCGGCCTTGGCCTGAGTGCGTGTGGCCTGAGCGGGTCCAGCCTCAGTTCGATCGGTCGCCAGCGGTCAGCGGGTCAGCCGTTGGCGAGCACGCGGCGCAGCACCACGGTGAGCGCAAGAGCTGCGCCACCGAGGCCGAGCGGCACGGTGAGATCCATGCCGGTCTTCGCCAACGTCCCGCCCGTCTTGCTGCCCGATCCGCCGCCGGCCGTCGTCGTCGTGGTGCTCGACGTCGTCGTCGACGTCGACGTGGTAGTCCCCTGCGACTGCGACTGCGACTGCGACCCTGTCTGGCCGTGGGCCGCCCCGGCGAACCCCAAGAAGAGCACGGCCCCCATGAAGAGCCCAGCGATGATCCGTCCAACGGTGCGCACGATGTGTATCTCCCAGTGTCCAGGTCCGGCGGTCCGTTCGGGTTGAACGGGACGAGCCCTTGCTTTCGTCGGCCCGCACCATAGCGAAGGTGAGCCCGGCTGCAAAGTTCCGGCCACATTAGCGAGCGGCCCGGGTTGCCGGGCGGATGCTTCGATGGCATGCTGTGTCTCCCATGAGCCCGACCCGCCTCCTCGTACTCCTGACCTAGCGCACGCTCCTTCACGCCCCGCGTGCGCTCACGACCTCCCGATCCGGGGGGTCGTTCTGCTTTTCGGTCCCTGCCAGATCTGGAGAACGACACGAATGCGAATGAACGGTGGACAAGCGCTGATCAAATCCCTCGAGATGGAGGGCGTCGAGGTGATCTTCGGCCTGCCCGGCGGGTGCATCCTGCCGGTGTACGACCCGATCATCGACAGCCCGATCCGTCACATCCTCGTGCGCCACGAGCAGGGCGCCGGCCACATGGCAGAGGGCTACGCACACGTCACCGGACGTCCTGGTGTCGCCATGGTGACCTCCGGTCCGGCAGCGACCAACATCGTGACGCCGCTGTGCGACGCGTACATGGACTCCATCCCGATCGTGGTGATCACCGGACAGGTGCCGACCGGTGCCATCGGCACCGACGCGTTCCAGGAGTGCGACACGATCGGGATCACCCGCTCGGTCACCAAGCACAACGAGTTGGTGACCTCGGCCGCCGACATCCCCCGAGCGGTGCGCGAGGCGTTTCACATCGCGACCACGGGCCGGCCCGGTCCTGTGCTGCTCGACATCCCGAAGGACATCGTTGATCCGCAGAACCCGAACTCGGCAATGGACTGGTACTGGCCGAGCGACAGCGACCTCTCGGCTGGGCTCCCCGGGTACAAACCGACGAGCAAAGGCCATCCCAAGCAGATCAAGGAGGCGGCGCGTCTCATCCTCGCGAGCAGCCGCCCCGTCATCTACGCCGGCGGCGGCATCCTCAAGGCGCGCGCTGCTGAGGCTCTGCGCGCGCTGGCTGAGCTGTGCGACATCCATGTCGTCACGACGCTCATGGCTCGAGGCTCTTTTCCCGATGACCATCCGCTGTGCCTGGGCATGCCCGGCATGCACGGCAACTACACGGCGGTCACGGCCATGCAGCGCTCCGACCTGCTGATCGCGCTCGGGTCTCGGTTCGACGACCGGATCACGGGCAAGATCTCCTCCTTCGCTCCCGAAGCCAAGGTCGTCCACGTCGACATCGATCCGGCCGAGCTCGGCAAGGTGCGCCGCCCCGACGTGCCCATCGTCGGAGATTGCCGCTTGGTCATCGAAGAGCTGATCGTCGCGATCCGCGACCTGATGGAGAGCGGCAGCGCGTTCCCGGAGCGTGAGGCGTGGAAGCAGACGGTTTCGGGTTGGCAGGAGACCTATCCGCTCACCTACACCCAGTCCGAGCCAGGGGACGCGTTGAAGCCGCAGTACGTGCTCGAGCAGCTGCGCGATCTGACGCCCGAAGACTGCATCGTCGCCTCCGGCGTCGGCCAGCATCAGATGTGGACCTCGCAGTACTGGAAGTTCAACCATCCCTACACCTGGGTGAACTCGGGCGGCCTGGGCACGATGGGCTTCGCCGTGCCAGCGGCGATCGGTGCAAAGGTCGGCCGGCCCGACCGCATGGTGTGGGCCGTCGACGGAGATGGGTGCTTCCAGATGACAGCACAGGAGCTCGTCACCGCCGCGACCGAGCGCATCCCCGTCAAGATCGCGATCCTCAACAACGCCTACCTCGGCATGGTGCGCCAGTGGCAGGAGATGTTCTACGAGGAGCGCTACTCAGAGGTCTACCTCTCCCCGGACCTGCCCGACTACAAGATGTGGGCCGAAGCCATGGGCTGCGTCGGCATCAGGGTCGAGTCACCCGAGGAGGTCGCGCCGGCGATCGAGAAGGCGAACTCGATCGACGATCGCCCCGTGGTCATCGAGTTCCGCACCGACTCCTCCGAGAAGGTGTTCCCGATGGTGCCTGCCGGCAAGAGCAACGACGAGATACTCGTCGGGGACACCCCCAACCACGAGGTCGTCCAATGATGATCGAGCCGGCGCCCAGAGGGGCGCCGTTGGCGAGGCCGAAATCGGCCGAGACCGCGAGGGAGACATGATCGAGCCGACGCCCGCAGGGCGTCGCCTGGCGAGGCCGAAATCGGCCGAGACCGCGAGGGAGACATGACCAATCAGGTCGGGATCGACTTCCGGCACCACGTGCTGTCGGTGCTCGTGGAGAACAAGCCGGGAGTGCTCGCGCGCGTGTCCGGGCTGTTCGCGCGGCGGGGGTACAACATCTTCTCGCTCGCCGTCGCGCCGACCGAGGACGAGCGCTTCAGCCGCATCACGATCGTCGTCGATGTGCAGTCGGCACCGCTCGAGCAGATGGTGAAGCAGCTCTTCAAGCTGATCCATGTGGTCAAGATCACCGAGCTCGATCCGCGGGTGACGGTCGAACGCGAGTTGCTGCTCGTCACCGTCGCCGCGCCCGCCGAGCTGCGTGGGCAGGTCATCGAGCTCGTCCAAGTCTTCGAAGGCCGCATCCTCGCGGTGGGCACCGACGAGCTCACGATCTCACTCGAGGGCCATCCGTCGAAGGTGGACGACTTCGAGGAGCTCCTGCGACCCTATGGGATCGTGGAGCTGCAGCGCACCGGCCGGGTGGCGTTGCCAAAGCTCGACCGCTCGGCTTCCGCCCGCCCCCGCATCGCCAAAGTCTCCTGAAAGGACGACACCATGGCCAACGTGTACTACGAGAAGGACGCTGACCCCTCGTTGATCGCAGCGCGCAAGGTCGCGATCATCGGCTACGGATCCCAGGGTCACGCCCACGCTCTCAACTTGAAGGACTCCGGCATCGACGTGCGCGTCGGGTTGCGGGACGGATCGTCGTCGAAGGCGAAGGCCGAGGCGGCTGGGCTGAAGGTGGCCTCGATCGAGGACGCGACGGCCGAGGCAGACCTGGTGATGATCCTGCTTCCCGACACCGAGCAGCGCGACGTCTACGAGCAGGCGATCGCGCCGAACCTGTCGACCGGCGACGCCATCTTCTTCGCCCACGGCTTCAACGTGCGCTTCGCTCAGATCAGCGCTGCGCCCGGCATCGACGTCGCGATGGTCGCGCCGAAGGGGCCCGGCCACCTGGTGCGCCGCACCTACGAGGAGGGCGGCGGGGTGCCCTGTCTGATCGCCGTGGCGCAGGACGCGTCGGGCAAGGCCCGAGACCTGGCCATGTCGTACGCGTCTGCCATCGGCGGTGCTCGCGCCGGCGTGCTCGACACGACGTTCGAGGAGGAGACGGAGACCGACCTCTTCGGCGAGCAGGTCGTGCTCTGCGGCGGGCTGACGGCATTGGTGCGCGCAGCCTTCGAGACGCTCGTCGAGGCTGGCTACCAGCCCGAGTCGGCGTACTTCGAGTGCCTGCACGAGCTGAAGCTCATCGTCGATCTCATGTATGAGGAGGGCATCTCGGGCATGCGGTACTCGATCTCCGACACCGCCGAGTACGGCGACGTCTCGCGTGGGCCTCGCATCGTCAACGCCGACACCAAGGCGGAGATGAAGAGGATCCTCGGGGAGATCCAGAGCGGCGCGTTCGCCGAGGAGTGGATCGCCGAGAGCCGCAGCGGGCGGGCGCGCTTCCATGAGCTGGTCGAGGCCGGCGAGGCGCATCAGATCGAGTCGGTCGGCAAGGAGCTGCGCGGGATGATGCCGTGGATCTCCGCCGGCAAGACGAAGGTCGCCGAAGCAAGCGGCGGCGCCGACGTCTAGCGCCGCACGCCCTGATGCTGCACGTTGCCAGCGACCACCTTGCCGTCACATGGTCTCAGCGAAGCTCACCTCGCCCTCGCCCCGAAGCACGTTCTTCAAGAGCTTGCCCGACGCGTTGCGAGGGAGCTTGTCGGCGGTGAGCGCGACGTGTGCAGGGACCTTGAACGGACCAAGCGTCTCCGCCACCCACGAGCGCACCTCGGCCTCGCTGATCGACTTGCCGCGTTCGACTTGGACGACGGCCTTGACTTCCTCGCCGAGCGAGTGGTGCGGCACGCCGATGACGGCAGCGTCGGCGACGGCAGGGTGCTCCACGAGCCGGTTCTCGATCTCGACGCAGTAGATGTTCTCCCCGCCGCGAATGATCATGTCCTTGGCCCGGTCGGTGATCGTCAGGTAGCCCTCGGCGTCGAGCATGCCGATGTCGCCTGTGCGCAGCCATCCCTCCGCGTCGATCGACCTCGCCGTCTCGTCTGGCTTTCCCCAGTAGCCGGCCATGATCGTCGGGCCGGTGACGAGCACCTCGCCCGCTTCACCCGGCGGTAGCGCACGATCGGTGCCGTCGCTGATCTTGATGCGCACGGTCGGGACGGCTCGTCCGACGGTGCCCGGTCGTTCGAGTGCTTCGCTCGGCGAGAGCACGGTGGCGGCAGACGACGTCTCCGTGAGGCCATAGACGTTCGACGCGCCGCCCCTAATCGAGGGGAACGTCTCGCGCACCATGCGTTGCAGCTCCTCGGCGGACGGCGAGCCGCCGAACGCAACGGTGGTGACGGATGTCGTGTCGTAGTCGTGACGGCTCGGGTGCTCACAGACGCGCCACACCATCGTCGGCACCGTGGCCCACAGCGACACCCGCTCGCGCTGGATGATCTCGAGCGCCTCGCCCGGATCGAAGCGACCTTCGAGCATCACGAGCCGGATGCCGGCGAGCATGCTGGTCACGATGCCCGAGTGCAACCCCGAGACGTGAAAGAGGGGTGAGGTGAACAGCGCCACGGTCTGCCCCGACTTGGTTGCGGCCGCTTCGCCTGAGGTCATGGCCGCGAACAGGCCGGAGAACAAGGTGTTCTGCAGGTTGGCCACCATGTTGCGGTGCGTGCTGATCGCACCCTTCGGCCTGCCGGTCGTGCCACTCGTGTAGAGGATGGCCGCAGCGTCGTCCTCGTCGATCGGCGTCGTCGGCAGCTCGAACGTCGGTGACGACGTGAGCTCGGTGAAGCGATGAATCCGGGGGTCCTCGGCCAGGTGGGCGAACGTCAGCGGATCGGCGTCGGTGAGAAAGACTGCGTCGAGGCTCGGGCACGAGTCGAGCTCCGACGCGATGCGCTCGAAGCGCTTCGCGTCGGCGACGAGCACCCTTGCGCCGGAGTCCTGCAACCCGTACACGATCTCATCGGTCGTCCACCACCCGTTTAGGCCGACGAGCACGGCGCCAACGTCGACGGTGGCCCAGAAGGTGGTGCACCATTCGGGGCTGTTCTGGGCAAGCACCGCAACCCGGTCGCCGTGCACGATGCCGTACTGCTCAGCAAACGCGCGCGACACGCTATTGGCCTCGCATACAAAGGTCGCGAAGCCGATGCGCCGCTCGCCATGCACCAGGTGCAGCTGCTCGTCGCCGCGCCGTAGGCCGACGGCAGCGACCTCGCGCAACGAGCCGAGTCGGTCTTTGTAGACCTCCGTCGGATGGCCGTTCACCTCTTCGACGACGACCTCGAACGCGCCGCCGGGACCGGTGAGCTGGGCGCGGATCTCCTCAGGCGTCGACACGTCAGAGCGCGCTGACCACGTAGTCGATGCACGTGGTGAGCGACGTCACGTCGTCAGGCTCGATCGAAGGGAAGAGCGCGACGCGAAGCTGGTTGCGACCGAGCTTGCGGTAGCTCTCGGTGTCGACGATGCCGTTCGCCCTGAGGACGTCGGAGACGACATGGGCGTGCACCTCCTCGGCGAGGTCGATCGTGGCCACGACGTGGGAACGCTCGGCCGGATCGACCACGAAGGGCGTCGCGTAGCTCGCAGCTTCGGCCCAGCTGTAGATGGCCGCGGCCGAGCGATCGCAGCGGGTGGCAGCCCATTCGAGCCCGCCGTTCCCGTTGAGCCACTCGACCTGCTCCTTGGCCAAGTAGATCGTGGCCAGGGCAGGCGTGTTGTAGGTCTGGTCCTTGCGGCTGTTGTAGATGGCGATGCCGAGGTCGAGAGATGCTGGGATCCACCTGTCGCCGCTGCTGATGCGCTCGATGCGCTCGATGGCGGCGGGGGAGACCGCCGCGAGCCACAGCCCTCCGTCGGATGCGAGGCACTTCTGGGGGGCGAAGTAGTACGCGTCGAGCTGGCCGGCATCGAAGCGCAGGCCGCCCGCGGCCGAGGTCGCGTCGACGAGCACGAGCTGGTCTGCGGTCGCGCCAGGGGGGCGCGTGACGTCCATGGCGACGCCGGTGGACGTCTCGTTGTGCGTGAGGCAGTACGCATCGACGTCGGCGTCGGCAACGGCGATCGGGTGCGTACCAGGTTGGGAATCGATCACGATCGGGTCCTCGAGGAACGGGGCAGCGCGCGCGCAGTCGGCGAACTTCGAGGAGAACTCTCCGAAGGAGAGGTGCTGGCTGCGGCGCTCGATGAGGTTGCAGGTCGCCGCATCCCAAAAGGTGGTCGTGCCGCCGTTGCCGAGGATGATCTCGTACCCATCGGGCACGTTGAGGAGCTCGGCCAGCCCGTTGCGGAGCGCGCTGACCACGAAGCGCACGGTGGCCTGACGGTGGCTGGTCCCGAGGTAGTCGGCTCCGACCTTTGCCAGCGCCGCCACCTGCTCCTGTCGCACCTTCGACGGTCCGCAGCCGAAACGACCGTCGCTGGGCAGCAGGTCGAAGGGGATGCGGATGTCAGGTGTCTCGGTGGCCATACGTCTGCCACTATCGCGGACCGTGGCCCGCATCTCCCAACGAATCGGCGCCATCGCCCCGTCGGCGACCCTTGCGGTCGACGCCAAGGCGAAGGCCCTCAAGGCCGCTGGCGAACCGGTCATCGGCTTCGGCGCGGGCGAGCCTGACTTCCCGACACCACCGCACATCGTCGAAGCCGCGGCGCAGGCCTGCAGCGTCGTCTCGAACCACCGCTACACGCCGACCAACGGGCTCCTGGAGCTGCGCGAAGCCATCGCGGCGAAGACCCAGCGCGACAGCGGGGTCGGCGTCGACGCCGCCAACGTCCTCGTGACCAACGGCGGGAAGCATGCCGTCTACAACACGATGCTCACCCTGCTCGAGGAGGGCGACCAGGCGATCATCCCGGCGCCGTACTGGACGACGTACCCTGAGCCCGTCCTGCTCGCTGGAGCCACACCGGTCTACGTCGCGACCGACGAGCGCACCGGGTTCAAGGCCACGGTGGACCAGCTGGAAGCAGCTCGGACCGAGCGCACGAAGCTGGTGCTCTTCGTCTCCCCGTCGAACCCCACGGGCGCTGTGTACGCGAAGGAGCAAGTCGCGGAGATCGGCCGTTGGGCTCTCGAGCACGACTTGTTCGTCGTCACCGATGAGATCTATGAGCACCTGACCTTCGGGGACCACGAGTTCCACTCGATCCTCGCTCTCGTGCCGGAGCTGGCCGAGCGATGCGTGATCCTCAACGGCGTTGCAAAGACCTACGCGATGACGGGGTGGCGCGTCGGGTGGATGATCGGGCCCAGCGACGTCGTGAAGGCTGCGACGAACCTGCAGTCGCACTCGACGTCGAACGTCGGCAACATCTCCCAGCGCGCAGCGCTCGCCGCCGTCAGCGGACCGCTCGATGCGGTGGCCGAGATGCGCGCCGCTTTCGAGCGACGCTCGAAGCTCGCCCACGAACTGCTCGACGGAATAGACGGCGTGACGTGCACCGAGCCCGAGGGGGCGTTCTACGCGTTCCCCAACATGACCGGGCTGTACGGGCGCCCGATCAGAGGGCGCACCGCGCAGTCGAGCGCTGAGCTCGCCGAGATCTTCCTCGAAGAGGCGAAGGTGGCGATCGTGCCGGGCGAGGCCTTTGGCGCGCCGGGGTACGCCCGGCTGTCGTTCGCGCTCGGAGACGATGATCTCGGCGAAGGCTTGCGTCGCATCGCCGACCTCGTGAGCGGCTGAACCGGATGGCACGAGTGCTCGTCACCGAGGAGATCGCCGAAGGTGGTCTCGACCGGCTTCGCCAGGCTGGCCACGACGTCGACGTCCGCCTCGGTCTGTCAGCAGAGGAGCTGCTCGCAGCCGTGCCGGGAGCTCACGCCCTGATCATCCGCTCGGCCACGAACGTGGTCGCCGAGGTCCTCGATGCTGCCACCGAGATGATCGTGGTCGGCCGCGCCGGCATCGGCCTCGACAACGTCGACGTCGAGCACGCGACGAAGCGCGGCGTGATGGTCGTCAACGCGCCCCAGTCGAACATCCTCTCTGCGGCCGAGCACACCATGGCGTTGCTCCTCGCAGGCGCCCGCAACGTGCCTCAGGCGCACGCTGCGCTGGTGCAGGGACGCTGGGAGCGCTCGCGATGGGAGGGCGTCGAGCTCGCAGACAAGACGCTCGGCATCATCGGGCTCGGGCGCATCGGCAAGCTCGTCGCGCAGCGGGCGCTCGGTTTCGGCATGAAGCTCGTTGCCTACGACCCCTTCGTCTCGCCCGAGCGTGCGCGGCAGCTCTCGGTGGAGCTCGTCGAGCTCGAGCGGCTGGTCGAGCTCGCGGACTTCGTGACGATCCACGTCGCCAAGACGAAGGACACGATCGGGCTCATCGGCAAAGATCTCCTGGCCAAGGCCAAGCCGGGCATTCGCATCGTCAACGTCGCGCGCGGCGGCATCGTCGACGAGGGTGCGCTCGCCGAGGCCATCCGCGCCGGCCAGGTCGGCGGTGCTGCCCTCGACGTGTTCGCCGAGGAGCCGACGACGGACTCGCCCCTGTTCTCGCTGCCCGAGGTGGTCGTCACGCCCCATCTCGGAGCTTCGACGCGCGAAGCTCAGGACAAGGCAGGCGACACGATCGCGGACATGGTGCAGCTCGCCCTCGCCGGGGAGTTCGTGCCCTTCGCGGTGAACGTCTCCGCAGCCGAGGCATCGGAGACCGTGCGACCGTTCCTGCCTCTCGCCGAGCGCCTCGGGCGGATCTACGTCGCCCTCAACGGCGGAACGGCTGCGACGCTCGAGATCGGGGTCGAGGGCCAGCTCGCCGACTACGACACGCGCATACTCACCCTGTCGGTGCTGAAAGGTGTCTTCGGCGGCGTGTCGGAGGAGCCCGTCTCGTACGTCAACGCGCCGCAGATCGCAGCGGAGCGCGGCGTCGAGGTGCAGAGCACAGCGTCCTCGACGGCCACCGACTACGTGAACCTCGTAACGGTGCGCGGCGGCGACCACTCGATCTCCGGAACGCTGTCGGGCATGAAGGGTGAGCCGCGGATCGTGCAGATCGACGGCCACGCGGTCGATCTCCCCCCGGCGCGCAACATGCTCGTCGTGCGAAACGACGACACACCCGGGATGATCGCGTTGAGCACCGGCGCGCTGGCGCGAGCTGGTATCAACATCGACGACATGGGCGTCGGCAAAGCCGAGGGGCGTGCTTCGTTGCAGGTGGTCGTGACGTCGTCACCCATCCCCGACGACGTCGTCGCCGAGATCGCAGCGGCCGACGGGATCCTCTCGGTGACTGCGATCGCGACCGATTAGCGCTTCGCCGCGCGGAGGCCGTCGTTCAGCGCAGCAGCCTCGTCCTTGTAGCAGCGATCGGGCTTCGTGCGGTCGTAGGCGAAGTTGCCCACCACTTGGAAGATGCCGCTGCTGAGCTTGGCCTTGACCGGGTGCGACTTCGGGCAGATGTCGCCCTTCGGGTCGACCCAGGGGGCGAGGGCCTTCTTCGGGGCGGCGGCCTTCTTGGCCGGAGCCTTGCGTACCGGCGGCGGTGGTCTGGGGTCGACGACCGCTGCAGGTTGGGGCGCAACGAGCGGTGCGACGGCAGCCGCAGCCGGCGCGAGCTTGTCCGCAACCTCGAGCCGCTGCCACGGTTGGGACGAGCCTGGTTGAGGGGGCGCCGGTTGAGGCTTCTTCCCCTGGGTCAGCCGAAGTACGGCATACCCGAGCCCACCGAGCACGCCGAGCCACAGCCCGATGCGAAACGAGCGACGGATCACGGCGCGAACCTACCTTGACGACGGGGCGCAGTGCTGCCAACCTGACCGTTGCATGATCACCCCGACCCCGGTCCTCCTCCTTCTGTAGCGGCACGCGCTCCCCGCGCTTGCCGCTGACCCCCTGCACGAGCAGGGGGTTTTTCCGTTTTCGACCAGCATCTGACACGAGAGAAGCGAGAGCGCGATGCCCCCCGACAACGTCACAGCCAAGGCGATGCCCTTCGACAGGTACAAGGCGTTTCGTCCGCTACCCCTCGCGCTTCGCGATCGCACGTGGCCGAACGTCCAGATCGACAAGGCGCCGCTGTGGTGCTCGGTCGATCTGCGCGACGGCAACCAGGCGCTCATCGACCCGATGGACTCGACGCGCAAGCTGCGCATGTTCCACGCCGTCGTGCAGATGGGCTTCAAGGAGATCGAGGTCGGCTTCCCCTCGGCGAGCCAGCCCGACTTCGACTTCGTGCGCCAACTGGTCGAAGACGACCTCGTACCCGACGACGTGACGATCCAGGTCCTGACCCAGTGCCGCCCCGAGCTGATCGAGCGGACCTATGAGTCCCTGCGTGGCGCAAACAACGCCATCGTGCACTTCTACAACTCGACGTCCATCCTGCAGCGGCGGGTCGTGTTCGGCCTAGATCAAGCTGGGGTCACCCAGATCGCCGTCGATGCGGCCAAGCTGAGCCGCAAGCTCGAAGAGACCCTCCCCGGCACCAACGTCCGCTACGAGTACAGCCCGGAGAGCTTCACCGGCACCGAGATCGACTACGCGATCGAGATCTGCGAAGCGGTCATGGAGGCCATCGAGCCGGGCGACGAGAAGATCATTTTCAACCTCCCCGCGACCGTGGAGATGTACACGCCCAACGTCTACGGCGACGTCATCGAGTGGTTCCATCGCCACATCCGCAGCCGCGACGAGGTGATCCTGAGCCTGCACCCACACAACGACCGCGGCTGCGCCGTTGCCGCTGCGGAAATGGGGGTGATGGCCGGCGCCGACCGGGTCGAAGGCACCCTCTTCGGCAACGGCGAGCGCACAGGCAACGTCGACGTGGTGACGCTGGCCATGAACCTGTTCAGCCAAGGCGTCGACCCCGAGCTCGACATCAGCGACATCGACGCGCTGCGCCGCACGGCGGAGTACTGCAACCGCTTGCCCGTGCACCCGCGCCATCCCTACGTCGGTGACCTCGTCTACACCGCGTTCTCCGGTAGCCACCAAGACGCCATCAAGAAGGGCTTCGAGGCCCTGCCCGACGACTACGAGGAGTGGGGCGTCCCTTATCTCCCGATCGACCCGAAGCACGTGGGCCGGACCTACGAGGCGGTCATCCGCGTCAACAGCCAGTCGGGGAAGGGAGGCGTCGCGTACATCATGAAGGCTGAGCACGGACTCGACCTGCCGCGCCGGCTGCAGATCGAGTTCTCGAAGACGATCCAACACATCAGCGAGGACACCGGCACCGAGATCGCGCCCGGGGCGATGTGGGACACGTTCGGCGCCGAGTATCTCCCCGACGAGCCGCGCTTGCAGCTGCTCAGCCACGAGACCTCGACGCAGTCGAGCGGGGGGGCGACGGTGACGGCACAACTCGTCGTCGACGGCGAGCACCGCACGGTGGCGGGGGAGGGGAACGGGCCCATCGCCGCGCTCGTCCACGCGCTTCGCCGCGAGCTCGGCATCGACATCGAGGTCGTCGACTACGCCGAGCACGCGGTATCGGCCGGCTCCGACGCGACCGCCGTCGCCTACGTGGAGGCCCAATCGCCTGAGGGACTCATCCGCTGGGGCGTCGGTCTTGACGAGAGCATCCTGACGGCAAGCCTCAAGGCAGTGATAGGGGCAGCCAACCGTCTCCGGGGACATTGACGCGCAGGGCCGTCGCCGCAGTGCTCGTCGCGGTGCTGGCCGCGGCGTGCTCGTCGTCGGCTCCCTCCACGAGCGATACGACCTCGTCGGGCGTCTTGTCCTCGTCGGGCACCGCCACCATCTCGTCGGTCGTCGAACCCCAACCGGGCGCAGCGGGCATCGGCGATCCGTACTTCGCGTTGCTGGGCAACGGTGGATACGACGTCTCGCATTACGACGTCGACATCCGAGTCGAGCCGAGCTCGGGTGTCATCGATGCCACGACGACGATCGTCGCGACCGCGACGCAGTCGTTGTCGTCGTTCAACTTCGACCTCAGCGGGCTCGTCGTGCATGCCGTGCGCGTCGACGGTCGCGCCGCGTCGTCCGCGCGCAACGGCGACGAGCTCGTCGTGCGGCCGCCAGCGATCGTGCTCGCCGGTACGACCTTCACCACCGTCGTCGCGTATGGCGGTCGGCCGGAGCCCAGGACGATCCCCGGCATCGGGCTGCCGTGTGGATGGGTGGCACGCGACGGCGGAAGCTACGTGCTGAGCGAGCCCGACTGCGCCTCGACGTGGCTTCCGGCCAACGACCACCCGCGCGACAAGGCCACGTTCACGATGCACGTCACCGTCCCCGCCGATCTCGAGGTTGCAGCCAACGGCAACCTCACCGGACGCGACGAGGTCGAGGGCGGGGTGCGTTGGACCTACGAGCAAGCTGCGCCCATGGCGACCTACCTCGCCACCGTGGTGATCGACCAGCTGCGCTTCACGAGCGAGCCCGGGCCTCGCGGGATCACGATCCGCAACGCGATCCCCGAAGGCATGACCGACGCAGCGGTGCAGGACTTCGCGCCCCAGGCCGAGATGTTGGGATTCTTCTCGACGATCTTCGGGCCGTACCCCTTCGACGCCTACGGCGCGGTGCTCGCGCCAGACCTAGGCGGTTTGGCGATCGAGACGCAGACGTTGTCGCTGTTCGACGAGCGCAGCATCGACGGCACCGGACGCGCCGAGTCGACGATCGCGCACGAGTTGGCACACCAATGGTTCGGTGATTCGGTGTCTGTGGCGTCATGGCGCGACATCTGGTTGAACGAGGGGTTCGCAACCTACGCCGAGTGGCTGTGGTCCGAGCACGCCCACGCGACGACCGCGGCGGCGATCGCAGCAGACGTCTCATCACGCTCGGGCCTCGACGTCAACTTGAGCGACCCCGGTTTGGAGCAGCTGTTCGCCCCGGCCGTGTATCAGAAGGGCGCGCTCGCGCTTCAGGCGTTGCGCGAGACGCTCGGCGACGATGCGTTCTTCCGCGTGCTCTCGAGCTACGCGACGCGCTACCGGGGCGCCAACGCTTCGATCGCGGATTTCGAGGCGGAGGCGCAACAGGTCTCCGGCGTCGATCTCACCGACTTCTTCGCCGCCTGGCTCTGAATAAGTCGTCGTTCAGGCGACCGGGAGCCACGCCGGACGGGTGGCCTCGAACGCCGCGATGTCTTCGGCCGTGCGCAAGGTGATGCCGATGTCGTCGAGGCCCTGGAGGAAGCGATGGCGAACGGATTCGTCGAGGGGGAACTCGACGAGGAGACCGAGTGCTTGCGCCTCGAGCGTGCGACGCTCGACGTCGACCACGAGCTCGAGGCCCGGGTCATCCTCGATCGCGCGCAACAGTCGCTCGCCGTCCTCGGGCGCGACCTCGACCGGGACCAGGCCGTTCTTCGTCGAGTTGTTGCGAAAGATGTCACCGAACCGCGGCGAGATGACCGCCCTGAAGCCGTGTTGCTGGATGGCCCACACCGCGTGTTCGCGCGATGAGCCCGTCCCGAAGTTGGGGCCGGCGACGAGGATGGTCGCTCCGGCGTACTGCTCCTGGTTGAGCACGAACGCAGGGTCGTCGCGCCACTCGGAGAACAGACCCTTCTCGAAGCCCGTGCGGCTGACCTGTTTGAGCCAGTCGCTCGGGATGATCTGGTCGGTGTCGACGTCGGAGCGGTCGAGCGGCACAGCCGTGCCCTGCACGATGCGAACCGCTTGCATCAGGCTGCGCTCCTCGGGGTGAGGTCGTCGGGTGTGGCGAAGTGCCCGGCGATGGCGGTGGCGGCCGCAACAGCAGGCGAGACGAGGTGCGTCCGACCGCCCCGACCTTGGCGGCCCTCGAAGTTGCGGTTCGAGGTCGATGCGCATCGCTCGCCGACAGCGAGCTTGTCCGGGTTCATCGCGAGGCACATCGAGCAGCCCGGGTCGCGCCAGTCGAACCCCGCGTCGCGAAAGACCTCGTCGAGCCCTTCGGCTTCCGCTTGGGCTTTCACGGCCCACGACCCTGGTACGACAAGAGTCCTCAGCCCTGACGCGACTCGGTGCCCCCTCGCCACATCGGCCGCCGCGCGCAGATCCTCGATGCGGCTGTTCGTGCACGAGCCGATGAACACGGTGTCGACGGCCACGTCTCTTATCGGCGTTCCCGCGGCGAGGCCCATGTACTCGAGGGCGCGCTCCGCGGCATTGCGCTCGGCGGGGTCGTCGAAGGAGCCCGGGCTCGGCACCGTGTCGGTGATCATGGCTACCTGGCCCGGGTTCGTGCCCCAGGAGACGTGCGGGAGGATGCCTGCTGCGTCAAGGGTGATCTCCTTGTCGAACATCGCGCCTGTGTCGGTGGCGAGGGAGCGCCAGGCCTGCACCGCTTCGTCCCAGTCGGCACCCTTCGGCGCGTGGCCGCGCCCGTCGAGGTAGGCGAAGGTGGTCTCGTCGGGCGCGATCATGCCGGCTTTGGCACCGAGCTCGATCGACATGTTGCACACCGTCATGCGCCCCTCCATGGAGAGCGCGCGGATGGTCGAGCCGCGGTACTCGGCGATGTGGCCGATCCCGCCCCCTGTGCCGACGACGCCCAGCACGGCGAGGATGACGTCCTTCGCCGATGAGCCCGCCGGCAGGTCGCCTTCGATGTTGACGGCCATGGTCTTGGCCCCGGCTTGGGGGAGCGTCTGTGTCGCGAGCACGTGCTCGACCTCGCTCGTGCCGATCCCGAAGGCGAGCGCGCCGAACGCGCCGTGCGTGGAGGTGTGGCTGTCACCGCACACGATCGTCATGCCGGGCAGCGTGCGACCCTGCTCCGGCCCGATGACGTGCACGATGCCCTGGCCGGGATCACCCATCGGGAAGTTGACCAGACCGAACTCCGCAGCGTTGCGCCGGAGCGTCTCGATCTGTTCCTTGCTGACGGGGTCGGCGATGGGCTGGTCCGTGTTCTCGGTCGGGACGTTGTGGTCCTCCGTGCAAACGGTGAGCTCGGGGCGTCGGACGGTGCGACCTCCGATGCGCAGCCCGTCGAACGCCTGCGGGCTCGTGACCTCGTGGACGAGATGGAGATCGATGTAGAGGAGGTCGGGCTCGTCGGCGCCGCGGCGTACCACGTGGGCGTCCCAGACCTTCTGGCTCAGCGTGCGGGGTTCGACCATGCGGGCTCCTGCCGGGCTCGATGCTTGATATCTCATGGCTGGACATCTCAGATGTTGAGATCATACTCTCGGGGTGTGGAACACACTCTAAGCGGGGTCGGCGTCCTCGACAAGGCGGTGCGCGTGCTCGGCGCCCTCACCAACGGGCCGCGCACCCTCGGCGAGCTCCAGCGCGCCACCGGGCTGCCCCGGGCGACGGCGCACCGCTTGGCCGTCGCCCTCGAAGCGCACGACCTCGCCCGGCGCGATGCCGACGGCCGCTTCGCGCTGGGGTTGGGCCTCACCGCTCTCGGGCGCGCTGCGCTCGACTCGTTCCCCCTCGGCGAGGTGGCGCGCCCAGCCCTCGAGTGGTTGCGCGCCGAGACGCAGGAGAGCGTGCAACTGTACGTGCGCGACGGTGATCGGCGTGTTTGCGTCGAGTCGCTCGAGTCACCCCATGGCTTGCGCACGATCGTCGCCGTCGGCGCCGCCCTTCCCCTCGGGCTCGGCTCGGCTGGCAAGGTGCTGCGTGGCGCTGGGGGAGACGTCGTCGAGAGCGTCGGTGAGCGCGAGGCAGGGGTTGCGTCGGTGAGCGCGCCGGTACGTGCGAGCGGGGGGGAGATCCTTGCTGCGGTCAGCGTCTCGGGGCCCATCGAGCGCACGACCAAGCGACCGTCGCTGCGCTACGGCGAGGCGGTGCGCCGTGCGGCGGCCATGGTCGAGCGCGCCGCAGGCCTGCGCTAGAACGCGCTGCGCGCTCAGACCTCGATGGCGACGATCTCGACCTGGAGCTGACGCCCGTTCGGTGCTTCGAACGACACGCTGGCGCCGGCTTTGGTGCCGAGCAACGCCGCGCCGAGCGGGGAGCCGGGCGACATGATGTCGAGCCCATCTCGCTTCTCCTCGATCGATCCGATCAGGTAACGCTCGGTGTCGTCGTCGCCCGCGTAGCGGATCGTCACGACCGAACCGGCCTGCACGACATCGCGGGAGATCTCCTCGACGATCTCGGCGTTCTGGATCAGCGCCTCGAGGTGGCGAATCCGACCCTCCATCTTCCCCTGCTCCTCCTTCGCCGCGTGGTAGTCGCCGTTCTCGGAAAGATCGCCCATCTCTCGAGCAGTCTCGATCTTGCGTGCGATCTCGATGCGGCCGCGCGTCGTGAGATCGACGAGCTCGGCCTTGAGCCGATCGAACGCGCCGCGTGAGAGGTGCTGGGACTCGACCATCGGCGCATCGTAGACATCGCTCGAACGGGGGAGCGCTCGACCCGAGAACGGTTGACGAGAGAGGAGCTTCGCCGCGACACTGGGTTGCGATGCCCGGGCCCCGCGTCACCGTAATCATCATCCAGTAGCGCACGCGACACCCGCGTGCGCTTCTCGACCGTCCACCTCGGTGGGCGGTCCTTCAGTTTTCGGCCCCCTCTCACCAGCTCAGGAGCATGCAGTGCCTCACAAGATCGGCGTCATCGGTGGTGACGGCATAGGCCCGGAGGTCATCGCCGAGGGTCTCAAGGTCGTGCGCGCCGCCGGTGTCGAGCTCGAGACCGTCGACTACGACCTCGGGGGCGAGCGCTACCTGCGCGACGGCACGGTCCTGCCCGACGAGATCCTCGCGGAGTGGCGAGGCCTCGATGCCCTCTACCTCGGCGCGGTGGGCACGCCCGGAGTCCCTCCCGGTGTGATCGAGCGTGGTCTGCTGCTCAAGATGCGTTTCGAGCTCGATCAGTACATCAACAAGCGGCCGTTTCTCTACGAGCGGAGCGGGATCGACTGCGTCGTGATCCGCGAGAACACCGAAGGGGCCTACGCGGGCGAAGGTGGCTTTCTGCGCAAGGGCACGAGGCAGGAGATCGCGACGCAGGGCTCGGTCAACACCCGCCACGGCGTGGAGCGTTGCGTGCGCTACGCGTTCGAGCTGGCACGCGGCCGTGCCCGCAGACACCTGACGCTGGTGCACAAGACGAACGTGTTGAGCTTCGCCGGCGATTTGTGGCAGCGCACCTTCGATGCCGTCGCAGCCGAGTTCCCCGACGTGACCACGGGCTACAACCACGTCGATGCCGCGTGCATCTACTTCGTGCAGTCGCCCGAGCAGTACGACGTGGTGGTGACCGACAACTTGTTCGGCGACATCCTCACCGACCTCGCCGGCGCGGTATCCGGGGGGATCGGGTTCGCGGCGAGCGCCAACCTGAACCCCGAGCGCACCTCGCCTTCCATGTTCGAGCCGGTGCACGGCTCGGCCCCCGACATCGCAGGGCAACAGAAGGCCAACCCAACCGCCGCGGTGCTCTCTGCCGCGATGATGCTCGAGCTTCTGGGCGAGGCCGACGCCGCCGCCCGCATCCGCAAGGCGTGCGCCGACCCCTCGGCGCTTGCCGGTTCCACATCCGAGATCGGCGACGCGATCGCGTCGCGAGTCTGAAAGAGAGAGGTCCTGACGTGCCCATCACCCCAACCGAGAAGATCTGGCTCAACGGCGAGCTCATCCCATGGGACGAGGCTCGCATCCACGTGCTCACGCACTCCTTGCACTACGGCATGGGTGTGTTCGAGGGAATCCGGGCGTACGAGACCTCACGAGGTCCCGCTGTGTTCCGGCTCACCCAGCACATCGAGCGCCTCTTCACCTCAGCGCAGATCCTGATGATGGATCTCCCGTACACCCCCGACGAGCTGATTCAGGCCACCAAGGAGACGGTCGCCTCGACGGGTCTGCCGTCGTGCTACATCCGCCCGATCGCGTACTACGGCTATGGGGAGATGGGCCTCAACACCCTGCCGTGCTCGGTCGACGTCGCCATCGCCTGCTGGCCGTGGGGCGCCTATCTCGGCGACGACGCGCTGTCGAAGGGTGTGCGCATGAAGATCAGCTCGTGGACCCGCCACGGCCACAACTCGATGCCCCCCGCTGCGAAGACGACGGGCAACTACGTGAACTCCTCGCTGGCCAAGGTGGAGGCGCTCAAGGCCGGCTACGACGAGGCGATCATCCTCGCGCCAGGCGGGCTGGTGTCGGAGTGCACAGGCGAGAACATCTTCGTCTCCCGCCGCGACAAGGTCATCACGCCGCCGGTGACAGCTGGGGCGCTCGAGGGCATCACCCAGGACACGGTGATGACGATCGGGCGCGACCTCGGTTACGACATGGTCGAGGGCGACCTCGCTCGCAGCGACCTCTACACCGCGGACGAGATGTTCGTGTGCGGCACCGCGGCCGAGGTCTCGGCGGTGAGCTCGGTCGATGACCGCGTCATCCCGTGTCCCGGGCCGATCACCTCGGCCATCGGGGAGGAATACGCCCGCACGGTGCGCGGCGAGGTCGACAAGTACAAGGACTGGGTCGAGCATGTCCGCTGAGGTAGGGCCCACCGGGACACTGCCCGAATCGATCGACGTCTTCGACACGACCTTGCGCGACGGCGCGCAGTTCGAAGGCATCTCGCTCTCGGTCGAGGACAAGCTGCGTATCGCGGAGCAGCTCGACTGGCTCGGGGTCGCGTGGATCGAGGGCGGGTACCCGCAAGCCAACCCGAAGGACGAAGAGTTCTTCCGTCGTGCCGTCAGCGGCGAGCTCGAGCTCAGCTTCGCGACGCTCGTCGCGTTCGGTTCGACTCGCCGCCCCGCTGGCAAGGTCGACGACGACCCGACCCTGCGCGCGCTCGTCGAGTCGGGGGCCGGCACGCTCTGCATCGTCGGTAAGGCATGGGACTTCCACGTCACCGAGGCCCTCGAGACGACGCTCGACGAGGGCGAGGCGATGGTCGGCGAATCCGTTCGATGGCTCACCGGTGAGGGTCGCAACGTGTTCTTCGACGCCGAGCACTTCTTCGACGGCTACAAGGCCAACCCCGAGTTCGCGCTGCGCGTGCTCGAAGCAGCAGCCATGGGCGGCGCCTCCGTGCTGGTGCTGTGCGACACCAACGGCGGCTCGCTGCCCCACGAGGTGCAGCGCATCGTCGGTGACGTCAAAGCGCACTTCGGTGGCGATGTCGCGCTCGGCATCCACACCCAGAACGACTCGGGGTGCGCGGTGGCCAACTCGGTCGCGGCTGTGCTCGGCGGCGCGACGCAGCTGCAGGGCACGGTGAACGGCTACGGCGAGCGCACCGGCAACGCCAACTTGATGACGTGCATCCCGAACCTCGAGCTGAAGCTCGGCGTGCGCTGCCTCCCGCCCGGCAACATCGACCGGCTCACCGCGGTGAGCAGGCACGTTGCCGAACTGGTCAACCTGCCGCCACACTCGGCCGACCCCTACGTCGGCGCATCGGCGTTCGCCCACAAAGGTGGGTTGCACTCCTCGGCGCTTGCCAAGGCCGGGAGCGCGACCTACGAGCACGTCGACCCGTCGTCGGTCGGCAACTCGACCCGCATCCTCGTCTCAGACCTCGGGGGAAGAGCCGGTCTCGGCATGAAGGCTTCGGAGTTCGGCGTCGAGCTCGACGGCGCCGCGGCCACGACGCTGACGAAGCAGCTCAAGGAGCTCGAGTCGGAGGGCTACGTCTTCGAAGCCGCGGACGCGTCGCTCGAGCTGCTCATGCGCCGCGCCGCCGGCACGCTCGAGCCCTTTTTCCGTGTCGAGACGTACCGGGTGACCTCCTACCATCGCGAAGGCACGGCGTGGCCCGGCGACGGTGTCGACCTCATGAACGAGGCGACGGTCAAGATCTGGGTGAACGACGAGCGCCTGGTCGCCGTCGGGGAGGGCAATGGGCCCGTCAACGCCCTCGATGCTGCGCTCAGGGCTGCGCTCGGCGCCCGCTTTCCCGCGCTCGAGCACATCCACCTCGTCGACTACCGCGTGCGCGTGCTCGACACCTCGACCGGCACCCAGGCCGTTACCCGTGTGCTCATCGACTCGACAGACGGCGAACGCGCTTGGTCGACGGTGGGTGTGAGCGAGAACATCATCGAAGCGAGCTGGCGTGCCCTCGTCGACAGCCTCACCTTCGGCTTGGTGAAAGCGCAGCGTTAGGTTGCATCGATGGCAGCTCCGGAGTTCGTTCCGATCAAGCCGACCGAGGGTGTTCGCGCCTACGCCTCCCCACCCCGGCGCCCGGACAGCTGGCGGGCGGAGCGCCCCGGCGATCTCGGTGGCGCTGGGCAGCCCCACGGTGACGCGTACGGCAACCAGGGCCCCGACCAGGGCTACGTGCTCGGCCTGGTGCGACGCTTCGACGGGGTCCTGCACCTCGCCAGCGATGAGCACCGCGACGACGTCGCCGCCGGCGCAGTCACCGTAGCGCTGAAAAGGGCTTCGCTCTTCGGCCGCGCACCGGTGATGCACGATGTGAGCGTTGCCTACACCGTGTGGGGCTTCCTCGATGACCACGCAGCGGGCGAGCTGGTCGGGCTGCGCACGAAGGTGTTCGCAGGTGTTGCGCATGCCCACCACTACGACGCGCTGCGTCGCATCGCGGACAGCGTCCCCGACGCGACGCTTCGCCTCACGCCGCAACAAGTCGCCGAGCAGCACGCGACGAGCTGGCGGTCGCTGCTCGTTGAGGCGCCGCCGCCGTCCGTTTGACTGCAGGAGGGGTCAGCGACCCGGGCGGTACCCTCCGATGGTGACCTCGTCGACGCGGTGCCGCTTTGCGCCGTCGCCCACGGGCTTCTTGCACGTGGGCTCGGCTCAGTCTGCGCTGTTCAACTGGATGTTCGCCCGCCGGACGGCGGGCCAGCTCCTCGTGCGCATCGAGGACACGGACGCCGAGCGCAACCGGCCCGAGCTCACCGACGACATCCTCGAGATGCTGCGCTGGCTCGGTCTCGATTGGGACGGCGAGCCGGTGCACCAGAGCGACAACACGGCTCGCCACGTCGAGCTGGCCGGTCAGCTCCTCGCCAGCGGCCACGCCTATTGGTGTGCGTGCTCGCCGGAGCAGGTGCAAGCGCGCTCGAAGGCGCCGGGCGCGAAGCCGGGCTACGACGGGCACTGCCGGGCTCTCGGGTTGGGTGCCGCGCCGGGACACGCGCTGCGCTTCCGCACGCCCCATGAAGGGGTCACAGCTTGGGACGACCTCATCCGCGGCAAGGTCAGCTTCGAGCACGCCAACCTCGAGGACTTCGTGCTCGTCCGCTCGAACGGGCAACCGATGTTCTTGTTGGCCAACGTCGCTGACGACGTCGACATGGGGATCACCCACGTCATCCGCGGCGAGGACCACGTCAACGGCACACCGAAGTACCTGCTCATGCGAGCCGCGCTCGGTGTGGACGAGCCGCTGACGTTCGCGCACCTGCCGCTGCTGGTCAACGAGCAGCGCAAGAAGCTCTCGAAGCGTCGCGACGACGTCTCCGTCGCCGAGTTCAAGTTGGCCGGCTATCTGCCCGAGGCCATGCTCAACTACCTTTCGCTGCTCGGTTGGGGTCCCCCGGACGAGGTGGAGGTGCGACCGATCGAGGAGATCGTCCAGCTCTTCCGCCTCGAGGACGTGAGCCCGTCGCCCGCGTACTTCGACCGCAAGAAGCTCGATCACATCGACGGCGAATGGATACGACGCTTGAGCGTCGAGGACTTCACGGCACGGGCCATCGAGCACCTGCCCCCGGGCCCTGGGCCCAGGGCTGCTCTCACGGCGATCGCCCCGCTCGTGCAGGAGCGCGTCAAGACGCTGCGCGAAGTCGACACGTATGTCGACTTCCTCTACCTCGACGCCATCACGGTCGATGAGAAGGCATGGGCAAAGGCCACGAGGGACGAGCGGGCCGCGCGGTTGCTCGACGCCGCGATCGCAGCCCTTGGTGCCCTCGATGCCTGGGATCGCGACGCCGTCGAGGCGGCGGTGGTCGGTGCTGTGGTCTCTGCCGGCTGGGTGAACGACGAGGGCAACCCGCAGCTGTCGAAGGCCCAGGCGCCGATCCGGGTGGCGACGACCGGTCGGGCTGTCGGTCCGCCACTTTGGGAGTCGCTCGCTGCGCTCGGAAGCGCGACGACGCTTGCACGGCTCGGCGCGGCGAGGGCGCGCCTCGCCCCGTGAGCGACACCGCCGTTCTCGAGCGTGCCGCGACCCCGCCACCGGGGCGTCCTCGTCGCCGCTGGCTGCGTACGGCCATGAAGGTCGCGATCGCTTGCGCGCTCGTGATCGTCGCCTACCTCGTCGCAACGTTCGCCCAGGTCTGGTGGGCGTCACGCCAGGACGACGCCCGGCAGTCGCAGGCGATCATCGTCCTCGGAGCCGCGCAGTTCGACGGGCGCCCATCAGCTGTTCTGTCAGCGCGGCTCGACCACACGGTCGCGCTCTACGAGCGGGGCATCGCGCCGCTCATCGTGGTCACCGGCGGCAACCAGCCCGGCGACCGCTTCACCGAGGCAGAGACGTCAGCGACCTACCTCGAGGCGCACGGCGTGCCCGGAACCGCCATCGAGCGCGAGACGACGTCAACGAACTCCTACGATGAGCTGGCCGCGGCAGCGCGGTTCCTTCGAGCGAAAGGCATCACGCACGTCGTGCTCGTCTCCGACCCCTTCCACGCGTTTCGCATCGACGCCATCGCCGACGACGTCGGGCTCGACGCGCTGGTCTCGCCAACGGGCACCAGCCCCCTGAGCGGCCTCGATTCGATCGAGGCCATGGGCCGCGAGACGCTCGCCGTCGCGCTCGGGCGCATCACGGGCTACGACAAGGCAGATCGGCTGCAGGACAAGCTCGAAGGCGGGAGCCGGTGACCCGCCTCCTCGAGCGCCGCCGGAGCCTTCTCGTTGCGGCGGTCATCGTGGCGCTCCTCGCCGGCGGTTTGGTCCTTAGCGGCGGCGGGGGCGGCTCCAGTTGGCGCACGGCGACAGGTGCAACGGGCTCTGCGCGACAAGCGGCGCCGTCGAGCTCGTCGACCGCGTCGACATCGTCGACGACAACGACATCGAGTACGACGACGACGACCTCGACCACGGCCAGCCCCAGTTCCTCGGCGCCGCCGGTGGCGCCCGCCCCGCCGGGGGCCACGACCCGCCCTACACCGAGCGCAGAGCCGCCGGCGAACGCGCCGGCCCCAACCGACCCGCCCGCCACCCAGCCACCGGCGCCCACCGCGCCTCCACCCAGCGGGTTCGACACCGGCGCGGCGGGCCAGATCGTCGCGTTCATGAACGCGCAACGGGCGCTCACCGGCGGCCGTGCCCTCTCGACGAACGGTTGTCTCACCAGCCTCGCCCAAGGCTGGGCCCGGTCGATGGGCGTCGCGCAGGCGATCTCGCACAACGGCGGCTTCGCATCGTGCAACGCGACCGCTGCGGAGAACATCGGGACGTGGCAGCCGTGTTCGGTTGGGTCGATGGACGCGTGGTGGATGGGATCCGCCCCGCACCGGGCCAACATCCTCGACGCCAGCTTCGGCTCGGTCGGTGTCGGCGTGTGGCCCGACGGCAACGGCAACTGCTGGTACGTCGTCGACTTCGGGCCCTGACCGGTCGCATGTGTGTGCGCCCCTCGAGGGCCGAACGGTAGGGTGCCTGCTCCACCTTCGGGGGTGGTGTAATCGGCAACACAACTGGTTCTGGTCCAGTCATTGGGGGTTCGAGTCCTCCCCCCCGAGCCAACAGGTGCCACCGAAGCCCGAGGTCCCGGCCTGGGGCTTCTGCGTGAAAGGGCACGAGGTGATACTCGTGGTCACAGATCGGTCACAAGGTCAGTCGGGATACTCGTCGGGATCCTCGGCCAGTTGCCAGGACAATCGTCCCTAGCAGCGGTCCGTGAGGCTTCGCCTGAGGACGCCAGCGGCGACCGCTACGGCCGTCATGACCGCGAGGACGGCGATCGAAGCCGCGCCACGGCGCGCGACTACGAGGGGGAGGAGCGAGGGCAGCGAGATGAAGCCGACGCAAGAACGGAGCGTCGCAGGCGAGTCTGGCCGTGGCCCTGTTGCGTCGTCGTCATCGCTGCGAGGGTGACGGACAGGGACCCGCGCACCAATCGTGCGTTGCCCTCATAGCGACCTGGGCTTCCCCAGCGTTACGGCGTGGTCGCTGCGTGCCGGCGCTGGTATTCCTCGAGCGCGGACTCACGGACATACACGAGGCCGTCCGTGCCCTTGCCAGCTACCAGCTCACCGCTGGCGATGAGGTCGTAGACGACGGGGCCGTCGAGACCGAGGCGACGGGCGACCTCTGGAACTCGGAGCGGCTGGTCAGTCACCTTCATCAGGGTACGCCTTTCGTGGGCTCAGAGGTCTGGCAGGTCTGGGAGCAGCTTCTCGACGATGAGCTGCGCGGCCTGCTCCAGCCGATGGCGTCGATCGTCGTCAGCCGCCGCCTCGACGGCCTCGTCGAGGGCGAAGAGGACCGTCGCCGCCTCCTGGCGAGTGAGGGTGATCGCATCCGGGATGGACCCGCCGAACGATTCGCTCACGCCGTGGTCGTGTTTTGGGGCCAAGTCATCGACTTGTGCCTTCCGCGCGGCTGAGCAGGCGCGCCCCGGACGCCGCCACGCCCGTCGCAGGCGGGGTTGAGGCAGGAGAGCACCCCACAGCTGTCGGTCATGATTGAGCCGTGTCGAAGTCGTTTGGGATTGCCGCATTGGCTGCGGTGCTCTTCGTCACGGGCGCGGGTTCCGACGAACGGGCATCCCTGAAGCCGCCGCGACCGATCACCTTCGTGTCGTCATAGGGCTGCTCGTCGTAGCCGGGCTGGGTCCACATGCTGCGCTCGGCTCCGACGAGGTCGCCGCCGTAGACGTGGATGGCGGCCAGTGCGCTGTGATCGAGGGGGTTGCGAATCGCGTGGATCGTGTCGTCACCCATGAGAAGGGTGTCCGATGCGCGCAGCGAGCGACCACCGCTTTCGGCCAGTCCGCTCGTGACACGCCGGAAGAACTGGTTGTCTTCCTGACCGGCGTATATCCCGACCAACGCCCACATGCGATGGTCGTGCGGCAGCGACTGTGGCAACCCAGCCGGGATGACGACGCTGGCGACAGTGAGGTCGGCACTGCGATGCAGAATCGCGACGCCTGCGTCCGCGCTCAGCGCAGTCGCGACGGCATCGGATTCAGCCACTGCCCGGTCGAGTATCTCCTTGACCGCAAGCATGGGCTGCGGATCGGCCAGTGCCGTTTCGCATTCAGCGATGAACAGTTCAATGTCGAACACAGCCCACCTCCACGTCAATCTCCGAGACTACGTCGGTCGGCGGTTCTCAACCCTTGCGCAACGCCGGGACACGCTCGCAGGAGCCCGACGCTACGGTGTCGTCGGAGGGCGGGGGCTGGCGAGAGTCGATTCCTTGCCGCGAGGTCCGGGTCGACCGGCTACCCCGTGGCTCGCGGCCCAGTGTCGCGTCGGGAGGGCGCAGCGGCCTGGGAGACCTCGAACCACACCGTCTTGCCGCGCTCAGCCGGCTGCCAGCCCATGGCGCTCGACAGCGAGCGCACGATGTCCAAGCCTCTCCCACCGGAGTCGCGCGGCTGGTCGAGCACGACCGGCATGGACGGGTCCGCGTCGGTCACCTCGACGCGCACCCTCGTTCCTCCGTCGGTGTCGACCGCGAGCTGGATGGGCGAGGCGCCGTGCTGCAGCGCGTTCGAGACCAGCTCGCTCGTGCCGAGGGCGATCGCGTCGTAGTCCGCCCAACCACAATCGTCGGCCACGCCGCTGCGAGCCGCTTCGACGACGTCGCGGCGGGCGTCGCGCACCGCCTCTGGCTCCGGACGAACGTTCCAGTGCCACCGGCTCACCGTCTGCCTCCTGGTCGTCGCCCGCCCCACTTCGGTTCCCTTCGGACCTACTGCGCAAACCTGACAGGTGGCGATCGTGTGGAGTGGCGGCGAGAACGCGGCGGAAAAAGCAAGTGACCCCGGGCGCTGGTTCGGCCGAAGCCTCCTCAGCAGCCCAGGGCCGCTTGTCGGTTCGAGGTCCACCGAGCGACCGTTGGGAGGCGTTAGCCTCGTCCCCGATCACCCACATCGCCCGTCGGAGCCCGAAGGCCTCGGCGGGCGATGTCCGTTTTTGCGACCCTCCCGCCGAAGCGATCGGGCCACCCCACCTGGTCCTCGGGGTTTCCCCCTCCTCCCAGGCAGACGGTGGAACCTCGTCCCTCTCACAGCGCCGGTTGCGGTCTTCCCGTGGAGCTCCCATTCGGCCGAAGCCTCCGGTCACTCGTTGTTCGTACCGCTCCGCATCGCTGCAGTACCGGGACCTTGCGCCCCCCACGTCGTGGCGTCAAGAGCAGACCGCGACATCCCCAGGGTTATCCCCGGACTTTCTTCGTTCTCCCCAGAAGCGGCCAGCTTCTCCACCGGCTGACCACAGGAAAACCACAACCGGCACCGAGATGCGCGTCGATCACGAGCGCTTCTCGGCGAGGGCACGGAGCTCGTCGAGCGCCTCGTTGAGACCATCTGTCAGCACCCACGCATCCTCGATGAGGTCGGTGCACGACACGACCCCGAAGTCGAGGTGATCGAGGTAGCTCATCACCGTGATGTTGAGCCCGCCTCCGTCGAAGATCGGGCCCATCGGGTAGTGGGCGACGAGGCGCGCGCCTGCCGAGTAGAGCGGGAACGGAGGACCGGGCACGTTGGAGATGGTGAGGTTGAACAGCGGGCGGTGCCGATCGGCGATGCGGGTGCGTGAGTAGAGCCGAGCGGCGCGCCCGGCCACCGCAGGCGCCGCGAACTCGATCCAGTCGGTGAGCGTGTCCGCCCCGATGGCGTTGAGCTGCTCCTTGGCGCCGCTCGTGCCCTCGTGGATGGCCGCCAGCCGCTCGATCGGGTCATCGATGTCGGAGGCGAGCGAGCAGAACATCTGCGAGACGCGGTTGCCGTGGCTCCCTTTCTCGTCGTCGGAGCGAACCGACACCGGCACCATGGCGACGAGCGGGCCGTCGGGTGTCTCGCCGACGCTGTCGAGGTAGCGGCGCAACGAGCCGGCGCACAGCGCGAGCACGACGTCGTTGACCGTGGCTCCGAACGCGTTCTTGATCATCTTCACCTCGGTCAGCGACAGCGAGGTGTAGGCGAAGGAGCGGCGAGGCGTTAGCGCCAAGTTGAACGACGTGCGCGGCGCGGAGAACGGACCAGGGACGGGCGTGACATCGGGCTGGCGGTTGCGCTCGCGCAGCCGCAGCGCTGACTGGACCGTCCGCCGCACCGCCTTGGCCGCGCTCAACGGCTGACGGGCGAGCGACGAGGCTGCGAAGCCGAGGAGCTCGGCGTCGCCGGGTATCCGGTCGGCCGCCCACTCCTCGGCCGGCGGCTCGGCCGAGTCGTCGGGACCAAGCTGCAACATCGCCACCGTGATCTCGTTGCCAGACACGCCATCGATTGCCGAGTGGTGCACCTTCGTGAGCACGCCGACGTTGCCGCCTTCGAGCCCTTCGATGACCCAGGTCTCCCACAGCGGCCTGCTGCGGTCGAGCTGGATCTGAACGAGGTGCGCGGCGAGCTCAGCGAGCTCTCGGTCGCCGCCGGGTGGGGGCACAGCGATGTGGCGGAGGTGGTAGTCGAGGTCGAAGTCGGGATCTTCGACCCAGAGCGGGTGGTGCAACCCCATCGGGACCTCGACGAGCCGGCGGCGGAAGGGCGCAGCGAGGTGCAGGCGCTCTCCGTAGAAGTCGCGCACCTTCTTGAAGGAGAACCCGCCTTTCACCGTCGAAGGGTCGAGCACCATGAGCCCGGCAACGTGCATGTACGCCGCTGGCGTCTCCATGTAGAGGAACGTGGCATCGAGTCCGCTCAGGCGTTGCATGGGCCTGAGTCTTCACCCTCTCGGGTTGGCCCGCGTCAGTGCTCGGCCACATCGTGTTCGAGCAGGGCGGCGAAACGCGCCCGCGCTGCTTGCTTGCGCGTCGGGATATGACCCGATGGGAAGAGCGTTGCGACCGGTTGGTACTGCTTCAGCAGCTGACGAGCGAGCGTGATCTTGTGCACCTCGGTCGGACCGTCGGCGAGGGCGAGCGCCTCCGCGGCGACCATCATCGACACGAATGGCATCTCGTTCGACACACCCAGCGCTCCGTGCAGGTGCAGCGCCCGCTGAGCGACGTCATGCAGCACCTTGGGCATCGCCACCTTGACGGCGGAGATGTCCTTGCGCACGCGCTTGTAGTCGTTGTGCTCGTCGATGAGCCATGCGGTGCGCAAGACGAGCAGGCGGAACTGCTCGATCTCGATCCACGAGTCGGCGATGCGTTCCTGGGTCATCTGCAGTGAAGCCAGGGGCCCCGTGCGCGTCTGACGCGAGATGGCACGTTCGCACATCATGTCGAAGGCCTTGCGCGCCATGGCAATGGTGCGCATCGCGTGATGGATGCGGCCCCCGCCGAGACGGGTCTGGGCGATGACGAACGCCTGACCCTCGCCGCCGAGCAGGTGGTCGGCAGGCACCCGCACGTCGGAGTAGCGCATGTAGCCGTGGCTGGCGTGCTCATCCCCCTCGGTGCCGACGCCGACGTTGCGCACGATCTCCACGCCTGGCGCGTCGCTCGCCACGATGAACATCGACATGCCCTGGTAGGCGCTCACGTCGGGGTTCGTGACCGCCATCACGATGAGGAAGCTCGCGTAGCGGGCGTTGGAGGAGAACCACTTCTCCCCGTTGAGAACCCACTGATCGCCGTCGAGCTCGGCTCGGGTCGTGAAGAGCGTCGGGTCGGCGCCAGCATGGGGCTCGGTCATCGAGTAGGCCGAGGAGATCAGCCCGTCGAGCAGGGGTTGGAGGTACTTCGCCTTCTGCTCCTCGGTGCCGTAGTGGGCGAGGATCTCCGCGTTGCCCGAGTCGGGTGCCTGACACCCGAAGATCGAAGGCGCCCAACGCGACCGGCCGAGCAACTCGTTGAGGAGGGCCAGCTTCACTTGGCCGTACCCCCTCCCGCCGAGCTCGGGGCCGAGGTGGCAGGCCCACAAGCCGCGGTCTTTGACCTCCTGCTGCAGGGGACGGATGTGGGCCAGCGCCCGTTCGTCGGACTTGTCGTAGGGGTCGCCGAGGATCAGGTCGAGGGGCTCGAGCTGATCGGTGAGGAAGCTGTCGACCCAGTCGAGTTGCTCTTGGAACTCGGGTTCGGTGCTGAAGTCCCACGCCATCACTGCGCTCCCTGTGTCGCCGGCCGGTGCCGACATCCAATCAGCTGGAGATGAGCGTGACCGCTTGCTCGAAAAGGCCGAGGGTCATGGCGTGGAGGAGCTCGCCGATCTCCTGGGGCGCGCGGCCGGCGGCGGCCCGCGCATTGGTGCCCTCGAGGATGATGCCGAGCCGGTAGCAGGCGAGCACGCGGTACCAGGGGAGCGCGGTGAGATCGCGGTCGGATCCCGCGGCATAGCGGGCGACGATGGCCTCAGGGCTCGTGAGACCCGGAGCGCGGATGTCGAGGGTGGTCGGGCGCTCGGGCGGATCGTCGGGCGAAGGCCAGATGGCGAGGAGGTGGCCCAGATCGAGGAGCGGGTCGCCGATCGTCGTCAGCTCCCAGTCGACGATCGCCGCGAGCCGGGGGGCGTCGAAGCGGAAGAGCACGTTGGCGAGGTGGAAGTCGCCGTGGATGAGTCCGGGACGCCACGAGGAGGGTCGGTTCGCGTCGAGCCAGCTCGCGACGTCGTCGACGCCTGGGATGTCGGGGCCGTCGTAGCCCTGCTGATCGCCGTAGGACTCGAGCTGGCCGCGCCACCGCGGCACCTGGCGCTCGAGCCAACCGTCCGCCCGGCCGAGGTCGCCGAGTCCGACGGCCTCATGGTCGACGCGCCCGAGCGCCGCGATGGCGTCGGCCATCGCCACGCCCATCTCGGCCTGCATCGCCTCGTCGCTCGCGAACGGCTCGGGCAAGCCCAGTGTGGGGTTGAAGCCCTCGACGTGCTCCATCAGGTAGAAGGCTGCGCCGAGCACCGACTCGTCGCCGCAACCGGCGATCAGCGCCGGGTGGGGCACATCGGAGCCGGCGAGCGCACCGAGCACCCTCGTCTCGCGTCGCATGGTCTCGTCGCTGTTGGCTCGCTTGTGCACCGGGGGGCGACGCAACACGTACGCGCTGTCGGCTCGGAGGAAGCGAAGCAGGATGTTCTGCGTGCCGCCCGTGATCAGCTCGAGCTCGGTGAGCGGTCCGACGCCGAGGCCGAGACCGTCCATCCATGCTGCGAGGGCCGCGACATCGACGCCCGAGACCTGCTTCGACAAGGCCGTCACCCGCCAGCTTCGGTGTCGACCTCGAGCTCACCACGCAGCGCAGGCGCTGCCTCGGGCTCGACGCCCTCGTGAGCAACGGCGAGGGTGTCGACGTGGGGCGCCCCACGCTCGACACGCCATATCTGGAACACCGCTGTGGCACCGAGGAGCCACGCCGACCCGAGGATGAAGCCGCCGACCACGTCGGTCACGAAGTGCACGCCGAGCAGCAAGCGCGACGTGCCGATGGCGACGACGAGCATCGCGACGGCGGCCACGACAGCCGCGCGCCGAGGTCGAGGCAGCGCCGGGAGCAACACGAGGAGGAGCGCGCCATAGGTCAGGGTGGATGCCATCGAGTGTCCCGAAGGAAAGCTCGACCCGAACGCGCTGCCAACCGGATGGTCGACCACGGGGCGGGGGCGGCTGACGGCCACCTTGATCGCGGTGTTGACGAGGGCGCCGCTGCTCACGGTGATGACAAGGTACGCGGCCAGCCTCCTGCGGCCGCGCCAGAACACGTAGGCCGACCCGACCGCGACGATGAGCGCGAGCACGAGCGGGCGCCCGAAGTCGCTCGTGACCTCGAGGGCGCGAACCAGCCACGGCCTGCCGTGCACCCAGTCGTTCATCCAGTTGGCCACCCGTGCGTCGAACCGGGTGAGCTGCCCCTTCGCGAGGACTTGGACTACCAGCGCCGAGAACGGCACGGCCACCAGCACGAACGAGCACGCGAACAGCGTGAGGCGCAAGCCGTAGCGGGTGCCCGGATCGGTCCGGCGCCCGATCGTCGCGCGGAGGCGGGTGGCTGCGCCTATGCGGCGTCGCGGTGCGCGTCGAGCGCCGGCGCGGGTGCCGCGAGCTCCGACGCATGCGGTGCGTGGATCACCAGCGCAGGTGCGGCTGAGGCCTTGGTCAAGCCGTGACGCCAGACGGCCGCCGCGAGCGGGTCGACGGTCGCCGGCTGGTCCTCGACGTGGTGGTGGCGGCGCATGAGAGCACCATCGCAGGCCGGTGTGAAGGTGCGGCCGCGATGCGGTGACGAAGCTGCGCCGAAGTCGTGACGATCAGGTGTCGCGCCGCAACAGTGCACCATTTGTTCACCGACCCTGGTGTCTTGCGGCCGGCATCTCCTGGGTACGCTCGCTCCCGATGCTGTTGCGCGCTGTTCGTCCCATGGGCACCCAGGAGTGACGCGGTGGCATCGCTTTGTTCGACGCCGGCTCGCCGCCCTCAGCGGCGAGCCGTTTCGCGTGTTGGCCCCCATCGCCGATCGAGGACCACGATGACCACGACAACGACCGGGCAGCCCACGATCGCTGTGCACCTCCGACCGAGCGACATCGACCGCGAGCTGCGAGCCGACGTGCTTGCCGGGCTCACGCGCACGCCGAAGGAGTTGCCGCCGCGGTGGTTGTACGACGAGCGCGGGTGCGAGCTCTTCGATGAGATCACCGAGCTCGCCGAGTACTACCCGACCCGAACCGAGCGAGCGATCCTCGTCGAGCACGCTGAGGAGATCGCGGCGCTGACGGGGGCCAACACGCTGGTGGAGTTGGGTTCGGGCACCTCGGAGAAAACGCGACTCCTCCTCGATGCGCTGCGCGACGCCGGCACGTTGCGACGCTTCGTCGGCTTCGATGTCGCCGAGCCGGTCTTGCGCGAGGCCGCCAACACGATCGTCGAGGAGTACCCGGGCGTTGAGGTCGCCGCCGTCGTCGGCGACTTCCACCGTCACCTCGGCCACATCCCCGGTGGAGGTCGGCGGCTCGTCGCCTTCCTCGGAGGCACCATCGGAAACCTCCAGCCAGATGAGCGGGCGGCGTTGCTCGTCGAGCTGGCTTCGCTCATGGTGCCCGGCGACAGCCTGCTGCTCGGGACCGACCTGGTGAAGGACAGCAGGAGGCTCATCGCCGCTTACGACGATGCTGCGGGGGTGACCGCGGCGTTCAACCGTAACGTGCTGAGCGTGCTCAACCGCGAGCTCGGCGCCGACTTCGACATCGCCCGGTTCGACCACGTCGCCGACTACGACGACCAGCGTGAGCACATCGAGATGCTGCTGCGCTCGCGGGTCGACCAAGTCGTGCACATCGCCGGGCTCGGCATCGACGTCACCTTCGCGGCCGGCGAAGACCTGCGCACCGAGATCAGCGCCAAGCTACGACCCGCCGGCGTCCGCGCCGAGCTCACCGCAGCTGGCCTGACGCCGACCGGCTGGTGGACTGACGCCGACGGCGACTACGGCCTCTCGCTGGCAACGCGCTGACATGGCCGGTCTGTCGTTCTGCGAGGTGCGCGACCTCACCGAGGTGCTCGCCGCGCCGCTCTCTGCGGAGGATCAGGCGATCCAGTCGATGCCCGATGTGAGCCCGACGAAGTGGCACAGGGCGCACTCGACCTGGTTCTTCGAGACGTTCGTCCTGCAGCGCTTCGCTCCCGCGTACGAGGTGTTCGACGAACGCTTCTGCTACCTCTTCAACTCCTACTACGAGGCCGTCGGCGGTCGGCACCCGCGCCCGAAGCGCGGCCTGCTGTCTCGGCCGAGCGCGGAGGAAATCGGCGACTACCGCGGCCACGTCGAGGGGGAGATGAGCGACTTCCTCATGTGCGGCGCGCCGCCTGAGATCGCGACCCTCGTCGAGCTCGGCCTCCACCACGAGCAGCAGCATCAAGAGCTGCTCCTCATGGACATCCGCCACGTCTTGTCGCTCAACCCGATGTGCCCCGCGTACCGCGAGCTCGAGATGCCTCCGGGTGCGCCGGTGCGACAGCTCGGCTGGCGCGAGCACGACGGCCGGATCGTCGAGCTCGGCAACGACGAGCGCGGATTCGCTTTCGACAACGAAGGACCACGCCACGAGGTGGTGCTGCGCCCGTTCGTGATCGCCGATCGGCTGGTGACGTGCGGCGAGTGGCAGGCCTTCATCGATGACGGCGGCTACCAGCGCGCTGAGCTGTGGATGTCCGATGGCTGGCAGGCGATCGGCGAGCAGGGATGGGACGCGCCCCTGTACTGGGAGCGACGCGACGACGGCTGGTGGTCGTTCACGCTTGGCGGTTCGCGCGCGCTGTCCGAGGACGAACCCGTGAGCCACGTGAGCTGGTACGAGGCCGACGCGTACGCGCACTGGGCCGACGCTCGACTCCCGTCCGAAGCGGAGTGGGAGATCGCTGCGCCCGCGCCCGCACCGGGGGCACATCTCGACCTCGAGCGGCTGCAACCCCGACCAGCGTCATCCTCGGTCGACCGCGAGCAGTGGTTCGGCGAGCTGTGGCAATGGACTGACAGCGCATACCGCCCCTACCCCGGCTTCGCGCCGGCCCCCGGCGCGGTCGGGGAGTACAACGGGAAGTTCATGGTGAACCAGCACGTGCTGCGCGGCAGCGCCTGCGTCACTCCGCCAGGACACGCGCGCCGGAGCTACCGCAACTTCTTCCCGCCCGGGGCTCGCTGGCCCTACACCGGTGTCCGCCTCGCCCGCGACGCCTGACCGCACCGGGGCGGCCCGCGGCCGCGGTGGGTCAGCGTCGGACGATCTTGGCGACGCCTGACTTGGCGAGTTGCAGCTGGTTCGCGCTGGCGCGACCGTTGCTGCCGATCTGGAAGACGGCGACATACTCATCGACACGAGCCGCGATCGTCGTGATGAGCGACGAGCCGGTGTCGATGTCGACCGTGAAGGCCTCTTGGGCACCGATGTCGGCTGTGACGTCTTCGGGTGTCGAGAGCTTGACCGTGGTCGGTGCCTCGGCTGCCCCGGCGACCGATCCCTGCCCGCATCCATAGCCGTCGCGCAGCAGCGTGAACACGTGCTGGGCTGCGTCGGCGTCGGCGAACACCGACAGGTTCTCCGCCACGCCGACACCTTCGAGGTAATCGTTCGCGAGGCTGACGACCTCGGTCTTCGGGACGATGACGGTGCGCGGGTCGGGCTGGCCGCAGGGCAAGGGCGTGGAGGTCGGCGCGCTGAGTTGGGCCTCGCGGAAGCTCGCCCCGATCTCACCCGCCTTGAGCAGCAGCCCGCGGACGCCGGCCTCGGCGGCGTCGGCGGCGTCGGCCGGTGCCGGAGCAGCGCTCGTCGTTGTTTGCGACGAGGAGAGGGGGGTCGGCGAGGAGCGTGTCGACCCGCCGCAACCTGGCGCTGCGAGCACGGCCACCGCGACGCCGACGGCAAAGATCCATCGGTACCGGGAACGGGCCATGCTCCACGCTCGCAGGTCGGCAGCCCCCCGTCGCTACAGGAGCTCGTAGTCGTCGGCGTCCGGGCGGCGGGTCTGGCGCCAGTACTCCAGCAGCGAGAACGGCCAGTTCTGGCTGACTCGTCCTTTGGCGTTGCGGTACCAGCTGTTCACCGTCGCGACTCCCCATGCCATCGTGGCGTTGCCCTCGTCGATGCGGACGTTGTACGCGTCGTGCGCCTCGACGCGGCAATCGAGCGCACGGTGGTCGCGTTCGAGCAGCAAGCGGATGCAACCGAGGACGTAGTCGACCTCGCACTCGGAGAAGAAGATGATGCTGCCGTTGAGCACGATGTTGGTGTTCGGTCCGTAGAGCAGGAACACGTTCGGGAACCTCGGGACGGTGATGCCCAGGTAGGCGCGAGCGTCTCCGTCCCAGTGCTCGTGCAGCTCGAGCCCGTCGCGGCCGACCAGGCGCATCGGGGTTAGGAAGCGCGAAGCCTGGAACCCGGTGGCGTAGACGATCACGTCGACCGGGTGCTCGACCCCGCCGGCGACGACACCTGAAGCGGTGATTGCTTCGATGTGGGCGGTGACGAGCGTGACGTTGTCGCGCGCGAGTGCGCCGAGCCACTTGCCGCTGTCGCGCACGATCCGTTTTGCGGCCGGCGGGTACTGGGGTGTCACTCGCTCGACGAGGGCAGCGTCGCCAGGCAGCTGCATCTGGATGTACGAACCGAGCAACTGACGCACGGCGTCGTTCATGACACCGACCGCTCGATCATCACCCTGCCAGTCGGGATCAGCCTTTGCTGCTGGCAGCAACCCGTCAGCGGTGCGCCAGAACAACCAGAAGCGGTACCAGTGGGCGTAGGTGGGCACGTGGCGCATCAGCCAGCGCAGCCCATCGGGCGTGTCGTCGTGGTAGTCGTCCGACGGTGCGATCCAGTTCGGGGTCCGTTGGAAGACGACGAGCTCGCGCACCGCGCCTGCGATCTCGGGCACGAGCTGTGCCGCGCTCGCGCCGGTCCCGATGACCGCGACGCGCTTGTGGCGCAGCTCGACCGTGTGGTCCCACCGCGCCGAGTGGAACGACGGCCCGACGAACTCGTCCGCTCCCGGGATGACCGGCACGCTCGGCCGGTTGAGCTGGCCGACCGCGGAGATGATCGCGTGTGCCTCGACGACCTCGTCACCGGATGGGCCCGACACCTCGAGCAGCCAGATGCAACGCGCCTCGTCGAACGTCGCAGCGCGCACCTCGGTCCGGAACCGGATGCCGTCACGCAGCCCGAGGTCGTCGGCCACAGCGCGGAAGTACTCGAGCAGTGCAGCCTGCTTCGAGAACAGCTGCGGCCAGTCGTCTCGCTGCGCGAACGTGTAGCTGTACAGGTGGCTCGGCACGTCTACCCGGCAACCGGGGTAGGTGTTTTCGAGCCACGTGCCCCCGACGTCGGCGTTCTTCTCGAACACGACGTGCTCGATCCCCGCTTGGTGGAGGCGATGCGACGCGGCCAGGCCCGACATTCCCGCCCCAATGACTGCGACCGTGAACGGTCGGTCGGGGGCGATGGCCTCCTTCGTCCAACGCGGCACCCTCGGGTCGTCGGAGCCGAGCCCGAGCTCTTCGGTGAAGAAGGCCTGGTACTGCGCCATCAGATCGGTGTCGCCGATGAGGAACGACATGATCTCCAGCAACTGGTCGGGGGCAGGGTTCGGCGCCCGCTGTGAGCCGCTGTCGCGAAAGCGGCGCAAGGCCGCGAACGCGAGCTCTCGTGCCTCTTCGAGATCGGTTTCGCTCAAGCCGGCGTTCGGGTCGAACAGCGCGGTCGTGTCGGGCCGCAGGTGCGCTGGCAGCAGCGACAGGTCACCGGTCACGAGCGCGAGAGCAGGCAGCAGCGAGGGGAGATGGGCCTCTCGGAGCGCGGCGCGAAGCGCGTCGTCGTCAGCGGTGATCGGCTCGATCGGCTGGTTCAGCGCCATCGCTGCGGCTCGTAGGAGCGCGCCACGAGCTCATGGGAGAGAGTGTCGGGCGCTGCGGGATCGTCGAGCTCACGGCGGTAGCCGATGCGCACCGCGCCTTGGAGCCCCAGCACCCTGTCGCCCTGGGCTGCGACGAACGCGACAGTTCCCTGCTCGGGCGAAGCCGCTCGCATCGCGTCCCCCGAAACTTCGGCCACGAGGCGAGAACCTAACCTGGCGAGGAGATGACCAAGCCGGCTCCCGAACTCGATAAGGGCGACGCTGACTTGCGGGTCAGACCGCCGGAGTCAGTGGCCGCTGGCGTGCGGGCTGTCGCTGTCTCCTTGAAGCGGGTGCGCGACGAGGCCGGACTGGTCAGCGGGGGCCGGGCGCTGCTGAAGCTCAACCAGCCGGGCGGGTTCGACTGCCCAGGCTGCGCGTGGCCTGAGCCGGCGAACTCCTCGCACTTCGAGTTCTGCGAGAACGGCGCCAAGGCCGTTGCCGAGGAGGCGACGCTGCGTCGAATCGGCCCGGCGTTCTTTGCGGCCCACAGCATCGAGGAGCTGCGTCGCCGTTCGGACCACTGGCTCGGCCAGCAGGGCCGGCTCACCACGCCGATGCACCGAGCGAGCGGCGACACCCACTACCGGCCAGTCGGCTGGGACGACGCTTTCCGGATGGTCGCTGACGCCCTTCGCGCCTCGGGCGATCCCGACCGCGCCGTGTTCTACACGTCGGGCCGCACGAGCAACGAGGCAGCGTTCCTCTACCAGCTCTTCGTGCGGATGCTGGGAACGAACAACCTGCCCGACTGCTCGAACATGTGCCACGAGTCGAGCAGCGTCGCGCTGGGCGAGACGATCGGGCTGGGCAAGGGGACCGTCTCGCTCGAAGACGTGCACGATGCCGACCTGCTGCTCGTCGTCGGCCAGAACCCCGGCACCAACCACCCCCGCATGCTGGCAGCGCTCGAGGAGGCGAAGCGGCGGGGCGCGAGGATCATCGCGGTCAACCCGCTGCCCGAGGCCGGGCTCATGCGCTTCAAGAACCCCCAGCGCGCCCGCGGCGTGCTCGGTCGCGGCACGGTGTTGGCCGACCTGTTCCTTCAGGTGAAGGTCGGCACCGACCTCGCCCTCTTCACGCTGTTGAACCGGCGGCTGCTCGAGGCCGACGCGCTCGATCACGCGTTCATCGACGAGCACTGCGACGGCTTCGACGAGTTGGCCTCTCATCTGCGCACGCTCGACGAGCATGCGTTGCTGGCGGCCACAGGGCTGTCGATCCTCGAGCTCGACGAGGCCGTTGCCATGGTCGTCGCGTCGCAACGAACCATCGTCTGCTGGTCGATGGGCCTCACCCAGCACAAGGCCGCAGTGCCGACGATCCGAGAGATCGTGAACCTCCTGCTCCTGCGCGGGAGCATCGGGAGCCCCGGCGCAGGCGTCTGCCCAGTTCGGGGTCACAGCAACGTGCAAGGCGATCGCACGATGGGCATCGTCGAGCAGCCCAAGGCTGAGTTCCTCGATGCCCTCGAGCGCGCCGCAGCCTTCCGAGCGCCGCGTGCAAGCGGATACGACACCGTTGCCGCCATCAGCGCCATGAGCCGCGGCGATGTCGACGTTTTCATGGGCATGGGCGGCAACTTCGCCAGCGCAGCTCCCGACACCGGCGCCACCACCGCAGCCCTGGCGCGCTGCGCGCTCACCGTGCAGGTGTCGACCAAGCTCAACCGTGCCCACGTCGAGTGCGGCGAGGCAGCGCTCATTCTGCCGTGCCTCGGGCGGACCGAGGTCGACAGGACCGGAGGTCGCGCCCAGCGCGTCACCGTCGAGGACTCGATGAGCATGGTGCATGCCTCGACGGGCTCGCTCGAGCCAGCCTCGGGCGAGCTGCGCAGCGAGGTTGCCATCGTCTGCGGCCTCGCACGCGCCGTGCTCGGTTCGTCGGTTGGCGTCAACTGGGAGGCGCTCGAGCTCGACTACGACGCCATCCGCGACCTCATCGAGCGCGTTGTTCCCGGGTTCGCTCGGTTCAACGAGCGCATCACCGAGCCTGGTGGCTTCCGCCTTCCGCATCCCGCACGCGACGGCACCTTCGCCGACAGCGGCACAGCGCACCTCACGGTGAACCCCTTCGTCCCGATCGTCGTGCCACCGGGGCGCCTGCTGCTGCAGACGGTGCGATCACACGACCAGTTCAACACCACCATCTACGGCCTCGACGATCGCTACCGGGGCATCAGCCAGGGCCGGCGCGTCGTGTTCGTGCACCCAGATGACCTCGCGTTGCTCGGCTTCGCCGACGGAGACGTAGTCGACGTGGTCAGCGAGTTCAGCGACGCGATCGACCGGCGCGCGGAGTCGTTCCGCCTCGTTGCGTACCCGACAGCGCGAGGGACGTGTGCTGCCTACTTCCCCGAGGCGAACGTGCTCGTGCCTCTCGGCAGCGTGGCCGACGGGAGCCGCACGCCGACGTCGAAGTCGGTGGTGGTTCGTTTCGAGCGCTGAGTTTGAGCGTCCTCTGACGCGGGCACACCGAGGGGATCGACCGAATCCTGAGGAGGGCGCTTGCGATGGATGCTCTGAAGCTGCTGATCGCCGATCACAACCGGGTCAAAGGCCTGTTCAGTCGGTTCAAGGACGCTCACGAGGCTGACGACGTCGACGCCATGGGTGCGCGAGCCATGGAGATCGCAACAGAGCTCGAGGTCCACACGACCATCGAGGAGGAGATCTTCTACCCGTGGATCCGTGACCTGTCCTCGGAGATCGCGGAGACCGTCGACGAGGGTGTCGAGGAGCACCACGTCGTCAAGATCCTGCTCGAGGAAGTCAGCGCCCTCGAGGCCGGCTCCGAGACATGGGTTGCCAAGATGACCGTGATCATCGAGAACGTCGAGCACCATGCCAAGGAGGAGGAGGCCGAGATGTTCCCGAAGGTGCGCTCGGCCAGCGATGCCGAAGCGCGTGACGAGCTCGGCGCGAGGCTCGATGCTCGCAAGGGCGAGCTCGGCGCCCCGATGCTCGCCGACACGATCGATCTCACCGACGACCAACTCCACGAGCTGGCAACAGCTCAGGCGATCCCCGGTCGCTCGTCGATGGCACACGACGAGCTCGCTGCAAGCGTCAGCCCGTCCTGACGAGGAGTTGACGCATCCGAACTTCAGCCGGCCGCGCGGACGCAAGTTCTGATTGAGCCCTGCTCAGGACCGTGTCTTCAGGTTCTCCAGCTTCTCGCTCGCCTGCCCAGCAGCTTTCTTCGCTGACTTCCTGGCGTCGCGCGCTGAGCGTTGCGCCGCTTTGCGGGCCTTGCGCCCAACGCGGCGCCCGCGGTCGGC
>JBPCON010000023.1:0-86589 GCA_051000215.1 Acidimicrobiales bacterium
AACCACGTTCGCGAGCTCATCGGCGGTCCGCTCGACCAGCTCACGATGCTCCGGCTGGTCGCGTCGCCGCCCCCAGGCCGCGCTCTCGCGGTCGTACATGAAGCGAAAGAACCAGTGCGCGGCAGGCATGACGGCGACGCTACGCGTGCGGCGGCCCGCGGGGCTCCCGACGCGATCCGTGAACTGGTCGTCGAGGACCAACGGCGACGCAACGGCATCTGTTGGCGAGGTTCGACCTCTAGCCGGGACGATGCTCGGAAGAGGAGGACAATCCGCGGGCGGCTGATCTTCAGGATCACCGGTGACGGCTCGATCCGCTCGATCGTGTCCACCCGGTCGATGGACCGATCGCGAGTCATCTCGTGAATGTTCGGGGGCAGGTGGTCAGCTTGCTTCGAGGTGGTGTCGGAGCGCTTCTCGGATGACGTCCGAGACAGCGATACCCTCGTCCTCGGCGCGGCGGACAAGTCGTTCCTTGAGTTCGGGATCGAGACGAACAGACTCGACCGTGGATGGTGCCGAGCCGAGTCGTGGCCGGCCCCGCTTGCCCCGGCGGGCGATGATCTCGTCGACGTCGTAGCCGGCCTCGGCTTCGTCGGCCAGCTTCTCGATGAAGTGGTCGTCGATCGGCTTGCCTGATTTGGTGTGTCCGTAGGTGCGCTTGGTCATGGTTCGAGCAGCTTCCGGTAGACAGCCCGCAGGGGCATGGCGTGGATGATCAACTCGTCGCCTTCTGGGGTGACGAGCACGATGACCTCGAGGACGTTGGCGGCGCGGTCCGGGCCGATGACCAGCCAGCGGTCGGGGTCCTCACCAATGTCGTCGACGACCATGGAGTGTTCGGCGGCGTGGAGGATGTCTTCGTCGGCAATGCCGTGGCGGCGAGCGGACGAGTGGATCTCCACACGGCAATACTGTACTACGAAAGTGACGCCGTCAGTTCCGGCGACGAAGGCGACGACGACGTAGGCGGCGTGCCGGCGGCCCAGCCCCCGATCGTTGAGCGCCCGGCTCGTGCGAGCCGACGCTCCAGACTCGTGAACAGCCTCGAGAAGCGACTGACGATCGGGCGGGCCGCAACCGTGAACGTGGCGAACTGGTGCTCAGCCGGCGGTCGGGGGCAGCGCGCAGCCGCCTTCGGGACGCGCTCGTTCTGGGGCGGTCGTACGCTCCCACCGCGTCGATTCACGACAGTGGTTGGCTGCCGTTGTCCGGCCTCGGTCTCAGCGGGCGGGCGATTCTCTCCCTCGTCACACAAGGCGGTAGCGGAGCTGTACGACGCCGTTGCTGAATCGGTGCTTGTCGAGGAGCTCGAGTTCGGCGCGCATGTCGGTCGGCAGTGCGGGCTTGCGCCCACCGAGGACCACTGGCCAGACGAACAGTTGGAGCTCGTCGACCAGCCCGGCCACGAGCGCCTGCGCTGCGAGGCTCGGGCCACCCACAAGGAGGTCCCTACTGGCGGCTGCTTTCAGGTCGTGCACCGCCCTGGGGTCGAAGTGACGTTCGAGCCGGGTGTTCGCGGTGGACGGCGCGGCCAGGCTCGAGGAGAAGACGACTTTGTCCGCCGCCTGCCACACCTTCGCGTAGTTGGCCGTGAGATCCGACTGGGCGGCCAGGGTCGAGTCGGTCTCCCATACGGCCATCGTCTCGTACATGCGCCGCCCGTAGAGGTACGTGCCCGCGGACCGCATGAACTCGGTGATAAACGCGAACACGTCGTCGTCGGGCGGAGCCCAGTCGAAGGCGCCACGTTCGTCCTCTGTGCACCCGTCGAGCGACATGTTCGACGCGTAAATCAGCCTCGCCATCACCGCTCCTGAATCGCCTTGCCGGTCTGGACGAACTCGTCGTTTCACCGTAGGGCAGGGGCGAGCGACTCGATGACCGTCACGACGCGGCCGTGGGTGGAGAGGAGCGGTGATCAACGGTTGCAGCCCGCCCTGGGGCGCCGGCGCCAACGGTTCACGAAAGAACCCGGCGGGGTCGGCGCGGGGGCGAACGCCCGGCGTCCAGGGCGCCTCTCCGCGTCAGTTCGGCGGGGGCGTCGTGGTGGTCGTGGTCGATGTTGTGGTCGTTGTCGACGTGGAGGTGGTGGTCGTCGAGGTCGATGTCGACGTCGTCGTCACAGCGGTCGTGGAGCTCGAGGTCGTCGCGGGCGCCGAGGTCGTCGTCGTAGGAACGCTGTTGCGGAGAGGGCGCTCGAGGCCGTCGGGCAGCGGTACCCCGAGGGCGAGGCACAAGCCTGGTCCGGTGGTCGCGAACAGGCCACGTTCCGCGACCACGGGAAGGTCGGAGGTGACGACGAACGCGAGCGACGCCCGGTTCACACGGGTGCCCAGCTCGATCTCGACGCGCCCTCCTGGTGGCACCTCGAGGTGTTGGAGCCCGTCGATCGGCACGGCTTGGCCCTGCGCAAGCTCGGCGACGTCGACGCGGGCGATGCTGTCGGCAGATGCGTTGAGGATGGTGAGCCAGTCGGCTGTCGTCTCGTCTGCGCGCCCGTCGGCGAAGAGCCACGTGCGAGCAACGAGCGGGCTTCCCAGCGCCGGACCGAAGCCGGTGCGGCCAGCGGCAGTCGTGGCGAGGAGGATGCGTTCGGGCACGACGTCTGGTCCGGCGCGCCCTCGGACAACGACGGAGTGGGCGACGCCCTTCGGCACCCGCGGCTGTTGGGCGATGTCGACCAGCGTGTAGCCATCGGCTGGCACGTCGACGGCGATCGGGTCGGTTGTGCCGTTGGTCGCGGGGTCGGCCAGGGCGATCTCGAGATCCACCGTGGCGGACTCGCTGCTGGGGTTGAACAGCGCGTAGGTCTCGCTCAGGCCTTCGGCGACATCGCCTTGGGGGAAGCTCCATACCGGTGCAATGCTCGGCGCGGCGGCGGTCACGGCGACGGACGCCGGGCGACTCGCGTTGCTCCCATCGAACGACTGCAGGCGATCGACCACCACGCGCCCACGCCGGGCGACAACTTGGGTGGCGACCTGATCGTGGCGACCGGCGACGATGCCCACGTCGACCAGTGCGAGGTGACGCGCTGGCACGACATAGCCCTGCGTCGGCGGGGGGCCCCGAAAGCCATCGGAGGTCGCGAACGCGATGTCGACGACAGCGTCGTCGGCGAAGGGGTTGAAGACCGCGAGGAGCTCTCGCGCGTCGATGGCGGTGACACCGCTCGGGAGATACCACCGATTCGACGTCGACGACGAGCACGGCCCGGTCGAGAGCCCGCGCGCGCCGTTGACTCGGCGCTCGACAGCGACGAGCCCGCTGTCGACCTCGACCAGAGCGGCGGCGAACGGCGCGCTCATCACGCTCGTCAGGCCTAGCTCCGCGCGCGCGTGGGTGGCCACCGTGACGGACGTGACGGTTGGCGCGAGGGCAGCAACTACAGGGGCGCCCTTGGCGTCGCCGTCCACCGCTCCTGGGAACACGGTCACGGTCGCGGTGACAGCTCGATCGTTCGGGTTGGCGATCACGATCGTTGCGTCGAGATCACCACCGTCGGCCGCACCGCCAGCGCAGTAGTACGTCGAGGAGAGCGCTCCCGCAGGCGCTGCAACCGGCATCGCTGCTGCGAGCGCGGTGTTCGAGCCGGCCACGACTGAGGTACCGCCGCGCCGCTCGTGGCCAGCCACGGCGAAGCCGATGAGCAGGGCGATGGTCAGGGCCACAGCCATGACGCGGTGACCGCGGCTCATCGGGCGACCCCCGCCCTGTGTCCGGGCGATCGGCGCCGGCGCCCCCACCGGCTCAGCAGCACCACAGCCCCGATCCAGAGCCCGACCTGCAGCACGAGCGCGGCGTAGCGAGTGATCGGCGTCTGGTACGACAACCTTGCCGTGCCGGCCTTGTCGATCGGGAACCCGTTCGCCCACCCGAAGGCTTGCTGGCGAGGGATGCCTTTGCCGTCGACGCTGAGGTGCCAGCCGGACGACGACGCCTGGGCGACGTACACGTAGGACCCGATCGCAACGGGTCCATGCGCTGTCGTGCGCCCGTCCCCGTCAGGAAGCGCCGTCGGTGTGCCGGTGAGGTCGGTTCCGGATGCTGCAGAGAAGAACGAGCTCTGCCCCGCTCGCGCGACAGCGTCGGGCGCCAGCGCAGCGCGTTCGGGTGCCCATGCCGCGTTGCGGTACACGTGCAACAGCGGGTCGGCAGGCACCGCTTCGAGGTCCAGTTGTTCGTCGAGTGCACGAAGGAGGTCTGGAGCAAGCGGTCGCACGTCGTCGTTGAAGGGCGTTGCGGCCTCGGCTACGACGATGTACCGCACGCCAAGCGGTGCCAACAGGCGTCCGAGCCTTGCTGTCTCGCGACGGTCGGCGATCTTCAGCGCGTCGCCGAGGAGGCTCGTCGCGCCTTCCGCCGAGCCCACCAGTCGATCCTCGACGCGCGGGAGGCCATTGCTCGTCCCGTAGGCGAGCCCATCGCTGAGCTCCCAGCCACCGACGGGCAACACATCCGGGTCACCGAGCCAGAGCACCCGGAACGGACCCTGCGCTTGCTCGTCGTGCAGGAAACCGACGACCGACTCGAGGCCTTGGTCGGGCATGCCCCATCGACCGCCCGAGGTCGCGCCCACCATGGGCAGCACGCCGAGCGACAGCGCGACAGCTGCTGCGACCGAAGCCCCCTGACGCCACCCGAACCGGTAGCCGGGGAGGTCGAGCTCGAACGCGACGAGGCCGAGCGCGATCGCGACCGTCAACGAGGCCGAGGCCGGAGCGAGCAGCGCTTCGGGCGGACCGAGCCCCCAACGGAACCACGACTGCTGACCCACCCACACCGTCCCCCAGCACGTGAGCGTCACGACCCACGCCCGCAGGGCCCACCGGAACCGCCACGACTGACCGATGACGAGCGGGAGCAGCGCGGCTGCGAGGAACCCGAGCCCGAGGGGGCCGGCACCGAGCGGTCCCGAGCGAAAGCGGATGATGTCGCCGATGTTGAGCGGGCTCGCCGAACGCAAACCGCCGACGCTCGACCATGGCGTCCCCGGTCCGACGAGGTCGAGCGACCAGGGCACGTGCAGGACGAACGCCACTACGAGCCCGCCGATCGCTGCGCCCACAACCCTTGCGCCGCCGCCACGACGCCCCACGACCGCGCCACCGAGGGCGAGGCCACACGCGGTGATCACCAGCGCGATGGGCTCGAACGGCACGAGAGCTGCCAGCAGCGCGAGCGGCAAGCCGAGGCGAAGGGCGTCGCGTCGTAGGCCATGCGACGCCGCCCGGAACGGCTCGTCGCCGACGACGCGCGCGAGCGCGCGCATGAACCAGGGCGCCGCCGCCCACAGCAGCAGACCACCGCCGCGCCCTCGGGCGATCGCGTTGTACGGCAGAGGCATCGCGAGGTACGCGACGGCGGCGACGACACGAGCACGCCTGGAGGCTTGATCGGCAAGCATCCGCCACGCGCCGACGCCACCGACGATCAGCGGGCCGAGGAGCACGACACGACGCAGGATCGCCAACGACCCGATCGTCAGCGTGCCAAGCAGACCGAGCAGCCCGAACGCGGTTGGTGCCGGCGACGACGACCCGAGCCCGACGGTGCGCCAACCGCTGACCCAGTCCCCCAGCAGCGTCCAGGAACGGCTTGGGTACGCCGGCATGTCGCCGAAAGCGGGCACCCCTCCGACAAGCAGCGCGCGCGTGCCAAAGGCCACCACCACGACGAGCGCGCCGAGCGCGATGAGCTCGGTGCGGCGCGGCCCGCGGCGCAGCGAGTCGGCGAGCTCGCGGCTGGCATTCGACATGGAGCGCAATCGATCGTCGCCGTGAACACCGATCTGGCCGCGCAGGAACGCGGACAACCGCGAGCTGCCTCGGGCCTGCATCCGGCGCACCTCGCTGTCGGGCTCCTGGCGCAGGGCTTGAAGCCGTTTGCGATTGGCGCGCAGCTCTCCGACGCGACGCAGGTTCCACGTCCACGCGCCGCCGACGTCGCCGGCGTGTGGGACCCGGCCTGCGGCGAGGGAGTACACGACCTCGGCGAGCATGAGCACGAAGGCCTGCGGTACGACGCGCAGCAAGTGCCACGGTGAGTAGCAGGTCAACATCGTTCGCAACCGGTGCCGAGCTTGCAGCCGCCGGTCCTGGCCAACGTCGTGGCGCGTCGCTAGCGCCTCCACGTGGCGCACGACGGCTGCGGGGGCGACGACCACCCGCGCGCCCGCCACCTGCGCGCGCCAGGACAGATCGAGATCCTCGCCGATCAGGTCGATCGCGGGATCGAAGCCGCCGAGCGCTCGGAACAGATCCGCGCGGACCAGCGTGCAGCCGCCGGGCGCGACGAACACGTCGAGCACGGCGTCGTGCTGCTCCTGGTCGAGCTCGCCGCGCTCGTTCAACGGCGACGGCACACCCGTCTTGTCCGCACCCATGCCCACCTGGAGCAGCCGCCTGGGATCGGCCCAGTCCACCAGCTTCGGGGTGACGATCCCGGCGTTGGAACGAAACGCCTCCTCCACCATCGCCCGCACGGCGTCGGCGGCCGGCGCGACGTCATCGTGACAGAGCAGGAAGAACGAAGCGCCCTCCACGACCTCGAGCACCTCGTTCGCGGCCGGCCCAAAACCGGGGTTCACCTCCAGCTTGCGGACATACGCAGACGGGAGCACGGCAGCGACCCGAGACGTCGGGTCGGTGGCGCTCGCGGCGTCGATGATGAGCACCGAAAGGGCTGGGTAGTCCTGCCCGTCGAGAGCGGTGAGACAGTCCTCGAACCACGCTCCGGGGTCGTGCGCGACCACCACCGCGACCACAGCAGGGGCGGCTGCGGGCTCGTCACCTTCCTCGCCGAGGGAGGCCAAGGCGACGTCAGCGTCGGGATCCTCGGGACGGTGCGGCGCGTCGAGGTCGGCGTCTCGGGGCAACACGATGGCGGGAAACCTACTGCGCAGGCACTGGCTGCTCGTGGCCACAGGTGCTTGCAATAGTTTGCAGTGTGGTTCTATGCTGCTAGCACTCACGATCGCACAGGAGGAAACAGCGATGGCCGCTGCCAAGGTCGAAGACTTCACCAAGATCGCCAAAGACGCCCTGTATGTCGGGGTCGGTCTCAGCGTCATCGGCTTCCAGAAGGTGCAGGTGCAGCGCAACGAGCTGCAGAAGCAGTTCAAGGGCCAAGTGGGCGAAGCCAAGGGCCAGCTCGACTCGCTCTCGCGGGTGCTCGACGACCGCGTGAAGCTGGTCGAGGAGCGCATCCAAGGGGTCGAAGGGCGCGTCGACTCGTTGCTCGATCAGCTCGAGGACCGCCTGCCCGGGCAGGCCAAAGAGGTCGCAAAACAGGCTCGCACCGTCGCCAAGGAGGCTCGCTCACAGGTTCGAGGCATCGTCGCTCGTCCCTGACGCTCTCCCCTTCGCCGGTCGAATCGATCCCCCCTCGAATCGACCAGGCGTGGCAACGCCCCCGTCCGAATCCCCCCTCGGCCGGGGGCGTTGCGCGTCGCCACACGCGGGTGCGGTAGCCATGCGGTGATGCGGCTCGCTTTCGACGTGACGGCATTGCACGACGTCCGCACGGGCGTGGGCGTCGTGACGAGCGAGCTCCTCCATCGATTCGCGGCCACCTCTGAGATCGAGCTCGTCGCATACTCGGTGTCGTGGCGCGGACGCCGCGATGTCGCTGCCCTCGTGCCTGATGGGGTGCCGGTTGTCAGGCGTCCGATGGCAGCGCAGCCCCTGCGCCGGCTGTGGCTGCGCTACGACGCGCCAGCGCTGCAATGGTGGACGGGCGCGATCGACATCGTGCACGGACCCAACTTCGTCGTCCCCCCCAGCCGCGCCGCGGCCGGGTTGGTCACGGTGCATGACCTGACGTGCATCCACCACCCAGAGCTGTGCACGCCCGACGTGTTGCAGTACCCGGCACTGCTGCGTCGAGCACTCGCAAGGGGCGCCCACATCCACACCGTCTCGCACTTCGTGGGCGACGAGGTCGTCGCGCTGCTCGGCGCCGATCCCGATCGCGTGCACGTCGTGCCCAACGGCGTCAACGCAGCTGCAACCGGCCGTGTCGAGAGCGGGCACCGCCATGCAGGCGGTGATCGCTACATCCTCGCGCTCGGCACCGTCGAGCCGCGCAAGGACCTGCCGACGCTCGTCGCTGCCTTCGACGCGGTTGCTGCGGAAGATCCCGAGCTGCGACTTGTGCTCGCGGGCCCCGACGGCTGGGGCACCGACGCGCTGGTTGACGCGATCGGCCTTGCCTCACATCGCGATCGAGTCGTTCGGCTCGGCTGGGTCAGCGACGCTCAGCGGGCCGACCTTCTCGCAGGCGCCACGGTGTTCGCCTACCCGTCGCGCTACGAGGGTTTCGGGCTTCCCCCACTCGATGCCATGGCCGCAGGCGTGCCGGTCGTGGCCACCCGTGCCGGGGCGCTCCCCGAGGTGCTCGGTGACGCTGCGACCCTCGTCGGTGTCGGCGATGTCGACGCGCTCGGCGGGGCGATCGCCGCGTTGGCGGCAGAGCCTGCTGCAGCGCGCGCGACACGCGTGGAGGGCGCACGACGCCATGCCTCGCGCTACACGTGGGACGCCGCCGCCGCCGCGCTCGTCAGCGTGTACCGCGGCCTCTGCTAACAAGGCGCCGTGCGCGCGCTCATCACCGGGGTCAGCGGCTTCGTCGGCCACCACCTCGTCGTGCACCTCGAGTCGCTTGGCGACGACGTCACCGGCTGCGACCGCGCCGACGGCACCCTTGATGTGCTCGATCCGGCTTCGGTGCGTGCAGCCATCGACCGCGCTCGTCCTGAGGTCGTCTATCACTTGGCCGGCTGGAGCGACGTCGGGGCGTCCTGGGCCGCGCCAATGGACGTCTTTCGCGTCAACGCCGAGGGCACCCTCAACGTGCTCGACGCGTGCCGAGCCGCTGGTGTCGAGCGCGTCCTGTCGGTGTCGAGCGCCGACGTGTACGGGATCGTCACCCCCGACGACTTGCCCATCGACGAAGAGGCACCCGTGCGACCGGTCTCGCCGTACGCAGCCAGCAAGGTCGCGGCCGACTTCCTCGGCCTGCAGGCCTGGCTCGGGCACGGGCTGGCAGTGCTGCGCGTTCGCGCCTTCAACCACATCGGTCCCGGCCAGACGACGCGTTTCGTCGCCCCCGCGATCGCGGAGCGCATCGCGCGCAACGAGCGCGACGGTGGCGGCACCGTGCCCGTGGGAGACCTCAGCCCCGAGCGCGACTTCACCGACGTGCGCGACGTCGTGCGCGCCTACCGAGCGCTCGTCGAGCACGGCGAGCCGGGCGAGGCTTACAACGTGTGCTCGGGACGATCGGTTGCGATCGGCGAGCTTGCACAGCACATGCTCACCCGCGCGACGCGACCAATGACCCTCGTGGAGGACCCCGCGCTGCGCAGGCCCGTCGATGTCCCGGTGCTCCGCGGTGACAGCTCGAAGCTCACTGCCGCGACAGGTTGGCACCCAACGATCGAGCTCGACTCCACCCTCGACGACCTCCTCGACGAGGCCCGCAGCCATCTCGCCGGCGCGACCCGCCCTCAACCGCCCGCCGTCACCTGACGGGGCACTAGACAGTCATCAATGGCCCGCCGCGCGCTCATCACCGGGATCACCGGCCAAGACGGCTCCTACCTCGCCGAGCTTCTCCTCGAGAAGGGCTATGAGGTCGTCGGCATGGTACGGCGCTCCAGCACCGTCACCTGGGAGCGCATCGCGCATCTCCAGGACCGCATCGAGTTCGCGTTCGGTGACCTGCTCGACGAGGTCTCGCTCATCAGCGTGCTGCGCGAGCACCGCCCTCAGGAGGTGTACAACCTCGCGGCTCAGTCGTTCGTGCCGACCTCCTGGGCACAGCCCGTGCTCACGGGCGAGTTCACGGCCCTGGGGGTGACGCGCATGCTCGACGCGATCCGCATCGTCGACCCCGAGATCCGCTTCTACCAAGCGTCGTCGAGCGAGATGTTCGGCAAGGTTCAGGAGGTGCCCCAACGCGAGAGCACCCCGCTCTACCCCCGATCGCCCTACGGCGTCGCCAAGGTCTACGGCCACTGGATCACCGTCAACTACCGCGAGTCCTACGGCTTGCACGCCAGCAGCGGCATCTTGTTCAACCACGGCTCGCCGCGGCGCGGCATCGAGTTCGTCGAGCGCAAGGTCAGCCACGGCGTCGCGCAGATCACGCTCGGGAACACCGATGAGCTGCGCCTCGGCAACCTCGACTCCGAGCGCGACTGGGGCTACGCGGGCGACTACGTCGACGCCATGTGGCGCATGGTGCAGCAAGACGAGCCCGACGACTTCGTGGTGTCGAGCAACGAGACCCACTCGGTCCGCGAGCTCTGCGAGCTAGCGTTCTCCCACGTCGGGCTGGACTACGAGAAGTACGTCGTCATCGACGAGCGGTTCTTCCGCCCGGCCGAGGTCGACCTCCTCATCGGAGACTCCACAAAGGCCCGCACCGCCCTCGGCTGGGAGCCCAAGGTCAGCTTCAATGAGCTCGTGGCGATGATGGTCGATGCCGACCTCGCGCTCCTCAGGGGCGAGCTGAAGCCTCGCTAGTGGCCCACCGCGCGTGATCACGGTCCTGGCCGGGGGTGTCGGGGCGGCGCGCTTCCTTGCCGGCCTGCTCGACGTCGTCGCTCCCGCCGACGTCACCGCCGTCGTGAACGTCGGCGACGACACCGTGCTCAACGGCCTGCACATCAGCCCCGACCTCGACACCGTCACCTACACCCTCGCCGGGGCCATCAACCAGGAGACGGGCTGGGGCCTCGACGGTGAGACCTGGAACGCCATGGACACCCTCGGCCGGTATGGCGGGCCGACGTGGTTCGGGCTTGGCGACCGCGACCTCGGAACTCACCTCTTTCGGACCGGCCGCTTGGCGCAGGGCGCCCCCCTCTCGCAAGTGACCGTCGAGATCGCAGCCGCGTGGGGGCTCGGACTGCGGCTGCTGCCGGCGACCGACAGCCCGTTGCGCACGATGGTCACCGTCGAGGATGTCGACGGCGAGGTGCGCGAGATCGGGTTCCAGGAGTACTTCGTCGGTCGCCGCCACAGCGTGGTCGTGAAGGCCCTGCGCTTCGCTGGCGCCGACGATGCCACCGCCGGCCCCGACGTGCTCACCGCCATCGCCGGTGCGGACGTGGTGGTGATCGCGCCGTCGAACCCACTGGTCTCCATCGGTCCCGTGCTCGCGGTCCCCGGGGTCCTCGACGCTGTCACCGGCCAACGTGACCACGTCGTCGCCGTGTCACCGATCGTGGCCGGTGCCGCCCTCAAGGGTCCGGCCGACCGCATGCTGCGCGAGCTCGGGCATGAGGCCTCCGTCGTCGGCATCGCCCGTCTCTACGCGCCAATCGCAGCGGCGCTCGTCATCGATTCGGCCGACGCAGATGCCGTCGAAGCCGTCGAGGCCGAAGGGATGCGGGCGGTGGTGGTCCCGACCGTCATGTCGTCACCTTCCATCGCCGCTGCGCTCGCGAGCGCGACGATCAGCGCGACCCGATGAACCCGCTTGCGATCTTCGGGGTCGAGGGCATCGGCGAGATCATGCCCGGTGATGACCTTGCTGCTGTCATCGCCGATGCTGCGGCCAGCAGCGAAGTGACGGCGCTGCTTGACGGTGACGTGGTGGTCGTCACGCAGAAGATCGTCTCGAAGGCGGAGGGCATGCTCGAAGCCGTCGACCCCGACGATGTGCTGTCGCACAAGGCGATCGTCGAGCGCGAGTCGGTGCGCATCATCCGTCGCCGCGGGGAGCTGATCATCAGCGAGACCCGGCACGGGTTCATCTGCGCGAACGCTGGGGTCGACCTGTCGAACGTCGAGCGCGGCCAAGCCGCGTTGCTACCCGAGGACTCGGACCGCTCCGCGCGGCGCATCCGTGACGGGCTCAGGGCCAGAGCCGGGGTCGAGGTCGCTGTCATCGTCTCCGACACGTTCGGGCGCACGTGGCGCCGCGGTCTCACCGATGTCGCCATCGGCTGCGCCGGCATCGGCGCGATCCTCGATCTGCGCGGCGGCACCGACTCGTACGGCCGAGAGCTGCAAGTCACCGAAGTCGCCGTCGTCGACGAGCTCGCCGGGGCCGCTGAGCTCGTGATGGGGAAGGCAGGCGGCATCCCTGTGGCCGTCGTACGCGGCGTTCCCGCTGAATGGCTGCGCCGCGGCGAGGTCAGGGCCGAGCTCGTGCGACGACCCGCAGAAGACCTCTTTCGCTGAGCTCAGCGCGTCAGGTCGGGCTGGTGGCGCCGAGCTGTGCGAGCTTGCGCAGCGCTGCGGCTGTCGCGACACCGGCCGCGCCGCCGAGCAGCGCCGTGGCCGCTTCGCGTCCGGTTGCCGGCAGCTGCTGCGCATCAGGAGGTCCGCCAGAGGAGGGGTCGGTCGCTCCTCCCCCTGCGAGATGGCGAGCCATCCGCAACGACAGCGCCATGATCGTGAGCGTCGGGTTGAAGCCACCAGAGGACGTGAAGACCGACCCATCGGCGACATAGACGTTGTCGAGGTCGTGCATGCGTCCCCACGCATCGACCACCGACGTGCTCGGGTCGTCGCCCATGCGCGCGGTGCCCATGATGTGCGCAGTCGAGGCTGGCCCAGCGGTCAGCGCCTGGTCGCCTGTCAGCTCACCGAGGGTGGCGATGGGTAGGAATGCCGCGCCGAGAGCGCCCGGGCTCGCGGCGCAGAGCGCGGCGAGCCTCGCGCCGTAGAAGGCCGAGGCGACGAGCTCGAAGAGGTGCGCGCTGTGCGTGATGCGGGCAACAGGGAACCCGTAGACGTCGCGGATGCCCGGGTCGAGGTCGACCACGTTGGCGAGTTGGGGCAGATCCTCGCCGACCATCGAGAGCCCGGCGACGTGACCGCGCCAGAACGAGGTGCGCATCAGCTCTTTGAGCGCCGAGCCGAAGATCGGGGCGACCGATGTGTAGAACTGGGCCTCCGACAGTGGGCCGGGCGTCGGCGTGCCGCCCGTCTCGCAGATGCCGCCCTTGAGGTACGGCAACCCGAGCGCCGTGCCAGCGGGGACGATGTCGGGACCGACGAAGTCGTCGATGACGAACGTCGTGCTCGGTCCGCGCCAGGCGTGGGGGTTCTCCGGGAACAGCGCACCGGCGACCGTGAAGAAGTGGAACATGAGGTTGCGGCCGAGCTGCCCTGAGCGGTTGCCGAGCCCGTCGGGGTGGTCGCTGGTCGCGGAGAGCTGCGCGAGGCGGGCGGTCTCGATCGATGAGGGGGCGAGGATGACGATGTCGGCACGCTCGTGGCGCTCGATCCCGTCGGGATCGAGGTAGGCGACACCTGTGGCGCGCGCACCACCGGGGGCCAGCTCGACGCGGTGCACGAAGCAACGGGCTCGCAGCTCGGCGCCCGCTTGCAGGGCGTGATGCAGGAACGACACGGCTGCGCCACCCCGCGCAGAGATCGGGCAACCGAAGCCGCTGCAGAACCCGCAGGAGTTGCAGCGCGGTCTCCCGTCGAAGGGCTCGGAGTTGATCGCCGCCGGATACGGGTAGGCAGTTGCTCCGACAGCGGCAGCGCCCGCGGCAAGGAGCGAGCCTGCGTACATCGGCGGGTTGGGCGGCATGGGGAAAGCGCCGCGTGGCGCCTCCTGCAGCGTGCGGGCAGGCATCTGGGTCACGTCGCCCTGCACGCCGAGTTGGCGCTCGATCTCGTCGTAGTACGGCGCGAGGTCGTCGTAGGAGAGCGGCCAGTCCGCGACGTTGGCGTTGGGCACCGGCCCGTAGCGCGACAGGCCCTCGAAGTCCTGGCGCCAGAAGCGAGGGACCTTCGCGTCCCAGTGGATGGTGCCGCCGCCGACAGTGGTCGGCAAAGAGTTCACGTCGCCCGTGAACGACCGCTCGACGCCGCTCGATGCTTCTGCCTGGGTGCGCGCAGTGCGGGGCTCGAGGTTCACGTCGGCGTTCTCGAAGAAGCGGCCGGCCTTCACCTCGTCGTTGCCGAACGCGCCGGCACCTGGCCCATCCGCGCTCCCGAGCCCAGGCAGCAGGTTGCGCCCCTTCTCGAACACGACAACGGCGTGGCCGGCGCGCGTCAGCTCCCATGCTGCGACGCTGCCGCCAGCGCCCGAACCGATGATGATGACCGACGACTTGGGCATCAGCGCAACACCCGACCGCGGCCAGCAGCCCACCACGTCGAGGTCGATCGAGCCTGGCCGGCAAGCGCGGGGAGGAACCGATCGAGCGCAGCCTGTGCCGTCGCGCCGTCGAGCAGGACGGACGCAACCAGGAGCCCGGCGTTCGGGTCGGGGTCGCTCACCTCGGCGTCGCTGAACCCGCGCGGTTGCGCGTCGCCGGGCCACCCGATCGGTGTCCAACCCGCGAGCCCACGATTGCCGCCGTACTCGGGAGGTCCGTAGAACGCTTCGAGCGTGTTCGCGAGCGCGACACCGACCAGCTCTTGCACCCCGCTGTCGGTGACGTCGAGCAGCACGAGATCCTGCACCGGCGCAAGGGCCGTCGCGAACGGCACCGGGCTCGTGCGCTCATCGAGGTGGGCGAGACCCTCGCGGTAGATCTGCTGCAGTCCGCGGACCGGACCGGCGAACTCGCGCTCGGCCAAGCCGAGAGTCCCCTCGATGCGGATGCGCCACCCGAGCTCGGCGAGGCGATCGAGGGGGTGGAAGTCCGCGAAGTCGTCGTGGCCGGCCCCGGCCCGATCGGAGAACGGGCCACCCGCGTGGATGATGGGCGGATCGAACGAGAACGCGCCGAGCAGCAAGTCGATGGCCTCGGCTGTACCCGCTTCGATGGCCCCAGGATCGGGGTCGAACGGCGGCCCCGGCAGGAACCGCCCGGTCACAGCCCTGAGGGTGTCGAGCTCGCCCGCGGTGAGGAAGTAGCCGGGCTCACCGGCGCCAGGTTGGGCAAGCTTGGCGAGCGCGCTGCGATCGAGCAGGGCGAGGAGCGAGAGGCTGCCGGCCGAGGCGAGGAAAGCGCGACGAGACACGTGGTCCACGCGTCGCATCATGGCTCGCGTTCGCCGCGGGACGCGTATCGGGCGATCAGCTCGGGTGGGACGCGAACCAACGAAGCGTCGCTGCCACCCCGTCCTCTAGTTTCGTCCATGGCTGCCAGCCGAGATGGATGCCGGCGCGACCTGGATCGAGGCACGAACGCTGCAGCTCACCAGCACGGGCCGGCGCCCGTACAGCCTCGCTATCCACCCCGACGGCGGAGGCCATCGTTGCGTAGAGGCGGTTGACCGATGTCTCCTCCCCCGTGCCGATGTTGCAGAGCAGCCCGCTGCCCCGTTCGGCGCCACGCACGAACGCATCGACGACATCGTCGACGAACACGAAGTCGCGGGTCTGCTCGCCGTCGCCGAACACGGTGCACGGCTCGCCTGCGAGCAGCTTCCCCGTGAAGATGGCGACGACCCCTGCTTCGCCGTGAGGATCCTGGCGCGGGCCATAGACGTTGGCGAGCGCCAACGCCGCGTACTCGAGGTCGTGCAAGGTGCGGAACGCGTGCAGGTAGTCGCCGACGACCATCTTGGCGACGCCGTAGGGCGAGACCGGGTGGCGCGCGTGCGACTCCTTGACCGGCAGCTCGGAGGGGTCGGGGTCCCCGTAGATCGTGCCTCCGCTCGAGGCGAACACGACCTTCTTCGCGCCAGCAGCGAGCGCGCCTTCGATCACGTTGAGGCTGCCGATCACGTTGATGCTCGCGTCGAAAGCCGGTCGTGCCACCGACACGCGGACATCGGCCTGCGCCGCGAGGTGAAAGACGACGTCGGGCTTGCGTCGCGCGATCAGCTCGACCACAGCAGGCTCGCGGATGTCGAGCTGGTGAAACGTCACCTCGTGCGTCCTGTCGCGGCGGGCCTGTGCGAGGTTGGCGAGGTTGCCCGTCGAGAGGTCGTCGACGACGTCGACGCTGTGGCCCTCGGCCAGCAAGCGATCGACGAGGGTCGAACCGATGAAGCCGGCGCCACCGGTCACGAGCGCCCGCATCAACTGTCCCCTGGGATTCGAGCGTCGTTGAGATGGGCGTGAGGTGCGACGTGTTCGCCCCGACCAACGATCGTGCCGCCGCTGATGGCCGCGCCGGCGCCGACGATCGCCCCGGCGCCGATGACCGAGTCGCTCACCTTCGCGCCCGGGCCAACCGTCGCACCGCTGAGCACGACGGCGCGCTCGAGGACTGCTCCCGCCCCGACCGAGACGCCAGCCTGCACCACCGAGCTGCGGATGTCGGCGCCGTCGATCTGCGCGGAAGGGTCGATCGCCACGACGTCGAGCGGACCACGTCGGCCTTCGATGATGTCGACCTGGGCCTGCACGTAGGCGAGCGCGGTGCCAGTGTCGAGCCAGTACACCCCCCCATCATCCATGGCGTAGAGCCCACCATCGGCGATCATTGTGGGGAACGTCTCCCGTTCGATCGACACCTTGCGGCCGGCGGCGATCCGATCGATGAGCTGCGGCTCGAGCACGTAGGTGCCGGCGTTGATCAGCTCGCTCGGCGCCTCCCCCGGCAACGGCTTCTCGACGAACGCGACGACCCGGCCCCTGGCATCGGTCGGTACGACGCCGTAGCGCGATGGATCCTCGACCCGGTGGAGGGCGATGGTGGCCTCGGCCTTGCGCGAGTCATGGAACGCAAGCAACGCGCCGAGATCGAGGTCGGTCAACACATCGCCGTTGACCACGACGAAGCGCTCGTCGATGCCGGCATCTCGCGCGGCGAAGCGGATCGCGCCGGCGGTGTCGAGAGGCTCTGGTTCGACCGCGTAGCGCAGCGCCAAACCGGCGCATCGCCCGTCGGGATAGGCCTCGCTGAACGCGTCAGGTCGGTAGCCGATCGCCAGGATCGCCTCGTCGACGCCGTTGCGCGCCAGCCCTTCCAGGACCCACTCGAGCATGGGCCGATCGACGATCGGCAGCAGCTGCTTCGGGGTGTCGAGCGTCAGGGGTCGGAGGCGGGTCCCCAACCCGCCGACCAGGACGATGGCCTTCACAGGCGCGCCTCGAGGCTCAGCCGCCGCTTGCGCTGGCGCTGCTCGCAGGCACCGCGGTCGTCACGACGGTGGGCTCAGCTCCTGACGAAGCAGCGCCGGATGAGTCGGATCCGGAGCCGCCGCTGGGCGCTGTGGTCGTGGTCGCGATGTCGGTCAGGTTCTCGAAGCGCTTCTTGACGTCGGACTGGATCGGGATGCGAGAGTCCTTCGGCAGGAAGGCGATGGTGAGCGCACGGCCGTTCTGGAGCCGCACGTCGGCGACGCCTGTGGTGATGACCTGGTTGGGCGGCTGACCGTTGGCCGCGTCCTCGACCTTGTCCCAGAGGCCGACCTGGACGATCCCGTCCTTCCCGCCGTTGCACTTGGTCGTGCCCTCCTTGTAGGTGAGCACCTCGCCCGAGGTCGCGTCGGTGAACGACAGCGTGTCGTCCGTGAGGGTCACGCCAACTTGTGCCATGAACACCTTGAGCTGCGCGTTGCGCCCCGCCGCGCTGTTGACGAACGGGTGGATGTGCATGACGCCGTCGCCGTGGGTGTGGATGCCGTTCACGTCCTTGAGAGCGTCCCGGAAGTGCGCCTGGAACTGGCCTGGCACGTCGCCCGGCTGTGCGACGACCGTGGTCGATGTGCTCGTCGTGGTCGTCGACGACGTAGCCGGGACGGTTGTGGAGCCCGCGGCGGTGGGAGCGGTCGTCGTCGTCGCTGGCGCGATGGTCGTCGAGGTCGGTGCTTGTGCGACGCCGAGGTGCCCGGTGCCGAGCCCGCGGCCTTGCCCCGATGCGGGCGACAGCGTCGTGGTCGAGCCCGTGTCGCCCGGTGCCGACGAGGACGAGCTGGTCGGCGTCGTCGTCGTGGTGCTGGGCGGTGTGACAGGCGTCGAGGGGTCGGGGACGCACGTGTAGGTGTCGTAGGGCACGTGCCAGTGGTCGTCGTTGACGCGCGGGCTGGCGTTCGCGACTCGGTCCTGCCTGGTCACCACGACGAGGCCGAGACCGAGCACGATGACCGCGACGATCATCGTCGGGAAGCCGAGGTTGCGCCGCTGACCGGCGCGCCGGTTGCCACCGGCGCGGGCGGCGCGGGCCACCTTCTTCGAGGAGGAGGCCTTGCCCATGAGGGCGAGACGCTACTTGGTCTGCTGAACGGTTCCGAATCGCCCGTTGTGCCGGCGCAGCTCGTCGAAGAGTGCTTCGTAGCGCTCGGCCACAGCCGCCGGCGAGGCCCAACCCTCGACGTAGCGGCGGCCGGCTTCGCCCATGGCTGCCGCCTCGTCGGGGTGCTCCAGGAGCGTCGATACCGCCTTGGTGAACGCCTCCGGGTCGTCGGGAGCCACAGCAACACCCGCTCGGTTCTGCTCGACGACGTTGGCGACCTCGGTGCCGCGATCGACGCTTGCGACGATCGGGCGGCCCGCTGCGAGGATCGAGTACATCTTCGACGGCACGCTCGAGCGCGCCAACCCAGCCTTGAGCGCCACGACGTGCACGTCGGCGGCAGCGAGCAGCTCTGGGAGCCTGTCGCGTGGTTGGGCGTCGACGAACACGACGTTCGGTAGGCCACGAGCGCGACGCTCGAGCTCAACGCGCGCCGAGCCACCACCGTTGATCACGAACACGACGTCGGGCTCATGAGCGAGCGCCGAGGCAGCGGCGAGCACGAGGTCGAGCGATTGGGAGAAGCCGACGTTGCCGGCATACATGACAACGCGCTTCGACTGGAGCCCGTGCTCGACCCGGTACGAGTTCTCGCGCGCCGCTGGGGTGATCCGCTGTGTGTCGACGAAGTTGGGGATGACCCTGACGCGATCCGGGCGGTGACCGACGAGCTTGGCTGCGAGGTTGTCCCGCAGGTCCTCCGAAAGCACGGTGACCGCGTCGGCGCGGCGGTAAGTGAAGCGCTCCAACGAGGACGCAGCGCGGATCACCGACGGGCGGGTGATGGCTCCCGTCGCCACAGCCGCGTCGGGGAAGACGTCTTGGATGTTGAACACGAAGGGAGCTCGTCGGAGGCGGGCGACGCCCCAGCCGGCGAGGCCGAGCGTCAGCGGTGGCGACATCGCCAGCACGCCGTCGACACGTCCGGGGGAGGTCGCTGCGACGGCCGCGCTCAGCGCAGTGAAGCCTCCGAAGGCTGCGGCGCGCGCCGGGATGTTGCGCTTGTCTGATGGGAACGGGTGCACGCGCGTGATGCGCCCCCACGGCTGTTCCTCGGAGCGCACGAGCCGCCCCTCCCAGCCGGGCTCGATGCGGTGGTCGCGGTACCAGGGCAATGCCGTGACGATGTGCACGTTGTGGCCGCGAGCGACGAGCTCCGACGCGATGCTCGTCATCACCTCGCCGGTCGGGGCCGAATCTGGCGCGTAGTGCGGGCACAGCACCACCAGGTTCATGACGCGCCCATCCGCAACGCGCAGCGATAGGCAACCAGCGCAGCTTCGACGGACCGTTCCCACCCGTACGTCGCGCTGCGAGCGATGCCAGCTTCGACGAGCCGCTGGCGGCGGTCGGGGTCGGTGAGCAGTTCGAGCATCGCCGCTGCCCATCCGCCGACGTCGTCGGGGTCGACCAGATGGCCAGCGCTGCTGATCACCTCGGGCAGTGCTGTGCTCGTCGCGCCGATCACGGGGCAACCGTTGCCCATCGCCTCGAGCACGGGCAACCCGAAGCCCTCGTAGCGAGACGGGAAGGTGAGCGCGACAGCGTGGCGCACCATCCAATCGAGTTCGGCGCGGGGCACCCGCCCCAGCTTTCGCACTCGCGGCCCGATGCCAAGGGCTGCGATCTCCTGGGCAACGACCTCCTCTGCAGGCCCTTCGCCGCCGGTGAGCACGAGGAGGACGTCCTGGGTCTCGGCAACCCGTGCGAACGCCCGCAGCAAGACGGTGTGGTTCTTGTGCGGGTACGCGATGGCTGGGTACAAGAAGTAGGGCCGATCGATCGCGTGCGTGCGACTCGGCTCATCGGGCGGGTCGGGCGCGGGCGCCGAGTCGAAGCCGGGGGAGACGACGAGCACACGGTCGGGGTCGACGCCGAGCAGCTCGATGATGGTCGTCCGTGTGTGCTCGCTGACGGCGACGACGAGTCGGGAGTGCTCGACCGACGATGGCAGCCGCCTCCGGAGGTAGTGCTGCTTCACGGCGTTGAAGCGCGCGGGGAGCACGAGGGGCTGCAGGTCGTGGATGGTGACCATGGCCGGGACCGAGCGCACCGCAGGGATCGTCCCCCCCGCATGATGGAGCACCTCGACGCCGTCGACCCGTGCGCGCCGCGCGAGCCACGTCGACTCGGCGAACACGCGTCGTGGCTTGTTGCGCCCGTCGATTGGCGCGACCACGGTGGGGTACGCCGCGACCAGCCCTGGGTGCGCAGCAGCGAAGCTGCGGTTCACGTAGAGGGTGATGGCGATCTCGCTGCTGCCGCGTCCGGCGATGCCATGCAACAAACGCGTCGTGTACTCCTCCGTCCCCCCGACCACGTCGGGAACGAGCCACAGCAAGTTGATCCCGATCTTGGACGGCGTCACGACCTGGCCTCGCGGTAGAGCTCGGCGTACGAAGCGGCCGCTGCTTCCCAGGTGAAGCTCTCAGCCCGAGCTCTTCCTCGAGCTCGTAGGTCTGCCGCAAGGACGGGGTCGCTCAACACCGCGTCGAGGCCAGCGGCGATCGAAGCCGCGTCGCCTGGGTCGACGAGCATCGCCGCGTCGCCGGCCACCTCCTCCGTCGCCGTCCCCCGTGACGTCACGACCGGCGCGCCCTGCGCCATGGCTTCGAGCACGGGGAGCCCGAAGCCTTCTTGACGGCTCGGATAGGCCACGACGGCGGCGCCTGCGATCAACGCGTCGAGCTTGTCGCGAGGCTGGAAGCCGACGACGCGCACGCGGTCGCCGAGCTTGGCCCTCGCCGCGGCAATGTCCTCGTTCCAGCCTGTCGGACCCGCGAGCACGAGCAGCGCGTCGTGGTGCGCGACGCGACCGAACGCATCGAGCAGCGCCGGCAGGTTCTTGCGTGGTTCGACCGTGCCGCAGAACAACACGTAGGGCCTGTCGAGACCCAACTCGAGTTGTGCTTGCGCGACATCTGCAGTTGTCGCTGCCGCGACGCGAACGCCCCAGGGGATCACGCGCAGCCTCTCGGGCGCGAACCCGGCTGCGACGCACTCACGCCGCGTCGTCTCCGACGGACAGACGACGAAACGAGCGCGCTCGCGAGCCAGCGCCGTGCCTCGGCGAAAGAAGCGCAGCCCGTGGCGAGTCGCGAAGCTCGGGTCGTGGAGGAATGCAAGGTCGTGCACGGTCGCGACGACCGGAGCCGTTGTCGCGGGATAGGCGATCGCCGTGGCGTGCACAACGTCGATCCCCCCGATTCGTGCTTCGACTTTCGGGAAGCGCGCGATGGGCAGGTGCCACGTCTCGTAGAGCGAGGCCCGAGAGAGGCCCATCGAACGCACCGGGATCGGCACCGACCACGGATCAGGCGGAGGTTCCGAATGGCGCGCTGACACGCCGATGAGCTCGATGCCTGCGACGGCCTTCAGCGCGCGCAGCAGCTCGAGCACGGACCACGCCGTCCCGCCAGGCACCCGGTGCCAGCTCTGCTCGACGGTCACAGCCACCCGCAGCATGAAGGCGGAGTCTCGCACGCGCTGCGGATCCGGCGTGGCCGTTTGGCCGCGTCGGGAGACAGTTGGGATCGATGGGCATCGGTAGGCTGCGCGGCCATGGGCTCGAGCAACCAGTGGACGGGCGGCCGCGTCCTCCTCACGGGCGGCAGGGGTTTCTTGGGCAAGGCCGTCGGCGCCGCTCTCGCCGCACGGGGTGCGGGCGACGTCATCGCGCCGGGCTCGAGCGACTACGACCTGCGTGAGCCTGCCGCGGTGGCTGCGCTGTTCACCGAAGCACGGCCCGATGTCGTGATCCACCTCGCGGCGCGTGTGGGCGGCATCGGCGCGAACCAGCTGCACCCTGCCGACCTCTACCTCGAGAACCTGCTCATGGGCACCTTTGTGATCGAGGAGGCCCGGCGGCAGCAGACAGCCAAGACCGTGCTCGTCGGCACCGTCTGCTCCTACCCCAAGATCACGCCTGTCCCGTTCAAGGAGAGCTCGCTCTGGCAGGGCTATCCAGAGGAGACCAACGCGCCATACGGCATCGCCAAGCTCGCTCACCTGACCCACGCACAGGCGAACCGCGCGCAACACGGGCAGCGTTGCATCTACCTGATCCCGACCAACCTCTACGGCCCGAGAGACAAGTTCAACCCAGCGGTGTCACACGTGATACCGGCACTGATCAAGAAATGTGTTGAGGCCAAGGAGCGCGGCGCTGGGCACATCGACGTGTGGGGGACGGGCTCAGCCAGCCGCGAGTTCCTCTTCGTCGACGACGCTGCCGAGGGCATCGTGCTCGCAGCCGCGCACTACGACGGTGACGAGCCCGTGAACCTCGGCAACGACCGCGAGATGCCGATCAAGGAGCTCGTCGAGCTCATCGTCGAGATCGTCGGCTTCGCCGGTGAGATCCGTTGGGACACCTCGAAGCCCGACGGCCAACCCCGCCGGCGTGTGGATCCGAGCCGAGCATCCGAACGGTTCGGCTTCAAGGCTTCGACGCCCTTCGAGGAGGGCCTGCGACGCACCGTGGATTGGTACCTCGCTCACCGCGCCGAGGCCGAGCTCCGAGATCATTGACCGTTCGCAGCATCGGCCAGCCGATCGCGGAAGTAGGGGATGGTGCGCTCGAGCCCTTCACGCAGCTCGACCTGGGGCTCCCAGCCGAGCTGCGAGCGAGCCTGCGTGATGTCGGGTTGGCGCTGCGTGGGGTCGTCGACGGGCAGCTCCTCGTAGACGATGGACGAGCTCGACCCTGTCATCTCGAGCACGAGCTTCGCGAGCTCGAGCATCGTGAACTCACCCGGGTTGCCGATGTTGCAAGGCCCGGTGATCGGCCCGTCGAGAAGGGCGAGGAAGCCGCGTATCAAGTCGCTGACGTAGCAGAAGCTGCGCGTCTGGTGCCCGTCGCCGTAGACGGTGATCGGTGATCCCTCGAGCGCCTGCACGATGAAGTTCGAGACGACGCGCCCGTCGCGAGGGCGCATTCGCTCACCGAACGTGTTGAAGATGCGCACGATGCGCACCTCGACGCCGTGAGTGCGGTGATATGCCATCGTCATCGCCTCTGCAAATCGCTTCGCCTCGTCGTAGACGCTCCGCGGCCCGACCGAGTTGACGTGGCCCCAGTACGACTCGGGTTGCGGGTGCACTTGCGGGTCGCCGTACACCTCGCTGGTCGACGCGAGGAAGTAGCGCGCGCCCTTTGCCTTGGCCAACCCAAGGCTGTTGTGCGTCCCCAGGCTTCCGACCTTGAGCGTCTCGATCGGCTTCTCGAGGTAGTCCTTGGGCGACGCAGGGCTGGCGAGGTGCATGACGACGTCGACCTTGCCCGGAACCGAGATGTGGTTGCTGACGTCATGGTCGACATACGCGAAACCCGGACGGTCGACGAGGTGAGCGATGTTGTCCGCCGAGCCGGTGACGAGGTTGTCGAGCACGAGCACTTCGTCACCGCGGGCAAGCAACGCGTCGCTGAGGTGCGAGCCGAGGAACCCAGCTCCGCCCGTCACCACGACCTTCGACATCAGATGCGCCCGATGCCCCGGTACTCGAAGCCGCGCCGGCGCAGCGCCTCGCGATCGAGCAGGTTACGGCCATCGATGATGCGGGGCGACGCCATCGTCGCTTCGACCTTGTCGAAGTCGAGCCAGCGGAACTCGTCCCACTCCGTGAGCACGAGCAGCACCTCGGCCCCCTCACACGCTGCGTAGGGATCGGCGAAAAGCTCGAGCCCGGCCAACGCTTTCGCACGCCGGTCGGTGACAGGTGGGGCGATGGAGGGGTCGAAGGCCTGCACCTGCGCGCCTGCGAGTTGCAGCCTCCGCACGATCTCGAGCGACGGCGACTCGCGCAGGTCGTCGGTGCGGGCCTTGAACGTGAGGCCCCACACCGCGACGCGTAATCCGTCGATCGAGCCGCCGACGATCTCGACGGCCTTCGCCGCCACCCGATCGAACTGCTCATCGTTCACCGCGACGACGCCTTGAAGTAGATCGAAGTCGTAGCCGGCGTCCTCAGCGATGCGGATCAACGCCCTCGAGTCCTTGGGAAAGCACGACCCTCCCCAACCGGGACCGGGCTTCAGGAACTCGTGGCCTATGCGCTTGTCATAGCCCATGCCCAACACCACATCGGCCATGTCGGCCCCGACCGCTTCGCACACGGCAGCGACGGCGTTGACGAAGCTCACCTTCGCAGCGAGGAACGCGTTCGACGCGTACTTGATGAGCTCGGCCGATGGTGGGTCGGTCACGATCAGGGGCGCAGAGATACCGAGGTAGAGCGCAGCGACGCGCACTGCGGCTGCCTGGTCATCGGCGCCGATGACGATGCGGTCGGGGTGCAAGAAGTCGTGCACGGCGGAGCCCTCGCGGAGGAACTCGGGGTTCGACACAACGAACACGTCGTCGCGCCCAAGGGCCTGCTCGACGACGCGCGTCGAGCCGACAGGGACGGTGGACTTGTTGATGACGACAGCCTCCGACGCCAGCACCGGGCCGAGCTCGCGGGCAGCGGCCTCGATGTAGGAGAGGTCGGCCGAACCATCGGCGCCCTGGGGGGTGGGCACGCACAGGTAGACGAACTCGGACTCTGCCGCGGGAACAGCAGCTCCGAGCATGAACTGCAGACGCCCGCCGTTCATCCCCTCGCGGAGCAGGTTGTCGAGGCCCGTCTCGAGAATCGGGGTCTGGCCTCGGTTCAGGGTGTCGATGCGCTCGGCATCGATGTCGGCGCAGCGCACGTCGTGGCCGAGATGGGCAAAACAGGCTGCTGTCGTCAGGCCGACGTACCCGGCGCCCACGACGGTGATCTGGCTAGGCATCGGACTCCTCCCTGGACGACCTTTGTCGCCGGGCTCCAGTGGCGCTCATTCGACAGGGAGCCCGAGGCTGCGGCTGATGACCAGCCGTTGGATCTCGCTCGTACCCTCACCGATCTCGAGGATCTTGGCGTCGCGGTAGAAGCGCGAGACGGGCGTCTCGTCCATGAACCCATAACCCCCGAAGATCTGCGTGGCCATGCGCGTCGCGGTCACGGCAGCCTCGGTGGCATAGAGCTTGGCCATGGCTGCCGCCTGTTTGAAAGCCTGACCGGAGTCGCGCAGCCACGCGGCCTTGTAGGTGAGGAGCCGAGCGTTCTCCGCCATGACGGCCAAGTCGGCGCACGCGAACGCGACAGCTTGGTTGGCCCCGATGGGCTTGCCGAACGCGTTGCGCTCCTTGGCGTAGCGCGTCGCGTGTTCGAGGCACGCGTCGATCGCGCCCACAGCCAAGGCGGAGATGGCGACGCGACCCTCGTCGAGGATGTGGAGGAACTGCGCGAAGCCACGGCCACGCTCGCCGAGGAGGTTCTCGGCCGGCACCCGGCACCCGCTGAACGTGAGTCCGTGCGTATCGGATGCGTGCCAGCCCATCTTGCGGTACGGCGCCTGGACCTCGAAACCGGGTGTGCCCGCCGGCACGATGATGGCGGAGATCTCCCCGGGCCCGGTGCGGGCTGTCACGGTGACGAGAGACGTGATCGGCGTGCCCGAGTTGGTGATGAACGCCTTCTCGCCGTCGATGACCCACTCGTCTGTCGCCTCGTCGAGGGTGGCCTTCGTCAGCGTTCCACCGGCGTCGGAGCCGGCTTCAGGCTCCGTCAGCCCGAAGGCCCCAAGTGCGGTCCCGGCGCACAGAGCAGGCAGCCAGCGCTGCTTTTGGACCTCTGTGCCGAAGGAGTAGATGGGGTTGGCGCCGAGGCCGACGCCGGCTTCGAGGGTGATGGCCATCGAGTGGTCGACGCGAGCCAGCTCCTCGATGGCGATGCACAACGTGGTCAGATCGGCGCCGCTGCCGCCGTACTCCTCTGGGAACGGCAGGCCGAACAGACCGAGCTCGCCCATCTTCAGCACGACGTCGACCGGGAACGTGTGCTCGCGGTCCCACTCCTCGGCGTGAGGGGCGATCTCGGCAACTGCGAAGTCGCGCACGACCTTGCGAAACGCCTCGTGCTCGACGGACGCCTCGAAGTCCACGCGCCGGACGATAGCCCCGGCTCCTACGCTTCCCTGGTGCCGGACATCGCGCTCGCTGTGGTTGCGGGGCGTCTGCTCACCGAGCTCGTCGACGTCACGAGCGACCTTGCGGCACTCGATTCGCATGGCACCTGGGCCGTCGTCGCACCCTTCGACGGCGACCCGGTGTGCGCGCGCTTCGCCACCGTGCGCCCAGCCGTGCCCTGGCCCGGGCGACCGTGGCCGGGTGTCGACCCCGAGGCTTGGAGCTCGAGCCTCGAGCGCAACAGCTTCTGCGCTGGCGTGCAGGACATCCGCGCCGCGATCGCCGCAGGCGAGGTGTACCAGGTGAACTTGTGCCGCGTGCTCTCGGCGCCGTTGGGGCCCCTTGCCGACGTTGCCGCGCTCGGCGCCGCGCTCGCCGTGGGCAACCCGGCTCGCTACTCCGCGGTCGTTCGGCTGCCGGCGCAAGGGATCGCTGTCGCATCCGCATCACCCGAGCTGTTCCTGCGACGGGATGGCCGCGTGATCTCGTCGTCGCCGATCAAAGGGACGGCGGTGCGCGCCGATTCGTTCCTGCCCAAGGACCGCGCCGAGAACGTCATGATCGTCGATCTCGTGCGCAACGACCTCGGCCGGGTGTGCGAGTACGGCTCAGTGCACGTCCCGAGCCTCATGGCGGTGGAGGAGCACCCGGGCTTGCACCACCTCGTGTCGAGCGTTCGCGGGTGGTTGCGGCCGGGGCTGGGTTGGACCGATGCGATGGGTGCCATGTTCCCGCCCGGCTCGGTGACAGGCGCGCCGAAGCTGGCGGCCCTCACGCACATTGCTGCGCTCGAGCCAGCCGCACGCGGTCCGTATTGCGGCGCCATCGGCTGGGTCGATGCAGACGCTGAGCAGGGCGAGCTCAACGTCGCCATCCGCACGTTCTGGTTCGAGCACGGACGCATCAACCTCGGCACGGGCGGGGCGGTCACGTGGGACTCAACGCCCGAGCAGGAGTGGGAGGAGACGGAGCTCAAGGCACGAAACCTCTTGCGCGTCGCTGCAGGCCCGGTGCCGGCGTGAGCAACCAAGGCGGCATTGTATGGCTCGGCGGCGAGCTGGTGCGGCTCGAGGAGGCCCGAGTGCCCGTCACCGATCACGGTCTGACGGTTGGCGACGGCCTCTTTGAGACGTTCAAGGTGATCAACGGTGTCGCGTTCGCGCTCGGGCGGCATCTGCGCCGCTTGGCTCACAGCGCAGCGGGTCTCGGTCTCGCTGTGCCGAGCGATGCGACGTTGCGCCGCGCTGTCAGCGCGACGGTCGGCGCGAATCCCGGGTGCGGTCGGGTGCGCTTGACAGTGACCGCTGGGCCGGGTCCTGCGGGCACGGCTCGGGGCGCGAGCAACGCAACGGTGCTCGTCGTGTGCTCACCTCCTGCCGCATGGCCGCCGAGCGAGCATGTCGCGACGGTGCCTTGGACCCGCAACGAGCGTGGGGCCCTGGCCGGGCTGAAAACGACGTCGTACGCCGAGAACGTCGTTGCCCTCGGAGACGCGCGACAGCGTGGCGCGGGAGAAGCCATCTTCGCCAACACGAACGGCGATCTGTGCGAAGGCACAGGAACGAACGTGTTCGTCGTCCTCGACTCGGTGCTGATCACGCCACCGCTCGCGTCGGGCTGCCTGGCCGGGATCACCCGCGGGCTCGTGTGCGAATTGGTTGAGGTCGAGGAGCGCACGCTGCCGCTCGGGGCTCTGGCGACGGCGAGCGAGGCCTTCCTCACCTCGAGCACGCGCGATGTGCACCCGATCGCCACCGTCGACGGCGTCGCCCTCGCGAGCTGCCCCGGGACGCGCACCATCGAGGGCGCCGAGGCCTACGCAGCGTGCGTCGAGCGCAACCTCGACCCCTGAGCGCAACGAGCGCCTCCTGTGCTTCTGGAAGTCGGGCTTCAGAGCTGGCGCAGGTGCACGACGTCGCCCATTGTCAACTCGTGACGCTCGCCTCGTGTCGTCTCGAGCAGGAGATGTCCTTCGCGAGTGACGTCGACCGCGGTGCCAACCAGCTCGCGGTCGCCCAGCTCGACGCGCACGCGCCGCCCGAGCGTCGATGAGCGATCACGCCAGCGAACGAGCAACCCCTCGCCGGCATGATCGGCCAGCAGGTCGCGATAGCCGGCTTCGAGATGTTGGAGCAGCGCGACCAGGATCGCTTGCCGCTCGACGCTGCGACCCGCGACGTGGTTGCACGCAATCGCCACATCGGTGAGCTCATCCGGTAGCGCTGCTGGCCAGTTCACGTTGAGCCCGATGCCAACGGCGACGACGACTTGCGCGTCGGCTGCGCCAGAGGTGGCACCCCCAGCAGCAGCGACGCGTGCCGGCCAGTCGGCCTCGGCGAGCACTCCGGCCAACTTCCGATCAGCCCCGGAGCCGTCGCCAGGCCACACCAGATCGTTCGGCCACTTGAGGCGCGGCGCGAAACCAGCGACGTCGGTGACGGCGTCGGCGCCTGCAAGCGCGACGGCCATGGTCACGAGGCCCGCCACCGCAACAGGCGGGCGGAGCAAGATGGTCGCCAGCAACGATGAGCCCGGCGGCGCGGTCCATTCTCGCCCTTGGCGACCACGGCCCGCGGTTTGGTGGTCGGCCACGACGACGACGCCCTCGGGCGCGCCGGCGCGTGCCAAGGCCATCGCGTCGGCGTTGGTCGAGCCCGTCTCAGCGACCCAGCGCACGTCGCCGAAGCGCGTTGGCGCCAGCGCGGCCCTGGCATCGTCGTCGAGCACGGTCGGAAGGTAGTGCCGTCGCACGTGGGGTCGGTGCGCTGACGGGGCACTAGAACTGGGAGGTGTTCGCCAAGGTCCTCATCGCCAACCGGGGCGAGATCGCCGTCCGGGTCATCCGCGCCTGCCGCGAGCTCGGTGTCGTCAGCGTCGCCGTTTACTCCGAGCTCGACCGCAACGCGCTTCACGTGCGACTCGCCGATGAGGCCTACGCGCTCGGCGGTCAGACCGCGGCGGAGAGCTACCTGAACACCGAGAAGATCCTCGAGATCATCGAGCGATGCGGCGCCGACGCGGTCCACCCGGGCTACGGCTTCTTCTCCGAGAACACCGACTTCGCCCGCGCCATCACCGATCGCGGCGTGACGTTCATCGGGCCGCCGCCCGGCGCCATCGAGATCATGGGTGACAAGGTCTCATCGCGCCTCGCAGCGCAGGAGGCCGGGGTAGCGGGCGTGCCCGGCACGACCGAGTTCTTGACCTCGGCCGACGAGGTGCTGGCGTTCGGTGAAGCCAACGGCTACCCAGTCGCCATCAAGGCCGCGTTCGGCGGCGGCGGCCGCGGCATGCGGGTCGTCAACGCGGCCGAGGAAGCAGCGGCCGCGCTCGAGTCTGCGCAGTCCGAGGCGCTGAAGGGCTTCGGTCGCGCCGAGTGTTACGTCGAGCGCTACCTCACCTGGCCCCGCCACGTGGAGATGCAGGTGTTCTGCGACACGCACGGCAACGCTGTCTGGATCGGCGAGCGCGACTGCTCCGCGCAGCGTCGCCACCAGAAGCTGGTGGAGGAGTCACCGGCTCCGGCCTTCCCCGACAACGTGCGCCAGGACATGGGCGCGGCCGCGGTCAAGGTGGCGAAGGCTTGCGGCTACATCAATGCCGGGACCGTCGAGTTCCTGTTCCAAGACGGCGACTTCTTCTTCCTCGAGATGAACACCCGGCTGCAAGTCGAGCACCCGGTCACCGAGTTGGTGTCAGGCCTGGACCTCGTGCGCGAGCAGCTGTTCGTCGCGGCCGGCGAACCGCTGTCGTTCACGCAGGCCGACGTCGACGCGAGTCGCCGCGGCCACGCGATCGAAGTGCGCATCAACGCCGAGAATCCTGCCGGGGGCCGGTTCCTTCCATCGCCAGGGGCGATCACCAAGCTGCGGGTGCCCCAAGGGTTCGGCGTCCGTTGGGACGGCGGCTACGAGGCCGGCGACGAAGTCAGCCAGTACTACGACAACCTCGTCGGCAAGCTGGTCGTGTGGGGCGCCGACCGCGGCATCGCCATCGCCAGGATGCTGCGGGCGCTGAGCGAGCTCGAGGTGGAAGGCATCGCCACGACCAAGCCTGCCGACATCGCCATCCTCTCGCATCCCGACTTCGCGAACGCAGAGCACTCGACGAGGTGGGTCGAGGATCGACTCGACCTCTCCGCGATCACCGCCGAAGCCCCCGAACCTGCTGGCGCGGCCGGTGCGAGCGCAGTTGAGGGCGAGGAGCCAAGGGTGCGCCGCGATGTCGACGTCGAGGTCAACGGCCGCCGCTACACCGTCGCGGTGTGGGTGCCCGAAGTCGCGGGCATCGCACCCGTCGCCGGCGCGCCTGCTGCGCGTCCGCGCCGCGCTGCGTCGGCCGGTGCGGCCGCCGCGGTCGGCAGCGGTCGGGTGACCGTCCCGATGCAGGGCACGATCGTCAAGTTCCTCGTCGAGGTCGGCCAAGCGGTCGAGGTCGGCCAGGCCGTCTGCGTGCTCGAGGCCATGAAGATGGAGAACAACATCAACGCCGACAAGAGTGGCTCGGTCGCCGAGATCAAGGTTGAACCCGGCCAGTCCGTCGGCTCTGGCGACGTCGTCGTCGTCATCGAGTAGAGGCTCTCCGTCTCCCTTACTCCGCGGCGTCGGCGAGGGCTTCGCTGAGGGCGGGGTGCACGAGGATGCTCTCGACGATGTCGCCGACCTTGAGGCCCGCGGTGACCGCAAGCGCGATCACCGAGATGAGCTCGGCAGCGTGGCGCCCGACGATCGACCCGCCGAGCACGACCCCTGTGGCGGGGTCGGAGACGATCTTGACGAAGCCTCGCGGGTCGTTGTTGATCAGCGCCTTCGCCGAGCCCGAAAACGGGACTTTCGTGGTGCGCACCTTGCGCCCGGCAGCGAACGCGTCGGCCTCGGCCAGGCCGACGTCGGCGATCTCTGGCTCGGTGAAGATGGCCGAGGCTGCCTTCTCGTAATCGAGGTGGCGGTGCGGTGCGCGGTGCATGCCCATCAGGTGCTCGGCGATCTTGCGACCCTGCATCGCTGCAACCGACGACAGCGGCAGCTTCCCCGACAGGTCGCCCGCTGCGTAGATGTGCGGCACGCTCGACTGGCAGTTGTGGTTCACCACCACGTACCCGTTGGCGTCGACCGCGACGTCGGCGCTGTCGAGCGTGAGCGACTCGGAGTTGGGGATCGACCCGATCGCGAGCAGTGCGTGGGTGCCCTTCGCTCGCCGCCCGTCGTCGCACACGACGGTGACCGAGCCGTCCTCGGCGCGCTCGATCCCCTGCGCGCGGGCACCCTTCCAAAGCTTCACGCCGCGGCGGAGGAACTCGTCCTCGAGCGCTGCCGCGACTTCGGGATCCTTTTGAGGAAGCACCTGCTGGCGGCTGACGATGAGCGTCACGTCGGAGCCGAACGACGAGAACATGTGCACGAACTCGACGCCCGTCACGCCTGAGCCGATCACCACGAGGTGCCCTGGCAGCTCGTTCGGCGGGTACGCGTCGCGGGTGGTGAGGATGCGGTCGCCATCGACCTCGGCGAAGTCGGGCACGCGGGGCCGGCTCCCCGTCGAGAGGAGCACGACATCTGCCTCGAGCTCCTCCACACCGTCCACCGTCTCGACCACAACCTCGTGCGGCCCCTTCAAGCGGCCGGCTCCTCGCACGATGCGCACATCCTGGCTCTGCAACAGTGTCTCGACACCGCGGTGGAGCTTGTCGGTGATCTCCGCGATGCGTAGCCGTATGAGCTCGAAGTCGAGCTCGGGTGTTGCGTCGTGCAGGCCCATCCCGCCGATGCGGCGCTGGAACGACATCGCGCCCCCGGTGGCGATCATCGCCTTCGATGGGATGCAATCGCGCAGGTGCGCTGCGCCGCCGACGATGTCGCGTTCCACCAACGTGACCTCGGCGCCGAGGCGCGCTGCGTGGGTGGCAGCGGTGTTGCCCGCTGGTCCGCCGCCGATGATCACGAAGCGCAGCGCCATCTCGAGAGGCTAATTGCCGCGCCAAATCGTCGACGTCCCCGTTCGACACCTGCCTCGAGTCAGTGGTCGGCGGGCACCGTCGAAACGACAACGTGGATGGGGAGCGCCACCAGAGGAGAACCTACGCTTGCAATCGTGACGAACCGCGACGACTGGCGGGCGCTGGCGGCCAAGGAGCTCAAGGGCGATGACCCAGATTCGCTCACCTGGTCGACGCCAGAGGGCATCGACGTGAAGGCGCTCTACACGAGCGGCGACCTCGATGGCATCGAGACGCTCGACTCGCTGCCTGGCTTCGCCCCGTTCGTCAGGGGCGTGCGCGCGACGATGTACGCCAACCGCCCGTGGACCATCCGCCAGTACGCCGGATTCTCGACGGCCGAGGAATCCAATGCGTTCTACCGGCGCAACCTCGCAGCGGGCCAGCAGGGCGTGTCGGTGGCCTTCGACCTGGCCACACACCGCGGCTACGACTCCGATCACCCTCGCGTCGTCGGCGATGTCGGCAAGGCCGGCGTTGCGATCGACTCGGTCGAGGACACGAAGATCCTCTTCGACGGGATCCCCCTCAACAAGATGTCCGTGTCGATGACGATGAACGGCGCGGTGCTGCCCGTGCTCGCCTGCTACATCGTGGCAGGGGAGGAACAAGGCGTCGACCAGAGCCAGCTCAGCGGGACCATCCAGAACGACATCCTCAAAGAGTTCATGGTCCGCAACACCTACATCTACCCGCCCGAGCCGAGCATGCGGATCGTGGCCGACATCATCGAGCACACCGCGAAGCACATGCCCCGCTTCAACTCGATCTCCATCTCCGGCTACCACATGCAAGAGGCCGGTGCGACCGCCGAGCAGGAGCTCGCGTTCACGATCGCCGACGGCCTCGAATACGTGCGATACGCGCTCGCCCGCGGCCTCGACATCGACGAGTTCGCGCCGCGGCTGTCGTTCTTCTTCGCCATCGGCATGAACCTGTTCATGGAGGTCGCCAAGCTGCGCGCGGCGCGGCTCTTGTGGCACAAGGTCATCAGCCAGTTCGAGCCCAAGAACCCGTCGTCGCTCATGTTGCGCACGCACTGCCAGACCTCCGGCGTGTCGCTCACCGAGCAGGACCCTTACAACAACATCGTGCGCACCACGGTCGAAGCACTGGCTGCAGTGCTCGGCGGCACCCAGTCGCTGCACACCAACTCTTTCGATGAGGCGCTGGGGCTCCCGACCGAGACGTCATCGCGGATCGCTCGCAACACTCAGCTGATCGTGGCCGAGGAGACGGGGGTCCCGCACGTGGTCGATCCGTTGGCCGGGTCGTACTACGTCGAGCGACTCACGGCCGACCTCGCGGCGCGAGCTTGGGAGCTCATGGAGGAGGTCGATTCGCTCGGGGGGATGACCAAAGCGGTCGAGTCGGGGATGCCGAAGCTGCGCATCGAGGAGTCATCGGCGCGCCGTCAAGCCCGAGTCGACCGCGGTGAGGAGGTCATCGTCGGGGTCAACAAGTACCGCCCGAGCGATGCCGACTCGGTCGACGTGCTCGACATCGACAACACCAAGGTGCGCGAGTCGCAGATCGCGCGCCTCGAACACGTGCGGTCAACGCGCCACAGCGCGACTTGCACAGCAGCGCTCGACGCGCTGCGGCAAGGCGCGAGGGACGACGGCAACCTGCTGGCGTTGTGCATCGAAGCCGCCCGGGCTCGCGCAACCGTTGGGGAGATGTCACTTGCCATGGAAGACGTGTTCGGTCGCCACCGCGCCCAGATCCGCTCGATATCCGGCGTCTACGGATCAGCCTTCGAAGGAGACGAGGGTTTCGCCGAGGTGCGCGCCGAGGTGGCCCGGTTCGCGGAGGAGGCCGGCCGCCAGCCGCGGATGCTCATGGCGAAGATGGGCCAGGACGGTCACGACCGCGGGGCAAAGGTGGTGGGCACGGCCTTCGCCGACATCGGTTTCGATGTCGACTTCGGCCCGCTCTTCGAGACGCCAGCCGAGGTGGCCAAGGCCGCCGTCGAAAACGACGTCCACGTCGTCGGCGTCTCCTCACAGGCCGCTGCGCACAAGACGCTCGTGCCCCAGCTAATCGACGAGCTGAAGGCCGCCGGCGCCGGCGACATCGTCGTCGTGTGCGGTGGCGTGATCCCGCCGCAGGACTACGACTTCCTCTTCGACGTCGGCGTCGGCGCCGTCTTCGGACCGGGGACCAACATCCCAGAAGCTGCCCGTCAAGTGCTGGCGCTGCTCCCCCGCCGCTGATTCAGGCGCTCAGCTGCGCCACGAGCCGGTCGAGCGACTCGCGGCCGTCGGGCAAGCCTGGCAGGCCGGCGACACGAAGGGCGACGTTGTCGAGCACCGAGTTCGCAGGGCGCGGCGCCGGGCGGGGCGGGGCGAGCTCGGCCGTGGTGATCGGGCTCACCCGGCCGGGGTCGTGGCCTGCGGCCACGAACACGGCCCGGGCGACGTCGAACCAGGACAGCGGTCCGGAGTTTGTGGTGTGGAACAACCCTGGCCGACGGCTCACGGCGAAGGCGCGCAGCACCGGCACGAGATCCTCGACGATCGTGAGGTGGCCGATCTGGTCGGTGACGAAGCTCGGATCGACCCCATCATGGGCGAGGCGCAGGAGTGTCTTGACCATGTTGGCGCCGTAGCGGCCGCACACCCACGAGATGCGCGCGGTGGTCGCGCTGGGGTGGCCGAGAAGCTCCTGCTCGCCCGCCCATTTCGAGCGTCCGTAGGACGACATGGGGTTCGGCGCGTCCCACTCGTCATACGGCGATGGCTTCGCGCCATCGAAGACGTAGTCGGTCGAGATGGAGACGACGTGTGCACCGGCCCGCCGGGTGGCCTCGGCGATGTTGCGTGTGCCGATCGCGTTGATGGCGAGCGCCTTGTCGGCTTCGGCTTCGCACGCATCGACGGCCGTCCAAGCCGCGCAGTGGATGACGGCCTCGGGCGCGTTCGCGAGGACAGCGCCGAGCACCGCATCGCGGTCGACGACGTCGAGCGTCGCGTGGTCACACGCGATGACCTCGTCACCTTGCGACGCGCAGAGCTCGGCCAGCTCGCGCCCGACCTGGCCACCGGCCCCGGTGATGAGCACCCGCATCAGGCCCGCGCCTTGAGGGGTTCCCACCACCACCGGTTGTCTCGATACCACGCCACCGTCGCCTCGAGCGCCTCGTCGAGCGTGCGCTGGCGCTTCCATCCCAGCGCCGAGATCTTGGTGATGTCGACCGAGTAACGCCGGTCGTGGCCCAGGCGGTCCTCGACGTACTGCACAGCGCTCTCGTCCTTACCCAACATCGCGAGGAGCTTGTCGACCAGCACGCGGTTGGGGGTCTCGTTTCCGGCGCCGATGTTGTAGATCTCGCCCCGCTCGCCTTGCTGCAGCACGAGCAGCACGCCTGAGCAGTGGTCGTCGACGAAGAGCCAGTCGCGCTCGTTGAGCCCGTCGCCGTAGAGCGGGACCTTCTTGCCGTCGAGCAGGTTGGTCGTGAAAAGCGGGATGGCCTTCTCGGGGTACTGGAAGGGCCCGAAGTTGTTCGTGCACCGGGTGACGGTGACCGGCAGGCCGTGTGTGTGGTGGTAGGAGAGGGCGATCAGATCCGACCCGGCCTTCGACGCCGAGTAGGGCGAGCGGGGCTCGAGCGGGTCGTCCTCCGTGGAGGAGCCTTGTTCGACCGAGCCGTACACCTCGTCGGTGCCGATGTGCACGACGCGCTCGATCTCGAGCCGCCGAGCGGTGTCCATGACGACGTTGGTGCCGAAGCAGTTGGCCGTGATGAAGTCGTCGGCACCGGCGATCGAGCGGTCGACGTGGCTCTCGGCCGCGAAGTGCACGACAGCATCGCAGCCGCGCATCGCCTCCTCGAGAGGCCCCGGGTCGATGATGTCGCCTTTGACGAAGCTGTAGCGCGGGCTGTCGTCGACGTCGCGCATCGTGGAGAGGTTTCCCGCGTACGTCAGCGCGTCGTAGACGACGACCTCGTCGTCGGAGTTCTCCAAGACGTGGCGTACGTAGTTCGACCCGATGAACCCGGCCCCGCCGGTCACGAGCTGCTTCATCTCAACCCGTGCGCAGAGCGACGTGGGGCTGCCACATCGGCTCGATCTCGGACCGCGTCGGGTTCGCCTTGTCGCGCCCGGAGAGGATCGGCTCGGCGATGCCCCAGTCGGCGCCGACTGCAGGGTCGTCCCACGCAACGCCGAGCTCGTCGGCAGGGTTGTAGTAGCCGTCGACCAGGTAGGTGATCGTCATGTCGCTGAGCGCACCGAAGCCGTGGGCGACGCCGGGCGGGATGTAGAGGCCACGGTGATCGTGCTCGACGGCCGCGGTGCCGGGCTCGCTGCCGAGGTCGATGGTCAACGTCGCGCCGTCGGTGGAGGAACCCTTGCGCAGATCGTGGAGCACGACGCGAGCGCGGCCGTATGGCACATACCAGTAGTCGGACTGGTGCAGGTGATAGTGGAGCCCGACGATCGCCCCGGCCTTGCGGTCGCCACGGTTGCCCTGGATCATCTCGCGCCCCGCCGGGAACCACTGGCGGCGGTAGGTCTCGATGAAGATCCCGCGCTCATCGCCGTGGATGTCGGGGGTGACGACGAAGACGCCGTCGATGACGTCGGATGGGGTCACGGTGGCCAAGGTGTTGGATCCTGTTCTCCGGCGGGCGCCGAGCGAGTCAGTCGAGCTCGATGAAGCAGTGGTCGCCGACCATGAGGCGCGTCGCTCGGGGACGGCGTTCGGTGCGGACCACCTCGACATCGCGGCCGATGAGCGAATCGGAGAGGCGGGGGACGCCGACGATGCGGCTGCGCTCGAGGACGACCGACTGCTCGACCTCCGAGTCGATGATCTCGCAATCGTCGGCGATGGCCGTGAAGGGGCCGACGTAGCTGTTCACGAGCCGCGTGCGCGCGCCGATGATCGCCGGGCCGCGCACGGTCGAGCCAATGAGCTCGGCGCCCTCCTCGATCACGACGCGCCCGTCGACCACCGAAGCGTCGTCGACCTTGCCGTCGATGCGCGGTTCGAGCACCTCGAGCACCCGGCGGTTCGACTCGAGCAGCGGGTCCTTCTTGCCCGTGTCGAGCCACCAGCCCTGCAGCACCTCGTGGCGCACCCGTCGACCGTTGTCGATCAACCACTGGATCGCATCGGTGATCTCGAGCTCGCCGCGCGGCGACGGCTCGATGGCGTTGACCGCCTCGATGATCGCGTCCGTGAAGAGGTAGACGCCGACGAGTGCAAGGTCAGATGGCGGATCGTCGGGCTTCTCGACAAGCCGGGTGACATGGCCGTCAGAGTCGATCGCCGCCACACCGAAGCGGTGCGGATCGGGCACGCGGCAGAGCAGGATCTGAGCGACAGGCGGCTCGGTCGTGCCGTCCAGACGCGGTGCCGACGCTGCAGCCCGATCGAGCTCGAAACGCTCGACGAACTCGGTCAGACCTTGCTGGAGCATGTTGTCGCCGAGGTACATCACGAAGTCGTCGTGGCCGAGGAACGGCTCTGCGATGCGCACGCAGTGCGCGAGGCCCAGCGGAGCGTCCTGGGGGATGTAGGTGACGCGTACGCCGAAGCGCGATCCGTCGCCGACTGCTTCTTCGATCTCCGCTCGGGTGTCGCCGACGATGATCCCGATCTCGGTGATCCCGGCTTCGGCCATGTCCTCGATGCCGTAGAAGAGGATGGGCTTGTTGGCCACTGGCACGAGCTGCTTGGCGCTCGTGTGCGTGATGGGGCGCAGGCGGGTGCCGGCACCGCCGGAGAGGATCAGGCCCTTCATGGCGGCGACGAGTCTCGCACGGCCCCGCGCCGGCGCGCACACCGATGCGCGCCGCGATGGATCAGGCTGGCGCCTGCAGCGGGTGGGGCATGCAGAGCTCATCGAGCTCTGCGACGACGATGCGGTCGCGGTTCTCGTACGTGATCTCGTTGGTGGGGTCGACGCGGATCTTGTACTCCCTGAAGCTCTGCTCGAGGGAGTCGTAGGCAAGCAGCCGGCCGATGAGCGGGTCGCCGATCCCGAGGATCAGCTTGATCGCCTCGACAGCTTGCAGCGAGCCAACGATGCCGGGCAGCACACCGAGCACGCCAGCCTCGGCGCACGACGGCGCCATCTCGGCAGGTGGGGGCTCGGGAACCATGTCGCGATACGTCGGCCCGCTCTTCGGGTCGAAGACGGTGACCATGCCCTCGAAGCGGAAGATCGAGCCGTGCACGACGGGGATGCCGAGCTTCACGCTTGCGTCGTTGACCAAGAAGCGCGTCGGGAAGTTGTCGGTGCCGTCGACGATGACGTCGTAGCCGGCGATGATGTCCATGACGTTGTCCGCACCCAAGCGCACGTCGTAGGTGACGACGTTGACGTCGGGGTTCAGCAGCGTCAGGGTTTTCTTCGCGGAGTCGACCTTGCGGTCGCCGATGCGCTCGACGTTGTGCAGGATCTGGCGTTGCAGGTTCGACTCGTCGACGACATCCATGTCGATGATGCCGATCGTCCCGACGCCCGCAGCGGCGAGGTAGAGCGCGGCGGGCGAGCCGAGCCCGCCGGCCCCGAGGAGCAGCACCTTGGCGGCGAGCAGCTTGAGCTGGCCGCCCATGTCGACCTCGGGCAGCAGGAGGTGGCGTTGGTAGCGGTTGCGTTGCTCGGGGGTGAGGCCTTGGGGGATGCGCCAGTCGCGGCCCTCGTCCTTCCACTTGTTGAAGCCACCAGCTACCGACACGACGTTGGTGTAACCGAGGTCGCCCAACGACTTGGTTGCGAAGGCCGAGCGCGTGCCCCCCGCGCAGAAGACGGCGATCGGCGTGTCGTGGTCGGCAATGCGGGCTTCGATGCTCGACTCGAGCTGGCCCCGGGGGATGTGCATCGAGCCGGGGATCGCTCCTTGCTCGTGCTCGTCTGGCTCGCGCACGTCGAGGACCACCGCACCGGGCTGCTCGCGGCGCGCTTCGGCTTCTTCGGTGTCGACCTCGGTGATCTCGGACTTCGTCTGCTGCAGCAGCTCGCGGAAGCTGGGCATTCTTGTCCTCTTCGGCTCGGGGAACAGGCAAAACCCTAGTTACGAGGTCGGCATTCCCACCAGTGTGGGGAGCACATCGGAGATGTCGCCGTGCACGACGACATCGGCCAGCTCGTCCATCTCGGTCGCGCTCGCGTTGACGATGACAACACGGGCCCCGCTGCGCTTGGCGAGGGGTACGACGTTCGCGATCGGGTACACGGCGAGCGTGCTCCCGACCGCGAGCAGCAGGTCGCACGACCGCGCCGCCCGCTCGGCTCGCCCGATGTCCTCGATGACCAAGGATTGACCGAAGCTGATCGTGGCCGACTTCAAGATGCCGCCACACGTGCGGCAGGGCGGATCCTCCTCGCCCGCCGCGACTCGCTCGAGCGCGCGTTCCATCGGTGCTCGCTCGCTACAGGCCAAGCACACGACCTCACGCATCGTGCCGTGGACTTCGACCACCAGCTCGGGGGCACTGCCCGCCTTGACGTGGAGGCCGTCGACGTTCTGCGTCAGGATCGCGACAAGGCGGTCTTGGCGCTCGAGCTCGACGAGCGAACGGTGGCCCGCGTTGGGCTCGGCGAGCCAAGCGGGATGCGTGCTGCGACTTCGCCACGCCTGGCGTCGCACTTCCGGGTCGGCGATGTAGTGCTGCAGCGTCGCTTGGCGTTCAGCTCGCGGGTCCTTCGTCCAGACCCCGTTGGGGCCCCTGAAGTCGGGGATGCCGCTGGCTGTCGAGATGCCAGCGCCGGTGAGAACCACGATGCGGCTAGCGGCGGCGACGACAGCCCGGGCAGCGACGAGCTGGTCGGCAAGCGGAACCACGCCGCCATCGTAGATCGCTCCCTTGACGACACGTATGGCAATGCACGAAAATGCTTGTTATGACTGCAGATGTCACGACCGTGCTCCCCCGCCTCACGGTGCGTCCTTGGCCGGATGAGGTCATCGACCGGCTCGGGCACGACCCGCGATCCGCGTACGTCGAGCGCTTCTGGTTGCCCCTCCTCGGTCCGAGCTCGATCGTCTTGCTGCGTCGCCTCGCGTCCGAGCTCGAGGACCACCCGGCCGAGGTCTCGCTCCCCATGGAGGGCACGGCACGATCGCTCGGCCTCGGCATCAAGGGCGGCCGGGGCTCGACATTCCTCAAGACGCTCGAGCGGTGCCGACAGTTCCAACTCGTGCACGTCGAGGACGACGGTGCCACGTTGCTCGCTCGCCGCAAACTGCCGCCGCTCAACCGCGGGCAGCAAAGCCGGCTGCCCGACGAGGTGCGCAACCAGCACGAGCTGTGGCTGCGCGCTGAGCTCGTCGCGCACAACGCCGGCGAGCAGGAACGTCGTCGCGCTCGGCTCTTGGCTCTGAGCCTCTTCGAGCTCGGTGAGCGAACCGAGGATGTCGAGCGACGGCTCCTGGGGTGGCATTTCACACCGAGCGTCGCGAGCGAGGCCGCTGAGTGGTCGCTCGGTCGTCATCGCGTCGCCCTCGAAGCCGCGGAGCTCTGACTAACGGGACGGCTTGCGGTACGACTTGAGGAGCTGGAGGAGGGTGCGGACGCCAAAGCCGGTCGCACCAGCGGGCTCGGTGCCGTCGTCGGCAGAATCGTTGAAGGCCGGTCCTGCGATGTCGAGGTGCGCCCACGGGATGCCGTCGCCGACGAACTCGCGCAGGAACAGCCCAGCGGTGATGGTCCCGCCGGAGCGACCGGCACCGACGTTCTTGATGTCCGCGACTTTCGACTCGATGTCCTTGCGATACGCCACCACGAGCGGGAGGCGCCACAAGGGCTCGCCCGCCGCGTCGCCCGCTGCTTGCACCTGCGCGACCCAGCCGTCGTGATCGCCGAGCACACCGGCCACCTTCGAGCCGAGCGCGACGACGCACGCACCGGTCAGGGTTGCCAGGTCGACGATGGCGTCTGGCTTCTCGGCGCTCGCCGCGATCAGTGCGTCGGCGAGTATCAGCCTGCCTTCAGCGTCGGTGTTGAGGACCTCGACGGTAGTGCCGTTGCCGTAGCGGATGACATCGCCGACGCGCTGCGCGTCGCCGCCCGTCATGTTGTCGGTCAGGGGGATGAAGCCCCGCACGCGCACCTTGACCCCGAGGTCGCGACACGCGGAGATCGCGCCGAGGACTGCGGCAGCGCCGCCCATGTCGCCCTTCATCCCGATCATGCCATCGGCCGTCTTGAGCGACAGCCCACCGGAGTCGAACGTGACGCCCTTGCCGACGAGCGCCACCGTCGCGCGGGCCGGGGCCGCCGGCTCATAGGTCAGCTCGAGGAAGCGGGGCGGCTGCTCCGAGCCGCGGTTCACCGCGAGCAACCCGGCGAAACCACGCTTGCGCGCCGCCTTCTCGTCGAGCACGTCGAGGGTGAAGCCGTTTGGTTCGGCGAGCGCGACGGCCCGTTTCGCGAACTCGACCGCGGTGAGCTTCCCGCCAGGCTCGTTGCCGAGGTCTCGGGCGATCAGCACAGCAGCCGCCGTGCGCGCGCCTGCGGCCAGCGCGGCGCGAGCGCGTGCGCCGCCGCCGCCGACCACAGCGACCGACTCGAGCGTGTTGGCCATCGGGCCAGACTTGTACTCATCGAACGCGTACGCGCCGAGCACGAAACCCTCGGCCGTCGCAGCGGTGGGCGGAAGGGTCGTCGCGATCGCGGTGCACCGCGCGGCGGCCCGTGCCGCGTTCGCGGCCGCCCGCCGCAAGGTGACATCGCTGCTCGCGTCCGCGCCGAGCCCGATTAGGAGGCGTCCAGGCAGCATCAGCACTTGGCCCTCCTTGCCCTCGAAGCCCGAAGCTGCGACGAGACTCCTTTCGGCGTCCTCGAGGGCCTCGCCCTGCGCCACCCCCTCCACGACGAGCTCGACACCGTCGGGAAAGTCGCGCACGAGCTCGATGCTCAGCATCAGACCACTTCCTTTGCCTTGAGGGACGTGCCCTCCTGCCAACGGGCCATGGTCCAGAGCAGGTCGGACAAGCGGTTGAGGTAGGGCACGACGTGGCTACCCGAATGGGCCGCGGCGAGCGCGTGACGCTCCGCGCGACGCGTGACCGTGCGGGCGACGTCGAGCAGCGCGCCAACCCGGCTCTCACCGGGGACGACGAACTCGGTCGGTGCTTCGAAGCGAGCGGACAGCGCGTCGATCTGCTCCTCGAGCCGTGCGACCATCGCCGCGGTGACGAGGGTCGCCTCGTCCGTCAGCTTGTGCCGGTTGGGGCCGTCGGTCGCCAGGTCGGCCATGAGCACCCACAGGTCGCGCTCCAGGTGCACGAGCAACCCGTCGAGCTCGCTCCCCCGCTCGGTCTCAGCACGCGCCAGACCGAGGAACGACTGGGCCTCGTCGACGTCGCCGTACGCCGTGGGCAACGGCCCGTCCTTTGGGATGCGCCCGCCGTAGAGCAGCCCGGTCGTGCCGTCGTCGCCCTTGCGGGTGTAGATCTTCACGCTCGGAATCTAGTGATCCGCTCACCGGAGCGATTGACGGAGGAGGAGCCGAGGGTGAACGTGGACGGCAACGTCGTCGGGCTGGTGCTCTTGATCGTGGCCACGGTGAGCGGCCTCGTGCTGTTCGCCATGTTCGTCCGCGCCGCACGAGGGCGCGAGCGCGCCATCGACGCCGGTGCGATCGCCACGCACGGCGGCGTCGGTGGGGTGGCCCTCGCCACCTGGTTCGCGTTCACGACGGGCGGGAACGAGCTCGGTGGGGCGCGGGGCTTCTCGATCGTGCTGCTCGCCGTCGTCGCGGGTACCGGCTTGCTGATGCTGCGCACCGTCGGCGCGTCGCGTCGCGACGACCCCGGGGGAGACACGATCCCCGAGGCCGCCGTCAGCCCGTTGCACATCGCGGGCCATGTCATCGTCGGCACCGTGGCGATCATCGTCGTTGTGGTCGCGGCCGTCGCTGGCTGAGGGCCACGGCGCGGCGCGCCCTCGGCAGCAACCCAGTCCTTTGGCGCATTGAGCTTCCGGCTTCTCCGGGTCGATCACTAGCCTGAGCACATGCCGAGCCGGTACCTCGACCTCATCGCGCAGCGCGTCGTGGTCTACGACGGCGCGACAGGCACGTGGCTGCAGACCCAGGACCTGCACGCCGACGACTTCGGCGGCGCCGCGCTCGAGGGGTGCAACGAGAACCTTGGGATGACACGTCCCGACGTGATCGCGGCCCTGCACACGGCCTACTTCGAGGCCGGGGCCGACATCGTCGAGACGAACACCTTCGGCTCATCGCCCTTGACCCTCGCCGAGTACGACCTCGGAACACAGGCTGAGGAGATCAGCAGAGTCAACGCGGCCATCGCCCGCGAGGTCGCCGACGGCTACTCGGGGCCCGGCGAGCCTCGGCTCGTTGCCGGGTCGATCGGGCCGGGCACGAAGTTCCCTTCGCTCGGCCAGATCAGCTTCGCCGAGCTGCGCGACGCGTTCGAGGTGCAAGCACGAGGCCTCCTCGCCGGCGGCGTCGACCTCCTCTTGATCGAGACGCAGTTCGACCTCCTCGGCATCAAGTCGGCCATGGTGGGAGCTCGCCGCGCGATGGCCGCCATTGGCCGTGAGGTCCCAATCCAGGTGCAGTTCACGATCGAACTCACGGGGCGCATGCTGCCCGGCACCGAGATCGGCGCGGCGCTGTGCGCCATCGACGCCATGAAGCCTGCCGTCGTCGGGCTCAACTGCGCCACCGGCCCGGTCGAGATGACCGAGCCGCTGCGCCACCTCTCCCAGCACAGCAGGCTGCCCATCTCGTGCTTGCCCAACGCCGGGCTCCCGTCCGTCGTCGACGGGGCGATGCACTACGACCTCACCGCCGAGGAGTTCGTCGCGCATCACGAGCGCTTCGTACGCGACCTCGGCGTGCAGGTCGTCGGGGGCTGCTGCGGCACGACCCCGGAGTTCATCTCGCTGCTCGCGGAGCGCGTCAAGGATCTCGAACCGCGGCGCCGCTCGCCCGAGGTCGAGGCCGGTGCGGCGTCGATCTACTCCTTCACCCCGTTCGACCAGGACATCACCTACCTCAGCATCGGCGAGCGCACGAACGCCAACGGCTCGCGCCGGTTCCGCGATGCCATGCTCGAGGGCGACTGGGACACGTGCGTCGCCATGGCCCGCGACCAAGAGAAGGAAGGCGCCCACGTTCTCGACGTGTGCGTGGACTATGTCGGGCGCGACGGCGCGCTCGACATGGGGGAGATCGCGTCGCGCTTTTGCACGCAGGCCACGGTGCCGCTCGTGCTCGACTCGACCGAACCGCCAGTGCTCGAGGCAGGCCTGCAGTGGATCGGTGGCAAGGCCATCCTCAACTCGGCCAACCTCGAGGAGGGCGAAGAGCCGGGCAAGCGCTTCGACCGGGTCTGCTCTCTCGCGAGGGAGTACGGCGCGGCGATCATCATCCTGCTCATCGACGAGGAGGGTCAGGCCCGCGACGTCGAGTGGAAGATGCGCGTCGCCCACCGCATCTACGACCTCGCGACCGAGCGCTATGGGCTCGACCCCGGCGACCTCATCTTCGACGCGCTCACCTTCCCCCTCTCAACGGGCGGCGACGATCTGCGCGGCGACGCGATGGCCACCATCGAGGCCATTCGCCGCATCAAGGCCGAGCTCCCCGGAGCGCACACGGTCCTCGGGCTCTCCAACGTGTCGTTCGGTCTGAAGCCCGCGGCCCGCCATGTCCTCAACTCGGTGTTCCTCGACGAATGCCGCAAGGCCGGTCTCGACGCGGCGATCGTGCACGCGGCCCGCATCATGCCGCTCAACCGCATCCCCGATGAGCAGGTCGAGGTGTGCCGCGACCTCATCTTCGACCGCCGGCGCGACGGCTACGACCCGCTCCAGGAGCTGTTGCACATCTTCGAAGACGTCGAGCACACGACGGCCGTCAAGGAGGACCGCTCCGACTGGACGCTCGAGCGACGGCTGTCGCAGCGGATCATCGACGGCGACCGCGATGGCTTGGAAGCCGATCTCGACCAGGCGATGGCCGAGGGCACAGCGCCGCTCGCCATCATCAACGACGTCCTCCTCGAAGGTATGAAGGTCGTCGGCGAGCTCTTCGGCTCGGGTCAGATGCAGCTGCCGTTCGTGCTGCAGTCCGCGGAGACGATGAAGACGGCTGTCGCGCACCTCGAGCCGCACATGGAGCGCGTCGAGGGCGAAGGCTCGTCGAAGGGCCGCATCGTGCTCGCAACGGTGAAAGGCGACGTCCACGACATCGGCAAGAACCTCGTCGACATCATCCTCACCAACAACGGCTATGAGGTGCACAACATCGGCATCAAGGTGGGCATCGCCGAGATGATAGAGAAGGCGGTCGAGGTGAAGGCCGACGCCATCGGCATGAGCGGCCTGCTCGTGAAGTCGACCCTCATCATGCGCGACAACCTCGAGGAGCTGAACCAGCGTGGCCTGCAGGCCATCCCCGTTCTGCTCGGGGGTGCCGCGTTGACGCGTAGCTATGTCGAGCGCGACCTGCGCGGCATCTACGAGGGCCGACTCTTCTACGGCAAGGACGCCTTCGAGGGCCTCAACGTCATGGACCGCCTCGCGGCGATCAAGCGCGGAACCGAGGACGATGATCCGGCGTGGGGCGTCGAGCCATCCGAGTCGCGCGTGCCGGCACGCTCGTCGCTGTCGGTCGTCGACAAGGCCGACGTCGTCGTACCAGCTCGCTCCCCCGACGTCGACGCGGCCAGCCCGGTGTTCGTGCCGCCCTTCACGGGTTCGCGGGTCGTGAAGGGCGTCAGCCTCGACGACATCGGCGCCTACATCAACGAAACGGCGCTCTTCCGCAACCAGTGGGGCTTTCGCCCCGAAGGGGGCGAAGACGACGCCGCATTCAAGTCTCGGATCCGCCCGACGTTGCGCGAGCAGCTGGCTTTGGCCCGGGCCGACGATCTCCTGCAACCCGCCATCGTCTACGGGTTCTTCCCAGCTTCTGGTGACGGCAACGACCTCGTCGTGTGGGACGACGAGTCGCGCGACAACGAGCGCACGCGCTTCCACTTCCCGCGCCAGACCAAGGCACCGTTCCTCTGCATCGCCGACTTCCTCCGCTCGATCGAGGACCCCGAGGTCGACTACGTCGGCTTCCACATCGTCACCATGGGCGCTGCGGTGTCAGAACGCACCGCCAAGCTGTTCGCCGACGATCGCTATCAGGACTACCTCCTCCTCCATGGCCTCGGCGTCGAGATGGCCGAGGCGCTCGCCGAGCTGTGGCACCGTCGCATCCGCGAGGAGTGGGGCTTCGCTGGCGAGGACGGTCCCAACCTCGCCGGGCTGTTCCGCCAGCAATACCGCGGCGGGCGCTACTCGTGGGGCTACCCGGCGTGTCCCGACCTCGAGGACAACACCAAGGTCATGGAGCTGCTCGGTGGCGAGCGCATCGGGCTCGAGTGCTCCGAGGAGACCGGCTTCCAGTACCAGCCGGAGCAGACGACGAGCGCGCTCATCTGCCATCACCCGCAGGCCAAGTACTTCGTCGCCCGGTGAGCAGCGCGGCGACCCCGCCGCGGCGAGCGCTCGCCATCGGCCTCGTCCTCGCGGTGACCACGTACGCGTTCGACGGCCTGTCGATCGCTGCCGCGATGCCGGCCATCGTCGACGACCTCGGTGGGGTCTCGCTCTACGGAGCGACCTTCAGCTCGTTCATGCTCGCGAACCTCGTGAGCCTGGCTGTGGCCGGGCCGATCGCGGACCGCCGCGGCCCGCGGCCCGTGCTCGCAACGGGTCTCGCCCTCTTCGCCGTCGGGCTCGTCATCGGCGGCGTCGCGCCGACCATGCCGGTCGTCGTCGCAGGGCGGCTCGTCCAAGGCCTCGGCGCCGGCACGATCGGCTCGTGCGCCTACGTCGTCATCGGTCGGGTGTGGCCCGAAGAGGGCCGAGCGAGGATGTTCGCGGTCCTCTCCGCTGCGTGGATCGTGCCCTCGCTCGTGGCGCCCGCTGCGGCGGGCGTGATCGCAGAGCACTTCACGTGGCGCTTCGTCTTCCTCGGCCTGCTTCCGTTTCCGTTCGTGGCTGCTGCGCTCGCCCTGCCGTCCCTGCACGCGCTCGGCCCCGCCGCGCCCGAGCTGGCGGGCGACGGTGAGGTGCGAAGGCGCACGCTCATCGGCGTTCGACTCGCCGCTGGCGCGCTCGCGCTCGTCGCCGGATTCGACGCGACCACGCCCGCCATCGCGGTCGCGCTCATCGCCACCGGCGTCGTCGTTGCAGTTCCCGCGTTCCGTGCGCTGATGCCCGTCGGCGCACTCGTCGCGGCCGTCGGGCTGCCGGCAGTGATCGCGGCGCGGCTGCTGCTCGCATGGGCGTTCTTCGGCACCGACGCGTTCGTCCCGCTCCTCATCACCGAGGTGAAGGGCGACTCCACCGTCGTCGGTGGTCTGGCGCTCACCGCGGCCGGGCTGGCGTGGTCGAGCGCTGCGTGGGCCCAGGCCCGCCTCGCGGGGCACACCTCAGAGACGCGCCTCGTCGTCGGTGGCGTCGCGCTCATCGGGGCCGGCATCGCCATCGTCGCAATGACACTCTCGAGCAGCGTCCCGGTCGCCGTCGTGTTCCTCGGGTGGGCTGTGGCCGGCGCCGGCATGGGGTTCGCGTCGAACACCACATCGCTTGCCGCGCTCGCCCGGGCCCGTCGCGGTCAGGAAGGCGAGACGAGCTCGGCGATCCAGCTCGCCGATGCCCTCGGCGTCGCCCTCGCAACGGGCGTCGGTGGCGCCGTGGTCGCGGCCGGCGATCGGGGCGGCTGGCGGCCGGCGCCGACGCTCGGGCTCGTCTTCGTGATCACCGGTGCCGCCACGCTGCCGTGCGTGCTTGCTGCCCGCCGTATCGGGACCCGAAGCGACAGCACCAACGCGTCAGCACAGCGGATGCAAGAGAGGCTTGCTAAGCCATCCACCCGGTGATCTCGGTGGGCGCAAGCTCGATCGTGGCCACCACCGCGCCCGGCTCGCGGTACCGCTCGTCGCGCGTTGCCAGCGCGTCGAGGGCAGCAGCATCAGGTGCGCACAGCTTGGCGCGGGCGTGCAACCGCACCCACCACAGCTGTGCCCAGTCGTCGTCGTAGTGCTCGACGAGGAGAACGCAACGCTCATCGGCCTCGATGTTCGCGACCCGTTGCAGCCGAGTGCTTCGCTTCGCCTTGAGCGTGTCGATGGGGATCACGATGGCGCTGCCGAGCACCGCGAAGACGATCGGTACGGCGTCGACCCCCCGACGCCCGTGCAGCGTGGCAAGCACGCCATGACGAGCCTCAGCCAGCCGCGCCCAGCAAGCCGTTTCGCCCAGAGTCACGCGCTCACCATCACACGCTCCTTCTAGCCTGCCGCGCCGTGAGCCGCCGCGGGACCCTCCTGTTCGCCGCAATGTGCGTGATCTGGGGCATCCCCTATCTGCTCATCAAAGTCGCGGTGCGCGACCTCAGCGCGCCGATGCTCGTCTTCTGCCGAACCGGCATCGGCGCGGCCGTGCTCCTTCCCGTTGCGATGGCACGCGGCGACCTCGCCCCCTTGCGAGCTCGATGGCGCGCCCTGCTCGCCTACACCGTCGTGGAGCTGGCGATCCCGTGGGTGCTGCTCTCGACAGCCGAGAAGGAGCTGCCGAGCTCGCTGACCGGCTTGCTGGTCGCGGCAGTGCCTCTCGTCGGCTTCGCCATGGCATGGCGACTCGGCGATCGCGACGCGTTGGGTCGGCGAAACGCGGCTGGTCTCGTGATCGGGCTTGTCGGCGTCGGGGCGCTCGTCGGCTTCGACGGCGCAGGCGCCGACATCGTGTCGGTGGCGATCGTGGGGGTCGTGGTCGTCGGCTACGCCGCGGGTCCGCTCATCCTCGCCCGCGTCCTGCACGACATGCCCGGTCTCGGCGTCGTCGCCGCGTCACTCGGTCTCTGCGCGCTCGGCTACGCGCCGATCGCTGCTTTCGACGCGCCGTCCTCGATGCCCTCCGGGCGCGTCGTCGCTTCCGTCGTCGTCCTCGGTCTCGTGTGCACCGCGATGGCGTTCATCATCTTCTTCGAGCTCATCCGAGAGATCGGACCCGTACGCGCGACGATCATCACCTACGTGAACCCCGCTGTCGCGGTGGTCCTTGGCGTCGCGTTCTTGCACGAGTCACTCGGCGTCGCGTCCGTCGTTGGCTTCGTGCTCATCCTCATCGGCTCCGTCCTCGCGACAACTCGCGGCCGACCAGGAGCCACCGTCGTCGCTGTCCCGGCGGTGGCCGAGCCGTAGCGTCTCGTTGGGCGCTCAGCCGCCGGAGACTGCCGCGAGGACTGCGACCTCGGCGCCCTCGGGAACTGCCGTGTCGAGGCCGTCGAGGTCGCGGAGGTTGTCGGCGCCGACGAAGACGTTGACGTGGGTGCGCAGGGCGCCGTCCTCGTCGCGCATGCGCCGGCCGACGGCGGGATGAGCCGCGGCCAGGGCGTCGAGGACGGCGCCGACCGTCGCGGGAGCCGCGACGTCGAGCTCGACGCAGGGCGCGCCGCCGACGTGCACCCGCAGACCGGATGCCAGGCGGACGACGACGTTCAGGGCAGCACCGCCGTCTTCACGCAGAGCACCGGTGGCAGGTGGCGGGCCAGCTCCTGCCACGTGTCCCCGGCGTCGGGCGAGGCGAAGACATCGCCGGTGCGGGTGCCGACGTAGAGCCCGGCCGGATCGAGCGCATCGGCGGCGAAGGCGTCGCGCAGCACGGCGAGCCACGCGTTGTCCTGCGGCAATCCCTTCTCGAGCCCCTCCCATGACGCCCCACCGTCGGTGGTGCGGAAGACACGGAACTGCCCGTCGGGCGTGCAACGGAACTCGTCGGAGGTCAGCGGCAGCACGTAGGCGGTGCCAGGGTGGTTCGGGTCGACGACGATAGGGAAGCCGAACGTGGAGGGCAGGCTGTCGGCGCCGACCTCCTGCCACGTGCCGCCGAAGTCGTCGGAGCGGTAGACACCCCAGTGGTGCTGCAGGAAGAGCGTGTCGGGCTCGTTCGGGTGGCGATCGACCTTGTGCACGCACTGGCCGAACTCCGGTGCGGGCTCTGGCAGGAACGGCGCGGTGATGCCAGCGTTGGCCGCCTCCCACGTCGTGCCGTCGAGGGTGCGGTAGTAGCCCGCAGCCGAGATGGCGACGGCCATGCGGGGGCCGCCATCCGGGTCGGGCAGCACCGTGTGGAGGCACAGACCACCGCCTCCGGGCTGCCATTGTGATCGGTGCTCGTGGCCCCACAGCCCTTCGTCGAGCTGAAAGGTCTCGCCGCCATCGTTGGAACGAAACAGCGCAGCAGGCTCGACGCCGGCATAGACCACGTCGGGTTCGGCCTCGCTCGCGGGCTGGAGCTGCCAGACCCGTGCGACCGCTGCTCCAGTGCCCTCGGGGAACGCCAGGGTCTGGGGCTCCGGCTCGACCCAGGAAGCCCCGAGGTCGTCTGACCGGTAGACCGACGGGCCCCAGTGCGAGCTCGTGGCGCCGACGAGCAGACGGGTGCGCCCATGCCGGCAGTCGAGCGCAGCGGCGTAGATCTCCTCCCCCTTGAACCACGGACCAGCGAGGCGCCACCGTTTGCGTTCGGGCGCGGCAGTCAACGTGAACAGCCCCTTGCTGGTGCCCACCAGCACCACCACGTCCCTTGTCGTTGCGTCGATCCCCGTCATGCGCGCCTCCGTGTCCGATGGTCTAGCAAGATGTCAGACCGATCGCGGGAGAAGAACTCATCGCCGCGGACGAAGGGTTGTCGAGAGCGGGCGCCGTCCCCGTCGAGCGGCCAGACTGGCGGCGTGCAGCCGACCGGGGTCCACCACGTCTCCATCAACGTCGGCGACGTCGCCGAATCGGTGCGCTTCTACACCGAGGTTCTCGGCCTCGAGCTACGAGCCGATCGGCCCGACGATCTCGGCGTCGATGGCGTGTGGCTCGACGCCGGTGACCAACAGGTGCACCTCATCCTGGCCGGCACACCAAACGGGCTGGGGCAGCACTTCGCGCTCGCGGTCGACGACCTCGATGCGGCAGTAGCAGAGCTGCGCTCGGGGACGATCGCTGTGAGCGATCCTTCCTCGGTGGGAGCCGGGAGGCAGTCGTTCCTCGTCGATCCTTCGGGCAACCTCGTCGAGCTCCACCAGCCCGCGACTCGCTAGCCCGTCGCCTTGGCGAGTGCCTCCAACGACGGGGCGAAGTAGAACGCGCCCGTCTGTGGGGTCGTGAACTCGGTCAGGCGATCGCGCACACCGTCGCTGCGTCCGGTGATGCGATCCAGCATGAGTCTCAGACGGCGTACGTCGGCGCTGAAGGCGACGAAGAGGAGCCCGTGCTCGGCGACGCCGCCATATGAGGTGCTGCGCCGGAAGATCTCGAGCTCCTCGCCGTCGTCTTCGATGACGACCCTCGCGATGTGCGCGGTCGTGGGCTTCGTCTCGTCCTCGAGCTCGACGCTGTCGGGCTTCGTCCGTCCGACCACGCCCTCCTGCTGCGGCTCGTCGAGCTCGTGGAACGCGCCAAGGTCATGCACCCACCGCTGGAAGAGCACGACGCTGCCCCCTGCTCCAGGCTCGCCATCGCGCACGGAGGCCACGAACGGCGCCTCGTCGAGCGGCGGGTTCTCCGTCCCATCGACGAAACCGGTGAGGTCGCGACTGTCGCGGTACGTGAAGCCGTGATGCTCCGTTGCAACGGTCGCGATCGGCGCGAACGCTGTCGCCACCGCACGGGCAACGTCGAAGACGACGTCGTAACCCGTACCCGAAGCCCACACCCACACATCGTGTTGGGTGCTCGGCATCGTGAACCCGTCTGGGCCCGTGACGGCCACGAAGGGGCCGAGGTCGCTCGGCACGTCACCGCCGGCCGCTACCCAGGCCTTCGCCCCGAACGCAACGACGAGGTTCGCGCCACCGGTCGTCATCCGCGGCTCGCGCAGCGCGCCCACGACGTCGAACAGCGCGGAGGTTTGCGCGTCCGGTCTCAGATCGAGCTCGAGGTAGTAGTGCGAGCGGGTTCCGAGGGCGAAGATGCCCATCTGCGGCAAGGCCATGCGGCACGCTACCGCCGCTTCGCGTGCCTATCGCCTGCTCGAACCGCGCGGCTGGGGGATCTCCTGCTGCTGGGTCGCTGTCGGCGCCCAAAGGTCGCCGAGGGTCTCGATCCGCTCCACGACCTGGTTGGCCTCGAACGACAAGTCGGCCCCATCAGCTGCGTCCGAGACCTCGTCCCACGTCACAGGCGTCGACACCGTCGGGTGGGGGCGAGCGCGCAGGGAGTACGCGCAGATCGTCGTCTTGTGCCGTGAGTTCTGACTCCAGTCGATGAAGACCTTGCCCTTGCGCAGATCCTTCTTCATGGCCGTCAGCACGCGGTTGCCGTGCTGCTTCTCGATGGCCTGACCGACCGCGAGCGCAAACGACGACGCGTGCTCATGGGTGATGCCCGCGACGTTGACCGGGACGTAGATCTGGAGACCCTTTGATCCTGACGTCTTCGGGTAGCACTCGAGACCGATGCCGTCGAGCACGTCGCGCAGCACGAGCCCGATCTCGGCGCACTCTGTCATGGCAGCGGGAGCTCCCGGGTCGAGATCGAACACGACCATGGTCGCGGTCTCGATGTCGTCGCCGCGTGCCATCGGCGCGTGCAGCTCGAGCGCGGCCATGTTCGCGGCCCACACGATCGCGGCGACCGAATCGAGCTTGCAGTAGTGGATGTTCCCCTCCCGGTCGCCTGGGCCCACGACCGACGGGATCCATTCGGGCCGGTGCGACGCGCAGCGCTTCTCGAAGAAGGACATCCCGTCGACGCCGTTCGGGTAGCGACGCAAGGTCACCCCGCGGTCGCCCAAGTGCACGAGCAGCGTCGGCGCAGCCTTCGCGTAGTAGGCGATCACGTCGCCCTTGGTGAACCCCGTGGCCGGGTAGAGCACCTTGGTCATGTTGCGCACGAGCAGCTGGCGCCCGTCGATCTCGACGGTCTGCTCCTCGACCTTCTTCACCATCCGCTCAGGGATGCGGCACGGCTAGGCGGACTTCTTCGCCCGGCTTGCCCGCTTCGCTGGCTTCGGCTTGTCCTTCGCGACCTCGCCGTCAGCCGACTCGGCGGGCCGCCCGGTGGGGTGGCGCTTGCGCGCATCCTTGGCGGCGCTCACGCTCGCCTCGAGGGCCGCCATGAGGTCGACCACCTTGTCGGGCGAAGCAGCCGGCGCCACGCTGACGACCTCGGTCTCGCCAGCCGCTTTGCGCTCGATGAGATCGAGCACCTTCGAGCGGTAGGTGTCCTCGAAGCGGGCCGCGTCGAAGTGGGCCGAGAGGGAAGCGATGAGCTGCTCGGCCATCGCCACCTCCTTGTCGCTGACGTCGACCTCACCGACCGCCTCGAGCTCACCGATCGACTCGGGAGCGTTGACCTCGTCGGCATAGACCATGGTCGAGAGCAGGAGCTTGCCATCCTTGGGCCGGATGGCAGCGAGGTACTGCTTGCCGCGCATCACGAAGCGGGCGATGCCCACCTTCTGCGACTTGTCCATGGCCTGGGCCAGGAGGGCGTAGGGCTTCGCAGTGGCCTTGTCGGGTGCGAGGTAGTAGGCCGCGTCGTAGAAGAGAGGATCGATGTCGGCGAGGTCGACGAACTCCTCGATGTCGATCGTGCGCCCCGCCTGAGGATCGAGGCTCGCGAGCTCGTCGTCGCCGACGAGGACGTACTCGCCCGAAGAGAGCTCGTAGGCCTTGGTGATGGCGTCGCCGGGCACCTCCTCCCCGTCGGCCGCTGACACCTTCTGGTACTTGATGCGGGCGCCCGTGCGGCTGTCGATCTGGTTGAAGTGCACGGTCTTGCGCGACACCGCGTTGTACAGCTTCACGGGGATGGTGACCAGCCCGAAGCTGATGGCCCCGCTCCAGATTGCTCTCGGCATGCGCTCAAGCATGCCCCAAACGGCCACATCCTGAACAGGGGCAACATCAACCACACGCCCCGTCGGGGTGGCGCGGGTCAACCGTCGAGTACAGCTCGCGCGACGAGGTCGGTTCCGAAGGCCGTGAGGATCGCGAGGTAGAGCAGCCCGGTCGCAGCCATGACGGCTGAGTAGTACCGCTCCTTGAGCGCGGCGCGGGTGACAACCACCAGCCCGATCGTCGTGAGCGCGCACGCGACCCAGAACCAGCCGAGCAGCCCGCCGTAGCCGTCGTCGATCGACCCGTCGAGCGCGGAGACCATGCCGGTCGGCAGCAGCAGAGCAACGACCTCGAGCGGCCAGACCAAGCCGACCCAACGCACCAGATCGAGGAGCGGGCCGCGCGCGAGGCCGGGCTGCACGAGGTACCAGTGTCCGAGGAGCATGGCGTCGGAGACAGCCCCGAGGAAGAGCGCGCCGACGAGCGTGCGCAGAACCGCGAGCCACGGCGAGCCGCCAGCGTCGATGCCTGCCGCGACGAGCCCGACGAAGCCGATCACCGGGGCGATGAGGTCGAGCCTTGGGGGGAACTCGGCGACAGTGCGGTCGATCTCCTCGGGAGCACGGTTGATTCCCGTCATCGCCGCGACCCGAGCGGTGCGTCTGTCGGCCAGCGTGCGCTGGTGGAGCACCCCGGCCTTGCGGCGCACGATCGACACACCTAGCGCGACGGTCGCCGCCATGGCGCACAGCGCTGCGCAACCGTCGCGCACCGCGACGGTGCCGATGCGCGCACCCACCACGACCGAGGCTGCGGCCATGACGAGGTAGACGCCCCGCATCAGCCAGCCGTAGCCGATGCCCACCTCGCGTCTGCGCGTCGTGACCCAAAGGAACGCGAGGCCCCCAGTCGCCCACTGGAGGAGCACGGTGGCGGCGTCGAGGCGGATCATGGCCGAACGGAGACGTCAGGCGTCGACGACGACGAGGGCGTGGTCGGCGTGGTTGAGCGGTTCGGGTCCGGCGTTGGTGGCGACGATGATGTCCTCGAGGCGAAGTCCCCAGCTGCCCGCGGTGTAGATGCCGGGCTCGACCGAGAACGCGTGCCCGGGCTCGATGACCATGGCGTTGCCGGTCACGATGTAGGGGTCCTCGTGCTCCTCGATGCCGATGCCGTGGCCGGTGCGGTGGAAGAAGCGGGGGCCGTATCCGGCTTCGGCGATGATGTTGCGGGCGGCCGCGTCGACGTCTTCGCATGCGGTGCCGACCGTTGCAGCAGCCACCGCGGCATGCTGCGCCTCGCGGAGCACGGCGTAAGCGTCGACCACCTCGGACGACGCTTCGATGCCGCCGGCGATCACGCACCGGGTGATGTCAGAGCAGTAGCCGACGCCGACAGGGCCTGTCATCGTTCCGCCGAAGTCGCACAGCACGACGTCGCCAGCGCGGATCATCCGCTGTGAGGCGTCGTGGTGCGGGCTCGCCGCGCTGGGGCCGGCGCCGACGATGGCAAAGTTGACCCGGTCGTGCCCCTCGTCGACGAGCCGGGCGCCGATGTCGCTGGACACCTGGGCTTCGCTGCGCCCGACGAGCGCGATGGCCCCCGATTGCAGCTGCGCTGCGACCCGATCGGCCGCCGCGCCAGCGGCGCGCAGCGCCTCGATCTCCGCCGCGTCCTTGATGGCACGCAACGGGCCCATGACGTCGGACCCCTTGCGGAACGACGTCGTCGGCATCGCCGCCTGCAGTTCCACCAGGAAGCGCGCCCAGGTGCGATCGCCGATCGCCGCGTTCGTGGCGGCTCCCGCGCATCGCGCGACGAGCTCGACGGGGTCGTCGCTCTCCTCCCACGCCACGACGGCGAACGCGTCGGGGCGCTCGATCACCCTTGGTGCCTCGAGCCGGGGCACGACGAGCGAGGGCTGGCCGTCGCGCGGGACAACGAGCATCGTGAGGCGCTCGAGCGGCATCGCCTCGTAACCGGTCAGGTACGGCAGGTCGGGCCCGACCGAGACGAGCAGCACGTCAACGCCGAGGTCGGCCATGCGGGCGCGGGCGCGGGCGAGCCGACCCAGAAACGGGCTCATCGCGCCATCAACGCCGCCGGCCGTCGTTGCGGCGACGCGATGGCGACGGCACCTTCGGGTTCTGCGCGGGCTGCTGCGAAGGCCGAGCCTGCGTGGTGGCTCGAGCGGGTGAGGGGTGTTGCCTCGATGTGCGCGATGCCGAGACCCTCGCCGTAGGCCTTGAGCGCGGTCAGCTCGTCAGGCGTCCACCACCGCGCCACCGGCAGATGGTTCGCGGTGGGTTGCAGGTAGTGCCCGATCGTGACGATGTCGACACCGACGGCGCGCAGATCGGCGAGCGCTGCTCTGAGCTCGCCGACGGTCTCGCCGAGCCCGACCATGAGCCCGGACTTGGTCGTGAGCCCCGCGTGTTTCGCGCGGGCGAGGACGGCAAGGCTGCGGGCATACGACGCGCTCGGCCGCACGGCGCGTTGCAGGCGCGCGACCGTCTCGAGGTTGTGGTTGAGCACATCAGGCGCCGCAGCGAAGATGGACTCGAGGGCCACAGGCTCACCGCGGCAGTCGCTGATGAGCACCTCGACCCCGGTCCCGGGGCAGCGCGAACGGACGGCCTCGATGGTGCGCACGATCTGCGACGCGCCCTCGTCGGACAGATCGTCGCGGGCCACCGTCGTGATCACAGCGAAGCGCAGGCCCATGCTCGCCACAGCGTCGGCGACGCGCTCGGGCTCGCCGGGGTCGGGCGGCCCAGGGTGGCGGGTGTCGATGAGACAGAAGCCGCACGCGCGTGTGCAGCGCTCGCCGTTGACCATGAACGTGGCTGTGCCTTCGGACCAGCACTCGGTGAGGTTGGGGCAGCCGGCCTCCTCGCACACCGTCACGAGGCCCGCGGCGCGCACGGTGCGCTTCGTGCGCAGCACCGCGTCGCCGAGACGCAATCTGGTCTTGACCCAGTCGGGCTTGGGCTTCGCGATGACGACCGCCTCGGTGACCCCGGCTTCGGCGCGACGGGTCATCAAGCGCGTGAGCGCTGGTCCGGCGCCGTCGCCGCGACTGAACGGGCTCAGGTCTTCGGGGCGTTCACGCCATACCACATCGCTTCGCGTTGTGCCGTGGCCGCCCCAGCGCGACGTCGCCCTCGCCGAGACTGCATCCACCACCTCACGCATCGACACCGCGACGCCTTCGGCTGCGAGCGAGGTGACGCCCTTGTCCGCGATCCCGCAGGGAACGATGTGCTCGAACATGTCCATGTCCGGATCGACGTTGAGCGCGAAGCCGTGCATCGAACGCCCCCGGGCCAACCGCACGCCGACCGCGGCGATCTTGCGTGGGCGCGCGCCTTCGGGCTCGACCCAGACACCGGGGTGGGCGATCCGCCCGACTCCTTGCAGTCCGAGATCGGCGAGGGCTTCGATCACCAGCTGTTCGACGCCGCGCACGTAGGCCGCCGTGTCGGCCATGCCCCCGCCGCGCTTGCTGGGCACGTCGAGGATCGGATAGCCCACGAGCTGGCCCGGCCCGTGGTAGGTGATGTCGCCACCGCGGTCGGCATGCACCAGCTCGGCGCCGACATCGGCTGGCGCGACGAGCAGGTTCGTCAGCTCGGCGCGCACGCCGAGGGTGTACACGTGCGGGTGCTCGAGCAACAGCAGGTGCGAGTCAGGCGAGCCGTGCTCGAACAGCCCGTGCTGCAATGCCAGCGCGTCGCGGTAGCGAACCGTCCCGAGCCACCGAACGTGCAGCATCCCCGCCAACTTACCGGCGCGCCCCGCAGCGGCGGACCTGCGGCTCCGAAGGCCTCGCGAGTGGGTGGGCGGTTGCCGTCAGAGCTCGGCGGCCCAGTCGCGGTGCTCGAGCGTCTCGCTGACGGCGTGGAGGAAGGCCGAGGCGTACGCGCCGTCAAAGGCGCGATGGTCCCAGGTAAGGGCGAGGTTGCCCACGGAGTGGATGGCGATGGCCTCGGTGCCGTCGGGCAAGTGGATCACGACAGGTCGGCGCCGCACACCATCGGTCGAAAGGATCGCGACCTGGGGCTGGTTGATGATCGGCAGCGTGATGAGGGTGCCGAACGGGCCCGGGTTGGTGATGGTGAACGTGCCGCCGGTGATCTCATCGGGCCCGAGCTTCTTCGAGCGAGCGCGGGCGGCGAGATCGCTGACCTCCCGCGCGAGCGCCCGCAGGCGCTTGCCTTCTGCGTCGTGGATCACGGGGACCATCAGGCCCCTGTAGTCGAGGTCGACGGCGATGCCGAGGTTGACGTAGTTATGCACGATCAACCCCTCGTCGCTGAACGTCGCGTTGACTTCGGGGAAGTCGTGGATCGCGTCGACGACGGCGCGGCTGATGAAGGGGAGGTAGGTGAGCCCAAACCCCTCTTCGGCCTTCCATGTCTCCTTCTCGGCCCGGCGCACGAGCTCGACGGACTCGTAGTCGACCTCCATCACCGCGTACACGTGGGCCGAGGTCTGCTTCGAGCGGATCATGTGCTCGGCCGTGCGCTTGCGGATGTTGGAGTGCGCGATCGTCGTGTCGCGCTCACCCGCCGCGTGGGTGACGGGAGCAGGCGCGGCTGGTGCGGCCTTGGCTGGGGCCGGCGCAGGCGTCTCCGGCTCGGCTGGCGGCGAGCTCCCCAACGAGTCGATCACGCCCTGCACGTCGTTGCGCGTGATGCGCCCGCCGGCGCCGGTGCCCTCGATGGTGGCCGGGTCGAGGTCGTGCTCGCTCAGCAGACGCCGTACGACCGGCGACAGCACCTTGCCGCCGGCATTGCCGCTCGGCTCTGCTCGCGGCGCGCTCGGCGCGGCCGCGGGCGGCCCGGGCTCGGCGGCCGGTAAAGCCGCGGGCTCAGGCTCGGCTTCCGGTTCGGGCGCCGCTGCGACTTCGGGCTCCGCCGCGGGCTCGTCTGCCGGCTCGGGCTCGGCCGCGGGCGCGTGAGCCGCTTCGGTTTCGTCGAGCGCGGCCGCTTCGGCCCCGGCCGCACCATCGGCCGGGGGCCCCTCGCTGATCACGGCCAGCACAGATCCGACGTCGACGGTCTCGCCCTCGGACACCTTGATCTCGGCGATGTAACCCGATGCTGGTGAGGGCACTTCGGAATCGACCTTGTCGGTCGAGACCTCGAAGAGCACCTCGTCCTCGGCGATCTGATCACCGACCGCTTTGAACCACTTGGTGATCGTCCCCTCCGTGACGGTCTCGCCGAGCTGGGGCATCGTCACATCGGCCATGTCGGCTCCTTGTCGAAGGGGTCAACCATGCAGTGACCTCCCGGTCATCGCGATGACGGATTCACCGAAGAGCTCGCTCAGGGTGGGGTGGGGCTGGATGAGGTGCGCAACTTCAGCGACCGTCGCTTCCCAGTTCACTGCGAGGTAGCCCTGACCAAGCTGCTCGGTGACCCAAGGTCCGACCATGTGCACGCCGAGGATGCGGCCACCGTTGCCGGTGTCGGGATCCTTCTCGGCGATGACCTTCACCATGCCGTCGGGCTCGCCGATGAGCAGCGCGCGGCCGTTGCCGACGTAGCGGTGCTTCGAGACGACCACGTCGAAGCCTGCTTGCTTGGCCGCCTCCTCCGAGAAGCCGGCGAAGGCCACCTCGGGGTAGCAGTAGATGCACCACGGCACCTTGGCGTAGTCGACCGGCACGGGGTCCTCGCCGAGGATGTCGGTGATGGCGACGATGCCTTCCGCGAAGCCGACGTGCGCGAGCTGCGGTGTGGCGATCACATCGCCGATGGCCCAGATGCCGTCCTCGGCCGTGCGGCAGCGCTCGTCGACCTCGATGAAACCGCTGTCGCTCACGTGCACCTTCGTCGCGGCGCCTGCGAGCCCGAGCGAATCGGTGAGGGGGCTGCGCCCGACGGAGACGACGACGAGATCGACGTCGAGGGTGTCACCCCCTTCGAGCTGCACCGTGGTGCCGCCTTCGGCACGCGGCGTGTGGCCGGTGACCGTCACGCCGGTTCGCACGTCGATGCCGCGTCGCTTGAACGACTTGAGCACGACCGCGGTGACGTCCTTGTCGACTCCGGGGATGATGCGCGGCAGCGCCTCGAGGATCGTCACCGACGTGCCGAGGTCGGCCATCATCGATGCGAACTCGCAGCCGATCGCTCCCCCGCCGATCACCACGGCCGACGCGGGGAGCGCCTCGATGGCCAGGAGCTCGTCGGAGGTGACGACGACCTTGCCGTCGACATCGAAGCCCGGGATCGTCCGGGGCAGCGACCCCGAAGCGAGGATGATGGAGTCCGCTGTGAGCTCGACGTCGCCGGACTCGCCGCCGGTGACCCGAACGGTCTTGTCGGGATGCAGCGTGCCGGTGCCGAGGAGCACGGTGACCTTGCGTCCCTTCAAAAGCCCCGTGAGGCCCTTCCAGAGCTGGTCGATCACCTGCTGCTTTCGGTCGAGGGTCACCGACCAATCGAGGCCGGGCTGCTCGACGAGCACGCCGAAGTCCTTGGCGTGGACCACGTGGCGGTAGGTGGCAGCGGTCTCGAGGAGCTCCTTGGCAGGGATGCACCCAACGTGCAGACAGGTGCCACCGACTTTGGCCTTCTCCACCATCGCGACGCGCAAACCGCACGACGCGCCGTAGAGGGCTGCGGCGTAGCCGCCCGGCCCCCCGCCGATGATCGCGACGTCGTAGTGCTCAACCATGTGCGGCAGCGATCGCGCGGCTCTGGCTCACGACGCCGGAGCCTATCGGCACCGCTGAAGCGCCCGAGCCGGCGCGCTCATGCTGTTGCTGCTCGAGGGAACACAAGAGGTAACGTGCGCGACTTTCAATGAGCACGCGCCGCCTCATCCTCGCCGCCCTCCTATGCGGCCTCGCGATCCTCGTTGCGTTCGCGCTGCAGGTCGCGATGCTGCGGTGAGGGACTCGCTCGGCCGGGTCGGCTCGGTGCTCGTCCTCGGGGGCCGATCGGAGATCGGCCTCGCCACCGCAGCCAGGCTGGTCGAGGACGGTTGTCCGACCGTCGTGCTCGCAGCCCGACGGCCCGACGAGCTGGCGGGCGACGTCGCAAAGCTGCTGGCATGCGGCGCCGCAAACGTCGAGACGATCGCGTTCGACGCGCTCGACAGCCCATCGCATCCTCGCGTGATCGATGCAGCCTTCGATCAGACGGGCGACATCGACGTCGTGGTCGCGGCGTTCGGCGTGCTCGGCAACCAGGATCGCTTCGACGTTGATCCCGTCGCAGCGGCCCGCGCCGTGCAGGCGAACTACGTCGGCGCGGTGTCGAGCCTGCTCGCGGTTGCGGCCCGGTTGCGCGAGCAGGGCCACGGCGCCATCGTCGTGCTCTCGTCCGTTGCCGGCGAGCGCGCCCGAAGATCCAACTTCGTCTACGGGTCGTCGAATGCCGGCCTCGACGCGTTCGCGCAGGGTCTCGGCGACTCGCTGCGGGGCTCGGGCGTGCGCGTCGTGGTGGTGCGGCCCGGCTTCGTGAAGGGGCGCATGACCGACGGCATGGCCCCAACACCGCTCGCGACAACACCGCGAGCGGTGGCCGATGTCGTTGCTGTTGCCCTCGCTTCAGGCCGTGAGGTCGTCTGGGCGCCGGCGCCCCTGCGATGGGCGATGAGCGCCTTTCGCCACCTGCCACGCGGGTTGTGGCGCACGGTGTCGGCCGACCGCTGACCCTGCCGATACGGTGGCGCGGTGGTCCGCGAGGAGCTCGACCTGCGTCAGCCGCGCAGAGGGCCGTCATTGCTAGTTGGGCTGGTCAAGACCGCACGGCCCAAGCAGTGGAGCAAGAACGTCCTCGTGTTCGCCGCGCCCGGTGCGGCGGGGGTCATCGGCGAGGCCGAGCCCTTCCGCAACACGCTCATCGCCCTCGTCGCGTTCTGTCTCGCCGCGAGCGGTACGTACTTCCTCAACGACGTGGCCGATGTCGAGTCCGACCGGCGCCACCCGAAGAAGCGAGCGCGCCCCATCGCGACGGGGATCGTCGCGGCGCCAACGGCCAAGGCAGTGGGGGTCGTGCTCCTCGCCCTCGGCATCGCCCTCTCCTTCGCAGCGCGTTGGGAGCTGGCAGCGACGGTGGCGGGCTATGTCGCGCTCACGACCCTGTACTCCCACGCTCTCAAACACATCGCTGTGGTCGACATCGTGACCGTTTCCACCGGCTTCGTCCTGCGAGCCGTCGGGGGGGCCACCGCGACCGGAGTTCCCGTTTCGAATTGGTTCTTCATCGTCGCTTCGTTCGGCGCGCTCTTCATGGTGGCCGGCAAACGCCAGGCTGAAGCAGTCCAGATCGGGGCCGACGCTGCACAGCTGCGCGCCACCCTCGGTGAGTACTCCGTCGCCTACCTGGCCTACCTGCGAGCGGTGTCGTCTTCGGCAGTGCTCATGGCGTACTGCCTCTGGGCTTTCGAGAAGGCGAACGAAGCCGTGCGCGCCGACCCCTGGTACCAGATCTCGATCGGTCCGTTCGTGCTCGGTGTGCTGCGCTACGCGCTGCTGGTCGACAAGGGCCAAGGCGCCGCGCCGGAGGATGTCGTGCTCGGCGACGCGATCTTGCAGGTGATCGGCGTGCTATGGGTGATCGCGTTCGCGCTCGGCGTCTACCGCGCGTGACGCTGCTCGCGGGTTGGGGAAGCACCGCGCCCAGTGCCGCTGAGGTCGTGCATCCGACGTCCCTCGATGCGCTCAAGGCTGCGATGCGCCCGGCTCCGGCTCGCGGCGTGCTCGCTCGAGGCCTCGGGCGCTCCTATGGCGACGCGGCCCAGAACGCCGGCGGACGCGTACTCGAGACCGACGCGGTCACGGACCAGCCCGGGCGCGTGCGCGACGGGCTCCTGCGGGTGCCGGCCTCGACGTCGATCGACGCGCTCCTTCGGCGCGTGGTGCCCGAAGGGTGGTTCGTCCCCGTCACACCGGGCACCCGGTTCGTCACCATCGGCGGCGCTGTCGCAGCCGACATCCACGGCAAGAACCATCACCTCGACGGGTCCTTCGCCGACCATGTGCGCAGCATGCGAATCGCCTTGCCCGACGGCGACGTCGTGACGTGTTCGCCTGGGACGAAGGCTGATCTCTTCTGGGCCACGCTCGGGGGGATGGGGCTGACGGGTGTCGTGCTCGACGTCGACGTGGCGCTGCGTTCGATCCCGTCGAGCTCGCTCCTCGTCGACACCGACCGCGCAGCGGATCTCGACGGGGTGATGGCGCTCATGTCTGAGGGTGACGCCAGCTACCGCTACTCAGTGGCATGGATCGACTTGCTCGCGACGGGCCGGCACCTCGGTCGATCGGTGCTGAGCCGCGGCGACTTCGCGCCGGTCGAAGGTGATCGTCGTCCTCTCGACTACCGCGCTCGCGTTCGCGTCTCGGCGCCACTCGTGCCGTCTGGGATATTGAATCGCTTCACGATCCGCGCGTTCAACGAGGCGTGGTACCGCAGGGCGCCGAAGCGTCGCCGCGACGAGCGCCAGTCGATCCCGACCTACTTTCACCCCCTCGACGTGCTCGGTCACTGGAACCGCTTGTACGGACCTCGCGGCTTCCTCCAGTGGCAGCCCGTGGTGCCGCTCGGCGCGGAGTCCGTGTTGCGCACGATCGTGGAACGGCTCTCGAAGGCCGCGACCCCGACGGTTCTCAGCGTGCTCAAGCGCTTCGGCCCAGCCAACGCCGGGCCGCTCTCGTTTCCCATCCCGGGTTGGACGCTCTCGCTCGACATCCCCGCCAGCGCGGGCGGCCTCGGCCCGCTGCTCGACGAGCTCGATGTCCTCGTCACCGAGGCAGGCGGTCGGGTCTACCTGGCGAAGGACAGCCGCGTGCGCGCCGAGCTGATCCCCGCCATGTACCCGAGGCTCGCCGAATGGCGCGCGGCTCGAGACGCCGCCGACCCCGAACGCAGAATGCAAAGCGACCTCGCCCGCCGCCTCGACCTGCTCGGCTGACACCGCCCGACTTGTAGGCGCGCTTCAGTCCGCGCGGCGCGGTCGACGAGGGGTAGCCGCTCAGCTTCTGCGGCGGCGCCAGGCGAGCGCGAAGACCTCCGCGGCGCCGATCGCCAGCGCGCTCGTGAGCAACAGCAGCAACCAGAGCGGCTTGGTGGTGCTGAGGAACAGGAAGTGCACCCGGACGTCGTCGGTGTTCTGGAGCACGAAGTCGAGTAGCGCTAGCGCGAGGATCAACCCAGCGATGAACGCGGGGTGGAGACCACCCCGTTTTGTGTCGTCAGCCATGTGAGTAGCCTCGCAGAGATGGGCCTCAAGGACCTGCGCAAGCGCTTCACGCAGTCGATCGGCGACATGGACAACGCGCGCCTGCAGAGCCGATACGAATGCCTCGGTCTGACCGCGATCGGCTCGGTTCCGTTGCGCGAGCCGGTGCGCCTCGTCGGTGAGGTGGCGGCGATGCAGGTGGTGCCCCGCGCCGGCAGCCCATCGCTCGAGATCACGATCAGCGACGGCACGGGACGCTGCACAGGCGTGTTCACCGGACGGCGCCACATCGGGGGGCTCGACCCCGGGCGCGGCGTGCTCTTCGAGGGCGTTGGGCGCGACGAGCACGGCAGGGTCGTCCTCCTCAACCCCGCGTATACGCTCCTGCCACACGCCTGAGCATCAGGAGACCTTCGTCGGGTTGTCCGACGGGTCATCTTCTGATACCACGTCGCCGATCACATCAGCTTTGCCGCTCTGTTCGATGTGGTAGGGCACCGACACGACGACCGTGTTCTTGCGGAAGAGCAAGCGCGCCTTTAAGAGCAGCGCGCTCTGGTTGTGCAGCAGCTGCTCCCACCACTTCGTCAGCACGAACTCGGGGAGGATGACGGTGATGATGTCGTTCTCGTGCATCGCGTCGATCTCGTCGAGGTACGCGAGCACCGGCCGGGTCAGCTCGCGGTACGGGGACGACTCGATGTGGAGGGGGACTTGGATGGCGAACCGGTCCCACTGCTGCTGGATGGCCTCGGCCTGCTCGGCATCGCTCACCACCGTCAGCGCCACGAGCCGGTCAGGGGCGAGTGCTTTGCCGTAGGTGAGCGCAGCGAGGCTCGCTCGGTGCACCCGGCCGACGAGCACCACGATCGTGTGGGTGGCTCGAGGTTGGTGGTAGTCGGCTGGCACGTCGAGCGAGCGTTCGACCCGCTGGTAATGGCGGTGGATCGCCTTGAAGAAGGCGACGATGATCGGCACGAGCAGTGCCGGGATCCATGCCCCTTCTGTGAACTTGGAGACGAGCACCACCATCAACACGAGGCCCGTCGCGACTGTGCCGACCGCGTTGATGACCAACCCTCGCCGCCACCGGGGTTCTCGCAATCGGCGGTGGTGTTGCACCATCCCGGCTTGCGACAGCGTGAAGCCGGTGAACACGCCGACGGCGTAGAGCTGGATGAGAGCTGAGGTGTCGCCCTTGAAGGCGACGATCAATGCAGCGGCCATCGCCGCCAGGACGATGACCCCGTTCGAGAACACGAGGCGGTCGCCTCGCGTGGCGAGCTGCCGTGGCAAGAACCCATCGCTTGCGATGATCGAGCTCAGCCGCGGGAAGTCGGCGAAGGCGGTGTTGGCGGCAAGGATCAAGATCGCGAACGTCGAGATCTGCACCAGGAGGTAGAGGAACGTGCCCCGGCCGAAGACGGCTGCACCCATGACCGACAGCAGCGTCTCGTGCTCGGATGGGACGGCCTGCAGGCGGTGGGCGAGCAAGGAGATGCCGAAGAAGAAGGTGCCGAGGATCGTGCCCATCCACGTCAAGGTCACTGCTGCGTTGTGCGACTCGGGCTTCTCGAACGCTGGCACGCCGTTCGATATCGCTTCGGTGCCCGACAGCGCGATCGCGCCTGACGAGAAGGCCCTGAGCACGATCAAGAAGGTGAGCCCGGAGAGCGCCCCAGCGTTGTTGCGGAGGTGCGCGAGCGACTCCTCGTTCGGCGGGATCGGGTGCAGCCCTCCGGCGTAGGACCGGAAGAGGCCGTAGCCAACGAGGATCGCCAACCCGACGATGTAGACGTAGGTCGGCCCGGCGAAGATGCGCCCCGACTCCTTGACGCCGCGCAGGTTCATCAGCGTCATCACCACGACGCAGGCGAGGCAGATCGACACGCGGTAGTCCGCCCACTCCTGTCTCGTCGAGATGATCGCCGCGACACCAGCCGAGATCGACACCGCAACGGTGAGGATGTAGTCCACCAGCAGCGAGGCGCCAGCGACCAACGAAGGCGTCTCGCCCAGGTTCTCCTTCGACACGATGTAGGCGCCGCCACCGCTCGGGTAGGCGAAGAGCGTCTGGCGGTAGCTGCTCACGACGATCGCGAGGAGCACCATGACCACGATCGAGATCGGCAGCAACGTGTTGAGGCTCTGCGACACGGTGGCCACGGGCAGGACGACGAGGAGCACCTCCTCTCCGGCGTAGGCAGTGGAGGAGATCGCGTCGGAAGCGAACACCGCGAGGGCGACGAACTTGCGCAACCTCTGGTGACCCTCGTCGGCCGAGGCGAGCGGCTTGCCGACGAGGACGCGCTTGAGCGTTGAGGCCACGAGGCTGCGCTAGCCGCCGATGAGGAGGCCGCGAACGGCGTCCTCGCTGTCCGGGGTGACGAGTACGAGGACCTCGTCGCCTTCGAGGAGCGGGGTGTCACCGCGAGGGACGACCACGTGGTCCTGGCGCAGGATCGCGACCACCGTCGAGTCGCGCGGGAAGCTGAGCTCGACGATCTCCTTGTTGATCGCGGGCGAGGACGGTGCCAGCGTGACCTCGACCAGCCCAGCCCGCCCGCCCTCGAAGCTGAGCAGCCGCACGAGGCTGCCGACCGAGACGGCCTCCTCGACGAGCGCAGTGAGGAGGTGCGGGGTGGACACCGAGATGTCGACACCCCACATCTCGTTGAACATCCAATGGTTCTTCGGGTTGTTGACGCGGGCAACGACACGAGGCACAGCGAACTCCTGCTTCGCGAGCAGCGAGATGACGAGGTTGTCCTCGTCATCTCCGGTCACGGCGGCGACGACGTCGGCCTTGTCGACGTCTGCGCGTGCCAGCTCGGTCACCTCGCATGCATCGGCTTGCAGCCACGGCACGCCCTCGGGCTCGTTCGTCTGCCGTGCCTGCTTGACGCGGTCGGGATCGACTTCGACGATGACGACGTCGTGGCCAGCCGTTCGCAGCTCGGCTGCGATGAAGGTGCCAACGTTGCCGCCGCCGGCGATGACGACGCGCATCAGTGCCCCTTCGTTGCGTTGGTCGAGCCGTTGAGGTGCTGCTCGAAGTCGGGGATGCCCTCGCCGGCCACCGCTGCGTAGATGACGTCACCCTCTTGGACCACAAGGTCGCCCCGGGCGATCTGCGACACGCCGAGCCGCGCCAGCGCCACCACACGACCGACATTCTCGACGTCGATCTCACCGAGCTTGCGCCCTGCCCAAGAAGCTGGGACTTGGCGCTCGATGAGGCACACCTTGGCGCTGGCGTCGATCCATTCGACGGACGTCTGGTCGGGAAGGATGCGACGCAGGACGCGCTCGGTCGCCCATTGCACCGTTGCGATGGTCGGGATCCCGAGCCGCTCGTAGATGGCAGCGCGGCGCGGGTCGTAGATCCGGGCCACGACGCGCTCGACCTGGTATGTCTCCTTCGCGACGCGAGCAATCATGATGTTCGAGTTGTCGCCGTTCGTCACCGCGGCAACGGCGATCGCCCCCTCGATGCCCGCCTCTCGGAGGCGGTCGCGATCGAAGCCGACGCCGACGATCTGACGACCGACGAATCCGTCGGGAAGGCGGCGGAACGCAGACTCCTTGCGGTCGATGATGGCCACGGTGTGCCCGGCGGCCTCGACGGCTTGGGCGAGGCCCGACCCGACCCGGCCGCACCCGACGACGACGACGTGCACGTTGCTCCTGCTTCCCGCGCCCGGCGGTGGGCACGGGCCGCGATCCTAACGAGGGCCAAGGGTGCGCTCGAAACGGCGTCGACCCGTAGGGTCGACGCCATGAAGGTTGCTGTCACAGGGTCATCAGGGTTGATCGGGCGGACGCTGACAGCGTCGTTGCACGGCGATGGACACGAGGTCGTCGCGGTCGTGCGGCCGGGCTCGATGGCGCAGGGCCCGAAGCTCAGCTGGGACATCGAGGCCGCGACGATCGAAGCGTCCGAGCTCGAGGGCGTCGATGCCGTCGTGCACCTTGCCGGCGAGGGCATCGGCGACAAGCGTTGGAACCCGCAGCACAAGCGCGCCGTCATCGAGTCGCGAACAAAGGGGACGACGCTCATCGCGGAGACGCTGGCAGGGCTCTCCTCGCCGCCCCGCGTGGTCGTGTCGGCGTCGGCCATCGGGTACTACGGCGACCGTGGCGACGAAATCCTCACCGAAGCTTCAGCGCCCGGCGAAGTCTTCTTGTCGGAGGTGTGCACCGCCTGGGAGGCGGCGACGAGGCCGGCTGCCGATGCAGGCATCCGGGTTGCGCACCTTCGCACGGGGCTGGTGGTCGCGCCGAAGGGTGGTTTCATGGGAAAGTTGCTGCCGCTGGTGAAGCTCGGGCTCGGCGGCCGGCTCGGTCCCGGCTCGCAGTGGTGGAGCTGGATCAGCCTCACCGACGAGGTCGCGGCCATCCGATTCCTGCTCGATCACGAGGTGGAAGGTCCCGTGAACCTGACGGCGCCCGAGCCTGTCACCAACGCAGCGTTCACCAAGGCGCTCGGCTCGCTCCTCCACCGCCCGACGTTCCTCGCGGTCCCGGCGTTCGGGCCGCGGCTGCTCCTCGGGCGCGAGATGGCAGACGAGTTGTTGTTCGCCAGCCAACGGGTGCTACCCACCGTGCTCGAGCGCGAGGGCTTTCGCTTCTCCCACTCCGACGTCGGCGCCGGCCTACGTGCCGAGCTCGGCCGCTGAGCGCACGAGCTCACTTCGGCTGCATGCGCACCCCGCCGTCGACGCGGATGGTCTCGGCGTTCATGTAGCTGTTCGACAGCAGCTCAACAGCCATCGACGCGAACTCGTCGGCGGTGCCGAGCCGATCGGGGAAGAGCACGTCGCGCTTCAGCTTGTCCTTGAACGCTTGCGCCCCTTCGCCAGAGCCGTAGATCGGCGTGTCGATGAGACCGGGCGCGATGCAGTTCACCCGGATGCCTGCCGCCGATAGGTCGCGGGCGACAGGCAGGGTCATGCCGACGACGCCGCCCTTCGATGCCGAGTAGCTCGCTTGGCCGATCTGGCCGTCGAAGGCGGCAACGGACGCCACGGTGACGATGGCGCCGTGCTCGTTGTCGGCGAGCGCCTCGGTCTGGCTCATCGCGGTCGCCGCGAGGCGGATGCAGTTGAAGGTCCCGACCAGGTTGACCTCGCGCACCTTCTTGAAGATCTCGAGGTCGTGCGCCGAGGTGTACGCGCCGTCGCGCCCGATGGTGCGGGTAGCCCAGCCGATACCCGCCGCGGTGACGAGCGAGCGAAGGGGCCCGAGCTCCTTCGCTGCTTCGACTGCGGCGATCATCTGCTCGACGTCGGCGACGTTGGCCTTGACGAACACACCACCGACCTCCTTCGCGACAGCCCGGCCCTTGTCCTCTTGGAGGTCGACCACGACGACCAGAGCCCCCCGGGAGGCGAGGAGGCGAACCGTGGCCTCACCGAGGCCGGAGCCGCCTCCGGTGACGATCGCTGCTGTGCCGTTCAGATCCATGGCGCCGGAGACTAGTGACCCGAGTCGAACTCCATGCCGCCATCTCGAAGGCCCTGGCGGGGCGTCTTCGGCACCGGGTAGAACCCCGTGCTGCGCATGGACTTCGACGATTCGGCTGATGAGGCCGCCTTCAGGCACCAGGCTCGTGTCTGGCTCGACTCGGTGGCGAGACGACGGGAGCACGGCGATGGGGCGTGGCGGGCCTTCCGCGCCAAGACCGACGCCGACGACGCAGCGCAGCTGGCTTCGGCCAAGGCTTGGCAAGCCAAGCTCCAAGACGAGGGGTGGGCCGGTCTGCACTGGCCGGTCGAGTTCGGAGGCCGCGGCTTGTCGTCGCACATCGCCGGCGTGTTCGCCGAGGAGCGGGCGCGCTACGACGTCCCTTCCAACTTCTTCATGATCGGCATCGACATGGTCGGGCCCACGCTCATGGCGCACGGCAGCCGCGCCCAACAGGAGCGGTTCCTGTTGCCGATGCTGCGCGGCGAAGAGACCTGGTGCCAGCTCTTCAGCGAACCCGGAGCCGGCTCTGACCTCGCAGGCCTCTCGACGCGCGCCGTGCGTGACGGCGACGAGTACGTGGTCAACGGCCAGAAGGTCTGGACGTCGTCAGCGCACATGGCCGACTTCGGCATCCTCCTCGCCCGCACCGACGTCGATGTGCCAAAGCACAAAGGGATCACCTACTTGTTGGTCGACATGCGCGTCCCGGGCATCGATGTGCGTCCGCTCATGCAGATCGATGGCGCAATCCACTTCAACGAGGTCTTCTTCACCGATGTCCGCGTGCCGGCGTCCGCAGTGGTGGGTACGCAGCACGAGGGCTGGCGCGTGGCGATGACGACGCTCCTCGCTGAGCGCACCGCCATAGGCGGCGGCGGGCAGGTGCGCTTCACCGACATCGTCGACATCGCGCGCGCACACGGGAACGATCGCGACCCGTCGTGGCGCCAAGAGCTCGCCCGGCTCTACACCACGTTCCAGCTCCAGCGTTTCATCGGCTACCGCGTGCGCACAGCGGTCACCCACGGCCGAGCACCAGGCCCGGAGAGCTCGGTCGCCAAGCTGCTCAACTCGCACCACGTCGAACACGTCGGCAACGTCGTGGTCGGCGTGCAAGGCGCCGACGGCATGTTGTGGCACGGATCCGCGCTCGACGATGGCTTCTGGCAGGACATGTTCCTCATGCAGTGGTCGAGCCGCATCGGCGGCGGCACCGAGCAGATCCAGCGCAACATCATCGGCGAACGAGTCCTCGGCCTGCCGCCAGAGCCACGCACCGACAAAGACGTCCCCTTCCGCCAGCTCCCCAAAACCTAACGCTTATGCCAAACGACGAACGGCCACTGGCCAGCGTGCCGGTTCTCGCGCTCCTCGCGAGCACGTTCTGCTGGGCCGCGGCAGCGCTCGCGGCGACAACAGCGCTCGGCAAGCTCGTCTATGACCTCACGTCGAGAGAGCTCGACCTCGGACTTCTCGGGCTCGTCGAATTCGCGCCCGCGGCGTTGCTCGTGCTCGTGACGGGCTCGGTGGCCGACCGATTCGATCGGCGGCGCGTCGCGTCCTTCGGCATCGGCATCGAGGCCGCCGCGGCGCTGGGTCTCATCGCGTACGTCGCATCCGGGCCGTCGTCTGTCGGGCCGATCTTCGGCATCGTGGTCGTCTTCGGTACGGGGCGTGCCTTCGCTGCGCCGGCCGCCCGGTCGCTCCCTGCCGACATCGTCGAGCCCGAGCGCGTGCCATGGCTCATCGCTCGCTACTCGGCTTCCTGGCAGCTCGCCATCATCGTCGGGCCGGTGTTGGGCGGGACCCTGTACGCCGTCGACGAGCGCTACCCGTTCGTCGCGATGTTCGCCCTGCTCGTCCTCGCTGCGGTGCTCGTGCAGCTCGTACGGCCCGAACCTGGCGTGACGCCCGTCGCGCGCGCCGTCGCAACCGAGCCCGTCGGGCGTGAAGACACCCCTGCCGCACCGCGCGCCGATCTGCACCAGGCGCTCGAGGGGTTGCGGTTCATCCGCGGTCATCCGGTGCTGCTCGGAGCGATCTCGCTCGACCTCTTCGCCGTCCTTTTCGGCGGCGCTGTCGCGCTCCTACCCGCCATCGCCGAGGACCGCCTGCACGTCGACGCTGTCGGGCTCGGCTGGCTGCGGGCGGCCGGCGGGATCGGCGCGGCGCTCGTCACGATCCTGCTCGCGCGCCGACCCCTACGCGAGCGCGTTGGGCGAACGTTGCTCGCGGTGGTGGCCGTCTTCGGCGTCGGCACCATCGCACTCGGACTCACCCGCAGCTTCGTTGTGGCGTTCATCGCAATGGCGGTGCTGTCCGGAGCCGACGCGGTCAGCGTGTTCATCCGCGCCACCCTCGTCCCACTCGTCACCCCGCCCGACAAGCGCGGTCGGGTCCTCGCTGTCGAGAACGTCTTCATCGGTGCCTCGAACGAGCTCGGGGCCTTCGAGTCGGGCGTGGCCGGCCAGGTGCTCGGGCCCTCTGGCGCCATCGTCCTCGGTGGGGTCGCGACCCTCGCGATCTCCGTCGGGTGGTGGGTGATCTTCCCGGCGCTGCGCGACGTGGACCGCTTCCCCGAACGCGTCGCTGACGTGGCCGCGCCGCCTCCATGATCGCGGTGGTGCGGGTTGCGCTGCACGCCCTGCTACCGTTCGCCACGACGAAAACGTCATCACCGTCACGCAAAGAACGATCGCACTGCAGGTTTCCAGTAGGTCTCCGGCATTTTGATCGAGCGTGGAGAGAGGAAGCTGCAATGCCGACCGGAACCGTGAAGTGGTTCAACGCAACCAAGGGCTTTGGTTTCATCGCCCCCGACGGCGGTGGCGAGGATCTCTTCGTCCACCAGTCCGAGATCCAGATGCAGGGCTACCGCGAGCTGCAAGAGGGTCAGAAGGTGGAGTTCGAGGTCACACAGGGCCAGAAGGGCCTTCAGGCCAGCAAGGTCACGCCTGCCTGATCCAGCGTCCTGCACGAAAGGGCGTCGGCTCCAGCCGACGCCCTTCGTCGTTTCCCCTCCCAGCCCGTTTTCCCTCATAACCTGCGGGCATGTGCCGCAACATCACCGAACTGCGGGGATTGCAGCCCCCCGCCACCGCCGACGAGATCGCCGCCGCAGCGAGGCAGTACGTGCGCAAGGTCAGCGGACTGGTGAAACCGCCGCAAGGGGCGATCGCCGAGTACGAGACCGCAGTGCTCGCCGTAACCGACGCGACGGCAGCGCTGCTCGCCGTGCTGCCCCAACGCAAGCAGCCGCCCCCGACGGTGCCACCGCTGCGGCGCCCCGAGGTCCAGGCACGGATGGCCGCGCGCCGATAGGTTGACGGCCTCGACGATCGAAGCACCTGGGGGGCGACGATGCGACGGGCGCTCGCGGCGCTTCAACGGCGGTTCGCGAACGACACGAGGGGCGAGATCGTCTTTCCCCTGGCCGTGCTGTCCGCCCTCTACTTCTTCGACGAGTTCGACACCGCCGCGTTCGCAACGCTCGCGCCCGACATCAAACGCAGCTTCGAGCTCACCGATGAGCGATTCCTCACCCTCGTCATCATCAACATCTCCCTCGTGGTGTTGCTCGCGATACCGGTCGGCTACCTCGCAGATCGCGTCAGCCGCGTGCGTCTCGTCGTGCTCTCGGGGATCTTGGCTGGCACGTTCAGCCTTGCCACGGGACTCGCCACTTCGGTGTTCTTCCTCGGCGTCGCTCGCTTCGGCAACGGCATCGGTTTGCTCGCCAACAGCCCGATCCACAACTCGCTGATCGCCGACTACTACACGCCCCAGGCCCGGCCAACCGCCTACGCCAACCACACGAACGCGATGTACGTCGGCGCCGTCATCGGCCCGGGGGTCGCTGGCGTTGCAGGGTTCCTCTTCGGATGGCGGGCCGCGTTCTTCGTGCTGTTCGTGCCCATCCTCATCTCCACCGTCGTCGCGACCCGACTGGGCGAGCCGGCCCGTGGTGCCACAGATCGGATCGCGATCCAGCAACGTCCGCCGCGGTTTTGGGAGGCCTGTCGCGCGCTCTGGGCTGTCCGCACGCTGCGTCGGGTGTTTTGGGCCTCGGTTCCCCTCGGTGCAGGCATCATCCCGCTCGTGGCCTACGTCTCGCTCTTCTTCGAGCGTGAGTACGGAGTAGGCCAGCTCGGGCGCGGCCTCATCGGCGCGGCCAACGCGGCGTGCACCTATGTCGGCGTACAGCGCGGCGGGCGCGCGACACCTGCATGGCTGGCCAAGGGGATGGGCGTGCCGCTGCAGCGCATCGGCCTCGTTTTCGTCGGCGTCGGGGTCGGCTTGGTGCTGTTCGCCGCGTCGCCATGGCTCTGGCTGACCATCGGGGTCGGGCTGCCGATCAACTTCATCATCGGCTACTTCTTCGCGCCTCTCGCCGCCGTGCAGGCGCTCGTCTCACCCGCGCGCGAGCGCAGCCTCTCGTTCAGCCTCGGCGCGATCTTCCTCGTGCTCGGCGTCATCGTGTTCGCGTCGCTCGGACTCGCCGCCATCCCCGACGATCACGGCTTGCGCTGGGCGATCGCTGCCCTGGCGCCGTTCTGGATCATCGCGGGCGCTGTCGGCGCATCGGCTGGGCGCTTCGTGGAACACGACGTCGCCGCAGCGTTCGCACCCGACTGACGGGTTCTGATGATCCAGCGTCAGTCGTCGCGCTGGCGGACGAGGTCGACCGAGACGGCATCGACCTGGAGACCGAGCAGCTCGATCGTCGTCGCGCCTGCGCGGAGCTGACGGAACAACACGACCTCTGCGCGCGCTCTTTCGCGAGCGGAGTCGGCGACGCCAGCCAGCGCCGCCGCGGGCACCACCACCACCCCGTCGCGGTCGCCGACGATCACGTCGCCGATCTGAACCTCGACTCCGGCGACCGTCGCGGGCGCGCCGACGGAACCGGGTCGCACCTTGGTCGCGCCGGTCAAGGCGATGCCGGTGGAGAACGCCGGGAAGCCATGCGCTTCGATGGCATCGACATCGCGCACGCAGCCATCGATCACGAGCCCGGCGATGCCGCGCGCCTCGGCTGCGGTGGTGAGCACCTCACCCCAGTAGCCGAGCTCGCGCTCGCCTCCCACGTCGACGCACAGCACCGAGCCCGGAGTGGCTGCGGCGACAGCGACGTGGATGCCCAAGTTGTCCCCCGGGCTGCACACGACCGGCACGGCGCTGCCGCAGAGCTTCGCCCCGGGCCACACCGCGCGCACGGTGGGGTGCATGCGCCTGGCACCGCTCTCGCCCAGGGTCGCTGTCCCGAGCGCGAGGAGCGCATCGCCGTCGCCGTTGGCGCCGCTCAATGCTCGGTGTAGTTGACGGCACCCGCATCGGGGCAGCCGATCGCGAAGCAGAAGCAGTGAATGGGTGCGTGGTCGCTGATCGGCCTCAGGCTGTGCACCTCGCCCGGAGGGATGTGCACGAGGTCGCCCTGGCTGATCTCGCGGGCCTCGTCTCCGATCGTCATCATCCCTCGGCCTGCTGTCACGTAATAGAACTCGTGCGTCGGATGCGAATGCGGATCGACGAACCCACCACCGGCCACCTCGAACTCGCTCACCAGCTCGAGGTGCCCGCCCTTGGTGAGCTCGAACATCTCCCTCGGGTCGACGAGCCACCAGACCGGCACGGTCCCGTTGTGCTCAACGACGGGCGCGACCTCTTCGATGCTGCGCACATCCATCGCCGGAGACTACGCGCCCTCCGCCGCGCCAACCTATGCGCCATGACATCTGTCTCGATCCACACCGTGCGAGCCGAAGCACTCGAAGCCGAAGCCTTCGCTCCCTTCGGCCAGGTCCTCGGCGCGTCCTCTCACACCACACGCGACGCCGTGATCGAGCTGCGCGAAGGCGAGGTGTTTCACCTCAACGTGCTCAGCTACGAGCGCAGGCCTCTGCGGTGCGACCACCTCAACGCCCACCACAACGCCACGCAGGCGCTCTTCGCGCTCGGCGGCAAGCCAACGCTTCTAGTCGTCGCCCCCGCCGGTTCTCCGTTCACGACACCCGGCGACCTCGCAGCCGTTCGAGCGTTCGTGTGCGACGGCACTGCAGGGGTCAACCTCGCGCTCGGCACCTGGCACTGGGGCCCGTACCCCATCGCGGAGCACGTTGCGCTCCTCAACCTCCAAGGCGCTGGCTTCGCCGACGACAACGAGGTCGCCCACATCGAGCGCGACCTCGGCACGGTCGTCGAAGTGTTGTTGTGACGCGATGATGACCGCCGCCGAAGCCGTGGCCAACGCACACGCGTGGTTCGAGAGCAACAGCGGCTGGGCGCCGCCGGACGACGACACGCTCGCCGAGTGGCTGGGCGACGGCGTCTGCCGATGTCCCGACGAGTGCCTCGTCGCCCCAGACGCGTGGTGCGAGCACGGGCTGGCCTCATGGCACCTCATCCTGCTCGCCGTCGACGAGCGATAGCCGTCAGGTGACCTTGCGCCGCCGTGCGATGCTTCGGTCATGACCGAACACCGTGATGCCGTCAGCGTCGAGCGCATGATCCCCGCGCCGCCAGAGAAGATCTTCGAGCTACTCGTGCATCCCGGGCGCCACAGCGAGATCGACGGGTCCGGTTCCGTCCGAGGAGCCAAGGACGACACGCAGCGCCTTGCACTCGGAAGCCGCTTCGGCATGTCGATGCGGATCGGGGTGCCGTACTCGATGACGAGCACGGTCATCGAGTACGAGGAGAACCGCAGGATCGCCTGGCAGACGGCCGGTCCAGGTCGCATCGGCGCCAAGGTCGGCGGTCGCATCTGGCGTTATGAGCTCGAGCCCGTCGGCGAAGGCACGCTCGTGCGCGAGACCTGGGACATCAGCGAGGAGTCCAAGCTCACCAAGCCGGTGGTGCGCAGGGGCGGCGACAAGACAGCGGCCAACATGGCAGCAACCCTCGAGCGCATCGAGGAGCTCGTCACGGCCTGAGAACCCGCTCTCGAGCAGCTGTCCCTACATGGGAGGCGCGCCCCAGCCGCCGCCGCCGGGTGTGAGCACGCGCAAGACGTCACCGGCCTGCAACGACAGCGTCACCTTGTCGCCCAGCCGCTCCGCACGCGACTCGTCGCCGGCGCGAAGAAGCCAGTTCTCACCCGCCGCGCCGGCTTCGCCGCCCTCGAGGCCCCATGGCCGCGACACGCGACGCTCGGTGATGAGCGACACGGTGACGTCCTCGAGCACCTCGAGGTCGCGCTGTACCCCATCGCCGCCGTTGGCGCTTCCGGCGCCACCGGTGCCGCGCCGCAGGGTGCAGCTCGTCACCCGCATCGGGAACGCGCGCTCGAGCGCTTCGATCGGCGTGTTCCTGGTGTTCGTCATGCCGGTGTGCACCCCTGACATCCCGGGTCGTGGAGGCGTGCCGGGACGGGCTCCTTGGCCGCCGGCGATCGTCTCGTAGTACACCCATCCGTTGCCGCCGATCAGCACGTTGTTCATGGTTCCCTGCGACGCTGCGCCGACCCGCCCCGGAACGAGCTGGGCGAGGGCACCGAGGCACACGTCGGCAACGCGCTGGCTGACCTCGACGTTTCCGGCGCCGACGGCCGCTGGCGGTCGGGCATTGACGATGGTGCCGCTCGGGGCGACGACGCGCACGGGTCGCATCGCACCGCCGGTCGACGGAAGCGTCGGATCGAGTGCCGCGAGCAGCGCGAACGCGACGCACGACACGGTTACGGCCTCGACGGCGTTGACGTTGCCGCGGCGCTGCTCGTCGGTCCCGGTGAAGTCGAACGTGATCGTGTCGCCGGCGACGGTGACCGCGACGGCCACGGTCGCGGGGTGCTGCTGATCGGGGCGCGGACCGGTCGAGTCGAGCACGTCGCTGTACGACCAGGTGCCGTCGGGCAGATCGGCCAACACCGCCTGCATGCGGCGCTCGCCATACGCGAGGATCTCCTGCATCGGCGCACCGGTGCGCACGATCTCGCCGAGGCGTTCGACGCCGACGGCGTTCGCGCCGAGCTGCGCATCGAGGTCGCCCGCGCGCTCGTGCGGGGTGCGCGAGGCGGCGAGGAGCAGCGCGCGCACCTCGGGCGTCAGGGCCATCGGCGGGATCCGCAGACCCTCCTGTTGGATCTCGGTTGCGTCGGCCGGGATGGAGCCGGGCGCCGCGCCGCCGACGTCGGCGTGGTGCGCGCGGTTCGCCGCCCACCCGACGAGCTCACCGTCGACAGCACATGGCGCGACGAGCGTGATGTCGTTCAGATGGGTGCCGCCCGCGAAGGGGTCGTTGACGATGACCTGCGCGCCAGGGGGCAGGCGACGGCCGGCATCGGTGGCGTCGATGGCGGCCAGCACCGACGCCGGCATCGACCCGAGGTGCACCGGTATGTGCTCCGCCTGCACGAGCAGCTCACCCCCGGCCGTGAAGAGGGCCGCGGAGCAGTCAGCGCGCTCCTTGATGTTGGGACTGAACGCCGCCCGCCGCAGCACCGCGCCCATCTCCTCGGCCACCCCCGTGAGCCGGGCGCTGAGCACCGCGAGCCCCGCCGCCCCATCCCAGCCCGCCCGGCCCGTTCTGGCGTCAGTCACACGCGCACAGCACGCTTGGATGACGCCAGAACGCGCCGGCGCAGCACCAGAGCGCTCGCTTCGCCTGTGGTCGCCTCCCAGCCATCGGGAACCCAGATGGTGCAGTCTGGCTCCGCGATGGCGACGGGTCCGCTGCCGACCGAGCGCGCGATCGGGGCGAGGTCGAGCACCGAGACCGACGAGGCCAGCGAAGCTCGAGCGCGGATGGCGACCACCTCGAGAGGCGCTCTGTCGTCTGCGTATCCGTTGCGGCGGCGATGCTCTTCGTGGAACGCGCTCGCCGTGGCGACCGTCAGCTCGTGACTCTGCCCGGCATAGCGGACGTCGACGGCCGTCTCGCTCGACGCGCCAGCACCGACGAGTGCGGTGGCCTCGGCTGACAGAGCCGAGAGCGCTTCAGCCAGCCCGACCCTCGACGAAGGGGTCGGCCACGACCGGACGAGCTCGCGGCGACGCGGCGCGCTGAGGATGCCGGCCGCCGAGAGCACCCCCGCCCGAGCAGGCACGACGACACAAGACATTCCGAGCGCATCCGCGATGGCGCAAGCATGCAAGGGACCGGCGCCGCCGAAGGCGACCAGCGCGAGGTCGCGCGGGTCGACGCCGCGCTCCACCGTCACCGCCCGAACGGCCTGCTCCATCGCCGCGTGGACGACGGCGACCACCCCGTTCGCGGTGACGTCAGCCTTGTCGAGCGCCAGCATGGCCGCCCGCCGGTCGAGCGCGCCGAGCCCCGCAAGCGCGTGGCCCTCGGGGATGCGCCCGAGCGCGACATCGGCGTCGGTCACCGTCGGCTCGACACCGCCGCGGCCGTAGCACGCAGGACCGGGGACAGCGCCTGCGCTTCGAGGACCGACGACGAGCGCGCCGCCGGGATCGAGGGAAGCGATCGAGCCGCCACCCGCGCCGATGGTGTTGATGTCGAGCGCGGCGAGGCGCACAGGGAAGCCTCCGACCACGCGCCCGGGCGCGGCCCCGGGTACGCCGCCGCGCACGAGGCAGACATCGCTCGACGTGCCCCCCATGTCGAGCGTGACCGCGTCGGGAAATCCGTTCGCTGCGGCGACGGCCGCGCCGGCAATGACCCCGCCAGCGGGGCCCGAGAGCAGGAGCGCCGCTGGCAGTTCGGATGCTGCGGCGAGCGGCAGCAAGCCTGCAGCCGACGTCAACACGAGCACCTCCTGCGCGACATCTGCCAAGCGGGCGAGGTAGGGGCGGCACGGAGCCCGCAGATAGGCGTTGACGACGGTGGTCGTGGTGCGCTCGACCTCACGGAACTCCGGCGAAACGTCGACCGAGAGCGACACGTCGTGACCGGCCGCGTTGAGCACGGCGCCGACCGCACGCTCGTGGGAATCGTCGAGGTCGCTGTGCAGCAGGCACACCGCGACGGCGTCGACGCCCTCGGGAAGCGGAAGGAGACCGGCAGTGCCGACGGGCTCGAGCTCCGAGCCGTCGGCGGCCAAGCGTCCATCGACCTCGAAGCGGAGGTGCCGCGGCACGAGCGGTTCAGGGCGATCGAGGAACGGGTCGTAGAGCGAAGGCCGGTCCTGGCGGCCGATCTCGATCACGTCGGCGAACCCCCGGTTGGTGACGAGCGCAACCGTCGCTCCGCGCCGCTCGAGCAGCGCGTTCGTGGCCACGGTCGTGCCGTGCGCGAGCATGCCCGCCCCACCGAGCTCGGCAACGACCTCGGAGACGGCGCGGGCGGGGTCGTCGGGTGTTGAGACGACCTTGGCGACGTTGCCCTGTGCATCGACCCCGTCGGTGAACGTCCCTCCCGTATCGACGCCGAGCCCGGTGGTGGGTGTCATGCGTCAGGCGAGCGAGCCGGTGCGGCCGAGCTGGGTGAGTGAGGCTTCGACCGCGAGTTGGTCGACGAGGTCGTTCATCGCGTTGCCGGCGTGGCCCTTCACCCAGCGGAACTCGACATCACCGCGAGCGAGGACGACCTCGATGAAGGGCTCCCACAAGTCGCGGTTGGCCACCGGCTTGCGCTGGCTGTTCGTCCAGCCCCGCCGGGCCCATCCTGCGTACCACCTGTCGCGGAAGCAGTGCACGACGTACGTCGAGTCGCTCACCACGGTGATCGGGCCCTCCAAGGCGCGCACCGCTTCCGAGGCGGCGGTGATCTCCATGCGCTGGTTCGTGCTGGGGTTCTCGACGCCGGTGGCGAACGGCCCACCTGGCACAGCCCACGCCCAGCCGCCAGGTCCTGGGTTGCCGCTGCACGCACCGTCGGTGAACACCTCGCGTCGATCCATGTCGAGAGCTTGCTAGCACCTCGGAACCTGCGATCCTTGAGCACATGATCATCGACGGGTTCGTGCACCAGCTGCCCGACACCGACCCCGAGGAGACCCAGGAGTGGCTCGACTCGCTCTCGGCGGTCGTCGACGCCCAGGGTCAGGGCCGCGCGCGCTTCCTCATGTCCAAGCTGCTCGAGCGCGCGAGAGAGCTGCAGGTCGGGCACCCGGCCACGGTCTCGACGCCGTACGTCAACACGATCCCGCCTGCGCAAGAGCCCTGGTTCCCCGGCGACGAGCACATCGAGCGCCGCATCCGCGCCTACATCCGATGGAACGCGGCGGTGATGGTCGTGAAGGCGAACAAGCACGCCGATGGCATCGGGGGGCATCTCTCGACGTTCGCGTCGAGCGCCTCGTTGTACGAGGTCGGCTTCAACCACTTCTTCCGTGGCAAGCAGGACGGCCTCGCAGGCGACCACGTCTACTTCCAGGGTCACGCCGCGCCCGGGGTCTACGCCCGCGCGTACCTCGAGGGCCGCCTCAACGAGGGACAGCTCGACCGGTTCCGGCGCGAGATCGGCGGCGGTGGGCTCTCGTCGTACCCCCACCCGCGCCTGATGCCCGACTTCTGGGAGTACCCGACCGTCTCGATGGGCATCGGGCCTCTCGTCTCGATCTACCAGGCACGGTTCAACCGCTACCTGCACCACCGGCGCCTCGACGACACCTCGCAGTCGCGCGTCTGGTGCTTCGTCGGCGACGGCGAGTGCGATGAGCCCGAGACGCTCGGGTCGATCTCGCTCGCTGCACGCGAAGGGCTCGACAACCTCGTCTGGGTCGTGAACTGCAACCTCCAGCGCCTCGACGGCCCCGTGCGCGGCAACGGCAAGGTGATCCAGGAGCTCGAGGCCGTCTTCCGCGGGGCGGGGTGGAACGTCATCAAGGTCATCTGGGGCTCGGCGTGGGACGAGTTGCTCGCCAAGGACAAGGACGGCGTGCTGCTCCACAAGATGAACACAACCGTCGACGGCGAGTTCCAGCGCTACGCGGTCGAGACCGGCGCCTACATCCGCGACCACTTCTTCGGGCCTGACCCCCGCCTGCGCAGGATGGTCGAGCACCTGTCCGACGACGAGCTGCGCATGCTGCCGCGCGGCGGGCACGACAACCAGAAGCTGTTCGCTGCGTACAAGGCCGCGACCGAGCAGGTCGGTGCGCCGACCGTGATCCTCGCGAAGACCGTGAAGGGCTGGACGCTCGGCCCCGATGTCGAGGGCCGCAACGCCACGCACCAGATCAAGAAGATGACAAATGCGCAGCTGCACGTGCTGCGTGAGCGGCTCCACCTCCACGACCAGATCCCCGAGGAGTCCTTGGCCGAGGGGGCCGAGCCGCCGTACTACCGGCCGCCCGCTGGCAGCGACGAGCACCGCTACATGATGGAGCGGCGCCGCGGCCTCGATGGACCGTTGCCATCACGCGTCGTGCAGGTGAAGCGCAAGCTCGAGCTGCCGGCGGCGGCGGTGTTCGAGGAGTTCGACGCGGGGTCGGGGAAGCAGGAGGTGTCGACCACCGTCGCGTTCACGCGGTTGCTGCGCAACCTTGCGCGCGACGAGCACTTCGGGTCTCGCGTGGTGCCCATCATCCCCGACGAGGCTCGGACGTTCGGTATGGACGCGCTCTTCCGCGAGATCAAGATCTACGCGGCCATGGGCCAGCACTACGAGCCCGTCGACCACGACCTGTTGCTCTCCTACACCGAGAGCCAGGACGGTCAGATCCTCGAAGAGGGCATCACCGAGGCCGGCGGCATCTCGAGCTTCATCGCGGCCGGCACCGCGTACGCGACACGCGGTGTGGCGATGGTGCCCTTCTTCACCTTCTATTCGATGTTCGGCTTCCAGCGTGTGGGCGACCTCATCTGGGCGGCCAGCGACGCGCGAGCGCGCGGGTTCCTGCTCGGCGCGACGGCCGGGCGCACCACGCTGCTCGGTGAGGGCCTGCAGCACCAGGACGGGCACAGCCCGCTCCTCGCGTCGAGCGTCCCGACGTGCGAGGCCTATGACCCTGCGTTCGCGTACGAGACGGCCGCGGTGGTGCACCACGGATTGAAGCGGATGTACGGCGGGGAGCCCGAGCGCTACGGCGATCCCGACGTCTTCTACTACCTCACGCTCTACAACGAGAACGGCCTTCAGCCAGCCAAGCCCGAAGGCGTCGACGACGGCATCGTCGCGGGCCTGTACCGCTGGTGCGCCCCGCCAGCGGGCCCGTCGCGCTCGGCGACCCTGCTGTTCTCGGGCTCGGCGCAAAACGCTGCCCGCGCAGCCGCAGCCGAGCTTGCCCAGCGTTGGGACGTGGCAGCCGAGCTGTGGTCGGCACCGTCGTGGAAGAAGCTCCGCGAGGAGGCTCTCACGACCGAGAGGTGGAACCGCTTGCATCCCGGCGACGATGCGCGCGTCCCGTTCGTCACCGAGCAACTGCAAGCGTCCGCCGGTCCGATCGTCGCGGTGACCGACTACATGAAGGCCGTGCCGGACCAGATCGCTCGGTGGATGCCCGATGGTCGATCCATCGTCTCCCTCGGGACGGACGGCTTCGGCCGCAGCGACACCCGCGACGCATTGCGGCGCCACTTCGAGACCGACGCCGGCCACGTCGTGGTCGCGGTGCTCGCCGCGCTCGTCGCAGCCGGCGACGCGTCGCCCGACGAGGTCGCGAAAGCCATCGCCCACCACGACATCGACCCCGACGTCGTCGACCCGCGCCTGGCGTAGCGCCCAGCTCCCGCGTTCTCGAGGCAATACGTGGCGCGTAGCGCCACTCATTGCCTCGAGTTCGGATCGGGGGCGAAGACGTGGAGGGCGCTCGGCCGCTTGCGGACCTCGAAGACCTCGCTCCCGTCGAAGGTCTCCCCGTCGGCGGCGAGTCGCAATGGCCCATCGAGACTGCGCACCGTGAGACGGGGGAGCGTCGTCGCCTCATAGACGGAGCAACGCTCGAGGCGTCGGAGCAGCGCGCAACTGATGAGCCGCAGCCGCGCCCACTTGCGATCGGCGTGCACCATCCGCACATCGATGAGCCCATCGTCGAGCGCCGTGCGACCATCTGGCGCGATGAGCCCGGTCCGGTCGTAGTGACAGTTGCCGAAGAACGCGAACCAGAGGCGGCGACGCCGACCATCGATCTCGACATGGCACGGCTGACCCCGCCGCAGCACCACGACGAGGGCGATGACCAGCGCCGGCCACTTCCCGACACGATGCTCCCAGCGCTCCCGGTGATCGACGATCTCGGGGTACGAGCCGAGGCTCGCGTTGTTCAGGAAGAGATGGCCGTCGATGGTCGCGACGTCGACGGCCCTGGTGCTGTCGCGACGCACCGCGTCGATCGCATCGCCGACCGAGCACACGCCGAGATCGCCCGCAAAGTGGTTGAGGGTCCCGCCGGGCACCACAGCGAGGGCGACGCCAAGGTCGAGCGCGATCGCTGCGACGGCGCTGACGGTGCCGTCGCCGCCGCTGACCCCGACGGCTCGCGGTTTGGGGTCGGTCGCCAGGATCTGCTCGCAGGTCCGGGAATCGTCGAGCTCGATCACCTCAGCGCCAGGCAGGGCTTCGGTCAGCTCCGCCGTCGGGTCTGTTGCGAACACCGGTCCGCTGTCGGGGTTGACGACGATCCGCATCCCCGTTCCTGTGGCCACGGCGGGGAACTTAGAGGGCGCGCCGTCGGACACCACTTCTCGGGTCACCGGCAGACGAGATCCCCGGCCGAGGCACCCCAGAGCTTCTTCTCGCCCGTTCTGTGGTCCGAGCGCGACGGCTTGTCGTGGCGAAGCGCCCGATGTGGCCGGCAGCACTACGGTCCGGCGGGTGCTGAACGTCGAGGAGGCCGCTCGGATCGCCATGGCTCTCCCCGACGTCAGCGAAGGTGAGCGTCACGGCAACCGCAGCTGGTCGGTCGCCGGGACGGCGTTCGCTTGGGAGCGGCCGTTCAGCAAGGCAGACATCAAGCGGTTCGCCAATGTGACCCCACCGGCGGAACCGATCCTCGCTGTTCGCGTTGAAGACCTCGCGGAGAAAGAGGCCGTCCTCGCGGCCAACGCGAAGGCGTTCTTCACCATCCCCCACTTCGACGGGTATCCGGCCGTTCTCATCGAGTTGCGCTCTGTGACGAAGAAGGCGCTGCGAGAAGCGATGGTCGACGGCTGGTTGGCGTGCGCACCGACGGAGCTCGCTGACGCGTACATCAGCGAGGAAGGAACGCGCCGCCGCTGAGTCGAGCTCTGAGGCGCTCCCGTAGGCTCGTCGCATGCAGGGCACACTGGCCGTGACAGGGGACGATGCCGCCGATCACCTCGTGAACACGGACCCACTCGCGTTGCTGTTGGCGATGCTCCTCGATCAGCAGATACCGATGGAGTGGGCCTTCATGGGGCCATACCGCCTGCGTCAGCGCCTCGGCTCGCTGGACGCGGCGGCCGTCGCGGCCATGGCCCCTGAAGCCCTTGCGGCCGCGGTGAAGGGCCCGCCAGCGCTGCACAGGTTCCCGGGCTCGATGGCGAAGCGGATCCAGGACTGCTGCAAGCACGTCGCCGAGAACTACGACGACGACGCAGCGAACATCTGGACGACGGCCAAGAGCGGCGACGACCTCGTAGCGCGTCTCGAAGCGCTGCCAGGCTACGGCCACGAAAAAGCGAAGATCTTCGCAGCGCTCCTCGCAAAGCGCGTCGGCGTGCGGCCAACCGGCTGGGAGCGTGCGGCCGAGCCGTTCTCCGACGACACGCCACGATCTGTTGCCGACATCGACTCGCCCGAGTCGCTCGCCAAGGTCCGCGAGTGGAAGAAGGCGATGAAGGCCAAGGGCAAGTCGAAGATCGACAAGGATTGAGGCGAGCATCCGCGAACCTGAGGCGCCTGCGAGGTAGACCGCACGGGCATGACGGTGCTCACGCCCGAGGTGCGGACGCTCGTGGGCTCTGAGGTCGATGTCGAGACGGCCGCAGGGACCCTGCACGGCATGCTCCTGTCGTGCACCGCGAGCAGCCTCTGGCTCGTGGCCGACGAGAACGATCTCATGGTCCCGCTCGACAGCGTCGAGTCGGTCCACCCTCCCCGCGCTGCCTGAGCTCTGCGTGCTCAGGCAGCGTGGCGTTGGCGGTCGAGCCAGCCGAGCAGCATCGCGAGGGCGCGCGGGTCGTGACGCAGCAAGTGACTCGCGCCCGGGATGATGCGCAGCTCCGCGCTGCCATGGGCATCGGCAATCACGCGGCCGTCGAAGTCGGGGACCGATTCGTCGTCTGTCCCGTGTACGACGAGCAGCGGGCGAGGCAGCACCCGAGCGACGCACTGCACCGCTCTGATCGAGCGAAGGTCGCGCGCCCAAGCGTCGAACGAGGGAGGGAACGCGGGGTCGGTGACCAGACCGAGCTCGCGCGTGTAGTCGAGCAGACGTCGGGGCTGGTCGGCCCAGTCGTCGAAGTCGGCCGGCGCTGCGAGGGACGCGACGCCGCGCACCCGCGGATCGCGCGCCGCAGCGCAGATGGCCATCGCTCCACCCGTTCCGAAGCCCGCGACGTAGAGACCTGAGACCCCCTCGACCGTGGCAGCGTGATCGAGCGCCGCTGCCGTGTCGGCGAGCCACCCGCCGAGGGAGAACTGCCCCTCGGAGCGTCCTGCTGCCCGGTAGGCGAAGGAGAGGGCGAACCAGCCCAGCTCGTTGGCGATGCGGTCGGCGAGTTCTGCGAAGCTGCCGTCGGCCTTGGCCGCGCCGACGCCCGTGATGGGCATCCCGTGGCACAAGACCACAGCGGGCGCGGAGGGTAGACGCGAAGGCGGCGACGCAAGGTGTCCCGCGAGTCGAAGTGGACCTGACTGGAACGCGACGTCCAACGAGAGCTACTCGGCGGCGGAGCCGCAGCACCCGCAGCGGTGGTAGCCGCGGTTGCGGGCCTCGATCAGCGTGTCGGGGCCGAAGGAGAGGTAGGTCTCGGCTTTCATCAGCTCATCGATGACCTCTGGGCAATCGCACGCGTCGACGTCATGCACGACTTGGCTGCGTTTGTCGCCCACCCAGCGGTTGTGCTCGAACTTGAGTGGCCGATCCATGGCGAGAACGTACCCGGACGCGGGTCGGGGGGGAGAGAAGGCGCCCCCAACACACCAAGGGGTTTGTTGGGAAGAACCAAAGGGGTTTTTT
>JBPCON010000026.1:0-79310 GCA_051000215.1 Acidimicrobiales bacterium
TGCGGCCGATCACCGGAAACTCCCCAGACGTGATCACTGAAATTCTCCACCCCTGAGCGGCTGGGTGGGCCTTGCAGAAGGTCCACCAATTGGGGTGGGGCTCCATCGACGCTGGCGGTTCTGACGCCAACCAGATCGAAGGAGCCCCGCTCCCCATGCTCACACAGGGAGAAGACGTGGAAGCTCACGCGTTGAAGGAACGGGGCTGGTCGATCTCGGCTATCGCCCGCCATCTCGAGCGCGACCGCAAGACGGTCCGCTCCTACTTGAACGGCGACCGCCACCCCGGCGTTCGCGTCACCGTCGCGCTCGACCCGCTCGCCGACTTCGAGGGCTACATCCGCGCCCGCTTTGTTGATGACCCTCATCTGTGGGCGACGTCGTTGTTCGTCGAGGTCACCGCGCTCGGCTACGAGCGCAGCTACCCGACGTTCGTGCGCCAACTCCGCCAGCGCGCGCTCCGCCCGCACTGCGAGGCGTGCCGGGGCGTGAAGGGCCGCGACACGATCGAGATCGAGCACCCACCGGGCGAGGAGATCCAGTGGGACTGGTTCGAACGACGCCGAGCGCCGTGGGGCGGCACCGCCTACGTGCTGTTGGGCACGTTGCCGCACTCGAGCCGCACGCGCGGTGTGCTGGCCGAGTCGCTTGACCAGGCCCATCTCGTCGAAGCGATGGACGCGGTGATGCGCAAGCTGGGCGGCACCGCCCGCGTGTGGCGCACCGACCGGTTGGCGACGGTGATCGTGCCCGGCTCTCGTGATGTGCAGCCGAGCTTCGCGCCGGTGGCGAAGCACTACGGCGCGATCGTGGAGCCGTGCCCACCGCGGCGCGGGAACCGCAAGGGCGCGGTCGAAGCCGCTGTCCGTTTCACGTGCGGACGGTGGTGGCGGACCATGACCGCGACCACCCCCGAGGAGGCGCAGCTGTCACTGGACCGCTTCCTCGCCGGAGCGGGCGACGCCCGCGAGCGCCGCGCCGCGACTGGCGCGCGCACGACGGTCGGCGCGCTCGGCGACACCGAACCGCTCTTGCCGCTGCCCGCCCTCGCGTTCCCCGCGACCATCGAGGTCACCCGGGTCGTCGCGGCCAACGCGACGGTCGCGTTCCGAGGGAACCGCTACGCGGTCCCGCCCGGCCTCACCGACCTGAGCGTGCAACTGCGGCACCGTCTGAGCTCGCCAACCGTTGAGATCCATTCGCCCGTCGGTGGGCTGCTGGCCGCGCACCGGCTCGCACCAGCAGGCGCGGGAACCATCGTGCGCAGCGCCGAGCAGCACGCCGCCCTTGAGCGGGCCGTGCTGTCCGCGTTCACCACGAACCGGCCCTGTGACCGCAAAGCGAACCGGCCACCCGGTCCCGACGCGATCAACGAGGCCGCCCGACTGCTCGGCAACGAAGGCCGCGCAGTGGTCGTCGACCTCGCCGCCTACGCGCTGCTGGTCGAAGGCAGCGCGTCATGAGCGACAACTCGACCTATCAGCGCCTCCGCGGCCACCTCGCCTACCTACGTCTCGCCGCCGCGGCCGAAGCGTTGCCCGGCGAGCTCGACCACGCCGCCAAAGCAAAGCTCGGCCACACCGCGTTCCTCGAACGACTCCTCGACGTCGAGGTCGCCGCCACCGAAGCACGCCGCCACGCGGGGCTCACCCGGTTCGCGAACCTGCCCGCCCCATGGCGGCTCGCTGACTTCGACTTCGACGCACAACCATCGGTCGATCGGGCCCTCGTCAACGAGCTCGGCACGCTGCGCTTCCTGGAAGACGCGACGAACGTGCTCTTCATCGGCCCGCCCGGCGTCGGCAAGACGATGCTCGCCGTCGGGCTCGGCCACGCATCCGTCGACGCCGGCTACCGCACCTACTACACCACCGCCGCCGACCTCGCAGCACGCTGCCACCGGGCCGCGCTCGAAGGCAGATGGGCGACCACCATGCGCTTCTTCGCCGGGCCGCGGCTGTTGATCATCGACGAAGTCGGCTACCTGCCCCTCGCGTCCGAAGCCGCCGCCGCGCTCTTCCAAGTCATCACCCAGCGCTACATGAAGAGCTCGACCGTGCTCACCACGAACCTCGGCATCGCCTCCTGGGGCCAGATCTTCGACGACCCCACCGTCGCGGTCGCCATGCTCGACCGACTCCTACACCGCTCCGTCGTGTTCAACATCGACGGCGACAGCTACCGCATGCGCGCCCACCGCGCCCGCGCCGAGAACCTCCGCAAGGCGGTGACCACCAAAACCACCACGTAGCCTCAACCCCACCCCACCCCGCCGATCAACTGGGGAACTTCGATGATCGACACTGGGGAGAATCCGCGATCGCCGGCACCACCGGCGCCGTCGCCCCGGCTCCTTCCTCTGCGGCAACAACGCGAGGGCCCGAAGACGGCCTCGATAGGAGGAACGTCACTTGTTCGGCACCGTCGGGCGCATCAGCGGTCGCCACCTGTGGTCCAACGACCGCGCGCGCCAGTGCGTTGTTGGAAGCGACGTCGTAGCTGTAAGTCGGCGGCGCCGAGGTGATCCGGACGGCTCCGACTATTCCGAGGCTGACAGCCGCCAGCACCAGAATTACGGCTCGGAGCCACAGCCTCATCGCGGTCGCCAAAGTTTGAAGAGGCGCTTGAGGAAGTATGTGCAGGCCTCGTCTTCGGTCTCGAACGAGCGCTCCTCGTAGCGCTGGCCGCGCTCGCTCAGGAACACCTGCCAGGTCTGGCCTGCAGCGAGCAAGCAGAGGGCCTCGTGTCGCTCACCGTCGAAGCTGAAGTAGGTGGGGTCGACGCGCGCGGCCTCGACGATCTCCTGAGCATCAGCGACCCTCATGGCGCCACCGGCTTGATGAAACCACCCTCGATCAAGTCCGCCACGGTCTGTGGCGACATGTACTGGATGCCGAGACCCGGCTGGCCAAACGCCGGACCGACGATGCCCCCTTGGACATCGAAGGCCTTCAAGACCTCGTAGCCGTTCAGCGGTCCAGCGCCGGTAGGCAGTGCTCGAGCAGCGAGGTCCGTGCCAGCTGGCGAGAAGAACCGCCCGGTCTCCGCGCCGTACCTGTCAATCAGGGTGCCCGGCTGAAGTGTCTCCGTCGTACTCCATCCGCCGAGGAAGCCGTTGTTCGGAGCCTGAGCCCACATGGGCTCGAGCGACGTACCGACGCCGCTTCCGCCTTCTGCGGCAACAACGAGAACGAATGGAGACGGCGCGATGCCGAGAGTCGCCGCGGGTCTCAAAGTAGGTGCGCGGTCCGCGGCCGGTGAGGCTGACGTCTCGACAGAACGCGCCACCGCGTTGTTGAAGGCGGCGTCGTAGACGTACGAAGGACGGTCGACACGTCGAAACACATGGGGCTCGGAGATGCCGGCAACCGCAGCCGAGCCGATGGCGGTGACCAGCGCCGTGACCAGAGCAACCATCCCGACACGTCTCACGGCGACTGGGCCTCCCACTCGACTGTCCACTCGGCTTCGTCGAACGCTGCGGTGAGATCGGCCTCCAGAACCCACATGTCGCCGGCGGCATCACCGTCTGCATCTGGTCCGATGATCAGGAGGTAGCCGCCGGTGGCGTCGGTGGCGTCTTCGACGAGGAGTGTTTGCCCGGCCCAGCGGCCCTCAATGATTCTCCCTCGCACTCCGAGGCGGATTTCGCTCATAGGAAGGGGACGTGGTTGTTGACGAACGGCAGCCGATCACCAAGGTTGAACATCTCGAAGTGAACGTGCGGCCCTCCTGGTGGATGCAGGCCCTCGAGAGATCGGGGATCCATCCGGAACTGGCGGAGTTCATCGGCGCTGCGGAACACGCCTGAGCCAGGCCGGCCAAGCTCTGTGTAGCCAGGCCCAACGAACTCCTCACCTGTCGCGAGAGCCTCGTCGGCTGTCAGGACCCGACCGCTCGTGATGTTGCCGCTGCCCGCCTGCGTCTCACCGATTACGTCCTGGACGATGTTGCAGTTGTGGACAAGGACGGGGTTGTCCCCGGCGACGACGTAGTAGGTGTGGACGTCCTCGACGGTGAGGTCGTACATCCACTGGAGTCCCGCGAACGCGTCCACGGACTCGACAGTGGCGGCACCTCCGTCGCCGGTGTGAAGCCGGTCGCCGCCAGTCAGGGCTGCCGCTTCGACCCAGCCGTGACGGGTGTCGTCCCAGAAACGGTGGTGCTGTGTCGTATGCACAGTCGACTCGTGCCCGTCTCCATCTCGGACGACCAGATCGGCCATGTCCGTGTCGTGGTTGCGGTGCAGCGCAGTAACTCCGCGGACGACGGTCTTGCCTGTCGCCGGATCGGTCGTACGCACACGATCGCCGACCGTGACCTCGCTGATCGGCTTGGTCGAGCCGTCGGCGAGGACGACGAGGGTGGCCGGAGCGAAGCTGTGACACGCGCCGGCGAGCTCGGACGCGAGTCCACTCTCTCCTTCTGCGGCGGCTCCCGAGCCAGCTTCTGCGGCAACAACGAGACCGATTTGAGACGGCCTCGACCCCAATGACGCCGCGCGTTGGGCCTCGGCGGGCGGGTGACGGTCCGCTACCCGCGGTACCTCGACTGGGCTCGCCAGCTCGTTGTTGAACGCGGCGTCGTAGCTGTACGTCGGGGAGGCGGACGATGGTGTCCCAGCGACAGCTGTCCGAGCCTGGATCAGCCCGAGCAACGCGCCAAGCGCGACGACCAGGAGCACGCTGGCCAGTCGGACCCGGGCTCGCTCGCGACCCACTACTGCTCAACCTCAAACCGCTTCAGCGCGCTGTTCGCTGCTTCCACCTCCGTAGCTCCGCGGCCGTACATCGGGGCAACAACGCGGCCGGAGGGCAACCGAGTCAGGTCCGCCCAGAAGAAGCGGTCACCGGATTCATCGTCGTCCGGGGTGAACTGGACGCCGAAGCCCCGCTCCGCGAACCACTCGTTCATCGACTTGAGCTCGGCGTCGTCGCCGAAGGGGGCCACGGCTCTCACCCCGCCGACCACAAGTGGGTACCTGCGTCGTAGGTCCAACCCTCCCGAAGCAAGGTGGCACGCTCCCAGTACAGGTAGCCCGTGTTGTTCGCTGGGTTCCCGAGCGCGTCGACAGTTGCGTCGCGAATCGGGTTGCCACTCTTCATTTCCTGAAGCAGCACCCTCTCGTTCTGAGCCCACTGAGCCTCCTCGGTGGAGAGCCGCGGCAGTTGATCGAGCAAGGTCCTCTCGCCGGATCCGAGCGCTCCATCCGCCGTGATGTCGGCCATCTTCCCGATGACCACCTGATCGCCTGCTTCTGCGGCGAGTACAGGTTCGGCGCTGCTACGTATCGGCGGTGCAGCCCAATCGCGCGGCGCTGGCGGCCTGTCGCGGTCGACAGCCGCTCGGGTCAATAGCAACTTCAACGGAGACTCTTGCGCGGCCCGGTCGTAGGTGTGGCTTACGCGAAGGGCACTCTGCGGATTGGCCGTTTGCTCGGTCGGAACCGCCGCTACTGGCGTGGCGACTGACCCGAGCAGGAGCAGTGCCGCACAGACGACAACCAGCCAACGCCACACGCCGAAGGCGCGTGGCGCTACTTGAAGTCGTAGCTGTAGCACCATGCGAATGCCTCGATCGAGTCCTGCGTCAGCTCGGGATGAAGCTGACGGAAACGCGCCGCCGCCTTGTCACCCATCTCCGCGAGATCGGCGACTGTGAACCTGGCATCCGATTCGTAGAACTCATCCTCGAGTCGGCGCAGGAGCGGCAGCAGGTCCCGCGCTTTCTCATCCCCAAATTGAGCAACTAGCTGCAACTCATCACGGGCTGGCCGGATCTCGCGCCCCCAGGCGGTCCAGACAATGATGGCTTCACTGATCTCCGCTGCACTGGGTGTCCCTATCGGCTCCACAAAAATCCCCCCTCACCCGTCTCGGGGTTCATCCAGCTAATCGAGGTGACGTTCGGATTCGCTCTTAGAGCTGGGAATTCGACCTCCGCCCAGACACTCGTGGTGCGGACCGCATTGGCTTGCAGGACCATGACGTTGCCGCTGGCGCCCTGTGCGAACTCGGCCGACGCCTGGCGCCAAGCGGCGACGGAAGCTGGATTGGCTCGATCGAAAGCGGGGAGCGAAATCCCGCGCTGCTCGAGCGACATCTCCAAAGTCGTACCGCCGTTCTTGGCCGCCCACGACGCAGCCGCAGAATCACCTCCCTTGACTCCGGACCAGAAGACGGACCCGCCTTCTTCTGCGGCAACAACGCGAGCGACGATTGACAAGGGGGCCGTGCTGAGGGGCGTCGAACTGAGGTGCTCGCTCGGGTCGGGGCGAGCTGCCGAGATCGCCGCCGAAGACAGCGCCGACGCGTTGTTGTGCGCGGCGTCGTAGACGTAGATGCCGCCCGCGCTTGCAGACGGTGTGCTTGCGCCCGTGGGCGCGGCCACCGCAAGGATCGCGAGGAGGAGCGCCAAGAAGGTGGCTACGACGGACGACCGGGTGGCTGCACTCCCTCGTCTATCCATCGGGGCCGAGCACCTCAACAGCGTGCTGAATCGCGCCCAGCCACTTATTGAGGGGGTACTGCCAGACTTCGCCTCCGCCTCGCGGGAAGATGCGAATCATTAGCTCCCCGTCCACTCGGAACACCTCAGCAGGGATGTCCATGATGTCGCCATGTAGCACCGTGAGTTGCGCAACGGCGCTCTCAAGGTCAGGCGGGTAGATCTTGAAAATCCTGAAGCTCACGGCGTCATCCACCCAAAGTATTGGAACGTGCCGTCCGGGCCGAATACTGCGCCGATCCCACCAGGCGAAATGAACGCCTGACCCCCCGCAAAATGGCCGCCCGGCATCGTGTTGACGACCGTTCCTGGGTTGGTCAGGATCTCGTCGAGGGCGTTCTGGCCAGCACCGTTGACGGCCGAAGGTCCTCCGCTTGTTGGACCGAACACTTCGCTTGCCTTTGAGAACGCTCGGCCGGCTCGTGTCAGTTGCCCGCCCGCGTCGGCGGGGTCGAGGGCCGAACCCGACTCCGAGAGCGCATCCAAGCCACCGCAGTTGTGCACAAGCACGCGCTCATCACCAGCGACGACGTAGTAGGTGTGAACGTCGTCGACGGTGAGGTCGTACATCCACTGCAGTCCGGTGAAGGACCTCGCCGACTCGACGACAACGGCTGCACCGTCATCCGTGTGGAGCCGGTCGCCGGCGGTCAGGTCGGCGGCATCGACCCAATCGTGGCGGGTGTCGTCCCAGAAGCGATGGAGCTGGGTCGTATGCACGGTCGACTCGTGACCATCACCATCACGGACGACGAGGTCAGCGAGGTCGGTGTCGTGGTTGCGGTGCAGCGCGGTGACAGTGCGGATGACGGTCTTGCCGGTTGCAGGGTCGGTCGTGCGCACGCGATCGCCGACGGCGACCTCGCTGATGGCCTTGGTAAAGCCGTCGGCGAGGACGACAAGGGTGGCGGGGGCGAAGCTGTGGCAGGCGCCTGCGAGTTCGGATGCGAGCCCAGATTCAGACTCTGCGGCGGCGGGAGCCGTCGAGGTTGAGGCGGGGGTCGCCGCTCCCGCTGACGAGCCGCCGCCGCTTGCGGCTGCGCCGGCCGATGCGTCGGCCGTGGCGTCCGCTGCGGCGCCCGTGGTGTCGGCGGTCACTTTGGCGTCGGCGGCGTCCTTGGCCAGCTTGGTGGTTTCGGCGGCTTTCTCGGATTCTGCGGCGGGCTTGGCCACCGCAGCTAGCTTCTCGGTGTTGGATAGTTCCGCGGCGGCGTTGATCCCGTCGGCGGTCTCACCGGCAGCTTCGAGAACCTTGATGCCCTCGCCGGTCTTTGCGAGCGCGTCGATCGCTTTGGGGCCCGCGATCATGGCGATTTGGAAGAGGACGTCGCCGAGCGCTTCGCCGTATTTGCCGTTCTTGACGTCGTCGCGCGCGGCTTTGGTGATGCCCTTGAGGAGCGCCTTGGCGGTGTTTCCAGGGTCCTTGATCAGGGCCTTGCCGAGCTCGACGAGCTGCCCCGGGTCCTTGGCGAGGCCATAGAGGCCGGTGACGGTTCCGATGGCGCCTTTGGCAAAGCCGACCACGACGCCGCCGAGTTGCTTGAGCCCGTTGATGAAGGCTCCGAAGGCGTCGCCCCAACCGAAGTGGCCGGTGGGGTCGATGAGGTTGACGGGGTCGCCGTTGACGTAGCTGTAGCGGTTTTGGGTGAAGGGGTCGACGCCGATGGACAGGTTCTTTGCCGCGCTTCCGGCGCGGTAGTTGTCGGGTGTCAACCAGTTGGCGGTGGCGGGGTTGTAGGTTCGTGCGCCGTTCTGGTAGGTGCCGGTGTTGGTGTCGCGGCGGTTGCCTCCGTACCAGGAGGTGTTCGGGGTCGTAGCGGTTCCGCCGATGCCGTTGACGCACGGGTTGGCCGCTTGGTTGTTTCGGGGTTGGCCCCAGGCGTCGAGGTCGACGGCGCAGGCGACGCCGGAGGGGGTGGTGGCGAGCACGACGTTGCCGTGGCCGTCGGATTCGGTGTTGTTGTAGTTGGGGGTAGTCGCGGTGTCGGTGACGGCGAGGGTGTGCCCGTCGGGCGTGAGGGTGTAGTGCCCGGTCTTGGTCGGGTCGCTGCTGTCTTCGGTCCACCGGGTTGTCGAGGTGCCGACGTAGTGGACTTGGCGGGTTTCGCTGGGTGGGCCGGTGTTGTTGGTTTGGACTTGGCGGTTCAGCCCGTCGTAGCCGTAGGTGACGCTACCGGCGCCGCCACAGGGCAGAGCGACGCTGCCGCTGACTCGGTCGAAGCCGTCGTAGCTGTAGGTGCGGCAGCCGTCGTTGGTGAGGTCGCCTTCGGGGTTGTAGCTGAAAGCGACGCCGGCTTGGGTGTTGATGGAGTTGTCGGCCCGGTAGGTCGAGGCGGTGCCGTTGTAGGACGTGCGGTTGCTGTCGGCGTCGTAACCGACGGCGCCGGCGTTGACGGTGTCGAGTCGCGAGGCTTCGTCGTAGTGGTAGGTGTCGTTGGACGCGGCCGCGGTGCCCGGCGGGTATTGGGCGTTGGGCTGGTTGCGGTGACGGCCTGTGACGCGGTTCTGGCCGTCGTAGTCGTAGGTCCAGGTGTCCAGCGCTGCGCTGGTGGCCCCGGCGGATCGAAAGGTCTTGGCGATCAGGTTGCCGGGGAGCGAGTAGGCGTAGTCGGTTTGGCGGCCGTTGGGGTCGACCATGGTGGTCGGCCGCCCGAGCCGGTCGTCGGTGAGCGCCCAGTGGTCGTTGCTTCGTCCGAAGCCGACGCTCGTGACGCCGCTGAGCGTGCGGGCGTCGTTGTAGGCGAAGGTTTCGACTTGGTCGGCTGTGGTGAAGGTGCTGTCGTTGCCGGTGATCTGGGCGTAGGGCAGGCCGTCGGCGGTGTATTTGAAGCCGTTGTACTTGGTGCTGTAGGCGGGGGTGCCGCCGGCGACGGTGGTGGAGCTGTCTCGTAGGAGACCGTTGAGCAGGTAGTCGTTGGTGATGGTGCTCTGCACTGTGTGCGCTGGGTCGTATTGCGTCGTCCCGGTTTCGAGGCCGTTGGCGGCGTAGGTGTGTTGGATTTGGATGCCGTCGCGTGCGGTCTCCGTGGCCGCCCAGCCGTTTGGTGTGTAGGTGATGCTCTGGGTTCCTCCGGCCCGGGTGATCTTGGTGTTGTCGTAGGGGTTGATGCCGGTGATCTCGTTGACGGTTTGGCTGAGCTTTCGACCGGCCGGGTCATAGGCGTAGGTGGTCGCTCGCCGGGTGTCGGGCGCGCTGATCGGGTCGACGGTCGCTTTGAGCAGGTTGTCGTCGGTGAACAGGTTGACGGTTGCCATGCCGGTGGGGTTGTTGGCGGCGTGAGCGACTGCGGATGGTGACCAGACCGTGGTGGGGTTGCCGTTGGGGTCGTAGCCGTAGTGCGTGGCGATGGTGCCGGCGTTGACGCCGGTCACTGGCGTGGCGACTTCGTAGGTTTTGCCGTCCGCGTAGTAGCTGGTGTTCTGGATTGTGCTTGGCTGGCCGGCGCCTTGACGGCCTGGCGTGTTGGCGTAGCCGGTCGCGTTGATTGGTTGCCCGTTGGCGTTGTACGCGACGGTGGTGCGCTCTTCGGCTTGGGTGACGGGGTCCACACCCGCCGGGGATTGGGTAGCGGTGGTGAGACCGTCAGGGCTGTAGCTGGTTTGGGTTGACCATTGGCCGTTGGGCTGCGCGGAGCCGGTGGTGCGGGTGGGCCGGCCGGCGGCGTCGTAGCGGTAGGTGGTTTGCACGCGGGCCGGTTCGCTGCCGCCGACGGGGGCCGGGTTGGGCATCTCGAAGAGGGCGGCCAGGTTGTCGTCGGTGTAGGTGTAGGTGTTGTACCGGGCGGCGTTGCTGGGGTTAGTGGCGGTGGGGTTGGTGAGCTTGGTGATGTTGCCGACCGGGTCGTGTTCGACTCGGGTGACGCAGACGCCGACACCGGCCGGGAAGTTGGCTCCGCTGGCGGGCTGGGGTTGGTAGCCGGCGCTGGTCGCTGGGCATTCCTGGAGCTCGATGTCGGGGTTGATGGCAGTGTGGTTGGTGGTGTCGTAGTACGGCTGCCAGTTGGCGATTGGACGCCCGTCGGCGTCGTAGTCCACGCGGGTGAGGAAGCGGTTGTCGGGGGTGGTGACTGAGCTGGTGAAGGCGCGGGCGTCCCAGGTGGCGACGATATTGCCGTCGTTGTCGTAGGCGTGGCGGGTGCGCAGGTTGGCTGGCGCGGTGCCCTCGACTGCTTTGTAGCTGTCGGAGTTGGCCGCGGCCGTGGCTGTGGTGGCCGCATCGACGGTGTCGACGAGGCGGTGGCCGGGGTCGTAGCGGTAGGCCAGCAACTCGGTGGGGCTGGGCGCGTTGGTTTGGCGGATGTCGACCGAGTTGACGTCACCAGACGGGCTGTAGGTCGTCTTGGTGGTGTCGCTGACACTGGCCGCGGTGTCGCGCGGCACGATCGTGGTCGTGTGGCGGTCGAGCAGGTCGCTGATGACGCTCGTTTGGTGGCCGTTGGGGTCGGTCACCTGGAGGGAGTTCTGGGCGAGCGGATAGGCGGTGACGGTGGTGAGCGGGGCCCAGGATCCGGCGACTTTCGTGCCGCTGCTGTCGATGGTCTCGCGGTAGGCGGTGGCGGCCAGGGGGCGGTTGAGCTCGTCGTAGGTGGTGTGTGTCGCGAAGTGAGCGGTGGGGGTGCAGGCTCCTTCTTCTGCGGCTTGGCGTGGGGGGCAGCTGTCGAGGGCGTTGCCGGCGGTGTCGTAGTTCCAGGCGCCGGTGGTGTAGGTCGGGCTGGGGGCGGATGTGCGCTGGACGTATTGCTGGGTGGTTCGACCGATCGCGTCGTAGGCGACGTAGGCGGTGCCGGAGGCCGCGTCGACGACGCGGATCTTGTGGTCTTGGCCGTCATAGGTCGTGGTGGCCGTGCACAGCGTCTTGTTGTCGGCGATGGGGCCCTTGTTCGGGTTACCGGTCGAGTTGACGCAGGTGGGCGGAGCGGTTTGGGAGTCCCACGCGCCGCGGGTGAGGAGCATCGCGGTCGGGCGGCTGACCGCGTCGTAGACGGTGACGGTTTGGTGGCCGTTGGCGTCGGTGACGACGGTCTTGTCACCGTTGCCGTCGTAGCTGGTCGTCGTGGGCTTGTCGTCGGCGGTGCCGGGCTGGTGGTCGGGGTTCTCGACGGGCGGGAGCGCGCTGGTCTGGCGGTCGTTGCCGTCGAAGCTCTGGAAGATGTCGTAGGTGTTCGCGCCCGCGGCGTTGCCCCGTGGTGGCCGAAGTGTGGTGCGGTTGCCGTCGAGGTCGACCGTCCACGTCGTCTTGTTGGCGTTCTGGTCGGTCTGTTGGCGCTCGTAGCGCCACGGTTTGGCGAGTGGGTCCGCGGTGGCGGGGTCGCGGTAGAGCGTCTCGACGGGTGTGCCGGGGTTGACCGCACCAGTGCCGTAGTCGGTGACGAGATGCCCGGTGGTGGCGTCTCGGTCCCAGCTGCGTACCGCGTTGCCGGCTCGGTCGTAGGTGAAAGCAGCGAAGTTGCCGTAGGGGTCCACTGCCGCGCGCATCCACCCGCCCGCAGACACGCTGACGGACAGATCGGTGTCCGTGTCGGCGTAGTAGCTGTAGGTGGTTGAGCAGATCGGCACACCGGCGGGTGGTGTGGCACAGCCGTCGTTGAACCCGGCATTCGCGGCCGGTGTGCGGCTCGACGCGCGCTGGCCCTTGACGTCGTATGAGAACGACGTCACGTGCGATTGCGGTGCCGCTTCGGTGCAAACCAAACCGGAGTTGCCCGAGCCACACACTGGGGTGACCCCGTGTGCGGCGTCCATGCGGCCGGGTGGGATCGCGGCGTTCGCGTCGACGGCGTAGGTCGTGAGGAAGTTGGCGACGGTCGCGGCCGGAGCGTTACCCCGCGCTGGAAGCATGAACCGGCGATCGGACGTCGCGTAGAGGTAGCTCGGGGGCGCCCCGGCGGGGCTCGCCGCGACCGCGCCGAGTCCGGTCGGGGTGTCGGTGTAGGTGGTCGCCGTGTTGTCGGGCGTCGTGTAGGTGGTCTGGTACCCGTAGGTGGTCGTCAGGTTCTGGCCGCCGATGGCCTGGGCCTCGCTGAGCGGCTGGCCCAGCGGGGTGTAGGTCATGGACGAGACCTGGTCGGGCGTCATTGTCCAGCCGGCGGGGTTCCCGAAGTTGGCCGGTGCGGCGAGTGCGAGCTTGGTCACCGAGCACAGGTCGTTGTCGACCTTGTTGTCACGGGGTCGGCAGGTCGCGCCGGCCGTGTCCCACGTGTAATTGGTCTGGCGCAGGGCGGTGATGGTGCCGCCGGGGCCAGACAGTGTGCCCTCGATGACTTGTCCGACCCGGCCGGTGGTGTCGATCTGCTGGTAGCGGATGGCGTGACCGTCGCGGACGACGTCGGTGTAGCTGTTGGCGCTTCGGTAGTCGAAGCTCGTGTTTGCGGTTCCGCCAACCCGTTCGGTGATCCTGGCGACCTGAGGGATGGTGCTGGTCGTGTAGTCGAATCGGGTACCGGGTTGGCCGGTTGCTTGGGCTTGCGGGGAGACCACCTCGCACAGCGCCCCGGTCGGCGCCACGCAGCTGGAGGTGTTGGCGTCGCCTTTGTAGCGGTAGTCCCACCGCTCGAGCTGGTTGCCGCCAAGCGAGTCACGGGTGATGACGGACGTGAGGTTCGCGGTTGGCGATGTGGAGGCCCGCTGATACGTGGTGACTCGACCGGCGGGGTCGGTCACGTCGATGTGATCGCTGCTGCCGGTGCCGTAGTTGAAGGCGATCTTGCGGCAGCGGGCACTGTTGACGTCGTTGTTGCACGCCGCCGGCTCCCACACTGCGATGAGTCGCAGCTGGGCGTCGTAGGTGTAGCGCAGTTCGTTGCCGCTGCGGTCGAACATGGACAGCAGCCGGCCCAGGATGTCGAAGTTCTCTCGGACGCGGTCCGGGCGCATGACGGAGTAGCCGGCGACGACGGTCGGGGTTGCGAGGGTGGCGTCGAGGTTGCACGCGCTGGCGCCGCTGGCTTGCACGACGACGTAACGCCAGAGCGGGTCGGGGAGCGGTTTGACGTCCGGGTTGGCGCTCGCCGCGAACGCGACGGCGGCGGGCAACGCCAAAGCTGTTCCCGCGGTGTCGGTGCCAAGGAACAGGTAGGTGCCGTCGCCGAGCTGCTTCAGCTCGCCGAGCTGTGCGGTCGGATCGGAAAGGTGAAACGTGAACGCGGACTGCGCGAGCGGCGAACGGATCGTGAACGCCTCTTTCACTCGCGAGGTGTCGGTCGCATAATGCAGATCGACGTTCGGCACGACGTCGTGATACGTGACGTCGCCGGCCGTCACAGACGGCGCCGTGATGCGAAGTCCCGCTGGCTTGACGGCCACAGGACCGCCGCCGAGGTCGAACTGGAGCATGCTCGACGCTGACGCACCAAACTCGACGGGCTTGACCATCCCAGGCGCAGTTGCCGCGGGTGCTCCGGCTTGCTTGCTGACGGTCGGCAAGATCTCGCCACTCAGGGGCACCCATTTGCCGTCGACCTGCTTGAACGCCGGATCTGCGTACTCATCGACGTGGGTCTGGCCGTTGGCGTCAGTCGTCTTGTGAGAGAACGGGGTGTACGACTCAGAGGGAGCAAGCTGCTTCGCTTGCGCTGAACCGGAGTCCGGAGTCGGGTTCGGTCGCGACGGGTCCGCCGGAACCGAGGCAGTCGTGGATGCGAGCTGCTTCGCAGCGTCAACCGCTGACTGACCGACCGAGGAATCGACTGTCTGGCCCGCCGCTTGGATGTTCGCAAACGCCCGCTTGGGATCAAGCTGGTTGGTAGGGATTGTCGCGACGGGCCCGGGCGCGTCCAGCACGGCCGAGGCGCTGGCGATCTGATCGGGAGCCTTGTGCACGACGGGCAGCTCCCCAGCTCGCGTGGTCCCTGCGGCCGCAGCCTGCTCCACCGCGCAGACGCCAAGGAGCAACGCTGCCGCCGTCACGACACACATCAAGCGCCGCCCGAGCGGGCCGACCCGCCGCTCCCGGGCACCTAGTCGGCCCGGTTGTTGAATGCTGCTCATCTGATTCCCCCGTTGTTTCCGGCCGTATTGCAGGGCCGCGTGGCTCTACGCGCCGGAAATGGCACCGATGGTGATCCCGCAGTGATCGGCGACCGTCCGGCGGGTGAGCTCGATCGCCCCAGACGCCCCGCTAAATGCGGCCGCGTTCTGCAACGCTGCACCGACCCTGACGCCACTGCCCTCGACCGCATCGACATTGCTGTCGACATGGCTTGCGGCCACGATCGCGTCTCGGACGCTGTCGGGCGCGGCGTCCGCGACGGCGCGGAGCGCCGACCCGATCCGACTGCGATCACCCGACGCAAGATCACTCGAGCGTTCCCTGGCCGCCATGCACATCGCCGCGACGCTTCCCTCGCGGCCAGAGCAGGCGATGACGCTCAGAAGCGTTCCCGCCACGACGATCGCGGCGACTGCCCGTCGAACTTGGCGCACCGCGCCCCCCGCCTTCTTCTCAGATCACGCAATCTCTGCAGTCTCAGCGAACTCGCAGCACAACGCCATAGTCCGATCGCGTCATTCGCGCGATGCCAACCGGGCTAGACGCTCATGGTCATAGGCCGAGTCCGAGATCGAGGTCTGGCCCGCGCTCGATGCCGTGGCCGATGCCCAGGTCGATGTCGCGGGTGGGCCGTGGTCCGAAAATGTGAGCGTGCTCGGCGGCTTGGCGGGCATCGCGTGCGAGCTCGCGCTGGCCGGGTTCGTTGGCAGCGGTGTCGTGCCCGAACGCGGAACCACGGCTTGTCGACGTCAGTGCGGAACTTCTCGATGAGCCCCGCGGCGCCGGCCCATGCCCTCTTGCCGTAGACGCCGTCTGAGCGCTCGCCGAGCTGGGCGAGGTGTCGCGTCTCTTCGATGGCAGCGTGGGCGGCGCGCCCGGCCGCGTCGCTGTCCAGGACGCTTTACTCGAGGCGATCAATGTCGGGTTGACGGTCACAGCGCCGTTGCTCGACGGCGACGCGTTCGTGGTCGATCTAGGGGGAGCCGGTCGTGGGCGCAAAGGGACTCGAACCCCTGACCTCTGCCGTGTGAAGGCAGCGCTCTAACCAACTGAGCTATGCGCCCTGGTGGGAGGGAGCACAGTAGCGCACACCCTCTCGCCGCTCCTGGCCTCAGAGCGGCGCGATGGTGTCGATCGCGAGAGCGTCCTCGAGGACCGCGAGGGTGCGCAGCACTGCGAGATCCGCGTGCTGCGGGCCGACCACTTGAAGCCCGACCGGCATGCCGTCCTCGGTGAACCCGGCGCACACGGTCCCGGCAGGTGAACGAGTCAAGTTGAACGGGTAGGTGAGCGCGACCCAGGAAAGCGTTTGCTCGCCGTCGACCGTGCCTTGCGCGCCGATGAACGGTGTCTGGCCAGCGACGGTCGGGCACAACAACAACGGCGCCTCGTGGAAGACATCGATCAATCGGAGGTTCGCGCGGTGAGCTGCGTCGAAACCCCGCACGACGTCGGCAGCGCTGAATCGCTCGACCGCCATGTCGGCGAAGAAGCGGAAGTCGGCATCGACTCGCTCCCACTCCGGCGTGCCGCGCGCATGGCCTGACGTGCGCTCGTTGCACGCGGCCACGATGGCGACCCAGTCGAGCACCGGGTCGCTGTCGAAGACAGGACCCAGCTCGACGACCTCGGTGCCGAGCCCGCGCAGAACATCGAGGGCGCGCTCGCACACTGCGAGCACTTCGCGGTCCACCGTCGCGTAGCCGAGGTCGGGCGACCAACCGACCTTGCGGGGCGGGTTGATGTCGTCGAGCGCGTGCGCCCACGACGTCTCGGGTGGAGGGAGCGAGCGCAGGTCGCTGGGGTCGGGGCCGACGACGACATCGAGCGCCGTGACGACGTCGCGCACGGTGCGCCCGATCACCCCTTTCGTCGACAGGTCGAGCCAGCCAGGCGGGTTCGGGCCACCTGCGGGGACTCGACCGAGCGATGGCTTCATGCCCGTCAGCCCACAGAGCGCCGACGGGATCCGTATCGAGCCGCCGCCGTCCGAGCCTGTCGCCAAAGGCACCATGCCAGCGGCAACGGCCGCAGCGCTTCCGCCCGAGGAGCCCCCCGAGCTGCGCTCGAGCGACCAGGGGTTGCGGGTCGGGCCGAACAACGCGTTGTCGGTGACGCCCTTCGAGCCGTGCTCGGGTGTGTTCGTCTTGCCGAGCACCACGCACCCCGCGGCCCGCAACCGCGCGACAAGCACGGAATCGCGCGTTGCGGGCTGCGCGTTTGCGTGGAGCACGGACCCGTACGTCGTGGGGAAGCCCTTCGCGTCCTCGAGATCCTTGACGCCGATCGGTATGCCGGCGAGCGCGCCAACGGCTTCGCCTCTCGCGACGCGCTCGTCGATGGAGGCTGCCTCGTTGAGGGCTCTTCGGGCGTCGACCGCGACGAAAGCGCCGAGCTGCTCGTTTATCTCAGCGACGCGTACCAGCGCGGCGTCGACGAGCTCGGCGGCGAGCAGCTCGCCGGCGCGGACCCGCGCTGCGAGAGCGGTGACCGGCTCGCGGAGCAGGCTCATGATCGGTAGGTCCGCAACTCGATCCGGTTGCCATCGGGATCGTTGATGTACAGACCTCGTCCGATGCCGCGGGCCCCGAAGAGATCCGCTGGACCCATCTCGACATCGAACCGACCGGACGCTGCGAGCTCATCGAGGTCGACGTCGCCGACCACGATCGCGACATGGTTCACGTTGTCGCCCGTCCGCTCGCCTTCGAACAAGTCGATGAGGCTGCCTTCGCTGACACGCAGCGACACGAACGGCGCTTCGCCTCGCCGCCACTCTTCGACGCGCAACGGCTCGAGCCCGATCTCGTCGCGCCACCAGGCGAGGGTTCGCTCGACGTCGGGCACCGTAAAGACCACATGGTCGATCGCCATCGACTGCATCCGATCACCTCATCCCGCTAGGCACAGCTTCTTCGGGTCGTCCTTGGTCACGAGCGCTTCGGTTCCGACAGGACAGCGTGCACCCTGGTCGACCTCGAGCTGCACCACCTTGGCATTCGCGGTGGCACATGCCACCCGCGCGCCGACGGCGTCGACGCAGTGAGGCCCAGCCGAGCCCGACCCCGTGGCGGCGTAGGCGCTGAAGACGAAGATCGTCGCGAGCACGAGGAGGACGGCGATCCACGGCAGCGCCCTGATCAACCGAGCCAGAGGGTCAGGGCGCTCGAGCACCTCGGTCATCGTGCCGTCGGAGCGGGTGGCGAAGCGGGCCTCGTCGATGCGCTGCGCACGGTCGCGCGCGTCGTCGCCGGTCCGGAGCTCCCCGTCGTAGCGCCGCCGGCGGCCAGGGTCGCCGAGGACTTGCCAGGCCTGTGTGGCGTCTTGCATGCGTCGCTCCGCGGTCTTGCGTTGCTCGGGGGCCGAGTCGATCCAGCGGTCGGGGTGTGCCTCGCGGGCCAGTTCGAGGTAGGCGGCGCGTAACTCGTGCGCCGTGGCGCGCGGGGAGACGCCGAGGACGTCGTAGAGGCTGGGCGGCACCGAGCTCGACGGTACCGGCTGTCAGTAGCCGAGGTCAGGGTCGACGCGCCCGAGCAGCTCGTCACCGGCTGCCCAACGAGCGACGTTGGCTGCGATCCTCCCGGCGAGCAGCGGAACTGCCATCTCCGGCGTGTTCGCGACGTGGGGCGTGATGATGACGTCGGGACGCCCCCAGAGTGGGTGGCCGGACGGCAACGGCTCCGGATCGGTCACGTCGAGCGCCGCCCCACCGATCGTGCCGGAGTCGAGCACCACCAAGAGATCATCGACGACGATGTGGGCGCCGCGAGCGACGTTCACGATCCAGCCGCGCTCGTGCATCGCAGCCAGCTGTGTTGCGCCGATGATCCCGTCAGTTTCGGGCGTGAGCGCAAGCGCAAGCACGACCCCGACCGCGCCGTCGAGGGCGCGATCGAGCTCCTCGACGCCGACAACGCTCGCTGCACCGTTCATGGCGCGCGGATGGCGACGCACGACGGTGACAGCTGCCCCGAACGGGCCGAGCAGGCGCAGGAGCGACTCCGCGATCCCGCCCCCGCCGACGATGACGACCTTGGCGCCGAGCAGGTTGGTGCCGTACGGCTCCGACCACGCGGTCTGCCGTGCATACCTGCCCACACCGCGCAAACCTCCGAGCAGCAGGGCAAGCGCGTGCTCGGCGACGGGCTCGGCGTAGACGCCCTTGCCGCACGTCCAGAGGAGATGGGCGTGCGCGCGCATCACCTCGACGTAGGGCTCGACGCCTGCCCATGGCAGCTGCACCCATCGAACGCCGCTCGCCTCAGCGTCGAGCAGATCCGCGAGCGCCCCGGCGGCCGCCGGCTCCGCCCAGACGAGCCCCTCCGCGTCGGCGAGATCGACGAGCGCGGCGCCACCCTCGACCGCTGCGTCGGCCAGCCACGAGCGCACGCCTTGCGGCGCCACCGCGATCGCAGGTCGGAGGCCCATGCGCGGGAACGCTAACGGGCACGGCATCATGGCCCGGTGCCCCTCATCGTCGGCGTCCCCACCGAGGTCAAGGACAATGAGTTCCGCGTCGCGATCACACCCGACGGCGTGCGCGAGCTGCACGGCGCCGACGTCGACGTGCTGGTGCAGTCCGGGGCCGGCCTCGGTGCCGCCATCACCGACGCCGACTACGAGGCGGCCGGCGCCCAGATCGTGGCAACAGCCGCGGAGGTGTGGGAGCGCGCCGGGCTCCTCTGCAAGGTGAAGGAGCCCCAGCCCGAGGAGATCGCCCTCCTGCGGCCCGAGGTGGTGCTCTTCACCTACCTGCACCTTGCCGCGTACCCCTCCGTGGCCACGGGCCTCATGCAGAGCGGCGCAACAGCGATCGCGTACGAGACCGTGCAGCTGCCCGACGCCACCCTGCCGCTGCTCGCACCGATGAGCGAGGTCGCCGGGCGCCTCGCCACCCAGATCGGCGCCCACTGGCTCGAGAAGGAGAACGGCGGGCGCGGCGTGCTGCTCGGTGGTGCGCCCGGGGTTCGCCCGGGTCGGGTCGTCGTCCTCGGCGCCGGCAACGTCGGCTGGAACGCTGCTTGGATCGCGGCGGGCATGGAGGCCGAGGTCGTCCTGCTCGATCGCAACCTCGATCGTCTGCGGTGGGTCGATCAGATCCACAAGGGACGGATCATGACGCTGGCCTCCAATCGCGGGGCGCTCGAACGCGTCGTCGCTGAGGCCGACCTGATCGTTGGCGCCGTGCTCGTTGCCGGTGGCCGAGCCCCGGTCGTCGTCACCGACGACATGGTGCGCGGCATGCGCAAAGGGGCCGTGCTCGTCGACGTAGCGATCGATCAAGGCGGCTGCATCGAAGGCATCCACGAGACCACCCACACCGACCCCGTCTACGAACGCCACGGGGTGATCCACTACGCGGTCGGCAACATCCCAGGCGCCGTCCCGCACACCTCGACGTACGCGCTCACCAACGCCACGCTTCCCTACATCGTCAACGTCGCGGCGCATGGGGTCGACGCCGCGTGTCGCGACGACGCGGCGCTGGCGCACGGTCTCAACGTCCGCGCCGGCAAGGTCACACACCCCGCCGTCGCCGCTGCCCTCGGGTGCGAAGCACCGCCGTCGGAGGCTGGGCCGTGACCTGCCGATGAGTGGTCGCGATGCGCACGATCGTTCGGTGCGTGACCAGCATCCGTGTGACGAGGACATCCAAGACTCGCTCGTCGACGGCGACCGCCCGTTCACTCCAGGTGCACGGGCCGCGCTGCGACACCGGGTGTTTCGCATCGTGTTCACCGGCGCGTTCCTGTCGAACGTCGGCACGTGGATGCAAAACGCAGTGCTCGCCGGGTACGCCTACACCCTCACCCACAGCAAGACCTTCGTCGGGCTCCTCACCGCAGCGCAGCTCGCGCCGCTGCTCCTGCTCTCGCTCTTCGGCGGCTACATCGCCGACCTGGTCGACCGTCGCCGCTTGATCATCTGGGTGTCGATCGAACAGCTCGCCTTCTCGATCGTGCTAGCGCTCATCGTGCGCAGCCCCGACCCGTCGCGGCTCGCCATCTTCCTCGCCGTGCTCGCCATCGGCATCGGCCAAGCCGTCTACGCGCCCGCGTACAGCGCTGTGCTCCCCGCCCTCGTGGGCTCAGAGGATCTCGCCGGCGCGATCTCCCTGAACTCCGCACAGATGAACGGCTCGCGGGTGATCGGCCCGCCGGTCGGCGGCATCCTCTTGCACCTCTTCGGCCCGTCGTGGGTGTTCGCCGGGAACGCAGTCACCTACCTCTTCGTGATCGGCTCGCTCATGATGGTGCGCTTCCCGGCCCAGGCTGTGCTGAAGGCAGGTACGAGAGGTCTGCGCCAACTGCTCGTCGGTGTCAGGGTGGCGCGCCGCGACAAGGTGGTCGGCCGGTCGCTGATCACGATCTTCCTGTTCAGCGGCTTCGCGCTCGCGTTCATCGGGCAGCTGGCATCGGTAGTCGAGGACAACCTCGGGATCAAAGCCAGCTCGGCCGGCTACGGATTGATCTACGGGACCTTCGGGGTCGGGGCGATGATCGGCGCGCTGTCGATCGGGACGGTCTTCGTGTCCTGGTCGAAGCCTTTGCTCGTGCGCATCGGGATGGCGGGTTACGCGGTCACGCTCACCGTGTTCGCGCTGCTGCGCTCCGCCCCGCTCGCGTACCCCGTCATCCTCGTCCTCGGGTTCTTCTACTTCGGGATGGTCACCTCGCTCTCGACCGTGTTGCAGGAACGACTTGACGACTCCGTGCGCGGCCGCGTCATGGCCCTGTGGGTGATGGGCTTCGGTGGCACGGTCGGCTTCGCCAACATCTTTCTCGGCCGCCTGATGGACGCGACATCAGTGACCGCTGTCCTGCTTGCCAACGCCGCTGTCGCGGCCGGCCTGTTCCTCTACGCAGACCTGCGGGTCCCCGACGACGCGGGCGACCTCGTCGTCATGGCCGCCCTCGCCGATTGAGCCCATCCGGCTCGGCCCTTCACGACGCGTCGCTGAGATCGTCGACGAGGCGGTCGAGACCGGCGACCCGGCTCGCCTTCACGAGCACGGCATCGCCCTCGCCGAGCGCTCCGAGCAGCGCGAGTGCGCCGCCGACACCGTCGACGACGTCGACGCCGTACGCATCGCAGTCGACCGCGATGACCTCGATGCCAAGGTCCGCCGCCAACTCGGCGACGCGCCGATGCTCGCTGGGCGCGCTGGGACCGAGCTCGGCCATCACACCGAGCACAGCGACGCGTCGACGCGCAGAGAGCGCGGCCAGCGAGCGCAGCGCCGCAGCCATGGAGGTCGGGTTCGCGTTGTAGGCGTCGTCGACCACGATGGCGCCCGTCTCCGTTCGCAGCAGGACCATGCGGTGCGGCGCTGGCTCCGCATTGCCGAGCCCGGCAGCCGCGACCTCGACGTCGACACCCGCAGCGTGCGCTGCGGCGGCCGCTGCCAACGCGTTGATCACCTGGTGCTGGCCGCGCAGGCGCAGGCACACGTGCGCTGTGCCCGATGGCATGCGCAGCTCGAAGCTGGCCCGCAGCTGCTCGTCGAGCGCGACGTGCTCGGCTGTCACCTCGACACCGGGCCCGAGGCCGAACAACACGATCTGTGCCTCGGTGCGCTCACGCATGGCTGCCACGAAGGGATCGTCTGCGTTGAGCACCGCAGTCCCTTCGGCGGGGAGGGCCTCGATCAGCTCCCCCTTCGCGGCAGCGACCTCCTCGATCGTGCCGAACATCTCGGCGTGGGCGAGCGCGACGGCCGTGACCACGCCGATCGTCGGGCGAGCGACGTCGCACAACAACGCCACGTGACCGAGCCCCCTCGCACCCATCTCGACGACGACAGCCTCGACATCATCGGGCGCCTCGGCGAGGGTGAGCGGCACGCCCAGTTCGTTGTTGAACGAGCGCGCGCTGGCGTGGGTGGCGAACGCGCCGCTCAATGCGGCGCACGCGAGGTCCTTCACCGTCGTCTTTCCCACAGAGCCGGTGATGCCGACGACGCGGTCGGGCAGCTTGGCGCGCGCGAAGCGGCCGATGTCGAGGAGAGCTGCGCTCGTGTCGCCGACCTCGATCCACGACCCATCGGTGTCGACGCGCTCCGAGCCGAGCCAGCCGGCTGCGCCGTTCGCGATCGCGGCGGCAACGAAGCTGTGCCCGTCGCGCTCGGCGACGATGGGAACGAACAGCTCGCCGCCCCGCACCGCGCGGCTGTCGATGGCCGCGCCGGAGCACGTCGCCGAGCCGCCGTGCAGCACGCCGGCCACTGCGCCAGCCACATCGATCATCGGGAGACGCACGGGGCCGAACGTAACCTGAAGCGATGCCCACGCCCGACCGCACCAGGCTCGTCGTGCTCTTCGGCGGGCGCTCGGCCGAGCACGAGGTCTCGTGCATCTCGGCGCTGCACGTGCTGCGCGCCGTCGACCCCGTCCACTACGACGTGGTGCCCATCGGCATCACCCGCGAGGGCCGCTGGATCGAGTCGGGCGAAGCGGTGGCTGCGCTTGGTGCCGCGGCCCTCGCCTTGCCCTCGCCCGACGACAGCGACGGTGTCGAGATCGACCCGCTCCCTGCCATCCTGGCGTCGGACACCGCGCCCGGCAACGTGGTGGTGCTCCCGCTCCTCCACGGCCCGATGGGTGAGGACGGCACGGTGCAAGGCCTGCTCGAGCTCGCCGGCGTCGCGTACGTCGGCGCTGGGGTGCTCGCAGCGTCGACGTGCATGGACAAGGCAGTCACGAAGGAGATCCTCGCGGCCAACGGCTTGGCGCAAGGACGGTGGCTTACGGCGCGCAGCGGCGACGTCGATGGAGCGTTCCGCGCGAGGGTGGCCGACGAGCTCGGCTTTCCCTGCTTCGTCAAGCCCTGCAACCTCGGGTCGTCGGTTGGCATCACCAAGGCGCACGACGCTGTCGAGTTGGCAGACGCCCTCGATGTCGCGCTCGGTTACGACGAGTACGTCGTTGTCGAGGAGGCCATCGACGGCCGAGAGATCGAGGTCGCCGTGCTCGGCAACGCTGACCCCGGCGCGTCGGTGCCCGGTGAGATCGTCCCGAGCCACGAGTTCTACGACTTCGACGACAAGTACCTCGACGGCACCTCCGGCCTGCTCGTCCCTGCACCCCTCTCGCCGGACGCCGCTGAAGAGGTGCGCCGCCTGGCGCTCGCCGCATACCGTGCCCTGCGGGTCGACGGCATGGCCAGGGTCGACTTCCTCTACGAAGCGGACGCGCGGGGCTTCCTCATCAACGAGCTCAACACGATCCCAGGGTTCACACCGATCTCGATGTACCCGAAGCTGTGGGAGGCGTCGGGCCTCTCCTATCCGGAGCTGATCGACGAGCTCGTCCGCTTGGCCCGAGAGCGCCACGTCCGGCGCTCGGGCTTCGCCACCAAACGCTGATTGGTCAGTTGCCGCTGCTGGGCGATGGCGCTGCGTCGCCACCGCCGACCGGGCCGCCCGTGTCGACACAGGTGCCGGCGGCGCCCTGGGGGCCGAGCGTCGACGACCCAGCTGCCTCTGTCCCTGCTCCCGTGCCCGGGCAGCACGAGCCGCCGCTCGACGACCTGGCCGTGATCGTCGTGACGCCCTGCGCCGTGCTCGGGGTGCTCGGCGTGGTCGGCGTGCCCGCGGCCGAAGACGAGCTCGACGAGCCCGACACGGTCGAAGCGGCATCGCAATCGGCAGAACCTGAGCTCGAAGCCGACGATTCGCTGCTCGAAGGGCTTGCGCTCGAGCCCGGCGCCGACGCCGACGACGGGTTGGTCGAGCGCGCGATGGGATCGGACCCGCACGCGCCAGCCAAGAGGAGACAAGCGGGTAGGAGCAGAACGGCGCGGCGCATCACGAACGTGTTCCCCCGCGCAGCGAGGGGGAAACGCGCGACCTCACATCGGCTCCAGAGCAGCGCGCAGGATCCTGAGCATGCCGTCGCGACGTCGCACGAGTTGGCGCACGGTCGGCGCGTCGCCGAGCGCACGGAACGCCTCGACCTCGGTTGCGAAGCCGATCACCGACGAGTGCGCCATGAGCAGCACCGCTGCAGGGTCGTGGCGACGCAGGCGACCAGCTTGCATCTCGAGCTCGAGGAAGGACTTCGCCCGCTCGATGAGCGGTGCGATCCCGGCGACGAACCGGACCGAGTGGGGTGGACCCAATCTGGTGACCTCGCGAACGAGCCCGAGCAGGGCAGGCTTGCGAGCTCCGAGGCGGAACGCCTTGCGGATCACCGCGTCGACGCGTTGCCAACCACCGCCGGCACGAGCGAGCGTCAGCTCGAGCTCGGTCGTCAGCTCGAGCGCCGCAGCATCGATGACGCCGTCGAGCAACTGATCCTTCGACGGGAAGTGATAGAGGATCGACTGCTTGCGAACACCGAGCTCGACGGCGAGCGCGTCGAGCGAGGTGGCCTCGAAGCCTCGCGTCCCGAACGACTCGAGCGCGGCGTCGACGATCCGCTCGCTCGTTGAGCGGTTCAGCATCGCGCCCGCAGCGTGGCGACCCCCTCACCGTCGAGATCATCGAGCGCAGCGCGGCGACCGGTCATCATCAGGACGATCGCCTCGCCCGGGCCCTCCACCAACGCGCCGTCGCCATGCTCCCAGGCATGGTCGGTCATGCGCACCTGCAGCCCTTGCAGGCGCTTCGGCGTCTTGTAGAACCGGTTCCCGACGAGGTGATCAGCCACGGCGAGCAGCGGCGCGGCGGGCACGACGCGCGGGAGGCCGAGCGGACGGCGGATGTCCTGCGCGTGAAGGATCGTGTCGCAGAGCGGATCGATCGCCTTGACGACCGGCGGTTTGTGGCGGCTGCCGACCAGGCTTCGGACCCCGGCGGCCAGCTCGGCCGTCGGCGCCTGCGCCCCCTCCTTCGCGGCGCGCATCATCCAGCTGTCGAAGTCGAAGCGGTGCCGGAGGAGACCGGCAGCGAGTGACCTCGCCGTCGTTGTCCCAGCGATGCGCAGATGAGCTGCGACCTCACGCACCCGCCAGCCTTCGCACAGCGTCGCGTTGTCCCACTGCGCGGGGCTGAGCGACTCGAGCAGATCGGCTAGCTCGGTGCGCTCTGCGTCGAGCGCCGGCCAAGGATCAAAGGTCATAGGCCCCACCTCCGGCGAGAACAGGACGACTCTGTCTACCAGATGGTAGACAGAGTCCGTGCTTCGTGAAGCCCTCGCCGGCAAGCGCATCGCTGTCACCGGCACGACCGGCTTCCTCGGCACCGCTCTGCTCGAGCGGCTGCTTCGCTGCGTGCCCGAATGCGACGTGGCGCTGCTCATCCGGCCCGGACGACGCTCGACGGTCGAACAACGCGCGAAGCGGGAGATCTTCAAGAACGACTGCTTCGATCGGCTTCGCGTCGAGATGGGCGGCGGTGACGCGTTCGACGAGCTCGTATCGCGGCGCGTGCAGCTCATGGCAGGCGACGTCAGCCGCGACGGCCTCGGGCTCGACGAGGCAGGGCGCACGCTCCTCGCCTCGTGCGACATAGTCATCCACTCGGCAGCAGCTGTGTCGTTCGCCTCGCCGCTCGACTTGGCCGTCGAGGTCAACCTGCTCGGCCCGACGCGCATCGTGCAGACGCTCCAGTCGCTCGGCGCAGCCCCGCATCTCGTCTCCGTCTCGACGTGTTACGTCGCGGGCAACCGAAGAGGCGCCGCGCCAGAGGAGCTCCTCAGCGACGGACCATTCTTCCTCGACATCGACTGGCGCGCCGAGGTCGACGGCGCTCGCCGGGCCCGCGCCGACGCCGAGGCCGCCAGCCGGACCCCGCCGATGCTCGAGCGGTTCCGCGCCGAGGCCCGCAACGAGCTCGGCGCTGCTGGAACGCCGTTGCTCGCCGCCAAGACCGAGAGCGGCCGCGAGGCTTGGGTCAAGCAGGAGATGATCGACGCAGGACGCGCTCGCGCCGCTTCGCTCGGTTGGCCTGACGCGTACGCGTACACCAAGGCTCTCGGCGAGGGCGCGTTGGTCGAGACACGCGGCGACGTGCCCGTCTCGATCGTGCGTCCCTCGATCATCGAGTCGGCCCTCGCCGAGCCCGTGCCCGGCTGGATCCGCGGGTTCCGCATGGCCGAGCCGGTCATCCTCTCCTACGCCCGCGGGCTGCTGAAGCAGTTCCCCGGCGTACCAGAGGGCATCATCGATGTCATCCCAGTCGACCTCGTGGTCGGCGCAACCATCGCAGTGGCAGCGAAGGGACCAGCGGCTGACGGATCCGTCGACGTCGTGCAGGTCGCGTCGGGCGCGGAGAACCCGCTGCGCTACCGGATGCTCGTCGACCTGGTGCAAGGCTGGTTCACGCAGCACCCGCTCTACGACGCCAAGGGCCAGCCCATCGTCGTCGCCGAGTTCGCGTTCCCGGGCCGTGGGGCGGTGGAGGGGCAGCTGAAGCGGGGCAAGATGCTGTTGGGGCGAGCGGAGTCGATCCTGCAGTCGCTGCCGCTGCGAGGCAACCAGGCCGAGCTCGCAGCGCGCGTCGAGCAGAAGCGCGAGGAGCTCGAGCGGGCGTACGCCTACGTCGAGCTCTACGGGAAGTACGTCGAATGCGAGGCCGTCTACGGCGTCGAGCGGCTCCTCGCGATCGATGCCGGCTACGACGACGACGACCGCGCTCGCTTCGCGCTCGACCCTCGCGTCATCGAGTGGCCGAGCTTCGTCCGCGAGATCCACTTGCCGTCAGTGGTCAAACAGGCACGCGTGCGTACAACCCCGGGAGGCTCGAAGGTCGAGGCGCGAGCGAGCCGGCTGCGGCGCCAAGTGCTCGAACCGGCGCGCCAGATGGTGGCCTTCGACCTCGAGAACACGCTCATCGCGTCGAACGTCGTCGCGTCCTACTCGTGGCTCGCCACGCGCCGACTGGCACCTGAAGACAGGATGCGCTTCGTCGTGAAGACCCTGGCCGAAGCGCCGGCGTTGCTCAGGATGGACCGTCGGGACCGCGCCGACTTCCTGCGCCACTTCTACCACCGCTACGAAGGTGCAAGGGTCGACCAACTCGACGTCGACGCTCTCGAATCGTTCAGCGACCTGATCCTCACCAAGTCGTTCCCTGCCGCTTTGCGCCGCGTCCGCGAACACCGGCGCCTCGGGCACCGCACGTTGCTCATCACCGGCGCGCTCGACCTGGTCGTGAAGCCGCTCGAGCCCCTCTTCGACGACATCGTGTGCGCCCGCATGTCGGTGACGGCAGACGGCCGCTACACCGGCGAGCTCATCAACGTTCCTCCAACCGGCGAGTCGCGCGCGCAGGTGCTCTTCGACTACTGCGCGACGCACGACCTCGACCCCGCGGAGTCGGTGGCCTACGCCGACTCCGCCTCCGACCTCCCGATGCTCGAAGCTGTCGGCTTCCCCGTGGCCGTCAACCCCGAAGCGCGCCTGGCGGCAATCGCGCGCAAGCGCGGATGGCTGGTCGAGCACTTCGAGCGTTCGGCCGGTGCTCCGAGCCGCGTCATTCCGATCGGCCCGCGCTTGAAGGTCCGCTCGTGAAGGCCCTCCTCTTCGAACGCAAGCTGGCTCGCTACGCGGCTGCGAGCATTGCCGGGCGCGTCCTCCCCGGCCGCGGGGCCGCGGTCGGGCCCCTGCGTCTCGCCGACGTCGACCCGCCCGAGCTCCCCGATCCCGAATGGGTGCGCGTGCGACCGCGTCTGGCTGGCATCTGCGGATCGGACCTCGCCACCATCGACGGTCACTCGTCGCGGTACTTCGAGCCGATCGTCTCCTTCCCGTTCACCCCGGGCCACGAGGTGGTCGGTGATGCCGAGGACGGGCGGCGGGTCGTGCTCGTCCCCATCCTCACTTGCGTCACGCGTGGTATCGAGCCGTGGTGCTCTCCGTGCGCGACAGGCCTGCCCAACCGCTGCGAGCGCACCGCGTTCGGTCATCTCGAGCCCGGTCTGCAGACGGGCTTCTGCGAGTCGACGGGAGGCGGGTGGGGAATCGAGCTCGTTGCGCACCCGACGCAGCTCATCGAGGTGCCAGAAGACCTCACCGACGAGCAGGCGGTGATCGTCGAGCCGACAGCGTGCGCAGTGCATGCTGCGGCGCGTGTCGCGCCCGCCGTCGACGTCGCGGTCCTCGGCGCCGGCACGCTCGGGCTTCTCACGATCGCCGCGCTGCGAGCACTCGACCCACACCGAAGCATCATCGCAACAGCTCGCTACCCCAATCAGAAGCGCGTCGCCCGAGCCCTCGGGGCCACCTCCGTCGCCGACCCGGGCGCCCTCGCACGCCACGTCCGCTCGGCCTCCGGAGCATGGGTGATCGCAGACAGGTTGTCGGGTGGCGTGGCAGCGGTCATCGACTGCGTCGGCTCACCTGAGACCCTGCAGCAGGCCCTCGACGTCTGCGCTCCGGGCGGCAGCGTCCACGCGGTCGGGATGCCAGGGCACACCGGGCTCGACCTCACCGGGCTGTGGCACCGCGAGCTGTCCCTGACCGGCTGCTACGCGTACACGCCGGCTGACTTCGCAGCAGCGCTCGCGCTGGTGCAGTCGGCACAGCTCGGCAGGCTGGTCTCGGCCCTCTATCCCCTCTCCCGCTACCGCGACGCGATCGAGCATGCGGCCAACGCCGGCACCCGCGGCGCCGTCAAGGTCGCGTTCGATCTCCGTCCCGAGAAGGAGCACATGCGCTGATGCCGCGCCCCGGGTTCGTCCTCGATGTCGACCGCTCGACGCCACCCACGCTGTTCTGGCACGGCGAGGGCTTTCGCCTCGAACGCCTACCGGCTGAGCGAAGCCGGATCATCTACCCCCCTGAGCCGTTGGCCGCGCTGCGCGACGCCGACGGTGCCGTCCGTCAGGCGCTGCTGAATCCCGTCGGCGACTCAAAGCCGCTGCCCGAACTGCTCTTCTCCGGGATGAAGCTCACGATCGCGTTCGACGACGTGTCGCTGCCGCTGCCACCGATGCGCCGACCCGACAACCGTCAGCGGGTGATCGAAGCCGTCCTCGACCTCGCCGCGGCGGCGGGCGTCGACGACGTCGTGCTCATCGCTGCACTTGCACTGCATCGACGCATGACCGAGGCCGAGCTCCGCCACGCTGTGGGCGACCGGGTCTACGACGCCTTCGCGCCGAGCGGGCGTCTCTACAACCACGACGCTGAAGATCCCGACGACCTCACCGACCTCGGTGCAACGTCGCAAGGCGAGGTCGTCGAGATCAACAAAAGGGCCGCCGAGAGCGACCTGCTCGTCTACGTCAACATCAACCTCGTCGCGATGGACGGGGGATGGAAGTCGACCGCGACGGGTCTCGCGAGCTACCGCTCGATCCGTCATCACCACAACGTGAAGACCATGGAGCACAGCACCTCCTTCATGGACAGGCACCACTCCGAGCTGCACTCGGCCAACTGGCGCATGGGCAAGGTCATCCAGGAGGCGGTGAAGGTCTTCCAGATCGAGACCACCCTGAACACCGACACCTTCCCGACGCCGTTCGAGTTCCTCATGAAGCGCGAGTGGGGGTGGTCGCCGCGCGACAGAGCGCTCTACTTCGGCACGGCAAAGTCGCTCGAGCGCATGTCGAGCAAGGCGAGGCGCAGGATCTTCAACAGCATCCAGGCACCTCACCGGATGATGAGCGTGCAGGCGGGCGAGGTCGACGCCGTACACGAGCTCATCACGGCCGACGTGCACCGCCAGCAGCTGGTCGAGGTCGAGGGGCAGACCGACATCCTCACGATGGGGCTCCCCTACATCTGCCCCTACAACGTGCATTCCATCATGAACCCGATCCTCGTGATGTGCCTCGGGCTCGGCTACTTCTTCAACCTGTACCGAGGCAAGCCGCTCGTGCGCGAGGGGGGCGTGCTCATCATGAGCCACCCGACGCCTTGGGAGTTCCATCCCGTGCACCACCCGAGCTACATCGACTTCTTCGAGCAGGTGCTCTCGGAGACGACCGACCCGAAGCGCATCGAGGCCGAGTTCGAGACGGCCTTCGCCGAGGACGAGTGGTACCGCCACCTCTACCGAACGAGCTACGCGTACCACGGCGTGCATCCGTTCTACATGTGGTACTGGGGCGCGCACGCCCTCGACCACCTCGGCGGCGGCGACCACGTGATCGTCGTCGGCGGCGAGCCGCGTTCGGTGCGCCGGCTCGGGTTCCGGCCGGCCTCGACGATGCAGGACGCTCTGGAGATGGCCTCGGATCACGTCGGCCGCGAGCCGAGCATCACCTACGCGCACAACCCGCCGCTCCTCATCGCAGACGTGAAGTGAAACTGTTCCGTCGTCTCGAGTTCCCGCTGCGTGCACCGACGACGCCGCTCGGCGTCGAACCGCTCATCGACAAGCACCGCACGGGCGCCGACTACGAGACCGAATGGGCTCGCTCCTTCGCTGCGCGTTGGGTGCGCGTGGTGCTGCTCGAGTCGGTCGTGCGTCCCACGATCCGCCTGCTCGCCGACCCCCACCGCGTCGGCATCGACCGCCTCGATGACCTTCGCCGCGACGCGCTCGACGACGAACGCGACGTGCCGGTGATATTCGCCGCGAACCACCACAGCCACGTCGACACCCCGCTGCTGCTGACCTCGCTTCCCGAGCCCTGGCGGCACAAGGTCTTCGTCGGAGCCGCTGCCGACTACTTCTTCAAGACGCGGGCAACGTCGGTCGCCTCAGCACTCGCGCTGAACGCGATCCCGATCGAACGCACGAAGGTCGCCCGCAAGTCGGCCGACCACGCAGCGAAGCTCATCGGCGACGGCTGGAGCATGGCGATCTTCCCCGAGGGCGGTCGCTCACCCGATGGGTGGGGCCAGCCCTTCCGCGGCGGCGCCGCCTATCTCGCGATTCGCTGTGCCGTGCCTGTCGTGCCCGTGCACCTCGAGGGGACGAGCCGCATCCTGCGCAAGGGCAAGAAAGCACCGACACCAGCGCGCACGACCGTCACGTTCGGCGCGCCGATGCGCCCCGACGAAGGCGAGGATTCACGCCGGTTCGCAGCTCGCATCGAACGCGCCGTCGCTGCCCTCGCTGATGAGGCCTCGACCGATTGGTATGTGGCTCGGCGACGCGCCCATCGCGCGGACACCCCGTCGCTCAGCGGCCCTGAGGCCACCGGGTGGCGCCGCCAATGGGCCCTCGGCGAGCGCGGCCCCAAAGGTGGCCGCATCAAGCCAAAGGCGTGGCCTGACCTGAGCTGACATCGTGCGGCGGGGCGAGGATCGCCTTCCAATCGATGCCTTGCTGGAGGGTGGCGTGCCCACCGCGCAGGCCGAAGAGGTGCTTCGACCAGAGCAACCAGAGCAGCACGGCGATGTTCACGACGAGCACACCGACTCGCAACGCCGTCACGCGAGCTGCCAGCTCGTGGATCTCGATGGGCAGGAACCCGGCAGTGGCGACGACGGTGAGGTACTCGGCCCAGCGCCGCTCGCGCCACAAGCCGTAGGCCTCGACGCCTTCGACCACGCAGTACGCGAGCGCCGTCAGCGCCAGGACCGTGATGGTGCTCTTGTCGAGGCTGAGGATCCGGTGCAGCTGCCGCGAGATCACGTCATGGGCACCAGAAGTGCCCGTGTTGTCCGCCACACCGTCGAGCCGATCGACTGCCCCGCGGGCCGAGGACTGCAAGTTGAACAACTCCCGATCGAGCACGACGAGCGCGAGAGCGAGCAACCCGAAGACGACGCTGTGCACGCCGCGGTTGATGGCGATCAACCGCAGGAGGATCGCGTCGGACAACGGATGGCCGCGGCGAGGCTTTGCGATCTCGTCGATCGGCGCAAGGACCTCCGCGGTTGCATCCGAGCCTGCGGGGGGCATCCCCTCGACCCACACGTCGCAACGCAAGCAGCGAGCGAGACGGCGCCCGTCGACGGTGTCGATGCCCAGCTCACGGTCCTCTGGTCGCAGACGAGCGACGGTGCGGGCCGGCAGGACATGGCCGCGGATCGAACAGATCCACGTCTCGGCGTGCCAGTGCTTCGGCCAGAGCCTCACGCCGGCGCGCGCCGAACGGCACACGAGGTGACCACGTCGGCGACTGTACGGCACGCGCGTCGGGCACTATGGAGCCGTGAGCGATCAGCAGCCCCATGAGGGCCCTCCCCCGAGCGGGCCCCCGGCAAGTCAGCCACCACCTCCTGCTCCGCCGGGCTACGGGGCGGCTCCGCCGCCCGCGTACGGCGCCCCCCAGCAGTGGCATCAGCAAGGCTACGGCTATGGCGCTGCTCCCCAGCCCAAGACACACGGGATGGCGGTAGCCGCGCTGGTCTGTGGCATCGTCGGCCTCCTCCTGTTCAACATCGTCCTTGGTCCGCTGGCGCTCATCTTCGGGCTCATCGCGCGCAACAAGATCAAGGCCTCGAACGGTGCGTTGAAGGGCGAGGGCCTCGCCATCGCCGGCATCGTGCTCGGCCCTATCGACATCGCGGTCTGGTTGCTGATCATCAGCATCTACTTCTAGAAGCGATCAAGCCCTTACTTCTAGAAGCGATCAAGCCCCGACGAGCCGTAAGCCGCTCGGCGCGATCGAGCGGTCGGCTGTGGCGAGCTCGACGACGAACTCCGTGCGATGTGCGGGGAACACGTGGCGCGAATGCAGCACCGGTTCGCCTGTCGAATCGCGCGTCGTGCGACGGCAGACGAGCACGGGCGCGCGCGCCGGGACCTCGAGTAGCTTCGCCTCCTGAGGCTCAGCGGCATCGGCGGCGATCGTCTGGGTGGCGCCCCCCAACTCGAGGTCGAGCAGCTCGTAGAACGGGGCGCGTTCTGCGTCGGCGAAGGAGATGCCCTTGCCAAGTCGCTCGGGGCACCACACCGTGACGAGGGCGAAGGGGTGGCCGTCGGCCAGGTTGAGCCGCCTCACCTCCAGCACCCGGCGCGTCGCCAACTCGTGGCGCACGGCAGCCGGGGCGGCCACGAACCCGAACTCGAGCACTCGGCGCTGCGAGACGCGCCCGGATTCAGCGAGCTGCGCTTCGATGGTGCCGAGCCGGGCGAGGGTCTGGCGCAGCGGGTCGGCAGCGACGAACCAGCCATAGCCTTGACGACTCGCGACGAGGCCCTCGTCGCGCAGCACATCGAGTGCTCTGCGGACCGTCACCCTGCTGGCCGCATAGGCTCCTGACAGCTCGGCCTCGCTCGGCAAGAGGCGTGCGCCTGTCAGCTCTCCGGCAGCGATTCGCTCCCGCAGGCTGTCGGCGATCGTGGAGTAGCGCGGCTGGCTCACTTGTCATAGACTTGTCTATATCAAGTCCGTACGTCAACAGGGAGCCCCCCGATGCCCGTCACCGCATCTACCCCGATCTCGCTCGTCGAGCAGGTGTACGCCCGACTTCGCCAACGTGCAGCCCTCGGCCGCGAACGGCTCGGGCGACCGATCACGTTCGCGGAGAAGGTCCTCCTGAACCACCTGCGCGATGCCTCGGGCCAGGCGCTCGAACGCGGCCGCAGCTACGCCGACTTCGATCCTGATCGCGTCGCCATGCAGGATGCTACCGCGCAGATGGCGCTGCTGCAGTTCATGACCGCCGGGCTCCCAGAGGCCGCAGTTCCTTCGACGGTGCACTGCGACCACCTCATCCAAGCAAAGACCGAGGCGAACATCGACCTGAAGTTCGCGCTCGATGTGAACTCTGAGGTGTACGACTTCCTCCAGTCGGTCTCGGCCAAGTACGGGATCGGCTTCTGGAAGCCGGGTTCGGGGATCATCCACCAGGTCGTCCTCGAGAACTACGCGTTCCCGGGCGGGATGATGATCGGCACCGACAGCCACACCCCCAACGCTGGCGGGCTCTGCATGGTCGCCATCGGCGTCGGTGGCGCCGATGCCGTCGACGTCATGACGGGGTTCGCGTTCAACGTGCGGTGGCCCAAGCTCATCGGCGTCCACCTCACCGGCTCGCTCTCGGGGTGGTCGAGCGCGAAGGACGTCATCCTCAAGGTCGCTGAGATCCTCACGGTGAAGGGCGCGACGGGCGCGATCGTCGAGTACTTCGGCCCAGGGGCCGACAGCCTCGCTGCCACGGGCAAGGGCACCATCTGCAACATGGGCGCCGAGATCGGGGCCACCACCTCGCTCTTCCCCTACGACGCCAACATGGCGGCCTACTTGAAAGCGACCCGGCGCGAGGAGCTCGCCGACGCTGCCGACGCGGTTGCCGGCGACTTGCGCGCCGATCCCGAGGTCGAGAACGACCCCGCCGCGTACTTCGACGAGGTCATCGAGATCGATCTCCGCGGTCTCGGCCCGATGATCAATGGCCCGGACTCGCCCGACCTCGCGCACCAGGTGGGCGAAGTTGGCGCATGGGCCCGCGCCAACGGCGTGCCCACAGAGGTGTCGTCCGCGCTCATCGGCTCGTGCACGAACTCCTCCTACGAGGACATCACCCGGGCGGCTTCGATCGCCCGCCAGGCCTCCGCCCAGGGGCTGCGGGCCAAGACCCAACTGCTCATCACGCCCGGCTCGGAGCAGGTGAGGGCAACCATCGAACGCGACGGGTTGCTCGCCGACCTCGAAGCCATCGGCGGGACGGTGCTGGCCAACGCGTGCGGCCCGTGCATCGGCCAGTGGGACCGCTCCGATCTCGACCCGTCGAAGCTCAACACGATCGTCAACAGCTACAACCGCAACTTCCCGAAGCGCAACGACGGGAACGCCGCGACGAAGTCATTCGTCACGTCACCCGACATGGTCATCGCGTATGCGCTCGCCGGAACCCTCGACTTCAACCCCATCACCGACGAGCTTGCAACTCCGTCCGGCGCCCGGGTGCACCTCGAGCCGCCCGTCGGCGAGGACCTGCCTGCGAAGGGATTCGACCCCGGTGAGTCGGGCTTCGTCGCGCCGCCGCCCAACTCTGGTGGTGTCGTGATCGCCGTGTCGCCGACGAGCAACCGCTTGCAGCTGCTCGAGCCGTTCGCTCCCTGGGACGGGCTCGACTACGTGGACTTGCCGATTCTGTTGAAAGCCAAGGGAAAGTGCACGACCGACCACATCTCCGCCGCCGGCAAGTGGCTGCAGTACCGCGGCCACCTCGAGAACATCTCCGGCAACCTCTTCCTCGGTGTGGTCAACGGGTTCCGCGAGGCGGAGGCCGGCTTTGGCAAGGATCCCCTCGACGCCGAGATCAAGGCCTTTCCCGAGATCGCCGAGCACTTGGGCACATCGGGCGTGCAGTGGTGCGCGATCGGCGATGAGAACTATGGCGAGGGCTCCTCGCGCGAGCACGCCGCGATGGAGCCGCGGTTCCGCGGTGGGGTTGTGATCTTCGCCCGCTCGTTCGCTCGCATCCACGAGACCAACTTGAAGAAGCAGGGACTGCTCCCGCTCACGTTCGCCGACCCGAGGACCTACGACCTGATCGGCGAGAACGACAGGATCAGCGTGCTCGGCCTCGCGTCGCTCGCGCCCGACGTCAACGTGCGCTGCCGCGCCACCAAGCCCGACGGATCCATCATCGACTTCGATTGCACGCAGACGTTCAGCCCTGAGCAGATCGGCTGGTTCAAGGCGGGCAGCGCTCTCAACATCATCCGCGCTGCGGCGAGTGGTCAGACCGACGGCAGCACCGGCGACTGACGCCGTCAATCTGAGCCGGGGCGGCGGGCTTCCTCGTGTGCGCCGGCGGTGGGCGCCTTGCCTGGCGGGTAGGTGGCCGCCAGCTCCTCATCGGTCGGGGTGCGCTTCGTCGTCGCCTCCGGCGGGAGGAGCGCGCTGATCGCCGTCATGATCTGCTTCGTGTCGCGGTCGGCGTCGTCGCCGCTGACGTGCAGGGGTGAGCCGACGCGGATCGTGACGAGAGGCGGGTTCGTGAGCTGCAAGACGTTGGGCACCCGGCTCGACCGGGGCCAGACGCGCTCGGTCCCCCACATGCCGACGGGGACGACTGGTGCGCCGGTCATCGCAGCGAGGCGCGCCGCGCCCCAGCGGCCCTTCAGCTCCGGATCGAAGAACGCCTCACCGCGCGGGATCGTCCCCTCGGGCATGAGCGCGACGACTTGACCCGCCTCGAGCGCCCTCGCTGCCTCGAGGAGCGGCTCGTCGGACCCGGTGCCCCGTTCGACGCGGATGCCTCCGAATGCCTTGGCGATCGAGCCGAGGAGGGGCGCGTCGAACACTTCCTTCTTGCCGAGGAAGCGAACCGGGCGCCCCCGCTTGCTGAGCGCCATGCCGAGCGCCATCGGATCGAAGTACGAACGATGGTTGGCGACGATGATCGCCGGGCCCGACTCGGGGATGTGCTTCGTGCCCTCGATGTCGAAGCGGGCGAAGGGCACTGCGAGCGGGTTGGCCGCGGCCATGAGGATCTGCTGGGGCTCGATGCCGAGGATCGGGATCTTCGGGATGCCAGCTGGCACGTCGAGGTGCAGCACCGGCCAGCGGCGCACGAGGGCCTGCACGAGCAGACGCGGGTCGGGGTTCACGGCCGTCGGGTTGCCGACCGCGTTGAGCAGCGGCAGGTCGAAGTAGCTGTCGGAGTACGCGAAGGAGTCGGCCAGTTCGACGTCGTGCGCGTCGGCCCATGCCGCGACCGCGCGCAGTTTGCCCTTGCCCCAGACGAACTCACCGACGATCGTGCCGTCGTACGCGCCGTCGTCGGTCTCGCCGTAGCGGGTGGCGATGACGTCGTCGAGGCCGAGGGCGTCAGCGAGCGGCTTCACCAAGTCGTAGGGGGTCGTCGTCGCCAAGACGACAGCGCGCCCCGCAGCGTGGTGGTCGTCGATGATCGGCTGCGCGAAGGGCTGCACCGCTTCGACCAGCGTGGCTGCCGCGGTGGTGCCGGCCTGTTGTGCAGCGGCACGGGCCCAGCCCTGGGCCAGTCGCGCCGCCTGGCGAGCGAGTTGCATCGTCGGCCGCGACTCACCGACGACGTCGAAGAACCGGTAGACGATGGCCTCGCCGGGGATGCGGCGATCCGAGAGCAGCCCGACCGAGCGAAGCGCGTCGGAGATGACCGGCCCGGAAGCTCCCCGCAGCAACGTCCGATCAAGGTCGAAGAACGCAGCCGATGAACCCATGCGGCGACCGTACTCCCAGCTGTCAGCGGCCGAAACCGTGAGCGAAACCTGATCGAGCCGCCGCCGGTAGGGCGGCGATGGGCGAGGCCGAAATCGGCCGAGAAAATCACGAAAGGACCGGCGGGGGCCGGTCCTTTCGGCGGTCCGAGGTGGGAGGGGGGTCCCGTCCTCGACCTGGTGCCTCTGCCCTGCCAGGGGGGATCGGCTTGGGGCTCGGCGCTTTGTGTCCTCATCCTCGCCAGCATCGCTTGATCTGTCCAACAGTTCCTCGCGATAGCTGCCATCATGAGTGGCGATGGATCTGCGCCAGCTCGCCGCCCTCGTGGCCGTCGCCGACCACCGTTCGTTCTCCGCCGCGGCCCGGGCGCTCCACACGGTGCAGTCGAACGTCTCGACGCACGTCGCGCGCCTCGAGCGCGAGCTCGCGGTCGTCCTCGTCGATCGCGCGAGCGGCACGCTCACCGAGGAGGGGGTCGCCGTGGTCGAGCGGGCGCGCCGCATCCACTCCGAGCTCGAAGCGCTGGTGTCCGACGTGGCCTCGGTCAACCGCGAGGTGTCAGGCACCGTCCGCATCGGCGCGATCGGCACGACGGCTCGCTGGCTCGTGCCGCCCCTGCTCGAGGCCATGACCGAGCGCTATCCCGGCGTGCACGTCGTGTTCGTCGATGCGACGACGACATCGCTGCTGCCAGGCGTGCGGTCCGGGTTGCTCGACCTCGCGGTCGTCGCCCTGCCGATCCACGACCCCGATCTCGAGTCAGAGCCGCTTTTCGACGAGGACCTCATGGTCATCGCGCCCGAGACGCACCCCCTCGCTGCCCACGACCGTGTCGGGCTGATCGAGCTCGCCAAGCACGAGCTGCTGCTCGAGCCACCCGGGACCGCGTTTCGCGACGATCTCGATCGCCAGGCCCGCGCCGTGGGGGTCTCGCTGCGGCCACGCGCCGAGGTCGATGGGATGCGCCTGCTCGCCTCGCTCGCCTTCGAAGGCTTCGGCGCCGCGATACTGCCCGCGTCTGCTGCGCCGCGCTGGAACGCGGGCGGTTGGCGCCTCGTGAGCGTCGACGGTCTGACCGGACGCGCGGTCGGGCTCGTGCACCGCCGTCGCGGGCTGCCTTCCGCGCCGGCCCGCGCCATCGCCGAGGTGACGCGCGCTGTCGTGCTCGAGGAGGCCACTCACCAGGTGGGGATCCACGCCGAAGCCGTCAGCGCGTAACCACGGTGGCCTCGGCACAGTCGATCATCGGGATGCCGAGCGGACGAACCAGCCTCCCCTTGCGCGCCGGCGCAGCCGGCGTGGTCAGCGCCGGCCGCGGCGACCTCGGTGGCCGCGAGGTGATCCTCGCGGTGTGCGACCCGACCGTGCACCGCGGCGCGCTCTCCCCTGCCGACGGCGCCACGCTTGCCGACGCCGCCGAGCGGGCGCACGACACCGAGCTGCCGCTCGTGATCGAGATCGCCTCGAGCGGCGCTGATGTCATGGAAGGTTTGGCCGCATCGGTCGGCTGGGGCTACGCGGCCCGGTCCATCGCCCGATGCAGCGGGGTCGTGCCGGTGCTGATGAGCGTGACCGGACCGGCCGTCTCCGGACCCGCACTGCTTCTCGGCTTGGCCGACCACGTCGTGATGACCGCTGACGCCTACGCGTTCGTGAGCGGACCGCGCATGGTCCGCGACATCACGGGCGTCGCGCTCGACAACGGCGAGCTCGGGGGCGCTGGCGTGCACGCCTCATCGACGGGACTCGCGTCGATCGTCGTCGCGGCGGGCGACCGCGCTGCTGGGCTCGCGGCGATCGCCGATCTGCTCGTGTACATGCCCGACCACGTCGACCAGCTGCCGCCGAGCATCGAGACCGATGACAGTGTCGAGCGCATGTGCACGGAGTTGCGCGAGCTGCTCCCTGCGAGCTCGACGGGCTCGTACGACGTCCGCGACGTCGTCGAGTCGCTCGCCGACGACGGCGAGATGCTCGAGCTCCGATCGGGGTGGGCCCCGAACCTCGTCACCGCGCTCGTCACCATCGGCGGGCAGCCGATCGGCGTCGTGGCCAACCAGCCCCAGGCCATCGCCGGCACGCTCGACATCCAGGCATCCCAGAAGGGCGCACGCTTCGTGTCGTGGTGCGACGCGTTCAACATCGGGTTGCTCACCCTCATCGACACACCAGGGTTCTACCCGGGCAAGGATCTCGAGTGGCGGGGCATGATCCGCCACGGAGCGCAGCTCGCTTTCGCGTACGCCCGCGCGACCGTGCCCCGAGTCGCCGTTGTGCTCCGAAAGGCGTACGGCGGGGCCTACATCGTCATGGACTCGCGTGCGATGGGGAACGACCTCTACCTCGCCTGGCCATCCGCTGAGATCGCGGTGATGGGCGCAAAAGGCGCAGTGGAGATCTTGCACCGGCGTGCGACGCCCGAGGTGCGCGCCGCAGCCGAAGCCGACTACGAGGCCCGGCTGCTCGCGCCGTGGCCGGCAGCCGAGCGCGGCAGCGTCGACGCGGTCATCGATCCTGGCGACACGAGGCGAGAGGTCGCAGCTGCGTTCGAGCTCCTGCGCACGAAGCGCGAGCGGCCCGTGCGTCGCAAGCACGACAACATGCCCTGCTGAGATGGGCGCCGAGAAGCGGTAGCGTTCGAGACGTGCCTGACTCCGTGACGATCACCGACAACCGGACCGGTGAATCGGTCGAGATACCGATCGCGGACGGGGGCGTCGACGCCACTTCGTGGCGCAAGCTGCTGCCGAACGTGTGGTTCTACGACCCGGCGTACATGACCACCGCTGCTTGTTCGAGCGCGATCACCGAGCTCGACGGCGACAACGGCATCCTGCGCTACCGGGGCTACCCGATCGAACAGCTCGCCGCGCACTCCAACTACCTCGAGGTCGCCTACCTGCTCCTCCATGGTGAGCTGCCGACGAAGACGGCGTACGACTCGTGGGTGCACGACATCACCTACCACACGTTCATCCACGAGAACATGCGCAAGCGGTTCATGGAGGGCTTCCACTACGACGCTCACCCGATGGGGATGCTCGTCTCAGCCGTCGCAGCGCTCTCGACGTTCTACGCCGAGGCGAAGGACATCCAGGATCCCGACATCCGCAGCAAGCAGATCGTGCGCCTCATCGCGAAGATGCCGACCATCGCAGCCTGCTGTCACCGGTTCAGCGTCGGCATGCCGTTCGTCTACCCCGACAACAAGAAGAACTTCGCCGAGAACTTCCTCAGCATGATGTTCTCGCCGCTCGAGCACATCGACTACGAGAACCCAGTGCTGTCGAAAGCGCTCGACCTGTTGTTCATCCTCCATGCCGACCACGAGCAGAACTGCGGCACCACAGCGATGCGCACGGTGGGCTCGAGCCACGCCGACCCCTACATCTCTGCTTCGGCCGCCGCTGCTGCTCTCTACGGCCCCCGCCACGGGGGCGCCAACGAGGCCGTGATCCACATGCTCACGGAGATCGACTCGATCGACAACGTCGAGGACTTCGTGAAGAGCGTCAAGGGCGGGAGCGGCGGGCGGCTCCAGGGCTTTGGGCACCGCGTCTACAAGAACTACGACCCTCGGGCGAAGATCATCAAGCAGACCGCGGAGGACGTGTTCGCCATCACGGGGAAGAACAAGCTCCTCGACATCGCGCTGAAGCTCGAGGAGATCGCCCTCGCTGATGAGTACTTCACGAGCCGCAAGCTGTACCCGAACGTCGACTTCTACTCCGGGCTGATCTACCAGGCACTCGGCTTCCCGATCGAGATGTTCACCGTGCTGTTCGCGATCCCTCGAACCGCGGGCTGGTTGGCGCACTGGGAAGAGCAGCTCGAGCAGGACCAGAAGATCGCAAGGCCCCGCCAGCTCTACACCGGTGTCGTCGCCCGCGACTACGCGCCCATCGACTCCCGCTGAGGAGCATGGACTTCGCGTGGCCACCCGAGCTCGAGGCCCTCGCCGCTGAGGCCGAAGTCGTCGCGATCGAGGCTGCGAAGCGCTCCAGCTTCCCGGAGGACTCCTGGATCGTCGGGTACGACCCCGAGCTCACGAAGGAGCTGGCCCGAAGGGGCTGGATCGGGATGACCTGGCCCGTCGAGGAAGGCGGTCACGGCCGCAGCGTGCTCGAGCGGTTCGTGGTGTACGAGCAGCTCATCAAGCACGGCGCGCCGATCTGCGCTGGCTGGTTCGCCGACCGTCAGATGGGCCCGTCGCTCCTGCAGTTCGGCACTCCAGAACAGCGCAAGCGTTGGATCCCGGGCATCGTCTCGGGCGAGTCGATGTGGTGCATCGGGATGAGCGAGCCCGATGCCGGCAGCGATGTCGCCGCGCTGCGCACGCGAGCCGACCGCGATGGCGATAGCTGGCTCGTCACCGGGCAGAAGGTGTGGACGTCGGGTGCGGCGCACGCGGACTGGTGCTACTGCATCGCGCGCACCGACCCCGAAGCCCCGAAGCACGCCGGCCTGAGCGAGCTGATCATCGACATGCGCTCGCCGGGCATCGAGGTCAGCACCATCAAGGACATGACGACCAACGAGCACTTCTGCGAAGTCAGCTTCGATTCGGTGCGCGTCCCAGGTGAGAACCTCGTCGGTGAGCTCAACGGGAGCTTCCGCCAGCTCATGCGCCAGATGGAACACGAGCGCGGCGGCATCGACAGGCTGGTCTCGAACTACGCGCTGTACCGCGACCTCATGGCCACTCCTGGTCTCGTCGATCGCTGCGATCCGGTGGTGCGCCAGGAGCTCGCCGCCATCGAGACCGCTTACCGCATCGGTCGTCTGCTCGTGCTCCGTGAGACGCTCGGGCAGGCACCGAAGGGCTTTTCCGCGGCGACCAAGACGTTCGGCACGGAGTTCGAGACCCGCCTCGCGAGCTTCTGCGCGCGTCAGCTCGGCCCCGCCGCCCTCCTCTGGGGTGAGGACGCCGGGCTCGGGGGTCGCGCAGCGCGAGCGGTGTCGTACGCGCCCGCTTACACGATCATGGGCGGCACCGTCGACATCCTGCGCAACGTGCTCGCCGAACGCGTGCTCGGGCTCCCGAGGTAGCGCGTCGCGAACGGTACGGTTTGCGGCGTGATCGCCAACACGACCGCCGGCAAGGTCCGAGGCCTCGAGAAAGGCTCGATGCTGCAGTTCCGCGGCATCCGCTACGCGACAGCGGCGAGGTTCGGCCTGCCCGGGCCGGTCGAGCCGTGGACCGATGTCGCCGACGCCACCAGCTTCGGACCGATCGCGCCGCAGAACGCGTCGCCGCTCGAGGCGATGCTTGGTGCGCAGGACGTCCCCTCGAGCGAGGACTGCCTCCTCCTCAACGTGTTCACCCCGGGGCTCGACGACCACGCCCGACCCGTGCTCGTGTGGATCCACGGCGGAGGCTTCACCGCCGGATCTGGCTCGGTGCCGTGGTACGACGGGTCGCGGCTGGCCGGCGCCGGCGAGGCGGTCGTCGTCACCATCAACTACCGCCTCGGGGCGCTCGGGTTCATGGCCGTCGACGGCTTCCCGGGCTCGGGTGCGGCCGGTCTCGCCGATCAGATCGCAGCGCTCGGTTGGGTCCGCGACAACATCGCGTCGTTCGGCGGCGATCCCGCCAGAGTGTGCGTCTTCGGCGAGTCGGCTGGCGGCATGTCGGTTGGCGCTCTCCTCGCGGCGCCAGGCGCGCAGGGGCTCTTCCGCGCTGCCATCGCGCAGTCCGGGACCGGCGAGTACGTCCATTCCGAGGACTCCGCAGCCGAGGTCACCTCGGCGATGCTGCGCGAGCTCCACGCGTCTGATCCCGGTGCCCTCCTCGGCGCCAGCGTGGAGGAGCTGCTTGCCGCTCAGCAAGTCGTCGGATCCGTCACCCGGCTGACCGCCAAGCAGTTCCTTCCCTTCATGCCCATCGTCGACGGGGCTGTGCTGGACCAGCCGCCGATCGACGCGATCCGCGACGGCCGCGCAGCCGACGTGCGCGTCGTCACCGGCACGACGAGCGACGAATGGAACCTGTTTCACGTCATGGAGCGCATCGGCGGCGAGTTCGACGAGGTGAAGCTGCTCCGACGCGTCGACGCTGTTCTCGGCGACCGCGCCAACGACGTCATCGACGTCTACCGCTCGCAGCGTCCCGGTGCGTCGCCGGACGACCTGTGGTGCGCCATCGCGACCGACTGGGTTTTTCGCATGCCCGCTGTGCGGCTGCTCGAAGCGCAGTCCGCGCACCAGCCGGATACGTGGGGTTACGAGATGACATACCGCTCCACAGCGTTCGACGGCGCCCTCGGTGCGTGCCACGCCATCGAAGTGCCCTTCGTCTTCGACAACTTGCGCCGCGGTGGCGTCGACTTCCTGCTCGGCAGCGTCGACGCCGATGCCGAGGTGCTGGCGAAGCAGATGAGCGGCGCGTGGCTTGCGTTCGCGACATCGCTGTCGCCGCAACACGATGCCATCCCAGCCTGGCGGTCCTACTCAGCTGCCGAGCGGGCCGTCATGGGCTTCGGTCGCGAGACGGGCATCGACGTCGATCCGCGCGCAGCCGAGCGTGAGGCTTGGCAGGAGATCCTGACGAACTAGGGCTACTGCCGCGCAGCGGCTGCAAAAAGCTCGTCGACGCGCTCCTGCGTCGGGAGCGACGCGATGGCTCCAGCGATCGTGCACGCCAACGCCCCGGCAGCCGCGGCACGCCTGAGTGCCTCGGGCAGCGAAGCGCCTCGGGCCAACCCGGCAGCGAACGTGCCACAGAACGCGTCGCCGGCTGCGGTCGAGTCGACCGGTTCGATCAACACAGGCGGCACCCGACGATCTGGTTCGCCGGGTTGCAGCACGAGCGCGCCGCGTTCGCCCTCGGTGATGATGGCGGTGCCCTCGAAGAGCACAGCGCCGAGGCGGCTGGCCTCGCTCTCATTCGGTACGAGGAACTCGACGTGCGTGAGAAGCGCGTCGGAGAGCGCCCGCGCCGGTGCGGGGTTGAGGATCGTCCGGACGCCGGCTCGATGCGCCGCGGCCAGCGCAACGCTCACCACGGGCAGCGGCACCTCGAGCTGCGCGAGGAGGACGTCGGCTCCCTCGAGCGCTGCCGACGCGAAGGCTGCGCCACCGTTGGCCCCAGGGACGACAACGATGGTGTTGCGGCCGCTGTCGTCGACGACGATGTGCGCGCGGCCCGTCGGAAGCTGCGCGTGTCGGCGGACGTGGCCGACATCGATGCCCTCATCGACGAGGGCTTGCACGAGGGCGTCGCCGCCGTCGTCGTCGCCGACGCAGCCGACCATGACCACCTCGGCCCCCTGGCGAGCAGCGGCGATGGCCTGGTTCGCGCCCTTGCCGCCGAGGGCAACCGCGTAGCCCGTGCCGATGACGGTCTGCCCGCGCGCCGGCAGGCGGTGCACCCGCACGGTGTGATCGGTGTTCAAGCTCCCGACGACTACGACCCTCCCCATGGACCGCGCAGCCTAGGTGCACCCTGACTCGCTCTTCGGGGGAGTGGGCGCACGTACGATTCGGCGAATGGAGGTGACGCTCGACGACGTGCGCGACGCAGCCACCGTCATCGATGGCGTGCTCGTGCGCACCCCGGCGACGCGAAGCGACACGCTCTCGGAGCTCTGCGGTTGCGAGGTCGTGATCAAGTTCGAGAACCTGCAGTTCGTCGCCAGCTTCAAAGAGCGCGGCGCGCGGAACCGGCTGCGGCTCTTGTCCCCCGGCGAGCGCGCCAACGGGGTCGTCGCGGTCAGCGCGGGCAATCACGCCCAGGCCGTGGCCCGCCACGCCCGCCTGCTCGACATCCGAGCCACGATCGTCATGCCAGCGACGACCCCCTTCGTGAAGGTTGGCCGCACCCGAGCCCTCGGTGCCGAGGTGGTGCTCGTCGGCGACTCGGTGGCCGACGCGATGGCCTACGGGCTCGAGCTCGTCGCCCGGGAGGGTCGCACGTTCGTGCACCCGTTCGACGACCCCGCGGTGATCGCCGGCGCCGGCACCGTTGGGCTCGAACTGCTCGAGGAACAGCCGGATCTCGACACGTGGGTCGTGCCAGTCGGTGGTGGCGGCCTGCTCGCGGGCATGGCTGTGGTCGCTGCTGCGCTCGCTCCTGCGGTCGCGCTGGTCGGCGTCCAGAGCGAGGCCTACCCGTCGATGGCGAGAGCGCTGAGGGGCGACATGACACCCGTCGCCGGCGGCTCGACGCTGGCAGAGGGCATCGCTGTCGCCCGAGCCGGGTCCATCACCTCAGCCATCCTCGCCGAAGCGGGCGCGGAGATCGTGCTCGTCGACGAGGACGAGATCGAAAAGGGCTTGAACCTGCTTCTCGAGATCGAAAAGACCGTCGCAGAGGGCGCTGGAGCCGTCGGGCTCGCCGCGGTCGTCGCCCACCGCGATCGGTTCGCTGATCGGCGCGTTGGCATCGTCCTCACAGGTGGCAACATCGACCCCCGGACGCTGGCGTCTGTCTTGCTGCGAGGCCTCGTGCATGACGGCCGGCTCAGCCGATGGAGGGTCTGGCTCGATGATCACCCCGGGTCGCTCGCCCGTCTCACCAGCGTCCTCGGCGAGGCCGGAGCAAACATCGTCGAGGTGCAGCATCAGCGCCTCTTCGCCGCGGGCCCTGTGCGCACGACCCAAGTCGAGGTCGCGCTCGAGACGATGGACCGCGCCCACGCCGACGCGGTCCTCGCAGCGTTGCGCAGCAGCGGCTACGAGGTCGAACCGCTCACCAGCTGAGAACGGTCTCGGCGGCGGCGACGATGTCGGCCACCTGGGGAAGCACGGCGCGCTCCAGCTCCGGCTCGTACGCGACGTGACAGTCCTTGGCGCCGACGCGGGTCACCGGGGCGTCGAGCGAATCGAAGCACGATTCGGCGATCCACGCCGCGACCTCGGCGCCGAAGCCAGATGTCTTGATGTCCTCGTGCACCACGAGCGCGCGGCCCGTTCGGCTCACGGACTCACCGACGAGGTCGTGGTCCCAGGGCGCGAGCGAGCGGAGGTCGATGAGCTCGACCGAGCCGGTGAAACCACCCTCAGCGAGCCCGGCGATGGCCTGGCGCGAGCGCTCGACTGTGGCGCCGTAGGTGACCACGGTGAGGTCGTCGCCCTCTTGCACGACGCTGCCCTTGCCGATCGGCACCACGTAGTCGGACGACGGGAACGGGTCACGGGTGTAGGGCTGTCGTAGCAGGTGCTTGTGTTCGAGGAACAGCACCGGGTCCTCGCAGAGGAACGCGGCGCGCAGCAGCCCGACGGCGTCGCTGGCTCGCGACGGGAAGAGCACGACGAGGCCAGGGACGTGCGTGAAGATCGACTCGCCGCACTGGCTGTGCCAGATCGAGCCCCCGGTGAGGTAGCCCCCGATCGCGACCCTGAGCACCATCGGGCATGTCCACGCCCCGTTCGAGCGCCAGCGGATCGTCGCCGCCTCGCTCTTGATCTGTTGCATGGCAGGCCAGATGTAGTCGAAGAACTGGATCTCCGGGCATGGCCGCAGCCCTCGCAACCCTTGGCCAACGGCGCGCCCGACGATGTTCGCCTCAGCCAGTGGGGTGTTGAAGCAACGCGCGATGCCGAACGTGCGCTGCAGGCCGTGCGTCGTCCCGAAGACGCCGCCCTTGCCCTCGACATCCGCCAGCACTTCCTCTGGCGCATCGGCGACGTCCTCGCCGAACACGCGGATGCGCTCGTCGGCTGCCATCGCCTCGTGCAACGCGAGGGTGATCGCCTCGCCCATCGCAACCGGCTTCCCGTCACCACCTGGCTCGGGGGGATCAGGGATCGATGGCAGCGAGACCACATCGCGAAGCACGCTCGATGGGTCCGGTCGCGCTCCGGCCATCGCCTCCCGCGCTGCCACGATGACGACCTGTAGCGCGTCGGCGCGCAGTCGCTCCACATCCTCGGGGGTGAGCACGCCTCCGGCGACGAGATCGTTCTCGAACTGCGTGATCGGGTCGTGCGCCAGATCCTCTGCCATCTCGTCGGGGGGCCGGTACTTCGCCTGGGTGTCGGCAGCTGAGTGGGAGTAGGGGCGCGTCACCTTGGCGTGGATGAGGAACGGTCCGGTGGCAGCTCGCACCTTGGCAACCGCGACGGCACACGACCGACGTGACTCGAAGTAGGAGCGGCCGTCGATCTTCGTGATGCCGAGGCCGCGAAACCCCCGCACCAGCTCGTGGATCGGGGCCGGCGCCTGGTCGTCGGAGCGCACGGAGATGGCGTAGCCGTTGTCGGCGACGACGTAGAGGATCGGCAGGTGCAGCCGGCACGCGGTGTTGAGCGACTCCCAGAACTCCCCTTCGCTCGTGGCCCCTTCGCCCAGTGAGACGTAGGTGATCTCGTCGCCTCGCGCATCGCAGCCGGGGAGTGAGCGGCCCTGGATGTAGCGGGTGGCCTCGGCGCAACCGACGGCGGGAAGGCATTGCGAACCTGTGGGCGACGATTGCGTGACGATGTTGAGGGCGCGGTGACCCCAATGGCAGGGCATCTGGCGTCCGCCCGATGCGGGGTCGGCCGCTGAACCGACAGCTTCGTAGAGCACCTCGGTCGGGGTCACGCCGAGCGCGAGCACGAGGGCACGATCTCGGTAATAGGGGAAGAACCAGTCGTAGGCGGGCCGCAGCGATCGCGCGAGACCGAGCAGAAGTGCTTCATGGCCAGCCCCGGAGATCTGGAAGAACACCCGGCTCTGCTTCTGCATGCTGATCTCGCGGTCATCGAGCGCACGCGAGATCAGCGCGGTCCGGTAGTCGTCGATCAGTTCGGCACGGGGAAAGCCCCGGAAGGTGGCCTCGGCGTCGGTGATCGCCATCGCCCGGCGACGCTACCCCGACTGGTCGGCCGCTCGACGCGAGCAATGCCACGCTGTTCGGGTGGCTGCTCCCTCCGTCGTCCTGCTCCCGCTCACCCGTGCCGCGGTTTTCCGGCTCGTGCTGTGGTCGGCCCTCGACGGCTTCTTCGTCGGGGTCGTCATCGTCGAGGTCGCGCTCCTCGCTTCAGGCGCTTCGGCGCAGACCGGTCAGATCCTGCGGCTCATCGGCCCCCTGGGGCTACTGGTCGGAGGTGTGATCGCACGCATCCGCGCCCCGGCGATGGGCATACTCGCCGACCGCGACGGCATCGAGCTCCACGGTTTCTGGCGCACGCGAAGCTTCGCTTGGTCGACGATCTCCGCCATCGGTTGGATGGCACCCGGACGGCGCTTCACCGTGCGCATGGCAAGCGGCGCGCTGAAGGCAGGCCCGGGCAAGCTCCCCCGGCGCGTCTCGGCGGAGCTCGCCGGCATCGCGCGGGAGCACGGGGTCGAGGTCGTTGCCGACCGGTCGCTCGCGGCGTCCGTGCCGGCCCGATGACCGGGTTCAGCCTGGCGCGCCACCGAGGAGATCGGTGAACCCGTAGCGCGTGTAGGCGCCGACGTTGAGGTGCTCGAACATGCCAAGACCCTGCGCCCCCGCGGTCGAGCCTTGGGTGATGTGGAACGTGGCGACCGACTCGGAGATGCCCCACATCGCGGCCTTGCCTTCCGGGGTGGACAGGTCCCACTCGCGGCCCTGCACGACCATCTCCCCTGCCAGGAGCCGTGGCGCCAATCGGGATCCATGCCGTACCCGGTGCCGATGCCGATGTGCACGGGCAACAGCGGCTGGACCTCGATGACGAGCGGTGAACCATCCGGCTCGACCAAGCGGATGGTCGCTGCGGACGCGACACGTGTGCCCGGGACATAGGTGATGTCGTGGTCGGGCGAAGCGAGGATGTCGGGCGAGCGCATGGGGTCGTTCCAGATGCGCACGGCCTCCTCGATGATCCTGCGGCCGTCGGCGCGCTCCTGGATGATGACGAGCATGGCGTGGTCGACCATCTGGAACGGGCAGTACACCCAGAAGAACCCGGGGTGGGGCCTCGCGCCAAAGATGCCAGGCGGCTCGGGTTCGCCGACGGGCCTGACACCCCACGACCTGTCTCGGCTGCCGACCCAGCGATCGGGCGTCACCGATATCTCGTCGCCACCGACGGTGATGGTGCCGGTCCAACGGCCGAGCTGCGCGAAGCGCGTCGAGTCGAACAGCACGCGCCCGTGTTGGCGGTCGAGATGGCGCGTTTCGAGATATGCGGGGTGCGCACCGTCGAACGTGAGGTCGACGGCGAGCCCCCATTCGTTTGGCGCGCACGTGATTCGCAAGCGCTGCAACCCCTCGATGACCTCGACGAGCAAGGGGCCGACCGACAGGTCGCCGCGGTCGGCTCCGAGCTCCCGGGATGCTCGCACGACGCGGTGCGCGTCGCCGCGGCGCACCAGGAGAAACGCGTCCTGCACGCTGAGGTTCGGGTACTGGCCGAGCCCGAAGACGACGAACATCTCCCCCGAGTCGTCATGGCAGTTGAAGTAGTAGCGGTCGTAGAAGTTGCGATCGCTGGTGCCGACGTTGCGGATGGGCTCGGAGACCTGATGGTACGGGAGGTCGTCGAGCGGTGAGAGCATGGCGCTCGTCTACCACGAAGCCCGCTCGCTAGGTGGATGCGCCGAAGCGAGCGGTGACCTCGTCCCACAGGGCTTCGTAGGCCTGGGCGACGCGGCTGGTCGGCGCGAAGGCTGCGACGACGTCGCGGTGCACGCCCATGCGCTCGACCTCGGTGGCCGACGGGATCTGGGTCGCGAGAATGTCGGGCTGCGCCTCGTGAAGGGTGGCGACGATCTCGCGGTGGAGGGCCTTGCGGCGATCGACCATCGAGAAGAACGGCAGCACGAGCAGGTGGCTGAGCCCGTTCTCGCGCACGAAGGTGGTGAGCTGCTCGAGCGTTCGCAGCGACAGGGTCGTCGGTATCAGCGGAACCAGCAGCGCGTCGGCAGCGAGGAAGACGTTCTCCGACACGAGCGAGATCGAAGGCGGGCAGTCGAGCACGACGAGGTCGTACTCGTCACCCAACGGCGCGAGCACCTGTGACAGTCGATTTGTGGGCTTCTTGCCGTTGTCGAGGAAGAGGTCCATGTGGCGGTAGGAGAAGTCGGCGGGCAGGAGGTCGAGCCCGTCGTGGTCGCTGCCTCGTAGGAGCGACCAGACGTCGGAGCGCCCGCGCACGAGCCGCTTGCCGCCGCCGCGCACCTTGGCCTTGACGCGCAGGAGGAACGTCGCTGCGCCTTGCGGATCGAGATCCCACAAGAGCACGCGCTCGCCGCGTCGCGCCGCGATCGCGGCCACGTTGACCGCTGTCGACGTCTTCCCCACCCCGCCTTTGATGTTGTACGTGGCGACGATCTTCATGCGCGCGATGTCACGGTCGCTCAGCGGCTGCGAAGCGGGCGAAGCGCGCCGCGAACGCTTCGCGAGCGCTGTCCTGGCGCTGTTGGAGCCGCTCGACCAGCTCCCCCATCGCCATCACTGTCGGCGCGCCCGTGTTGCCCGAAGCCGCAAGCTCATCGGCCCATCCGCGCAACGCGCGGATCTGTACCTCGGTGTCCTGGAACTCACCGAGCACGTCCTGCAGACCCTTCAGCGCCTTCACGAACGAATCGGTGCGCCGGCGATCGAGCAGTTGCCCGAACAGCTCGAGGAGGTAACGCAGCTCCTTCCCGCGCTTGCGCAGGTCGTGCAACGCGGTGGCCGGTGATGCATCCTCGATCGCCTCGCCGTCGCGCACGAGCTTGCGGTGCTCGGCGCGAATACGGTGCGCGGCGACCTCGGCCAGGTTCCGCTCTGCCTGCTCTGGCCAGGCCCCCCACTCGCCAGCCTCCTCGCCCCCTTCAGGGGCTCCGAGCGACAGCAGCGTGTGGCGCCAATCGGCGAGGACCGCTTCGCATGCCGGTGAGCGCAGGTCGGCGTTGAGCCGTTCGTGCGCCTCGACACGACGCCCCGCGAGGAAGCGCTGGAACGGCTCGAGCGCGGGGCGAGCCGCGGCGTCGAGCGTGGCGAGATCGGCCTCGGCCGCGAGCACGTAGACGTCGAGGTCTCGTGCCGGTCCGGTGATCTCCTGCAGCCAGCGCAACGCGGGGCGGAAGCAATCGAGGAGCTCAGCCGGCAACACGTCGTGCGCGTGGCGCAGTGCCGAGCGGCTCCGGCGCACAGCGACGCGCAGGTCGTGAAGGAACTCCGAGTCGATGTCGGCGACCGTGCCGTCGATGTTTGCCTCGATCTCGTCGAGCAACGCGACGAGTGCAGTGACCCATCCCGACGCGGCCGAGCTCGTCCCGTCGAACGCGAGGGCCAGCTTGCCGCCGCGGTCGCCAGCTCTTCGCCCGGCCCGTTCGAGCGCGACATCGCTGACATCGATCCCAGCCTCCTGGCACCGCGACGCCGTCACGGCCCGAACAGCAGCTTTCGCCGCCCGGACATACCCCGTCACCGGCAGGCAGCGGATCACCACGTGGCCGGCACCCATGTCGTCGACCGCGATTCGCGCAACGGCCTTGTCGTCGTCGTTACGCACAACGACGAGGTGCACCGCCACGTCGTACGCCGCGATCGCAACGAGCGCGCGCACGTCGAGCAAGGGTGCCAACTTCTCGCGGACGCGTCCCGGCGCGAGCTCGGTCGCCAGCCGGGGTGCCCCGTCATCGGTCGGCAGCGTGGCCAGCGGAGGCGCCTGGCCCCAGGCGCGCAGCACGAGGTGCGCGCCATCGCCCGAGGTGATGTGCTCGAAGGCGAGCCCGCCGCGGTGCACCCGCCAATCGAAGGTGTCGAGCAGGGTGCGGCGCTCGCGGCGCACCGGCTCGACGCGTCCTTCGCAGAGCCCGGCGATGCCCGCCGCAAGCACACCTGCGTCGGCACCGCTCGGCGCGAGGTAGAGCGTCGGCTTCGGCGGCATCGGCGGCTCAGCCTACTGAGCCTGCGAAACTCCGCCGGTGACCGGAGCGACCCACGTCATCGAGCTGCCCGATGGTGATGTCACGCCGCTCGGAGCGCGGCTCGATGCGATGGTTGCGGCGGGGGGAGGATGGGTCACGCTGCTCCCAGGCGTGCCCGACGAGGCTGCACCGCCCCCGCAGTCACCCCTCGCCCGGCTCTTCAGCGGCCAGGGCCCGCCAGCACCCGTCTGCACGTGGGTGGCCCCGCAAGCGAAGCAGAAGCCGCCCCACGTGGAGCTCGGCATCCTCCACGCCAGCGGCCCAAAGGCTGCGGCCCGCCTCGGCGAGCGGGGTGTTGCGATCCCCGAGCGTTGGGTGGTGCTCGCCGATCACCCGCGCCGTGGTCTGGTGATCGCTGTCCCGCCCGAGGTCGCCCCTGGAGAGTCGGCTCGTTGGCTGCTCGCTGCGGGGGCGGCGTTGTGCAGGCTGCCGATGACGGGATCGTGGCGCGCGGAGGTTTACGAGCGCTGAGGGGAGGGTGCGCTGGGTCGCTCCGCGTTGTTACCGGCCGGTAGCTTTGCGGAGTGACGCAACCAGCGAAAAGAGAGCTGATCCTGCACGGCCACCGGCTCGTGTACCGCATCGGCGGAGGCGGTCCGAGCGGGAAGAAACCCGTCTTGCTGCTGGTGCACGGCATGGCCGGCAGCTCGGCGACCTGGCCCGAGGTCATGCCTGCGTTGGCCAGCCGTTACACCGTCCTGGCCCCCGACCTGCCCGGCCACGGCGAGTCGGACAAGCCGCGACAGGATTACTCGCTCGGCGCCAACGCGAACGTGCTGCGCGACATGCTGTTCGCTCTGGATGTCGAGCGGGCGACGGTGATCGGCCAGTCGCTCGGGGGCGGCGTGGCGCTGCAGCTCGCCTACCAGCACCCGCAGCTGTGCGAGCGCCTCGTGCTCGTCTCGAGCGGGGGCCTCGGTCCCGAGGTGTCCTGGCTCCTGCGGGCGCTCGCGCTGCCTGGCGTCGAGCTCGTGATGCCGGCGCTCTTCCCGTCGTTCGCACGCGACGCGGGCAATGCCATCAGCCGCGGGCTGCGGCGACTCGGCGTGCGAGCGCCGCACCTCGAGCAGGAGTGGCGGGGCTACGCCTCGTTGAGCGACCCCGCCACCCGCGATGCCTTCCTTCGGACGTTGCGCAGCGTCGTCGGCGCGAGCGGACAGACGGTGAGCGCGCACGATCGCCTCTACCTCGCGTCTCACCTGCCGACGCTCATCGTGTGGGGCGAGCGCGACAGGATCATCCCGATCGAGCACGGACGCGCGGCACATGCCGCGATCCCTGGCAGCCGCTTCGAGATCTTCGAGGGCTCGGGCCACTTCCCCCACGCCGAGGAGCCGCAGCGCTTCATCGACGTGATCAGCGACTTCGTCGACTCGACCGAAGCGCTCCGCCTCGACGAGTCCGGGTGGCGCGCCCTGCTCGCCGCGGGCCCGCCCACGTGAGTGCGAGCGGTCCGGATCGCGATCGCGCCGAGCAGCTGCGCGCGACGATCGAGGTCCTCGAGTCGCTCGCAGCCGACCGTGGCGCCCTCGACGCGCTGAGCGAGCCTGAACGAATTCGGCTCCTGAACGCGGTCGGGATGGTGTTCAACCCCGACGTCGACGAGCGACGGCGCCAAGTGAAAGCGCAACGCAAACGCGCTCGAGCGGAGCGCATCGGTCGCGACGAGGTCGCGCTCGCCGAGACGGGCATCCGCCGATTGCGGGCGCGACCGGTTTTCACCTCACCCAACGTGTTCCCACCGGAGGATTTCTCGGCCGAGAACGACTACGCCGAAGTCAGTGAGGAGCAGCACTGCTACGTGTGCAAGCAGAAGTACGTCAAGGTGCACGGCTTCTACGACCAGCTGTGCCCCCCGTGCGCCGAGCGCAGCTTCGCCAAGCGCACCGAATCCGCCGACCTGTCGGGCCGCGTTGCCCTGCTCACGGGCGGCCGCGTGAAGATCGGCTACCAAGCCGGAGTCAAGCTGTTGCGCGCGGGTGCCTCGCTGATCGTCACCACACGCTTCGCGCGCGATTCCGCGTTGCGTTACAGCCGAGAGCCCGATTTCGAAGAGTGGCAGGACCGCCTCGAGATCTACGGCCTCGACCTTCGCCACACCCCGAGCGTCGAGGGCTTCTGCCGCCATCTGCACGCGAGGCGCCCGAGGCTCGACTTCATCGTCAACAACGCGTGCCAGACCGTCCGGCGCCCGCCCGAGTTCTACCGCCACATGATCGAGCTCGAGACGGCATCGATCGGCGCGCTGGCGCCTTCGGCGCACGCGCTCCTGGCCGAGCACGAGACCCTGCGCCGCGAGCAGTCGCTCGACGTCGGGCACAGTCGAGCAGCAGAGCTTTCACAGGCGGCGCTCCTCGCGGGCGACGAGCGCCGCCAGGTCGCTCTGTTCCCTGACGGGCGGCTCGACCAGGATCTCCAACAAGTCGATCTGCGTGACACCAACTCCTGGCGCCTCACCCTTGCCGAGGTCTCATCGGTCGAGATGCTCGAGACCCAGCTGGTGAACGCCGTCGCGCCGTTCGTGCTCAACGCCCGACTGAAGCCGCTGCTGATGGCAACACCCGAGCGCGACAAGCACATCGTCAACGTGTCCGCGGTCGAGGGGCAGTTCTACCGGCGGTTCAAGACGACGAGGCACCCCCACACCAACATGGCCAAGGCCGCGTTGAACATGATGACGAGAACGAGCGCGGCCGAGTACCACGCCGACGGCATCCACATGAACAGCGTCGACACGGGATGGGTGAACGACGAGGACCCGGTGCACATCGCAGCGCAGAAGACCGCCGAGCACCGCTTCCACCCCCCTCTCGACATCGTCGACGGCGCCGCCCGGATCCTCGACCCGATCATCGCGGGGTTCAACACCGGCACGCACGTCTGGGGCCAGTTCCTCAAGGACTTCGAACCCACCGACTGGTAACCGCAGTGAGCGAACGAGAATTCGCGTTGTGGGCGTGAAGGGACTCGAACCCCCGACCTCCTGCGTGTCGAGCAGGCGCTCTAACCATCTGAGCTACACGCCCCATTGTGCCGGCCGATCGTAGCTGAAGGGTCGAACCGCTCGACCAACAACAGGGTCAGCCCCCCGGGGCCGCCCGACGGCCGACGACGAGGTGGTGCGGCCACGGGTAACCGTGGTCGACGCTGGTCGTCTCCGTTATCAAACCGGCCGCATCGAGCCACGCGGCCATCTGTTCAGGTGCGACGAAGTGCAGCCCCGCGCCGGTGTGCTCGGTGACGCGCGCCACCTTGGTCGCCAGCGTCTCCTGCAGCGTGTTCCACCGCAGCTTCCACTGCGGCGTGAGCCCCATCTCCTTCACGACCACGACGCCGCCGGGACGCAGCACTCCCGCTGCCGCCTCGAGGATCTGGCGCTGGACGGCGGGCGCGAGCAGGTACAGGACATCGGCGATCACCACCGCATCCCATTGTCCTGTCGGGATGAAGCCAGGAGCGACGGCTTCGAACTCGACTTCGGCCCGACCGCTCAGCGACGCAGCCGCGGCTGTGGCCTCGGCGATCTTGGCGGCGTCGATGTCGACGCCGCGCACCCGCCTCGAGGGTGAGGCTGCGGCCATGTACAGCGACAGCAGGCCGTGCCCACAACCCAGCTCGAGCACGTCTCCTGAAGCGGGCACCGTTGCTTCGATGCGGGGAAACGGGCACCACCACCAGCGCAGTCGGGTGTGCAAGCGCGTCGCGTAAGCCGAGGAGCGGTAGCTGGAGAGCGCTCGCCGATCCGGGGTCATCGGGCGGCCAGCGCAGCGAACGTCGCGAGGGTGAAGCCGCTCGCCTCCACCGCGCGACGGGCGCTCGGTGACACGAGCGCAGCGAGCTCCTCGCCCCAGCGGTAACCCCAGCGATAGCGGTCGAGATCCGCGTCGCCGGTCTCACCAGGATGGATGCCGAGCTCGGCACTCTTCGCGCCTGACGCACCGAGGGCCGCGATGACCGCAACGAGGTCGGGCTCGGCCAACCTGCCGCCCTCATCGAAGCCGGCGAATGCTGCTGGACGCGCCAACCCGGCCTTCGCCGCGCTGCGCTCGAAGCGCGCACTCAGCGCGTTCACCCCACGCCCTGCCGGCGAGCTCGCACGAGATCGAGTGACCCGCACCGCGGCGATGCCAACGCGCTGCGCGAGCGCAACGACGACCTTGCCGATGCTCGGCCACAGGTGCAGGTGCTGATGCGTGTCGAGGTGCGTCACCCGTTCGGCACCGACCGCTGCGATCACGGCATCGAGCTGGGCAGCCATCTCGCGCTCGACCTCTGCGGGATCGATCCGTCCAGCCGCTGCTCGAGGCAGCAGCTGGCGCCACGAGAGCCGAAGGCGTCCTCGCTTGTCGACGAGCGTCGGGATCTCCCGCGCCGTGAGCAGCGGTGGGTCCTCACCGACGATGGCGAGGTGCGCACCGATGCCAAGTCTCGGGACGTCGAGCAACCACGGAGCCGTCGCCGCGAACGCCGGCCCGATGGCGAGCGCCGACGTCGAAGTGACGATCCCGTCGCGGTGCGCACCGATGATGGCCCGACTCACGCCGCGCGTGAGGCCGTAGTCGTCGGCGTTGACGATCAGAAGCCGGGTCAACGTCGACTGACGTGCTCGGGCAACGGGGTGACGGCCCGGACAGATGGCAGCAGCGCAGCGAGCTCGCGCACGATCTTCAAGATCACCGCCGGCGACGACAGCGTCGACGCTCCGCGCGCCCGTGGGAAGTAGTCGACGCCGAACTGGATGATGTGGAAGCCCCGGCGCTGCGCCTTCGCCAACAACTCGACGTCGATGAACGAGCCCTCGCTGACGAGCTCGACGTGCTCGAGCACGTCACGGCGGATCACCTTGAACGCGAAGTTGACATCGCGCACTCTCAACCCGAGGAGCGTCTTCACGATCGAGTTGTAGATGTGGCTGTAGATGGCACGCTGGGCGCCCTCGCCGGTGCGGTCGAAGCGGTAGGCGCTGACGATGTCTGCGTCGTAGATGCGCATGAGGCGCAGAGCCTTGTGGAGGTCGTTGAGGTCGAAGGGCATGTCGGCGTCGGTGTAGAGCACGAGCTCGCCTGTGGCCTCGGCCAGGCCGGTTCGCACGCTGGCGCCGAGCTTGCGGTTGACCTGGTGGTGCACGACGCGGACCCGCGGGTCGGCGAGCGCGAGCTCATCGGCCATCTTGCCTGTCGAGTCGGTGGAGGCGTCGTCGACGATGAGGATCTCGTAATCGCCGACGACACGTTGGGCGACGAGCTCGTCGCCGGTCTCGCGAGCGGCGCCGACGGTGCGGTGCAGCATCTCCTCCTCGTTCCACATCGGGAAGAAGAAGGTCAGATCGCGGAAGGTCGGCTCGGTGGCGTCCATGGCGTCGACAAAATCTAGGTCCCGCGCTAGGTGAGGTAGAAGCCAGTGCCGAACAGGGCAGCACCGACCGCGAGGCACGTGCCGCTCGTGGCGAGGAGCGCAGGGGCCATCCACGTGCGGCCTCTCGCGATGACCCACTCGCCGACGAGGGCGAAGACGGGGAAGGCCGCGAGGCAGTAGCGGCCCATGCCTTGGAAGTCGCCGGTGCCGAGCGCGGGGATGCCGATGACGACGAGGACATAGGCACCGTAACCCCAGCCGAAGCGCCTCGCCACGGCGGGCACGAAGGCCAGGAAGGCCACGGTGACGACAGCCTGGGGGATGAGGCGCAGGGCGAAGAGGTGCCCGCCAGCAACGAGGTCGACGAACGTCAGCTTGAACCAGGTGTGCGGCCCCGCGGGCTGTGCCCAACCCGGCGCCTCTTGCACGGTGAGGAAAGCGACGGGGTCACCGAATCGTCGCCAGAGGTACGCGCACCAGGCGGCGAGCCCGGTGATCGACAGGGCGACCCAGGCCAACGCCGGACGTAGCGCCCGCGAGTCGAAGGCGAAGCGCGGCCGCCCTCCACCAGCTGGGCGCTCGCGCCGCAGCACACCGGACCGGTCGAGGGCGACGCAGGCGAGCCCGATGATCACCGCGGGCGCGACAGGCCGCGCAGCCGACGCAAGACCGCCGAGCAACCCGACGAGCAACCACCGCTCGCGGTCGGCTGCGACGAACGCGCCGAGGACGAGCACGAGGAAGAACGCGTCGGCGTAGTCCGACCCGTAGATGAACCAGGCGTACGGGAACAACATGAGCAGCGCGAACGCGGTCGACCGTGCTCTGCCCTCGAGCCTGCTGCGCAGCCAGATCCACCAGAGCGCTGCGATCCCCACGCCCGAGGCCAGGGTGATGAGGACCCCGGCCAACGATTCCGAGCCGGTGACCGTGCTCAGCGCTCGCACGGTCAGCGGGTAGGCAGGGAAAAAGGCGACCGACGACTGTTGGCCCTTCGTGTAGTAGTAGCCGTTCTGAGCGATGTCGACGTACCACGTCGAATCGAAGGCGAGCCAGCCCCCGAGGATGCTCTGGGCAGGGACCTCCGCCTGGTGGTCTGAGTCATTCGAGCGCGGAAGCCAGGCGTTGGCGGCTGCGACGATGAGGTAGAGCGCGATGGCGACGACCGCGAACAGGGTCATCGGGCGACGCAAGCCCGAGCCGGCACGCTGAGGCAGACGACGCTCGGTTGCGAGGTTCAACGGCGAACCTGATGAGCGAGCAACGCACCGCTCAACGTGCCGACGCCCGCGAGCGCGACAAGCCACACTCCGATACCGACCTGCGCATGCACGTGGTCGGCGACGATGTCGTAACGCAAGTGGATGTCGTCCGCCTTCGAACCCGCCCCCGCGACGTTGACGACGGCGATGATCACGCTGATGGCACCGGCGAGGATCAACACGTTGGGGAGCCACGCCTCCCTACGCCCGGCGAGGAGGGCGACTCCGCACGCGGCTGCGACGGCCGCGGTGACCGCGACCGTCCAGCCGTCGTGGCCGTCCCACCCGGTCTGCGAGCTCCCCGGTCCGCCAAAGCCGCTGACCGTCACATGCAACCAGGTCGAGTACACGCCGAGGAGCGCAACGGCCGCCGATCCGATGGCGAGGCCGGCCGGCACCCGGGGATCGATGCGGGGCACCCCCCGATCATTCCAGATCGGCATGACCGCACCGCCCGCGCGATCTCGCGAGAATCGCTCCCGAGCCGGGAGGCAGCGCATGGGAGACACGATCATCTACGAGCTGGACGGGCACGTCGCGACGATCACCTACAACCGTCCGCACGCGCTCAACGCGGTGAACGGGGAGCTTCGGCGCGACCTCAACGCCGCGTTCGCGCGCTTTCGCGACGAGGAGGATGCTTGGATCGCCATCGTCACCGGCAACGGGCGCGCCTTTTGCGCGGGGGCAGATCTGCGTGATGGCGTCGGCTCGACGGGCGACTTCCCCGGAACGTTCTGGGAGAAGCCGACGGCCAACTCATTCGAAAGCGGTTGGGAGATCTTCAAGCCGGTCATCGCCGCGGTCAACGGGCCGTGCATCGGCTACGGGCTCACGCTCGTGACGTGGTGCGACTTCGTCATAGCGAGCGATCGGGCCAGCTTCGCGTATCCGGAGGTGACGATCGGCGTGCCGACGATCGTCGGCGCAATCCGCCTACCCGCGAAGATCGGTTGGCAGAACGCGATGGAGTTGCTGCTGACGGGCGATCGCATCGACGCGCACCGCGCTCAGGAGATCGGCCTTGTGGGCCGAGTTGTCGAGCACGACACACTGCTCGACGAGGCCCGGGCTCTGGCGGCGCGCTTGTTGCGCGGAGCGCCGCTGGCCGCTCGTGCGACGAAGGAGGTCGCGACGCGCTCGCAGGCGCTGCCGATGCTCGAGGCCATCCGCTTCGGCGAGACGATGCGCAAGGTCGCCGCGGCCACACAGGACGCTGCAGAGGGCATGTCGGCAGCCGCCGCGCAGCGCCCGCCGGAGTGGACTGGTCGTTGACATCCTCCCGCTGCACGCTCGCTCGACCGATACTTGTGCGATGAGCCGTACGGACGCGCGGCGCGCTCGGCGCCATGCCGACGACCTGCCCGCCATCGCCACCGACGACGACCTCGTCGCGTGGGGACGGGCTCTCGCGGCCATCCCTGCGCAGGCCGCCACCACGGCTGAGCCGGCTGGCGGACCTCCAGCGCGTACGCCGTGGCGTCGCTCGCAGCCCTTGCGAGCGACGCGAGTCGAACCGCCTGCGCCGTCGACCGAGCTCGAAGCCGCTCGAGACCCGAGCCTTCCCCCGGTTCGACGCCTCGCGGGCAACCGCATCAAGCTGCGCCGCAAGTCCTGACGCGTTCCGAGCCGTTGTCCTCAAAGCCGGGATCGCGCCGCTACGCGGCGCCGAGCAGGAGCGACCGGATGGCGAGGAAGTGGCAGACAGCGGCTGCCACCACCATGACGTGCCAGATCTCGTGATAGCCGAACACGCGTGGAAACGGGTTCGGGCGGTGCAGACCGAGGACGATGACCCCGACGGTGTAGATGAGCCCGCCTGCCACGATCAACGCGATCTGCGAGACGCTGAGGTTCTGCACGAGCGCCGGCGACGCGACGACAGCCACCCAACCGAGCACGAGGTAGCAGGCGCCGCCGATGTAGCGCCGCTCCGCGATGCCGATCGCAGCGAGCAGCACGCCGATGGCTGCGCCGGCCCAGACCGAGATCAGCATGACGGTGCCGATCGCGCCGCCAACAGCAACGAGGCACAGCGGCGTGTAGGTGCCGGCGATCATCACGAAGATGGTTCCGTGATCGAGACGCTTCAGCCGCGCCCGCCATGCCGGCGACCAGCGCCGACGGTGGTACGTCCCGCTGACGCCGAAAAGCGCGGCCAAGCCGAGGGCGTAGACGGCGGCCCCTAGCTGCGCGCGCCCCGAGTCGGCGCTGACGATGAGCAGAACCCCCGCCGGAACTGCGAGGAAGAAGCAGCAGAGATGCAGCCAACCCCGCAGGATCGGGCGCGGCGCCATGGTGGCTTGCACGCGCCGAGCGTACCGCCGGGCCGCGAATGGGTTCGCGCCACGCGCAGCACGTCTCGCTCGGACACGCCTCGATTGCGCTCAGACGCTGCGGTGAGACCAGGAGCTCGGGTCCGCGTCCCACCCGTCGCCGCGTAGGGTGCGCCAGTGAGCGAGAACGGGTCCGAAGAGCGCGCGTACTGGGATCGTCGCGCCGAGGCCTGGGAGCGTCGCGTCGAGACACTCAGTGCGTTCTCCGACGCTTACGGCGTGCCGGCCATGGACGCGCTGCGGGTGCGGCCCGGCGAACGGGTCCTCGACATCGGGTGCGGGCCTGGTACCACCTCGATCGACCTCGCCGCTCGCGTCGCGCCAGGAGGTGAAGTGACAGGTGTCGACATCTCGCCTGCGATGGTGGCGGCCGCCACCCGCCGCTCGACGGCTCTGGGAGCGCACAGCGTTCGTTTCGTCACGGCCGACGCGCAAACCGACGATCTCGGCACCGAGCTCGATGCTACGTACTCACGGTTCGGCGTCATGTTCTTCAGCGATCCGGTCGCTGCGTTCGCGAACATCGGCCGCTCACTGCGCGCCGGTGGACGTCTGGCATGCGCCGTGTGGGGGCAGCTCGCGGACAACCCGTGGATGTTCGTGCCGACGCTCGCCGCAGCTTCGGTCCTCAATGCGGAGCTCACGCTCCCCGGACCGAACCAACCCGGCCCGTTCTCGCTCGCCGACCCAGAGCACGTCACCGCTGTGCTCAGCGGAGCCGGGTTTGTCGACTTTGGCATCGAGCGCGTCGAGGGGACGCGCGCGATCACCGACGCCTCCGCCTTGGACGAGGTGAGGACGCTTCTCGAGATCGGCCCTCTTGGCGACGCCTACAACACGAGCGACGAGAGCGCCCGACAAGCTGCAGCCGAAGCTGTGCTCGCCGCCATCGAGCCCTACCGCGTCGACGACGGTTGGCAACTACCAGGTGTCAGCCTCACCATCACCGCACACCGCCCCTAGCAACGAGTGCCCGCCGGGGCGAACCCCCGGCTACGGGGCACGTCTCGAGGGGGTCATGCGTCCCCGACGGATGATGCAGACCATCTCAAGAGCGGCGTACGCACAGATCGAGAATGGATCGAGGATGTCTCAACTGCTGCGAGTGCAGAACTTCTGCGTGTCGATGGACGGGTTCGAGGCTGGCGAGGGCCAGAGCCTCGAGGCGCTCGTCCTCGGTGGTCGCGCCGTCTCGGGCGACAAGGCCGGACGCACGGTCCCAACAAAGAGGCAATCTCGATGTCGCGCGCGCGCCGCAGTATGGTGATTGGTATGGCGTCAAAGAAGGTCACCATCACCATCGATGAGGCACACCTCGACCAAGTGCGTGCGCTCGTCGAGAAGGGTTCCGCATCGAGCGTGTCGGGCTTCGTTCAGCACGCGGTGTCGGTCGCGCTCGACGACGTCGCTGGCTGGGGCGCGATGCTTGCCGAGGCACTCGAGGCGACAGGTGGGCCGCTCACGAAGAGGGAGCGCGACTGGGCCGATGAAGCGCTTGGCGACCGCAAGCCGCGCCGCAAGCGGTCTGCCGCGTGACACGAGGGATCACGCTGGACGCTGGCGCGTTGATTGCGCTCGACCGCGATGACCGTCGCGTCGTCGCGCTGCTGGTTCGCGCTGTCGAGGGTGGCGGGACCGTGACGATCCCCGCCACCGCGCTCGCACAAGCGATCCGACGACCCGACCGCCAGGTCCGGCTCGCACGTCTGATACGCCAGCCCACCACCGACGTCGTGCCGCTCGATCGGGTAGATGCGACGAGCGTGGGCCGCCTGCTCGCGGCGAGCGGGACCGCGGATGTCGTCGACGCCCACATCGTTATCTGCGCGCGACGCACAGGCCAGCGTGTCGCCACCTCCGATCTCGCGGACCTCAGGCGGCTCGACCCCGACGTCGTTCTGGTCGAGCTCTGATGGGCCCATCGCGCGATAAGTCCGCACTCGTCGGGGAGGGCCAATCTGCTGACGCCGCCGCGAAGGCCTGGCCGAGAAACGTCTTCGATCGGTTCCGGCCTTGCGGATCGCGATAGCGAACCCTTCAACGGCCGTTCCGACGCTCGATTGAGCCCATCCGTCTGACCTCCCAAGAACACTTGTGGCTACGAAATGGGCACGACGTGGTACCCCCAACCAGGGTTTCTGGGGGGTCAACGGCGGTTTTTTGTGGTGCCTCGCGGACACTTCACAAACCGCCCCTGACCTGCGACGTTTACAGGTCAGAAGCTACTGGAGGCGTCGGGGGGAATCGAACCCCCGTACAGGGCTTTGCAGGCCCTTGCCTAAGCCACTCGGCCACGACGCCAACGAAGGTGACGAAGCTAGCCGAGCGCGCTCCGACTGCCGTTCCCCGGAGACCTGCCGCTAGCGTCGCTCGCACTTCGCGGCGCTCAGGAGGGCAACGTGCACGTTCACGACCGGCTGTTCATCGGCGGCGAGTGGGTCGAGCCAGCCGGCTCATCCACCATCGACGTGATCTCCCCGCACTCCGAGGAGCTGGTCGGGCGAGTGCCCGAAGGCACGGAGGCCGACATCGATCGCGCTGTCGCCGCGGCACGCGACTCGTTCGACAACGGCGAGTGGAGCCACGCGCCGGCCGCTGACCGCATCACAGCCGTCACCAAGTTCGCGGAGATCTACGCGGCTCGGATGATGGACATGGCCGACGTCATCACCACCGAGATGGGCTCCCCCATCAGCTTCAGCCAGCTCGCCCAGTCGCCTGCGCCGTGGATGATGCTGACCAGCTTCATCGAAGTCGCGCGGGCACATGAATGGGAAGAGGTGCGCCAGGGTGTGCTGGGCACGCCGGTGATCGTGCGTAGCGAGCCTGTGGGCGTCGTCGGCGCGATCGTGCCGTGGAACGTGCCGCAGTTCGTCACGATGTCGAAGCTGGCACCTGCGCTGTTGACCGGCTGCTCGATCGTCATCAAGCCATCGCCAGAGACACCGCTCGACGCGTTCCTCATGGCCGAGCTGCTCGAGGAGGCCGGCATCCCGAATGGTGTCGTGTCGGTGGTTCCCGCGGGGCGCGAGGTCGGCGAGCACCTCGTGCGGCACCCGGGCGTCGACAAGATCGCGTTCACGGGATCGACCGCTGCGGGACGGCGCATCGCGTCGATCTGCGGTGAGCAGTTGAAGCGCGTCAGCCTCGAGCTCGGCGGCAAATCCGCAGCCATCATCCTCGATGACGCCGATCTCGCCGCGACGATCGAGGGCCTCAAGTTCGCGTCGCTCATGAACAACGGTCAGGCCTGCGTTGCTCAGACCCGCATCCTCGCCAGCCGCGAGAACTACGACACGGTGGTGGATGCGCTCGCCACCATGGTCGGCGCCATGTCGGTCGGCGACCCGCACGACCCCAGCACCGAGATCGGTCCGCTCGTGGCCGAGCGCCAGCAGGAGCGCGTCGAGAAGTACATCGCGCTGGGCCAGGAGGAAGGCGCGCGGGTCGTCGTCGGTGGCAACGGCATGCCCGAAGGCATGGACAAGGGTTGGTACGTGCAGCCGACGGTCTTCGCCGACGTCGACAACTCGATGCGCATCGCGCAAGAGGAGATCTTCGGACCAGTGCTCGCCGTCATCCCGTTCGACGATGAGGCCGACGCCGTGCGCATCGCCAACGACAGCGAGTTCGGGCTTGCCGGGTCGGTTTGGACGGCCGACATCGACAAGGGCATGGACATCGCGCGCCGCGTGCGCACCGGCACGTTCGGGGTGAACCAGTACACGATGGACTTCGTCGCACCGTTCGGAGGCTTCAAGGGCTCAGGCATCGGGCGCGAGTTCGGCAAGGAGGGGCTCGAGCACTACATCGAGCTCAAGTCGATCGTCCCCCCCGGTGGAGGCGTAGCCGCAGCGGGCTGAGCGTCAGAGGCGCTCGCCGCGCAGCACATCGACGACGGCGTCATCGATCGGATCGAGGGTCTCATCGAGCACCCACGACAGCAGCAGATCGGCGAGCGCAGGGTTGCGCGCGAGGCACGGGCCATGGAGGTAGGTGCCGACGACGCGGCCCTGCACCACCCCCTCCGCCCCGCCCGTGCCGTTGCCCGACCCGCTGACCACGCGGCCCAGCGCAACAGCCTCTGGCCCCATCTCGGTGATGCCGCCGTGGTTCTCGAAGCCCGTCAGGCGGGGTAACGCGAACGCTGTCGCCTCGACCACGATCTCGCCGATCATGCGGCTGCCCTTCGGCCGCGTCGCACAGTCGAGCAGGCCCAGGCCGGCGACGGTTGCCCCTGCGGCATCGGTGAACGACCGACCGAGCAGCTGCAGACCTGCGCACACCGCGAGCACCACTGCGCCCCGATCGACGATTGCGGCGAGATCGTGGGTACGCAGGTGATCGGTGGCAAGCGTCTGTGGCGCGTCCTCGCCGCCACCGAGCAGGTACACGTCGCAGCTCTGAGGGAGGGGTTCGTCGAGGGGCGGCGAGACGGTCTCGGCAGCGAAGCCGCGCCAGCGCAGCCGCTGCGCGAGCACGACGCCGTTGCCGCCGTCTCCATAGGTCCCGAGCAGCTCGGGATAGGGCACGCAGATGCGAACCGCGCTCTCGCCGCGATCAGTCATCCCAGATCTCGCACGAGGTCAGCGAACGCGGTGTAGTTGGCGAGCACGTCGACGGCGCGAGCATCGCTGCGACGCAGCCAATCGTGCAGCGAGCCGCGCCAGATCTGGCACTCGACCTCGGCGTAGTGAAGGCGCACGGCGAGGTCAGCGGCGCGGTCACCGGCCGCGATCACCACGCGCCCTGCCAACTGCTCGTACGGGACGTCCCACAGCCACGAGGGATCCTTTCCGTCAGCGATGCGGGCGTTGATGGCCAGCAACAACGGAACGTCGCCACCGTCGATCAGCGCGAGCAGCTCCGCCCAGCCCGCTGGGTTCTTGGCGAGCAGCAGCCGCGCCGCCGTCCCATCGACGTCGACGACGCGGTAGCGACCGGCGACTGAGGTGACCGAGGTGATCGCGACAGCCGCGACCGCGGGTTCGACGCCCAGCTCCACGGCCGCCATCAACGCCTGCGCAGCGTTGCCGACATTGTGGCGTCCCGGCACGCCGGGGCGGACTTCGGCCGCGAGCACCGCGCAGGGCGGCCGGCGCAACGCGCAGGCCTCGCACCACCAGTCGGCGCTCGCGTCGTCGAGCTCGGGCGACTCGACGATGATGCGCGCGCCGCACTCGGGGCACGACGCTGCGTCGAACCGCCAGTGCATCCCCGCGGCGACGAAGATGGTGCGCGCCGCGGCCATGGCGCCCCACACGACGAGCGGGTCGTCGGCGTTGGCCACGACCGTCACGTCATCGCGCCCGCGAAAGGCGCGGCGCCAACCGGCAGCGACGGTGCGCACCTCGCCGAAGCGGTCGAGCTGGTCGCGAGAGAGGTTGAGCAGCACCACGACCGGGTCGCGGAAGCTCCCGAGCAGCTGCGGCAGGGCCAGCTCGTCGATCTCGAGCACGGCGATGTCGGCGTCGCGCGCCGCGCTGAGGACGGCCACGACACCTGACCGCAAGTTGGCCCCCTCGACGTTCGAAGCCACGCTGTGGCCGGCGGCTGTGCACGCTGCCGCGAGCATGGCCGTGGTCGTCGACTTGCCGTTGGTGCCCGACACGATGGCGACTCGTCGCCCGGCCCCGAGCTCGTCGAGCACGCCCGAGTGCAGAGCCAGGGTGACCCGGGCGCCGATCACCGAGCCACCTCCGCCGCGCACCCGTCGAACGGCCGAACCGGTCGCTCGACCGAGCACCGTCGCGATCCGGGCCCGAGCCGAGAGCCGAACGCGAGGGGCTGCGACCACGAGTGGCGCAGGCTACAGCGGGCCTACAGCGGTTCGAGAAGGAAGTTGTAGCCCTCGATGCGGCCTGTGGTCATGGGCCCGATGTAACCGCCATCGACCCACAGGGCCTCACCCGCCACGTAGCTCAGGCGCGGACTGCACAGCATCACGAGGGGCCAGGCCTGCTCATCGGCTGTGGAGTGTCGACCGATCGAGCCCTGCGCCTGGTCGATGGCGTCGAGCGTGTTGGTCTCGACGAAGCTCGGCATCATCGCGGTGTCGGTCGGGCCGGGGTTGAGGCAGTTGAGACGCACACCGTTGTCGCGGATGAAGTCGTGGCTGCGCCACGCCGTGTAGATGTTGATCGCCCATTTCGAGCCGGTGTACGCCATGAAGGCACCAGCCTCGGGGTGCTCGAGGAACCACTGCTGGGCCGCTCCGAAACCGGGGGTCTCGAGCAGCCCGCGGAACATGTCGACACGCAGCTGCCAGCCAGCGCCGGCGGCCGACGCGATCCAGCCGACCGAACCTCCACGCGCGACCTTTGTCGCCACCATCCCCTCGATGAGGTGGCGGCCACCGATGAAGTTCACGGTGAACACGTCGAGCTCGGAGAACGGTGGGCCGGGCAGGCCGGCGCAGCACAGCAGCGCATCGACGGGACCTTCGATCGCGGCGATGGCCGCGTCGATGGAGGCTTCGTCACCCAGGTTGCACTCGATCGAGCGCTCGACGGCCGATGCCACCGGTTTGATGTCGAGCGCGATCACCTTGGCTCCGAGCTCGACGAGGATGGCGGTCGTGGCCGCACCCATGCCCGACGCCGCGCCCGTCACGACCACCGTCTTGCCTTCGTACTGCAGCACGTCGTCCATCGCGGCGAAGCTAGTGCCCCGTCAGGTGACGTTTGGCGGTTGAGGGCGAGTCAGCGACGTCGCTGACAAGGACGCAGGAGGCAGCTCTAGTGGGCCTACAGCAACGACGAGGACGTAGCCAGCGGCGTCGCTGGCCGGCCTCGAACCGGGCGAACGTTGCCTGACGGGTCACTAGTGCCCGGGCTCGGCGAGCAGGCCGGCCGACATGGCGAGGGCGGTGGCCAGCTGTGCCGAGCGCTCGACCACTGTCGCGATCGACAGCTCGGCTGATGTGCCTTGACCCGGGAGCGGCGGGTGCCCGAGCGAGCGAATGAGCGCAGTCGGATCTCCGGCTTGCACGATCGGCTTCGGCTCAGGGGGGGGCGCGACAGGTCGCCACATGTCGGCTGGGCGCTCGGGTGCCTTCTGCTGGCGCCGGCGACGGTTCTGCTGCTGGGGCTTGCGCCGGGGCGCGTTCGGGTTCGAGTTCGCGTTCATGCGTCCTCCTCGGTGAGGAGCGCCTCGGGTTGCAACCCGAGGGCGCGACGAAGCTGATCGGCGTCGAGGTCGGACAGCGAGCTCGACTTCGGCAGCACCAGGTCGGCGATGTGGCGTTTGCCGGCAACGACCTCCTCGACGCGCTCATCGACGGTGCCGGGGCACACGAGGCGGTGGGAGACGACGGTGCGGGTCTGGCCGATGCGCCACGCGCGATCGCGAGCTTGGTCCTCCACCGCGGGGTTCCACCACCTGTCGTAGAGCACGACGTGGTTCGCTGCTGTGAGGTTGAGCCCGGTGCCTCCTGCTTTGAGCGAAAGCACGAGCGCGCCTGGGCCGACACCCTCCTGGAACTCCGCGACGAGCCTGTCGCGCGCGCCGCGAGCGAGGCTGCCGTGGTAGCAGGCGACAGCGATGCCTGTCGTCTCGGTGAGATGCGATGCGAGCTTCATGCCCCACTCGGCGAAGTGGGTGAAGACGAGGATGCGCTTGCCCGCAGCGAAGACCGACTCGACGATCTCCTCGAGCCGCGCGAGCTTGCCCGAGCGCCCGGCCAGCGGTCGGTCGTCGGCCTGGTACGCGGCAGGGTGGTTGCAGATCTGCTTCAACGCGGTGATGGCGGCGAGGATCGCACCCTGCTTGGGCTCACCGCCTGAGGCAGCCGAGTCCACGACGAGGGTGTCGAGCACTGCCTGATAGAGGCCGATCTGCTCTGACGTCATGGTGCAGTGATCGAGCTCGTCGATGCGATCGGGTAGCTCGGCGGCCACGACCGGCTCGCTCTTGGTGCGCCGGAAGACAAGGAGGCCGTTGAGCGCACGAAGGGCAGCCTCCCCCTCCCCGGCGAGCTGCGCGATGAACTGCGGGCGCGAGCCGACGAGGTTGGGGTTGGTGAAGTCGAGTATCGACCAGAGGTCGCCGAGGCCGTTCTCGATGGGTGTCCCGGTCAGGGCGATGCGACTGCGCGCGGGGATGCGTCGCAGCAGCTGCGATGACTCGTTGGCGGGGTTCTTGATCGCCTGCGCCTCGTCGAGCACGAGGCGGTCCCACTCGAGCTCGCAGAGCGCGTCGACATCGCGCACTGCGGTGCCGTACGTGGTGATCACGAGATCGGCGCGCGCTGCCTCCTCTTCGAGCTCCTGCGCCGAGGCCCGGGTCGCGCCATGGTGCACGACGACGCGTAGCCCAGGGGTGAAGCGGGCGGCTTCGGCTGCCCAGTTGCCGACGACGGCGGGTGGGGCGATCACGAGCGCCGTGCCGTGTCCTTGGGTGCGGGCGAGGTGGGCCAACACGGTGGGCGTCTTGCCGAGGCCCATGTCGAGGGCGAGGCAGCCCCCGAGGCCGACGGCATCGAGGAAGCCGAGCCAGCCCAGCGCCTCCGCCTGGTAACTGCGCAGCTCCCCGACGAAGCCCTCGGGTCTGGTCACGGGTTCGGTCGGCGCGGCCCTGGCCTTGTCGAGCAGATCGGCTGCCCATCCGCTGCCATCGACCGCCAGAGCCCCTCCGAGCGAGGCCCCTTCGAGCCCGACGGCGTGGCGCAGGATCTCCGCACCGGTGAGCCGGGTCGTGCTGGCCCGTTCGGCAAGTGCGGCAGCCGCCTCCTTGAGATCGACGCGGTCGAGCTCGACCCAGCGGCCATGCGAACGCACGAGCGGCCGCGCCTCGGCAGCAAGCCGCGCGACTTCGGCTGCGGTCAGCTCGACGTCGTCGAACATGACCGACCAGCTCACGTTGCTGAGCTGGTGGGCTCCGACGACGCTGTCGCCCGTCGGCTCGACGAAGAGCCGCAGCCCGGGCGACGGCTTGCGCCGAGACATCGCCGGCACCCGTACTTCGAAGCCGGCGGCCTCGAGGCTGGCGCCGGTGCCGGTCATGAGCTCCCACGCCTCGTCCTGGGAGAGGAACACCTGTCCGCGACGCAGGGCGCCAGGGCGCAACAGCACCGGGAGGATGCGCTCGAGGCGAGCGAGCTCATCGGCAACAGGCTTGGTCGATCGGCTGTCGGAGAGGGCGACCTCAACGGGGAGCAGACCGCCGTCGGCGCTCGGCCCGAGCACCCCGAGGAACCACGCATCGCTCTTGTCGGGCGGGTCGAGCTGCACGACCAGGCGGGCGCGGGCCGAGCCGGTCACCGCCTTGCTCCACCGCTCGAGGCGCTTCGACACCTCGGCGCCGACCGTGAGGGGCGCTGCGAAAGCTGACCCATCGAGGCGTGTGGTGACGGCCTCGGCGACGGCTGCGACCGAGCGGGTCGTGGGCGGGGGTGCCGGTAGCTCGAGCCGCGACGCTGCTCCAGCCGCGATGGCGTGCACGACGGCGCTCAGGACCTCGAGCGCCACGATGCGCCCTGTTCCAGCAGCGAGCGCCGTGACCGGTCCGGGCATCGTGTCGGCCAGCTCGGCGAGCTCGTCGTCGTCGATGAGCGCAGGCTTCCAGCGCACCGCAAGGTCGACGGCCTTGCCGTCGGCGCGCTTCGCGGCCTTGAGCGTGGGCACCACAGCGCCGCGAGCAACAAGCCGCACCGCGGCGACCGCTACCCGGCCCAGCCACGTGACGCTCGAACCGACGCCGTCGCCGCCCAGCCCAGCGCCGACGGCGACCAACCACCCGAGGGCCTCGCCGACGGCGATCGAGACGGCTTCCGCGCGCACGCCGCCCGGCACGGGAACGCCTGGGTGCAAGCTCCAGCCGACAGCAGGCCCGCCGATGGCCTCGAGACGATCGGCAAGCTCGTCGTTGCTCGCTGGCGAGCTGCCCGGCCCCCCGGCCCACACCACGATCTCGCCTGCGTTCCACGACGCCTGGAGGCGCACCTCACCTGCCGGGTCGGCCAGCGCGGCGGCCGCGACGGCCTCAGGGCCCCGCGTGAACAGGTCGTAAGCCGCGTCGAGCGCAGCGAGCTCGTCTTCGAAGTCTGCAATGACCTGGTCGCGTTCGGGCCCGGCCAGGTCGCGGACGGCGTCGAGGCGGTCCTCGGTGTCGTCGAGCAGGCGTTCGAGGGTGCGCAGCTGGCCAGCAGGGTCGCTCTCCAGGAGCGCGACCTGCTCGAGCGTGGCCACGCCCTCCGCCACCGCCCACACTGCAGCCTCGAGGGCTCGTGTCGCTTCGTCCATAGATCCCAATCAGCGATCCCGAGCAGCGACCCCGGGCAGGGTCGTGCAGCCAGGTTCCCACTCCCCCGGCAAGGGCCCTTCTGTGGAGCGGACGACGAGATTCGAACTCGCGACCCCAACCTTGGCAAGGTTGTGCTCTACCAACTGAGCCACGTCCGCGTGGTGGGTTGACACCATACCAATGTGGGCCGCCATGACCGAATCGACGTTCTGCGCGAGAATCTCCCAGGTCTCGACGCAGCAGGAGAATCCGGCTGCCGCGGCGAACGGAGTGAACAGACCACTGGTGCTGGCGACCTTGGGGGGTTGATGAGAGCAGTGAGAGAGGCGCGCCGCGGCTATCGACGGACGCGCTTTGCCGCCATGGGCGCTGCAACCGTGTTGGTGCTGCCCTTCTTCGCGACCACGGGCGAGGGCGGGGCCGCGACGAGCCAGGCCATCGTGCCCGGGCAGGGCTCCGCGTTCGCCGACACCATCAAGGTCGACCCACGTGCCGGCAACCTCTCCATCGGCATCGACTTCGGCAAGGCCACCGCCAGCCACCAGAACTCCGCTGCGCAGGCCGTGTCGCAGGCCATCGATCTCGGCACCATCGGGACGAGCCTCGCCGCCTACGGCTGCGACGGCAGCAAACCCTCGCTGGAGGCAAGTGGGCAACCGCACGCGCTGATCGCCGACACCCGCGCGCCCGACCAGCCCCAGTCTCAAACCCTCGAAGAGAGCTTCCTGCCCGGCTTCACGAAGTCGGTCTCGGTGAACGGTGACCCGTTCGCTGAGGCCATCACCACCTCCGCGCCGCTCGGCGCTCAGGGACTGTTCACGATGGCAGGGGGCGTCTCGCACTCCACATCGGGCCTCGTCGACGGCGTGCGCATCGCGACGGCTTCCGCCGACGTGGGCTCCCTCGTCATCGCCGGCGCGATAAATCTCGGCTCCCTGCACTGGGACGCCACCTGGTCGAGCGACGGCCAGCAGACCGGCACCTTCAGCGCAGGAGCGATCTCCATCGGCGGTGTTCCGCTCCCCGTGGAGAACCCGATCGCCGCCCTCGCCCAGCTCAACGCGCTGCTCGACACCATCGGCATGCACATCACGCCCCCTTCGATGCACATCGACAACGGGGTCGTGTTCGTCGACCCGCTCGCCATCTCCGTCGTGCCCAACGGGACGCGCGACGCGCTGTTCGGCGGGGTCATCACCGGCGTGCAGCCCATCCGCGAGCCGGCGTTCAGCGCGCTCCTCACGGCCTACTGCAAGGCCAACACCGAGATCACCATCGCCGACATCGCTCTCGGCTCCATAACGGGCGCTGGCTCGTTCAACCTCCTCTTCGGCGGCGCGCAGGCCTCGAGCGGCGAGGTGTCGGCCAACCAGTTCAACTTGGGCTTCGGTGGGCTCCTCGGCGGCGCCACCCCCGAGCTCGGCAGCCCGACGCTCAGCCCCGGCACAGCGGGTTCTGCGGGCACCGGGGCGACACCCGGCAGGCCGGCGATCCCCGGTAACACCTCGACGCCGACGGGCAACGTCGCGAAGGCAGCTCCTGTCGCGGCCGCAGCCTCGTCGACGAAGGGCAAGCGGGGCGGGGCGATGGCCGCTGTCGGCCTCGGGTCGCTGGCGCTGCTGGCACTGCTTGCCGAGGGCGACAGGCGCAAGATGCGCCGCGCCCAGCGTGAGATTCCGGTCCCCGCGTAGCTCGCGGGCACGAGCACGGGGGAACGAACAACCAACGATGGCAACACAACCGGTCGAATCACCCTCACAACCACCCAAGGGCTACTTCAGCATCTGGCAGCGCCTGCTGAGGGGCTACGGGCCGCTCGCGGTCCTCGCCGTGCTGCTCGTCGCGATGTCGCTCCTCGTCCCCTCCAAGGTGCAGAAGGCCGCAACCTCAGGTCCGACAACCACCGCGCCGGGCAACTCGGCTGGTCCTGCCGGTGGCGCCACGACAGGCGCAGGCGCGACCGCGGACTCGGCCGGCTCAGCAGGAAGCGCTGGCGCATCGGGCACGGAGACCGCGAACGGCGGCGGCGCCGTCGCAGCAGGCGCAGGCTGCCCCGACCGCGCAGAGCAGGTCACCGGCGACCCGTACTCGCCTCCGTGCATCGCGTTCTCCGGTGAGAACGGCGGCGCAACCACCAAGGGCGTCACGGCCACGGAGATCCACGTGGCGTTCCGCGTGCTCGACGAGAAGGGCTTCCAGCAGACGCTCGCGCAGCTCGCCGGCGCCAACCTGGTCGACACGCCGGACACGGTGCGCAACACCGTCACCGCGCTCGCCGAGTACTTCAACAAGTCGTTCCAGTTTTACGGCCGCAAGATCGTCATCGACTTCTACAACGGCGTCGGCTCGAGCACCAACGAGCTGCTCGGGCAAGGCATCGACAAGGCAGAGGCCGACGGCGACACCGTTGCCTCCATGGGCGATTTCGCCGACCTGTCGGGAGCGACAGAGCCCTACGGCGACGCGCTCTACAAGCGTCAGGTCGTCGGCTTCGGCGTGCCCTACTTGTCGCGTGAGTGGATGAGCAGCCGGCGGCCCTACTCGTGGAGCCTGGCGACCGACTGCTCGATCGTGACGGAGACGGTCGCGGACTACGCGCTCAAGCGCCTGCTCGACCAGCCGGCCATCAACGCCGGCGGCGCGCTCCAGGGCCAACCTCGAGTCGCGACGGCGATCGCCCCTGACAACCCGTGGTACCAGGAGTGCGTGCGAGCAGGCGAGGACATCCTGCGCGCCAACAGGGGTGGCAAGTCGTGGGATGTCGCGCCGATCGCTTACCAGCTCGACCTCGGCACCATGTCGAACCAAGCTGCCAACCTGGTGCCCAAGCTCCAGTCGCAGGGCATCACCACCATCGTGTGTGGCTGCGACCCGATCTTCCCCGTGTTCCTCTCCGGCGCAGCTGCGCGCGCTGGCTACTTCCCCGAGTTCATCAACATCGGCGTCGCGCTCGACGACTTCGACCTGGTCGGCCAGCTCTGGCAACCAGATTTCGTCAAGCACAGCTTCGGCATCAGCCCACTGGGCGACGACGCGAGCAAGCCGTCGACGCAGAGCATCGGGTACGCCGCCTACAAGTCCGTGCGCCAGGACGAGCCGGCGTTCAGCGTCGATCTCATCTACTACCAGATGTACATGTTCGCCACGGGCATCCAGATGGCCGGGCCGACACTCACGCCAGACTCGTTCGAAGCCGGCATGTTCGCCTACCCGAAGAAGCTGGGCCCGGCCGGGCTGTGGGGCTACGGCCCGGGCGACTACACGCCCCAGGACGACGTGCGTGAGATCTACTGGGATCCGAACACCGTCTCGCAGTACAACTCGAAGAAGGGGGCTTGGGTCGACCCGAACCCCGGCGCCCGCTACGGAAAGGGTCAGATCCCAGCGGGCGTGGCCGTCTCGTGCGGGTGCTGATGGACACGGTGAAACAACGGTGGCGCGCGCTGAGCGACCGGACCAAAGGCCTGGTCGCCGTCGCCGGTCCCGCTCTGGCCTACATCGTTCTCTACCGGCTGCCCGGTAGCGGCCCCTACCTCCAGGATCGTGTGCCGCCCGGGCTCATCGTGCAGGGCGTCATCTACGGCACCCTCACGGGCCTCGGCGCGCTCGGCCTGGTGCTCATCTACCGCGCGAACCGGTTCATCAACTTCGCCCACGGCGCGCTCGGCAGCCTGGTCGGCGTGCTGTCGGTCGGGATGGTGCTCGAACACGGAGTGCCGTACTTCGTCGCTCTGCCCGTCGGCGTGGCTGTCGGCGTCGGCGTCGGCGCGATCATCGACATAGTCATCATCAGGCGCTTCAAGGACAGCTCACGCCTGGTGCTCACCGTCGCCAGCATCGGGCTCGCCCAGGTGCTCGGCGGCATCGAGTTCTTCGGTGCAAGCAAGATCGGCTTCCTCAGCTTCACCGGCAGCTTCGATCCTCCCATCAACGTGACCTTTCGCATCGGCGACTTCACCTTCGGTGGCGACCATGTGCTCGTGCTGCTCGTGGCCCCCTTCGTCATCGCCGGGCTCGGCTGGTTCCTCCTCAAGACCGACGCCGGCGTCGCCGTGCGTGCCGCAGCCGAGAACGCCGATCGCGCCCTGCTCCTCGGCATCCCCATCCGGCGCCTGTCGACGATCGTGTGGGCGATCGCCGGGGGGCTCACCACGCTCTCCTTCATCCTCTCGGCTCCGTTCCAGGGGGTGAAGCCAGGGGCGCTCAGCCAAGGGCCATCTGTGTTGCTGCCCCTGCTCGCGGCCGCTGTGGTCGCGCGGATGGAGTCGCTCCCACTCGCGTTCGGCGCCGGCATCGGCCTCGGCATCACCGAAGCGATCGTGCGCTTCAACTCGACCGGCACGCCATCGTTTCTCTACGTCGTGTACTTCGCGGTGATCGTCGGCGCGCTGCTCGTGCAGCGAGGCAAGCTCTCGCGGGCCCAGGACACCGGGGGCTCGTCGTGGTCGGCAACTGCTGTGGTCAAACCCATCCCTGTCGAGCTTCGACGCTTCCCCGAGGTGCGCCTCGTCAAGGCCGGGCTCATCACGCTCATCGCTATCCTCGCGGTCGTCGTCCCCAAGACCTGGGGCATCGGCAACCAAGGCCTCGCCGGTCACGCGATGGTCTGGGCCATGGTCGGCGTCTCGTTGGTGATCCTCACCGGTTGGGCCGGCAACATCAGCCTCGGCCAGTTCGGCATCGTCGGCGTCGGTGGCGTGGTCGCCGCGAACCTGGTCGACCGCTACAACACCGACCTCTTCTTCGTGCTGCTCGCCTCGGGTGCCGCTGGTGCGATCGTCGCTCTCGTCGTCGGTGTGCCGGCCCTTCGGATCAAAGGGCTGTTCCTTGCCGTGACGACGCTCGCCTTCGCGCTGCTGCTCGACCAGTACTTCCTCAACCCTGTCAACTTCTCGAGCCTCATCCCTGGAAGCCTCGCCCGGCCGATGCTCTGGGAACGCTTCGACCTGAATGACACGACAGGCAACGGCAACTACGCCTGCTATCTCGTGACGCTCGGGTTGTTCGCGCTGTCCGTGCTCGCAGCCCTCGGCGTGCGCAAGGCCCGCAACGGACGAGTGCTGATCGCCACCCGCGACAACCAGCGCGCTGCCGATGCCGCTGCCGTGCCAACCACCGGCGTCAAGCTCTCGGGCTTCCTGCTCGCCGGGGTCATCGCAGGCATGGCGGGAGCGATGGAGGTGCTGCTCAACAGGGGCGTCGGCCAGGGGACCTTCCCGCCGATCAGCAGCATCGTCGCCTTCTCGACGGCCGTCATCGGCGGCCTCGGCTCGATCACGGGCGCTGTTCTCGGCGTGCTGCTGTTCCGCTACCTCGAGACGGTGAAGGCCCTTGGCGAGTACCGCTCCGCGGTCAGCGGGTTCGGTCTCCTCGTTGTGCTGCTCTTCTTGCCTGGCGGGCTCGGTCAGCCCCTATTCGCCATCCGCGACAGATACCTGCGCTGGGTCGCCAACCGCCACGACATCCTCGTGCCGAGCCTCATCGCCGACAAGCGCGTCGACACCGACGACAAGCCAGCAGACGAGGTCGAGCTGCTGCGCGGCGCACTCGCCGGCACGCCGGTCGGGGCCGGGGTCGGGCGATGACGGCCCCGACGACCGAAGACGGCTACGCGCCGCTCGCTCCGGGTGAGCCCCTCCTCGACTGCCGCGGCGTCGACATGGCGTACGGCCCTGTGCAGATCCTCTTCGCTGTCGACTTCCAAGTCGCCGAGCACGAGATCGTCGCCCTCCTCGGCACGAACGGTGCGGGGAAGTCGACGCTGCTGAAGGGCGTCTGCGGGCTGGTGATCCCCAAAGCCGGGACGGTGAGCTTCGCAGGCGAAGACGTCACGAACCTGTCGGCGGATGTGACGACGCATCGCGGCATCTCGCTCATGCCCGGGGGCAAGGGCGTCTTCCCGACCCTCAGCGTGGCGGAGAACCTGCGTCTCGCGTCGTGGCTCATCCGAGGCGACAACGCGCGCATCGACGCAGCTCGCCGTGAGGTCTTCGACCTCTTCCCGATCCTCGAGCAGCGCCAGGACCAGATGGCAGGCAACCTCTCTGGCGGCGAGCAGCAGATGCTCGCCCTCGGCGGGGCGCTCATGACCCGCCCTCGGCTGTTGATGATCGACGAGTTGTCGCTCGGGTTGGCCCCGACCATCGTGGCGCAGCTCCTCGAAGTCGTCAGGGAGATCCATCGCAGGGGCGCGACGATCGTGATCGTCGAGCAGTCGATCAACGTGGCGCTCAACCTCGCCGAGCGCGCCGTGTTCATGGAGAAGGGCGAGGTGCGCTTCGAGGGCCCGACGGCCGAGCTGCTCGAGCGGCCCGACATCCTTCGCTCGGTGTTCATCGCCGGAGCATCCGCGCTCGGCGAAGCAGCCGAAGCGGTCGAAGAGGAGGTCGCGAGCAGCCCTGACATCAAGGAGGCCGCACAGCTCGCGCAGCGCTTCCAAGTCGCACCCGACGCGCCAACAGTGCTCGAGTGCGCAGGGCTGGTGAAGCGCTTCGGTGGCATCACCGCCGTCGACAACGTCGACTTGGCGCTGAGGGAGGGCCAGATCCTGGGTCTCATCGGGCACAACGGAGCAGGCAAGACCACGTTGATGGATTGCATCTCGGGCTTCCTCGAGATCGACGGGGGTCGGGTCCGTCTCCGCGGTGTCGACATCACCGAGTGGGCCCCGCACGAGCGTGCCAAGGCCGCCCTCGGGCGATCGTTCCAGGACGCGCTGCTCTACCCATCGCTGACCGTCGCAGAGACGATCGCCGTGGCACGCGAGCGTCACCTCGCTTCGCGCGACATGGTCGCTGCCGCCTTCCAGCTCCCGGCCTCCTACGAGTCGGAGCTGGCGGTCCTTGCCAAGGTCGACGAGCTGATCGAGCTCATGCGCCTCGACGCCTTTCGCGAGAAGCTCACCGGCGAGCTCTCGACGGGCTCGCGACGCATCGTCGACCTCGCCTGCATCCTGGCCCAGGATCCCAAGGTGCTCATGCTCGACGAGCCGTCGGGCGGTGTCGCCCAGAAAGAGACCGAAGCCCTCGGTCCTCTGCTACTACGGGTACGCGAACACACCGGCTGCTCGATCCTCGTCATCGAACACGACATGCCGCTGCTGTCTTCGATCTGCGACACGATGATCGCTCTCGAGCTCGGCGGCATCATCGCCGAGGGCCCACCATCGGAGGTGCTCGAGCATCCCCGGGTGATCGAGTCGTACCTCGGCACAGACGAATCGGCCATCAACCGCTCCGGCGCCAGAGGAGCGGCACCGAAACCGACCACGACATCGAAGCAGGCCCCCGCGGCCGAGAGCAACGGCAACGGCAACGCGTCACGCCGACAACCCCTGAAGGCTCCAGGCCGCGACTAGTTGGTCAGGTCGTTCTCGTCCGGATGCGTTGGGCCATCTCCATCGCCAGGGCCCGGTCGCCGATCCGGTCGATCTGGATCACGTTTCCGGCGCTCGTGAAGCTCAGCGACGCCGTGCGATCGTCCTGCATGCCCGCGACCGTGAGGGTGGCGTCGACCGGCACAGCCACGACAACGGGCGCCCACTCCTTGTCGTTGACGAACACCAGCCGGCGTTCCGTCAGCGCGGCGACGCCATCGTCGCCGTAGAGCTGGCCGTGCACAAGGCACTCGACGACCTCGCCTTCCTGCAAGAGCACGGCGAGCGCCGTAGCCGAAGCCTTGGCCGCCTTCTTCGAACCGCCGAGGAGCCCGCCGCCTGACATGCGCCCGATCGCACTCGCGAGGCCATGGGGATCCGCGGGTGTCGGAGTCGGCGGCGGAGGTGGAGGCGGAGGGGCAGCCGGAGCGGGCGGAGCGGGCGGTGGCGTCGGAGGCGGGGGCGGCGCGATCGGCGGCGCGCTCGGGGGC